>CAJMNM010000003.1 GCA_905214795.1 uncultured bacterium
AGGCTCCTCTATCTCCGGTGCATTGGCATAATATTGCAGAAAACGTCCGAATTCACGGCTCACCACACGCTTAATCAAATCCTCCTTGTCAAGCCATTCCAGTTTTCTGTAAACCTCGGGCAGGAACTGGGCGATTTCTTCCTCGTCAACCTCCACACGTTCAATATCGTCAATGACCTTATACAGCTGCTTGGCGCAGATTTCCTTGCCGCTTGGCAACTCTCCTTTAACGAAATCCTTACCGATGACCCTTTCTATCTCACGGACCTTAGCCCGCTCGCGGGTATGGATGATACAGATACTGGTTCCTTTCTTTCCGGCACGTCCCGTACGTCCGCTGCGGTGAGTATAATTTTCCACATCGTCGGGCAGACCGTAATTAATGACGTGTGTCAAGTCCTCCACATCAAGCCCTCGTGCGGCCACATCGGTAGCCACAAGAAACTGTACACGATGCTGGCGGAATTTCTGCATCGTCAGGTCACGCTGCTGCTGTGACAAATCGCCGTGCAGCGCGTCCGCGTTATACCCGTCCTGAATCAGTTTGTCGGCAATCTCCTGCGTCTCCATACGTGTACGGCAGAAAATAATGGCATAAATCTTGGGATAATAGTCTACCACACGTTTCAAAGCCAGATATTTATCCTTGGCATGAACCATATAATAGACATGATTGACCGTTTCGGCTCCCTCATTACGCGAACCAACAACAATCTCCTTGGCATCACGTAAATATTTCTTGGAAATACGCTCAATTTCCTTGCTCATTGTGGCCGAGAACAGCAACGTGTTATGATTTTCCGGCACACCGGCCAGAATAGCGTCTATGCTTTCCGAGAATCCCATGGACAGCATCTCGTCAGCCTCATCAAGCACCACATTCTCCACGTGCTCCAACGAAGCGGCTCCGCGTTCCATCAGGTCAATCAAACGGCCCGGAGTAGCCACAATCACCTGCACACCTTTTTTCAGCGTACGGATTTGCGTCTCGATATTGGCACCGCCATACACCGGCAGTACACGTACGCCCGGCAGATATTTGGAATAGTTCTCCAAATCATCGGCAATCTGCAAACAAAGTTCACGTGTAGGACTTAAAATCAAAGCCTGTGTATCACTGTTTGCCGCATCGATTTTCTGCAAGACAGGCAAACCGTAAGCCGCGGTTTTTCCGGTGCCGGTCTGTGCCAGCGCCACCACATCATTATTCACTCCCAGCAAATATGGAATCACTTCCTCTTGTACCGGCATAGGGTGCTCATACCCCAACTCTTCAATGGCCTGTCTGATTTCAGCAGAAACGCCAAGCTCTTCAAACGTCTTCAAATCAATTAATTTTAAAATATCCGTGCAAAGGTAATACAAAAAAACGGGTTTTCGGTTCTTAATACGTGCTATTCTAGCTTTTTAGCAGTCTTTGTAAGAAAAGAACATAATACATTAGGGTCCATAGTGAGAAAAAACAGCGGAGCCCGAAGATTCGGATTCCGCTGTTCATATATATGATAATGTCTGAAGAAAATATTGATAGAGAATTACATAATAATTTCTCCTTCGATTGTACCCTGGTCTCCCCACGGATCAATTGAATTTCCTTCAAGCACAATGCTGCCGTCTTTTACCTTCAGATTTACGGTCAACTGCATACCGCTTTCCAGATTGTCTGACTTAACATATTCATTAAGGTTGAAATCCTTTTCTAACTTCCCTACCACTACATGCAGTTTTACATCCGAAACTTTTTGAGGAACAAGCATGAAGGAGATTTGTTTACCGGTAGCCGGAAAATCCGCTTTCTGAGCATTGCTGTTATCTATCGTTTCGCCGGCAAGATCAATTTCACATGTTGATTTTGCGGTACATACAGTCTTTATCTGATCTACCTCGATATCCGATTCTGTTGAATAGTTAATCACCAACCGATGCATAATATGTTTGAATTGGAGTTCCACAGGCTCAGACGTTTCTGTAGATACACCCTTATTGTGGGCCCACAATAAATCCTTAACCGGAGCTGTTTCCATATCGAATGAGAATTTTCCATCACTCAGCTCCTGTTCAGGATAACATGCTGAAAAGTGGACTTGATGATCCTCTGAATTGAGATTAATATCTTTCCAATACAGATTGGTGATTCCCACGCTGTACTTGATGTTTGTAGACTTACCCGATTCAGACAAAACATGCAGAGTAAAGACATCTCCATTAGAGAAATTTCCGCTTCCGTCATCATTCATGACCGGCTTTTTTATATTACCGGATATGGGATTTTCTTTTACGATAGAAGTCTTGAACTCTATCTTTTTATCACCCACAGATAATGTGTCCTCAGAATCTTTCTGACAACCACTTGTTGCAAAAAGGATTGCAACCGCTGCTACATAATAACATATACTTTTCATATTTTCTATATAAATATTTATTGATTTTTTATTTTATATTGCGTCACAGTCCCAAATATTGTTTCCAATAGTTTTCTCCCAATTCCAACGTAATCAGTCTATTGATAGCAACAGCATAATTTTCAGGAATGTAACCGGTCATAAAACAAGTGTAAGTTGCTCCTTCGGGATATTTCAGATAAGCAATCTGGAGACGTGAGCACCCGACACCATAATCCTCAAATCGATCCCGGTCGTTGTTGTCGGCCACATATATGTATGATACATCACCGTTTTCATCGAATTCAGCCCCCCAAATGGTAGTGATATGCCCAGATCTCAAAGTTCCTTCAGACATGGAAATAGCCTTCTTATTAGCCAGAGCATCTTTAATAATCTCATTGAATCGTTCTTTGCCCAATCCACCGTAATTCTGGCTCAGTCTGACCGACGACGGAAATACGTCTTTAAAATATCCTCCGTAATTGTATGGATATTCAAGCGTGGGAAGAGTCGGAATCACACCGTGTATAAACCAATTCAAACCGGCATCAGGATAACCGGCCTCATCGTCAAAAGCATCGATAAAACATTGGAAAATATCACTCTCCTGTTTAGGTGCGGAAGGTTGGGAGTCGTGCCAATGGTAGTCGGGTCCCTGATAATTATACATGTCAATGTATTTTTTATTCTGATCAAACCACCAATGTAAAATGCTGGCTCCGGATGCAGCCCAACACATCATACCATCTGGAATACCATTAGGGTTGGCTGTAGGATTCATTTTATTACAATCATACCAACCGTATGATTTATCCCAAGGCAGATAGTAAGTTGAGTACTCTGTATATAGTCGTCTCCAGGCACTCTCCTCAGGCGGAGTTATTCCATAAACCCACACTTTTTTATTGGCCCATTTGGAATCAGTAGATTCATTGAGCGACAGTTTGACAGTGATTTGTTTGCCGGCCTCGAACCGGTCTAAGGCCTTACCGTCAGTCTGCATATCCGGAGCCTTAAAATAAGACTCCTTGCCTTGTTTTGTGATTTTCAGCAGAGAGCCGTCTCCGTCTCGAAACGGAGCAGCCTCTTGAGGATAAATAATTGCCTCGAAACTGCCGTCGGAATTTTGATTCGGAGTAATCCATTGAAAATCACCGTCTGTATAGATGGCGTCGCCCGTCAACAGATTGACAACACCTCCTATTCGACTTCTGACAGCTATTTTTACATTATCTGTCGCCCCTTTCAATTCGATACGCAGGCGATGTAAGGCGTGCCGAAAATTTAAGTTGGCCCTATTCTGATTTACACCCAAAACCGTTTGAGCTACCAATAAGTCAGATTTATCTTTTCCTGCTCCACTTTGATCCGTTTCCACCTTAAATTCGTATTGGTCTTTGGCTATATCGGATACTCCCGATACCACAGGATAATGAGCAGAGAGGGTTAATTGTCCGGCACCGAAGTCCTGCCTTTTTAACCGCGGGAGCCATTCTCCTCCCTCAAAAACAAGCTCACGATATTGGATATCTGACCCGTTATTGATATACAAGCCCACACGGTCTCCTTCGCTAAACGCACCAGAACCATCTTCACCAATATCAGCACGTGTTGTTTCGGCTTTGATAAAATTGAGCTGAATATATTCGTTCGATTCGCTCTCTTCGAATGAATTCAAATCAGCCTTGCATCCCCACAAAAAGGCAGTACATATACCAAGAATTATACCGATTACTGTTTTAATCCGCATGTTAGTTTTCATGTTTTGAGTGTGCAAATTACTAGCTAAAATATTTATTACTTTCTACAATCTATTCGTAATACCCTTAAAACCTCAGTTTGCAAAGATACATTAATTCATCAATAATAAGATTGTTAGTAACTCTAATAAATATGCTTTTAGTTCTTTTAGCATCTACTCTATAAAAGCTTAATATAACTTGAATATACTTTTGGATTTTGATTTTCACTCCCAAACGCCAAGCTCTTCAAACATCTTCAAATCAATTAATTTTAAAATATCTGTGCAAAGGTAATACAAAAAAACGGAGTTTCTCTGTTTGAAAGAAAAGATTCCGGTTTTTAGTAAATCTATATAAAGAATATAGCTATTTGAGATTAAGAAAGTCAGAAAAATTACCTTATTTCGGAGTAATGACTTGATAACCGTCACACTTACAGCGGCTTGCATCGCTTTACTTATTGGGATAATTTCTATTGATGCAGATATACACAAACAAAGCGAACGGAAAGAAAATATTATATTCTTCTCTTCGTCCGCTTTACATTTAATCTATGATTTCAAAACGTACCAACATGGAATAGTTTTTCTTGATGGTGCGGAAGTTGTCGAATGAGGAAGCATCGGATGACAAGACATTGCTTTGTGCAAACGGGAAAATGTTGCTACTCCCTTCCTCCACGATGCGTGTCACATCACCCAATTTCTTACCTAAGGCTTCTACCAGATAAGTTGCTTTCCGCTGGGCGGCTTTCAGTGCTTCTATCTTTCCTTTTTGGTGATATGCCAACATCTCTTTGTTTTCCAACTCACCGATACGCATCGTATTGATGCCTTTTGTGTCAATACGCTTAACAATTTCATTTATCTGACGAAAATCTGTCAAGGTAATATCGAATTTCTTTGAAACTAAAAAGTCCTGCCCTTGCTTTCGCCAATAGTCGCCAATCTCCTGCGTACGGATCGCATCCTTCGCAATACCCGCTTTGGAAAGAGCTTTCCGTAATCCTAGTTCTATTTGTGACAATGGTACTTTCGTACGGTATTCTTCGGGTTTAGACTTTCCGTCAAATTCCTCCTCAAAGTATTCACGGATTTCAATAATATAGTGAATTTTGTCCGGCACAATTTCTATTTCTGATGTACCTGTCACTTCAATATAACGTTCTGTCACTTCTTGGGCATACAACGGATACATTGTTAATGCCATTACAACCAGTAATAATGCTTTCATTTTCATGACACTATAAAATTAAAAGTTACTTTATATGAAATTCTGCTATGAGGACGGTATAATTATCTTTTCCTTTATTCATCGAAAAACCTTTCTTTATGCGATATTTCCCTTTAGGCAAATGATAATATCTGCCAACAGGAAAACGAAAACAATAAAGCAAGGGGGCCTTTTCTATAGCAAATCCATCATCAAACCAAATTAAATCTCCCTTAGACTTCGGGAAAACCCATTTCTCACCGTTCCAAACCTCCAAATACCAACTACGCCCGAATAACCACCAATCATCTGTAGGATTTGCCACAAACACATTAATAAATTGTACATTTTCCTGATAATCTTCATATTCAGTCCACATACAAGCTTTTTTGTCTTTGTATTCTTCGGGTAACTGCTTTATGTACCAAAGCAAACAGTCTTGTAATCTATAAGTCACAGTGTCTTTACAATCTTTCCCGTCGATGACGATTTCTGTAGTACCATCCGCACCACCAATAATCGTATTCTGTTGCTTTCGGTTATTTGTACAACTCACAGCAAAGATACAAAGAGCAATGATTAAAATGATCATTCTTGATTTCATGGCGATATTATTTTACTTCCAACTCCCGTATTCATATATTTCCAATGGTACCCCTATTTCATATTTGCCAAAAGATAATTTTCTTGTACTGAACTGTTTCTTATTTGGAAACTGTAATGCTGCTAACATCCCACTCTATATACAGCAACACATTTATAACAACCAATGAAAACAGTATGAACAGAAACGTTTTCACACCCTTTCACTTTGATGATACTCAAAGATATAGAAAAGAAATAACCTAACCAATTATTAGACTACTTCTTTTCTATTAAGTTTGAATCAAAGAAAAAAGTATTGGTCTTTTATTTCTTTTTTGTAGGTTTCACCTTTTCAAGTATTATGTGACCTATTTTCCGTTCCAGTCCACTTTTTGTGGTAGGAATCCCTGATGCAATTGCAATCTTTTGCTTGATACCACTGATGCCTATTGCACGTTTCAAAGAGAAACTCAAACCTTTAAGCTTTGCCATAATCAATAAGGTAAATTTATAATAAACAACTCAAACAATATTTTTTCAATCAATTGATAGAAAGTATAGAGTAATAATAGAATTAATCCAACAGATAAAAACCAACCCAAGACAGGAATTTGAAACAATGCAGCAATTATAGAATGCCCAAAAACGACAATAAACCCAAGTACAACAAATACAACGACAGCTATCAGCAGCCCCATCGAGTCAAATATTCCCAAAGAAAAAAATACATTATCAACAGACGAGAGTGAATTTCGATATATATATCCTTCAATAGCGTTGCACTGTTCATCTATAGAAAAACATTTTACCCAATTCGTTTTTGAGGAATAATCGTCTATCACGATGTACTCTCCATATTTAAGCTTTCCCACAACTGGATATTCTGTCCCCATGCCTTTCCGAATATTCATTGTACTTATTGTACTGTCATTAATTTCGGCCAATTTCAGATTTTCACCTTTAATTTTTGCCCAATTAAATGTCAGACATTCACCATCTACGGTTTCTTTAATGTAAAGTGTATCTTTTATCATAAAACCAGATGAGGAAGTTGTTGATGGTTTCAACAAATGAAGTCCTTTCATATAGTTACAAAAATAAGGTGTAGGATTAACACACTCCAACTCTACAACAACCCCTTTAGCTCCATTTATTTCTATATCTTGCTTATTCTTCAATTTTAAAAAAGTATTTGGATTCTTTTCTAAGACCTCTGCATATAAGCGCAACTTCGCATGATCGCCCGGATAGATATAGAGTGATGACGCATTAAATTCCCGCGCATTGATACGTGAGAGAAATTTCTCAACCATCCGACCATCATTACTACAAGAAGTAAAAAAAAGCAGTGTAAATAATAGTAGCAATAAATTTTTCATAAATACAGATCTTTTTAAATTTTAACTTCGACGAAAAACATTTTTCATACTTTGTAATATCAAAATCAACTTAACTTTATAGATAAGTGATTTTTGCATTAATTTAAAATAAAAAACAACAATAGCAACTTGTAACCATTCAGTAATAAGCACTTAATTTAGTTCCATTTATTTAATTATTCCATTATCCTTGAGAGCCTCAATTGCAGGATTAAATATATTTTCTTTTGCACTTTTACCAGGTGCAGAGAAATGCCAGCAATCAAGATATGGATATTTTCCACCCGAAGGGGTTTTCAAGAATTGGAAACAAACATCTCCATTTCCATACCCCCTTGGAGACTCGAATGTACCAAAGCATTCCATACTTTTGCCCAGATTCATTCCGAAAATAATATCAGGGGACAACAAATCTATTTCCTTTGCGAAAAAGTTAACAGGTGACCTACTACTAGCTGATATAAATGAATTTATCAAATTTCCGTCAGCCACCCATTCTCCACTTTCATTCGAAAACTTCGACAGATTCATAAAGGCATTGCTGATACCACCCGGTTGCGCAAATTCTGATATAAATTCAGAAGCGTAAGGTATATCACTCCATGTATAAATCTCATGTTCCATTGCATAAGTTAAATAAAGCATTGTAGAATGGAATTTATGACGGTTCAATGGCAGGCTTCCAATCTGTTTCTCCTGATACGCCTCATACAGAAACTCCATATAGTTACATCCTCCTATTTCCAATGCTTCACGTCCGATAAACAGAATCTTCTTTTTCTGAGATGTATAGTAGGGATAAAAGCCATCAGAAACGAACAGCCTTTCTATGTTACAAGACTCGTTTGGCAACTGTTCTTTAAGAAAATCCAACCATTCACCATTCAGATTTTCTATCTTTTCTTTCAAATCCAGTTCTGAATCTGGATACGTCAAAATCTGTTCATTCATTATCATAGTTATATATTAATCATTACTTCCTATTAAAAAATTTACAAAGTCGTCAAAATAAACACAAAACAGCATTGTTGTCATCACCCACGAATATGCAGTGAAAAAACGATTCAATACATATCATTTAAATTGATCCTCACAATTGTCATGATACTCATGAGAAGCAGAAAAACTATTTCCATGTTGGCTATAAACCAGGATAAGAATACAATCATGATAATGCCTTTTTAATCTTTAATAATAGTAACTTTCCAAAACTCAGTTCCTCATAACAATCACACCATAAAAAATTTTCCCAAACATAAAATACTATCTCACTATTTGTACCATCTAAATCAGTATACTGCATTGATATAACCGTAATAGGAGATAATATAAAATAATTCTCAAGTACACAAACAGTATTCTGTTTTTTACTTAAACTTTTAATATCATTTTGAACAGCCTTATAAAGAGAATGGTACTCATCTCCTGATAAAAATACCTCATTAGCTATTTGGGCTTTATTATCTATAATAATTTTACCTGGTGCCTTATACATTTGGCTAATCTGTAACCATTTATGTGAAAATATTTTTTTAAGAAAAAAAGGTTTTATTACTTTATTCTCACGACTTGATTTCATTACAAGCGACACTCCCTTCTGAAAATAATACTTATCTTCAAAACTTTTTACTATCTGCATAACGGAACCACTAACAGGCTTTCCATTGCCATGGCATTTCATACAAGTAACCTTTCCTTCTCCATTACACTTCTTACAAGTCATCTCCCCCTCGCCATTACAATCGTTGCATTTTAATTTTCCTTGTCCTCCACAAATCGGACATGCCTTTGTCTTAATACGTGGGTCACCGTTTGCGTAATTTCCAGCCTCATATTGTATTTCTCCTATTCCTTCGCACTTCTCACACAAGACCCATCCTCGACCTTCGCATTTCTTACAACGAATTTTTCCTTTTCCTTTGCATTCAGAACAAAAAATCTGACCACTTCCTTTACACTCAGGACAATCTGGAATATTATCTCCTGAGAATGTAGATACTGAGAATGTTACAAAACCTCTACTTTTCTTCGAGCCATCCAATAGAACTTGTTCTAAGTTCTTTTCATTAATAACATAATCAAATTCTGAAGGATCTTTCGATATATCATTATACACGCTTTTATTCAACACCTTTTTTACTCTATTAGATCTATCAGAAATAACTACTCCATAAATACCTAATAAAAAGGGGTCTTGTTTTACAGATACAGAACGTGACAACAATCTCAAATTCTTAATGAAACGACTTTTTTTAGTATTAACGCTTCTTGTATTCCCCTCATAATCGGTTTCTTTCCATTCTGCTCCTTTCAATAATTCAACCCAATCATGCTCAGAGTTATTTTCTTTTTGAACCGAGATTGTACTATAAATAAAAGAGTTTTTAATGTTACTTATAATCTCTGTTTTAAGTTCTTTTGGTAATTTGTTCATAATATTATAAGGTTCATAAAAAATTGAGTCTTATTCAAATTAATGAGATAGAGGTTCTGTTATATGATTCTTTAACATTTTGTTACTACGCCCCTTAAATCGACTTCGACTATTTATAAAAAGAGATAATACATCACCGGAATTCCATTCTCTATAGTTTAGATTATAGAAAAAGATTGATTACCCATCAACCATGGCATCGGTTGTCCGCTCTTTTTTTCTAAATTGTATTTCATAGTATTTTATTAAGAATCCTCCAGTCCCACAAGGATATTTATAAACATAAGAAGCGTGGAACTGTATGCCACGTCTCTGTGATCTGGTGCTAGGAAAACCCTGAATGAAGATGTGGGAATAACAGCCCCACGCATATGCGTGGAGACCATTACGCCATCTCTTGCATTCATGATATTCAGTTTCCTAGGCTTTAATCACACAAGAAGAAGACATAACGCCTCTTTTTTTCCAAAAAATTTGGATATGAAAATACTCAATCCAATTGCAAATATATAAAAGCTATGCTAGTTTACAAAATATTACTACATTTTCTTCAACCTATTTTTATTCTTCCCAAAGATACCTCTTCCATTTCAGAATTGACTTTATCTATGTCTTTTAAAAAGACACATATATATTGATAGTGCTAAGATTCTAAGCATATTCTATGCTATGCAAGGCGGTATTACCTTCATACAATTAAAGTGCCAACACTTATTTCTTTCTCTGCATTTCAGCGGATATTCCGGAGATTTTTAGTAAGTTTGCAATAAAACAACAACCCAATTATTATGCGCAAAGTCATTGGTCTGGGAGAAACCATACTCGACATACTCTTCCGCCACAAACAGCCCACAGCAGCCGTTCCGGGCGGTTCTTCATTCAACAGTATCATTTCAATAGGCCGCGCGGGCATCCCCGCCATCTTTGTAGGAGAAACAGGAAATGACGAAGTAGGACAACAAATAGCTGATTTTCTGAAAGAGAATCATGTGGACGCCAGTTATCTGAGGCGGCTCGACCAAATCAAGTCCTCAATCTCACTGGCCTTTCTGGACGACAACAACGACGCTCACTATACTTTTTATAAATCACAACCTTGCACAAATCTTGACGTGACGTATCCGCAGGTAAACGCCGACGACATCATACAATTCGGCTCTTATTATGCCATCTCACCGTCAACCCACCAACAGGTGAAGGCTTTTCTGACAAAAGCAAAAGCGCAGAATGCCATTCTGTTTTATGACCTCAATTTCCGCAGACCTCATCTGAAAGAACTCGAACAGCTCTGGCCTGCCATTCATGACAATTTCCGCCTGAGCAACGTGGTGAGAGGCTCGGCTGACGATTTTGAGGTGATGTATAACGAACGTGACCCGGAAACCATTTATAAAAAGCATATCATCAATTATTGCCCGCTTTTTATCTGCACACAAGGCAGTGAGGGCATTACGCTGTGTACACCCAACGGCTGCCAACATTACGCCGTTACGCCCGTACAGACTGTGAGCAACATCGGGGCGGGAGATAATTTCAACGCCGGCTTCATTTACGGATTATACAGAGAAGGCATCAGACATCAGGATTTAGAAGAACTGTCGTCCACCGAATGGGAAAAACTAATCAGATATGGTGAAAGTTTTGCCGCCAATGTCTGTGCCAGCATACATAATTCCATCGACGTAGCGTTCGGCCGGCAAATAGCGATTCAACCTAAATAATATCATGGCCTGTTTTTATGAGATAAAACCCATCTGATAAAAACAGGTCAGTTTTATTTTATCCCGAAGGCCCTCACTTATACTAAGAAAAATATTTCCATAATATTATAGCAAACGGCATAATATGTAGATATATTTTATCGGATATCTGAATTAAACAGGGTTTTCGGGAACCATATAAACATTATTTATCTGACAAGAATCGTGTCTATAAACTGTTCGGAAAGTGATTAGAAGCAAATAGCGTACACCGAGCCTGATGCATTGAAAATATATTACATCAGAAAAACCATATCTTGCGACAGAAACCGCCTTTAAGCGCACAAACCGCATAAAACGGATACGGTTACCGTTTTTTCATAACCGTTCATAAAATATCCGTAACCGTATGCGTTTTGTTACTTTGTCAGCATTTTACATCTTTACGTATCTATAAACCATTATTATAGTGTATATTAATAATAAAGCTGTTTATAATTCTGACAGTTTTGCTCAATAAATCATGTACTACGCCGACTCAAAACGCATACGGTTACGAATTTATTTGTCCACGGTTACGAATTTCATCCTGTACGGTTACGAGTATTTTTCTGCACGGTTGCGGTGATGCCCGTAACCGTAGCAAATGAAATTTCCGCACGGTTACGAAGAAACCCGTAACCGTGCGCGTTTGGAAAACCATAGTGCCTGAAATATCAGAAAGTAATTATTATTTACACGATATACATTCAAACCATTTTCCGCACAGTATCTGTCTTGTGACACAAAAAACAAATATTATTAGTCCGCCTTTTAAAAACGGAACGCAACACACTATTATTCAGACGGTTAATTGATTTCAGATGCCTTTAACCGTCTATACCTATAATTTCATATTTTTCATGTCTACAGATAATCCGATAAAAAAAACGCCCCAAAACAAGGATAAGGGAATTATCACAATGTCATCATTTCAACAAATAAGCGGCATATCTTATGATAATACCGGCAGAAAGCAAACATAAAGTTATATTTTCACGCTTCTTTATGTCAGAAGAAAACATTCTTCAGAAACCATCGGATGTAGTTTCCGGTCGTGAAAATCATAAAAAAATACCGGAAATAAATCCCAGCTGAACATTATGGATTTGTTTCCGGATATGAATAATTTTACGGTATGCGCAGTTAAAAAGGCGAACAGATGTCATGATTTACACCCACAGCGTACCGTTATTTTAATTTACAGAAAAAGGACTCTAACCGAGCAATCTCTCCAGTTCGTCCCACGAACGGACCACCTCCAAATACTGCGACAAAGGGACATTGATGAAATGTTTGCTGTCCATCTCATTCAGAACGCCAAGCAACCCATCCCAAAAACCACTGACATTAAAAAGTATGACCTTTTTAGCGTGATAACCGATACTGTTTGAGGCCATCACCGTGAAAATCTCATCCAATGTACCTATTCCGCCGGGCAGCGCCACAAAGACATCGCTTTGCTCCATCATGATATCTTTACGCTCGGACAGATTCTTGCAGTTTATCGCCTCGTCTACATAAGAGCTGACACGACATTTTGATTCCAGCATGTGAGGAATCACCCCTACGACCTTACCGCCTTGCTGTTTGACTCCTTTAGCCACAGCCTCCATCAGTCCGGAGTTTGCTCCGCCGTAAATCAACACCTTGTTGTGTTTTCCCATCCATTCGCCAAAAGCCAACGCCTCCTCATAATACCGGTTTTCCAGTTTTCGGGAGGCCGCACAAAACACACTAATATTTTTCATATCTTGACATCCTCTAAATTAATAAGTCCGTTAACAATCGCATAAATAGTCAGTCCCGCCGGAGAATGAATCTGAAGCTTGCGACTGATGTTGCGGCGGTGGGTCATCACCGTATTGACGGAGATAAACAGTTTCTCGGCAATCTCTTTATTGGAAAGACCTTTTACCACCCATACGATAACCTCTTTCTCACGGTCGCTCAACGATTCTCCGGTTGAGGTTTCCGGTTCCGTTTCATCGGAAACCTCGGCCTCAACCTCATCATGGTGCATATATTTCTCCTCGGCCTGTACCACAGCCTCCAGAAAGAGTGTATCTTCCAGATGGCAATGACTGAACAAGTCTTCCTCGGTAATGAACAGGTCCATCAGCACTTCATTAAGCAACCGCCCATTGCTGTCGTTGGGATAATACTTAATGATAATACTTTTCAATTCCGACAGACTCTTTTCAAGCTGCGCATGGTTGTCGTGATGCTGGCGCGAAAGTGTGTGGATATTGATGCCGGCCGTCAGTTTCTTTCCGGCCAGCAAATCTTTTACGTAGGTATGAATATGTAAATCCTCATAATCCATGTGCCGCCCTACCTCGGCCGCGAACTCATCATAGAACTTTAAAATCAAGAAAGCAATCTGATTGCGGGCCGAACAGTCAATGGCCTCTATCAGTTTCCGCCGTATCGCGGGCAGGCGGAACTTCACGAAATAGTCATGCGAACGCTGAAGATAATTCATCAAGGCCGGCAACGAAATCGTTTCAACCAGCTCGCCGATATTCACCGCATGTCCGTTGGAATGAATGAAATTCACTACTGCCAGGAAAGTAGCCGAATCTACCCCACTGGCCTCACACGTGGCACAAACAGACTGATCGCCAAAGCCCAGCGTCAGGCCAAAACGACTAATCACTTGTAATACCCGATAATCATCTCCAATGATATCGCTCATCTTATCCGTCTCTTTGTACTTTTCCAACATGATGCCTACTATTATAAAAATTATGTGCAAAGGAAATAAAATATTCCGACCCGCACAATCACTATTTCATGGTATTTGGCACTGGGAATTAGGTATTTCGAATACTTTATGACTTGTATTGCGCATACCCAGTCCGTCAACGTTTTTTCACTTTTTTTGTGTATTGACAACATACGGCAGACGCCATAACTTTGCAACATCAAAAATAACGAAATAAAAACAAAAAACAAAAACGATGAAAACAAAAATCCTTTTATTGTCTGCCGGACTCATGCTGAACCTTAACCTGTCTTCAGCATTCGGAAAGCCAACGACAGAAAACAATCGGGAACAGACCTCCGACGCGGAAAACACCGTAAAGAAGGAAAAAGCCCCTTCAAAGAAATCAAGATTATCCATCGGAGGATATGGCGAGGCGGTTTACAGCCGGAATTTCTTCAGTGACAATTATCTGAGATATACCAATGCGGAGAATTACAAAAACGCGAAAAGCCACGGACGTTTTGACCTGCCTCATGTGGTTATCTTTCTCGGGTATGATTTCGGAAAAGGATGGTCCATGGGGTCTGAGATAGAATTTGAGCATGGTGGTACGGAAAGCGCCATTGAAATAGAAGAGGAAGAAGGCGGAGAATATGAAAGCGAGATAGAACGCGGCGGCGAGGTGGCTCTGGAGCAGTTCTGGATTCAGAAATCGTTCTGCCCGCAATTCAATATCAAGGCCGGACATATTATCGTACCTGTCGGGGCTACAAACGCCCACCATCTCCCGACCGAATTCTTCGGTGTATACCGTCCGGAAGGCGAGAACACGATTTTCCCCTGCACATGGCACGAAACAGGTATCAGTTTCTGGGGTCAGGCCGGCAAATGGCGCTATGAGGCCATTCTTGTACCGGGACTGGATTCAGACCGTTTCGGGCGTCAGGGCTGGATTGCCGGCGGTGCGGGCAGCCCCTACGAATTCAAAATAGGCAATGCCGTAGCCGGCGCATTCAGAGTAGACAATTTCTCAGTCAAGGGATTACGCCTCTCGCTCAGCGGTTATGCCGGCAACTCATTCAGCAACACCCTGATTACTCCTAACGCCAAATATGACAATGTAAAGGGTACAGTGCTGATAGGCGCCTTTGATTTTTGCTACAACAATCATAACTGGATTGCCCGCGGCAACATAGACTACGGTCATTTATCCGACTCTGACCTTATCACTCAATATAACCAGGGGCGACGCAACGACTCACCATCGCCCAAGCAGGCCGTAGCCTCTGACGCCATGGCGGCAGGTTTTGAGGCGGGATATGACATATTCTCTCAAATAAACAAGCTCAAGCAGAAAGAGCAGAAGTTCTATGTGTTCGGACGATATGATTACTATGACTCTATGTTCAAGACCAAAAGCGGTGTGACCGACTATGACTGGTGCGGCCGTCACAGGATAGCAGCCGGCATCAATTATTACCCGCTGAAGGACATCGCCATTAAAGGCGAATATTCCATAGGGCTGCTCAAATCTAAATATAATAACGAACCGGCCGTATCTGTCGGCATAGTCTACGCCGGCTTCTTCACCCGATAACCTATTCTTTTTTTTAAAAATCAGATATTTAACAGCATGAAAACAAAATCTTTACTTAAAACATCCGCATTCATCTTAACAGGCATGTGGCTCACTGTGACAATGACCGGCTGCAGCGACGACAACAACCCCGCTCCCGACACCGGGACAGACACTCAGGAGGCTGCCTTGAAAAACGTCATTACAGACTATGTGGACTGCACAATCATTCCAACCTACAAAGGTATGGCAGACGCGTCAATAGAGTTGCATACCGCTTGTCTGGCAATGCGCAACGCCGGTGTAGGGAACATTACCGAGGAGATGGTAACAACAGCGGGCGAGGCATGGATCAAGGCACGCCGTTACTGGGAACTAAGCGAGGCCTGGCTTTACGGCGCGGCCGGAGATTACAACATTGACCCGCATATTGACTCCTGGCCGCTGGACAAAACAGCAATGGACAATCTGCTGAACAACACGGCCCAGATGGAACAGATGGACCCGGACGGCTATTATGTGGGCAATATGCTGGGATATGGTCTTTTGGGATTCCATGCCATTGAATACATGTTGTTTGAACTTGACGAGACAGGAAGCACCTCACTCCCCCACGCTGTTGATTATACAACTCAGGAACTGAATTATCTGACAGCCGTAGCAGGTGATTTGCGCAATCAGTGTATCCGTCTGGAAGCCTCTTGGGCCGGCATGGACAATATCACGGCAGAAAAGCAACAGATTCTGACCGATGCCGAACTGGAACCATCTTTCAATTATGGCAGTTCGATGAAAAACGCGGGCGCAGCGGGCAGCAAATATGTCAATTACAATGAGGCCGTACAGGAATTAATTGTGGGCGCGCAGGATATCGCTGACGAGGTGGGTGGCCTGAAAATCGGCAATCCGACCGGACACGGCGAAGAAGACGACCCGGATTACATCGAATCGCCTTACAGTCTGAACTCCATTACCGACTTTACGGATAATATCATCAGTATCCGCAACGCTTACGAAGGCTGCCAGGAAACGGATTCTTATATCAAGCCTGTAAATCATTCGCTCAGCGCTTACATCAGCACACTGGACAAAGATCTTGATACCAAAGTAAAGAATGCCATCGCTGATGCCATTAGTAAAATAGGCCAAATGCAGGAGCCTTTTGCCAAGACGGCCAGAGACCCGCAATATGACGCCATCAACCAGGCCGCCATCAGCGCATGTAATAATGTAAGAGACGTATTGAACGAGGTACTTAACAAGCTGACTTCTCATTAAGCCTGTAATTTATCACAACCCCGTGATCTGTATTTGTTCTGTAGGCCACAGCCACAAAATAAATGCAGATCACACCTTATTTTTAACCATTAATCTGTAAATAAGATGAAAACGTATCATTTTTTACCCGGCCTGATTATCATCGCGGGATTGACATCCTGCAGCGACAAGCAGGCAGAAAGCATACCGGAACCGGACCAGACACCAACAGACCTGCCCGAATGGTATTATACCGGTGGAGACTTAGGAACAACCTCACTGTCAACCTCGAACGCGTTTGAGCAACCGACCTCAGCAATTGAGGAAAACGGACTGTATGAGTCTTTTAAAAGAGGCGAACAGTTGTTTGAAAAGAATTTCATGACAAACACTGAAGGTGTACGCAGCGGACTGGGTCCCGTCTACATCCGCTCGTCGTGCATCCACTGCCATCCCGGTTATGGTCATGGCAAACGGGTGCCCGAAGGAAGTTTTGAAACCAATTCCATAGGAAACGGCTGCCTTCTGGTTATATACAATCCGTCTACCGACGCATACGTCAGCTGGTTGGCCGGTATGCCGCAAGGACATGCCGTAGCGCCTTTCAAGGCTCCGATAGACGAAAGCAAGATAACCGTCAGCTGGAAAAACTATACGGATGAATGGAACAACACATTCCCCGACGGAGAAACCTATGAGCTGCAATATCCTGAGGTCAATATGCCGCAGAGCGCCGTATATGTATTCAACCAGGGATATGTCATGCCTGATGCCTCGTATGAGGTGCGGCTGGAATCGACAATCGGCATTTACGGAACAGGATTACTCGACGCCATCTCGGACGAGGACCTGAAAGCCGAATACAAGAAACAGGAGGCTGACGGGCTGCTGCCCAACGGCATCAATCCGGCTTTCTTTAAAAACGGCGAATGGGTGAAACAATACAGTAACAGTAAGGAAACAGACATCCTGCCCGGTACATCCGTAGAAGAACATCCCTACCGCTTTACCTACGCCTTAAGCCGTGGTCCGCTGCAGGACGCTGCCGGAGTCAACGCCATGTGGAACATTACCAATGTGACACGCAGCAACCGCCGTTACCATTATCTGGACGCTGCCGGTACCTATGCGCTGTATTCTTCAAAAGACCCGGAGGTGCAGGCCGGTTACCCGGAATTTATCGCCCGGACAGACCCTGACAAAACGCATCCGGAATGGCATCCGGAAACCAACGCCAATGGGACGGAAGGAGCCATCTACGCTTATCTGACATCTAAGGAACTCGACGTTGAGATGAGTGACGATGAGTATGTTGACTTTATGGTCTGGCACAGAGGACTTGCCGTTCCGGCAGCACGTAACGTGGACAACGAAGAGGTTTTAAGAGGCAAAGAAAAGTTTGAGGAAATAGGATGCACGTACTGTCACAAACCGTCATGGACTACCGGAGATGATTATTTCTATGACCCGAACGGCTTCTTCAGCAATGGTGACAAACGGCTTCCGCGTTATCCCAATCAGAAAATATGGCCATACTCTGACATGATACAGCACAAACTGCACATGGTGAATGATATCCGTACAGGATGGTGCCGTACGACACCTTTATGGGGACGCGGCCTGCATCAGAAATGCACAGGCTCACCAACAGCCGACCGTCTGCATGACAACCGTGCACGAACTGTCATCGAAGCCATCATGTGGCACGGCAATCCGGAAAGTGACGCCTATTACACGGTAAAAAAATTCCGGGAGTTATCTAAAGCAGACCGCGACGCCATTGTAAAGTTCATTGATTCCATCTGACGTTCTCTTTTGACAGTTCGACGTTTTTTTGTACTTTAGCTGTTAGATGACGTGACGTAGATCAATCAAAATAAAGGAAAACCAAATATGCAGAAATCCATTATAAGGTTAAAATATTTAAGTTTTGGAGGTACAGTGGCTGCTATCATCATGATGGTGGCAGCCACCATCTTTGAAAAATTTCATGGAAACAAATTAACGGAAGATTATTTTTATCACTCTCCACTTTTTATTGGCTTATGGATAATCGTTGCTGTTTCGGCAACCTGTTATTGCCTGAAACGGAAAATATGGAAGCGTCCGGCCACATTTCTTATTCATTGCGCCTTTATTCTGATTTTAACCGGCGCGGCCATAACTTTCTTATTCGGTAAACAGGGATATATTCATTTGAGAAATGATGTTCCCGCGGCATCATCTTTTGTCACAAAAGACAACAAAACAGAGCACTTACCATTCACCATACAGTTGCAATCATTTGACCTGATATATTATATGGGCTCATCAGCACCGATGGATTATGTCAGCACCATTCTAATCAACGACAACGGCACAAGCCTTGAGGAAACGGTCTCTATGAATAACATCTGCCGCTACAAACATTACCGTTTCTACCAGTCCGGTTATGACGCCGATAAAAAAGGCACTACCCTTTCCGTAGCGTACGACCCTTACGGAATCAGTATTACTTATTCGGGTTATATCCTGCTGTTTCTTGCCTTTGTTTTCTTCTTCTTTGAGAAAAAGAGCTATTTCAAAAAACTGTATCACAATCCTCTAATCCATCGCGGCAAAGTATGCCTTGCGTTAATCGTTCTTACTTCTCCTATTTACGCCCAACCGAAGACATTACCGGAAGACGTAGCCGAGAAATTTGGCACACTCTATGTTTATTACAATGACAGGGTCTGTCCGTTACAAACGCTGGCAAATGACTTCACGACAAAATTATACGGCAAAACCACATATAAGGGATTAAGCGCGGAACAAGTGCTGACAGGATGGCTATTCTATTATGACGACTGGAAAGAAGAACCCATGATAAAAATAAAAGGCAAAGACGTACAGCACCTGCTGGGAATCTCCGGACAATATGCTTCGCTGACAGACTTTGCCGACAGTAACGGATATAAATTAACCGATGCTTTCCGTGACAAGACAAAGGTTTCCAATTACCGTAATGTTGAAGACGCGAATGAAAAGTTCAACCTCATTTGCATAATCTGCGGCGGCAACGCTTTAAAATTATATCCCTGGCAGGACATGAACGGCAAACGGACAACATGGTTTGCCATAACCGATAATCTGCCGGAAAACATGCCCGCAGAGCAATGGAAATTTATCCGATACAGCATGAGTTATTTAGCGGAAGAGATTGCAAAAGATAATTTTCAGAATGTCAACAGACTGCTTGGCAAAATAAGAACATACCAGAAAAAAGAAGCTGAAAATGCCTTGCCATCCGACGCACAAATCTCGGCGGAAAGAGTATATAACAGCATTAATCAGACAAAAGCAGTCGCAATCGTGACGCTCGTATTGGGCCTGTTCGCATTTATATTTTACTGTTACCGGATGATTAAACAGCATGAGACACCAAGCATTGTCACTTTAGTGCTGCGAGGCATACTGATGCTTATTTTCTGTTTCCTGGTCTTACTCCTTACGTTACGCGGATATATCAGCGGACATCTGCCTTTATCGAACGGATATGAAACCATGCAATTCATGGCAGCCTGCGCAACCTTAGCCGCATTAATACTGTGTAAACGGTTTGAAATTGTCACCGCGTTCGGCCTGCTCATCAGCGGACTATCATTACTGGTTGCCATGATGGGAGCCGCCAATCCGCCTATCACTCCTCTAATGCCGGTTCTGTCTTCTCCCTTACTGAGTATTCATGTAGTAACCATCATGACGGCCTATGTTTTACTGGCATTCACCATGCTCAACGGCATGACGGCAATTATACTGAATTGCTCGGGAACAGACCATCAAACAGACATTTCACGGTTAAAGACAATCAGTCATCTGTTACTTTACCCCGCTGTTTTCTTATTGGCATTTGGCATTTTTATCGGAGCCATCTGGGCAAATGTATCATGGGGACGCTATTGGGGATGGGATCCCAAAGAGGTTTGGGCACTGATTACCATGCTTGTTTACATGATGGCTCTTCATCCACAGTCATTGCCTCGACTGAACCGCCCCATGTTTTTCCACTATTATATGATTTTTGCCTTTCTAAGCGTTCTGATAACCTATTTCGGAGTTAATTTTCTTCTCGGCGGATTGCACAGCTATGCCGGATAGAGACGATTATAAGCGAACTTTCTTGGTAAAACAAAAACAAATACGCATATTTGCAACAAAATATAATCTATGGAAAAAGTCAACATTGAGGAACTGTCTTTTCAACCTCAAGACAAAGGTGTCAAAGAATACCACACCCTTATACACATTACAGACAAGGAACTGACATTCAACGAGCAATTAGAACTTATACTCAATACATTCGAAAAACTTCAACAAGACAGGACAGATCATGCCTGTCCCGTATTCGTACGTGTATTCTTGAGCGACGCCGCCAATCAGGCCGCCTTAGTGACCACACGTATGGCTCAATACAGCTGTGCCTTATCCCTTGTAGAGCAGCCACCTTTGGATGGCAGCAAAATCGCATTCTGGATTTACTGGATGACGGATGTGACAATCGAACGCAGCAATGACGGACTGGTTGAAGTCACTCACGAGGGGCATTATAAACATTTATGGCAGGGATGTGCCGTGAATCCATCGGACGATTCTCATTTACAAACTTATCATCTGCTGGAGGATTATACACAAAAATTAAAAAAGCGGAATCTGACTCTGGCCGACAACTGTATGCGTACATGGTTTTTTGTACAAAACGTCGATGTCAACTACGCCGGAGTGGTAAAAGGACGTAACGAGATATTTGCCCGGGAAAACCTTACGCCGAAAACCCATTTTATAGCCAGCACCGGTATCGGAGGCCGGCATGCCGACCCTAAAATCAAGGTCATCATGGACAGCTATGCCATAGACGGTATCCGGCCAGAACAGATACATTATCTTTATGCTCCTTCTCATCTTAATCCGACTTACGAATACGGCGTCAGTTTTGAACGGGGTACGTATATTGATTATGCCGACCGCCGACACGTTTTCATATCAGGAACAGCAAGCATTAACAATAAAGGAGAAATTGTACACCAGGGACAGGTAGCGCTTCAGGTTGAACGTTTATGGGAGAATGTAGAAACCCTGCTTAAAGAAGCAGATTGTACTTTTGACAACGTCTGCCATATGCTGGTTTATTTACGTGATATCGGGGATTATACCGTAGTCCGCAAAAAATTTGAACAGCGTTTTCCACAAACTCCTAAAATCTTTCTTTGGGCTCCGGTATGCCGTCCGGGCTGGTTGGTTGAAATGGAATGTATGGCTACAAAACCAATCCTCGACCAACGCTTCAAAAGCTTTTAACAGCCAATTCACAGTTACCGATAAAAAATATAAGCAAAAAAGAAAATCATCTGTTTCAGGTATTGTAAGACACAAAGATTCCCTGTAATTTTGCAGTCGGAATATTATACCCTGATAAAAAGATGAAGTTATCCACTATCAAAGCGGGACAAAGTTGTGTCATTACCCATATTGAGGGTAGTGGCGCTTTCAGAGCCCGCCTGAGTGAGATGGGTTTTGTTAACGGCAAAACTGTCAAACTCCTTTATAAATCGCCTGTCGGTAATCCTATCATTTTTGAACTTATGGGCGGACAGGTAGCCCTGCGTAAAAGTGAAGCTAACAATATTCATGTAACAGCTCCCGGCGAGACTTATACACCACAAACTGAAACAAAACAGCAAAATCAAGCATCGCAAAAATACGACGAGAACCCGGACTCTATACATGTAGTGCCGTCCGGCCATGTGTGCATACATCAATTAACGGGTTGCGCGGGATGCCATCAGTCCAAGAAACAGGCTCCGTCAGAAAAATCAGAAAAAGGAGAAGTCACACTGGCTTTAATCGGTAATCCCAATTGTGGCAAAACCTCACTGTTCAATGCGGCCTCGGGCGGACATGAACGCACAGGAAACTATAGTGGCGTAACTGTTTCCAGTGTCATCGGAAGAATGACATTTGAAGGCAGGCCTGTCAAACTGGTCGATCTTCCCGGTACCTACTCTCTCCGTGCATTCAGCCCGGAAGAGGCTTATGTGGCTCATGAACTGGAAAGCGGCAAGATAGACGCAGTCATCAACGTATTGGATGCCACAAACCTTGAACGCAACTTGTTACTTACACTGCAGCTGAAAGAGCGGGATATCCCCATAGTCGGGGCGCTTAACATGTATGACGAAGTAAGAAGCAGTGGCAGTTACATTGACATCAAACAACTTGGAGAACGTCTGGATATTCCTTTTTTCCCTACCGTGGCACGTAATCACGAGGGACTGGACGATTTATTGCGGAAAGCCATAGAACTGGCGGACGCTCATATCGCTCTCCATAAATCCGGCGTACAAGGACATACCCACGAAGCCGCATGCTGTTCCGACCCGGAACACTGCCAATGCCACCCAAGTCCGACAAAAGAATACTTAATCCGCACCACGGCAGAACAAGCCAAAATAAAAGCCTGTCCATGCCCGAGCCGGGAACATGATGATGTCAACCGCTACGCACACATCTCAGATGTCCTGAACGGTATATACGAGAAGAAGGACAGTCGAGGTGTACGTATTACCAAAATCCTAGACCGTATTCTGGCACAACACTGGACCGCCTATCCTCTATTTCTCTTAATCATGGGATTTATCTTCTGGATGACATTCTCAATAGGACAGTATCCCATGGACTGGATTGACAACGGCGTAAGCTGGCTGACGGGTTTTCTTGAATCGCACATGCCTGACGGACTGTTACGCAACCTTATTTGCGAAGGTATATTGGCGGGAGTCGGTAGTGTCATTGTATTCCTACCCAATATTCTTATTTTATATTTCTTTATTTCTATACTCGAAGATTCGGGTTACCTTGCGCGTGCCGCAATTCTGGCTGACCCCATGATGAACAAAATGGGACTGCACGGCAAATCTTTTATTCCTATGCTAATGGGATTCGGCTGTAACGTACCGGCTGTGATGGCTACACGTACCATAGAAAACGCTAAAAGCAGATTCATTACCATGCTTGTGACACCCATGATGTCATGTAGCGCCCGAATACCGGTATATATTGTCTTTACAGGAGCATTCTTCGCATCCCAGGCAGCCTACGTCATGTTGGGACTATACGCATTCGGGGTCATTATGGCGCTATTGGTAGCATGGATTCTCAGCAAAGTGTTCATGCGAGACCAACTTACCCATTTCGTTATGGAGCTTCCGCCTTATCGTATGCCCAGTTACCGGGGGGTGTGCCGACATACCTGGGAAAAGGGCAGACAATATTTACATAAAATGGGAGGAATCATTCTGGTTGCCAGCGTTATTATATGGGCCTTAGGATATTTCCCCAAACAGGAAGAAGGTGAAACGGCAGCCGAACATCAGGAAGCCTCTTACATGGGACAAATCGGGCATGCCATTGAACCAGCCATTAAACCTTTAGGTTATGACTGGCGAATGGGAGTGGGAATCATTACAGGAGTCGGCGCAAAAGAACTGATGGTAAGTACGCTTGGCGTTCTATACAACAGTTCAGATGAAGGTGTATCGGAGTCTGAGGAGACCTCACAAACCAGACTGGCTCAGGTATTAAAGAAACATATCACCAGCGAGGCAGCCCTCAGCTACATGGTATTTGCGCTTCTTTACTTTCCGTGCATAGCAACCATAGCGGCCATCAAAAGCGAAAGCGGACGATGGAAATGGGCTTTATTTGCAGCCGTCTATACAACCATATTGGCATATACAATGGCATTCATTGTTTACAGGGTGGCGCTGGCCTTCTAAAAAGCCTATCATACCCAACGGACAAAAAGAGATTAGTATGACATTACATGAACAAGAATCGTTCTCAAAAGTATATACAGACACCTTACCTTGCGGATTAAGACTTATCTGTACACCGTCACCTACAGATGTGGCCTATTGTGGTATTGCCGTTAATGCCGGGACAAGGGATGAACTGCCTGATGAAAACGGACTGGCACATTTTTGTGAACATCTGACGTTTAAAGGTACACACCGCAGACGGGCATGGCATATTCTCAACCGCATGGAAACCGTCGGAGGAGACCTAAATGCTTATACGGGAAAAGAAGAAACGGTTTATTATACCACCTTTTTAAAAGAACATTTCGGACGGGCCATTGACTTACTGACAGATATCGTATTCGGAAGTACCTATCCCCAGCCGGAAATGAACAAAGAAGTAGAAGTCGTTATCGATGAGATTGAAAGCTACAATGATTCGCCGGCTGAACTTATTTACGATGATTTTGAAAGACTTCTTTTTAACGGACATGCTTTAGGCCGTAACATCTTAGGAGAAGCTGACAGGCTGCGCCAGTTTACCAGCCGGGATGTTCAACAGTTTGCAAACAGACATTATCGCCCGGAAAATGCGGTCTTATTTGTATACGGCCGTATTAATCCGTCACTGATAAAGAAAGAAACAGAGAAGGCTCTTAAAAAGGTTGCATTGTCGTTATTGGAAGAAGCTCCATTAAGAAACACCCTTATGCATGAAGCCGTGCCGAATTTAAAAAGTTCAAACGACGACTTACCTCCATATCATCCTCAAAAAATCGTTCTTGAAAAGGATACTCATCAGGCACATGTCATGATTGGTTGCCGGGCATATAGCGCTAAAGACCCGCGTCACATCGCATTATATTTATTGAATAATATTCTTGGAGGTCCCGGTATGAACTCACGTCTCAACTTAAGCCTTCGTGAGAAGAACGGTTTGGTATACAATGTAGAAAGCAATATGACAAGCTATACCGATACGGGAGTGTGGAGCATATATTTCGGATGTGACGAGCACGACCTGACCAGATGTCAGCGTCTGGTTGGAAATGAGCTTAAAAAGCTCACTGCGGCTCCATTAAGCGACACGGCATTAACCGCCGCCAAAAACCAGATTAAAGGTCAGATAGGCATAGCAGGAGACAATTTTGAGAATATGGCATTGGCTATGGGTAAAACCTTCCTGCATTATAACCGGCCACGTAGCATCGCACAACTGTATCAAAGAATAGACCGGTTAACAGCAAACGAATTACATCAGGTGGCATGTGAACTTTTTACTCCGGAGAATCTGACAACACTTATATACAAATAAAAAAAGCGGCTTCTGAATCGGAAGCCGCCTAATATGCATATTAATACGCAAGCAATACTAAGGTAGTAAAATCTTCTTTACCACAATTTTATCTGTACCGGTTATCTTACAAGCCAACACATACCCGCCTTTCTTATACTGGGAAACAGGCATTTTATACGATTTTCCGGTTATATTCTGACGAGAAAGGCAAGTACCATCCATTGTAAACAACGCTATCTGACGCAACGGCATTGTCGCGCTTAACTCTATGTTATTATTCACAATCTGAACCTTTACACAATCAGAGTCTGTTATAACATCACTGATCTTATCAGGATTGTACACAATAAACACCGCTTCTGAATCAGAAGTCTCACCAAAATCTCCTATGGCACGTACCGTATAAATATTCTCACCAACCAGCGGTTGTAGATCTGTATAAGTACAGCTTTCGCTCTCTCCTACCTTTACTCCGTTACGATAAACCGCAAACCCTTTAACCAACGCTTCTTCTGCCTCTGAATAGATACTGACATCGTCTATCTGCCACCAGTAAGACAAACCTATATTATTCGTATCATAAGCATGGAATGCAATACGCATCTTGTCTGACTGATAATCGGATAAATCAATTGTTATCTTTACATAATCATTCACGACATCACAATCCTTCATCAAATCATATACAGGTGTCCAGCTTTCACCGCCGTCTGTACTTACTTCTACATAATAGAATTGGTTCTTCACTGTTTTCTGAGGAGCAATAGACTTACTGTAGAACGTTAATGTCTTTCCATTAGAGAATACCGGAGAAATCAGGCTCTCATCCTGATGAATATCCTCCCATGCGCTTTTCATGTAAACCGAATAATTTCCGGAATAAGGCATATAGTTTTTCTCTGCAGCCTGCCAGGTCCAACCCCGATCGCCATAATTCTTAATTGTCCAACCGTTAGGATTTTCTGTATTCTCGAATCCATCCGATAGAATCTGTTCACCCTCTTGAGGAGCAATCCATTTCAACTCAATTGTATTTTCTGCAGTAAGAACAGCAGTAAGACCAGAAGGCGGTAAAACCAAACCGGACTGCTGACTAACCTTTAAAACTGTTTTTAAAGAAGCGTCTGAAGGAGAGGTAAAAACGAGATCTGCCGTACGAGTCTTTGCTGTTTCATTGGCAGAAAGTGTCTCTAAAATAATCTTTGTAACACCAGCCATTCCATTTACCTGATTCAGACTTAACCAATCCGGAATATCACTGACAGTCCAATCGACATCAGCCTGAACCTCTAACTCCAACTTCTCTCCTGTTTTACCGTTAAAGACTATGGCATCATCAGACAATTTAATCTGATTTTCCAATTTCACTAATTTAAACGAAAGCGTTTCTCCGCATGTTGAGATGTTTGTCAAAGCAAAACGAGCCTCTGAACCATCACTATAGAACGGTTTGACTTCGGCATCTCCACCAAATTCAGTACGCCCGCTCTCTTTACTAAATGCAGCTTTTTCTATATAGCCATCAGCCTTTGTCGTTCCTCCGGGACGGAATATATAAACTTCATCCAATCGGGTGGTACCGTTGTAATTCACGTTTCCCCCTGTATACATAGGGTTAATACGATATACAAGTAATCCAGACTCTGGCAAACCAATATCAAATGCTCCCTCTTTCTTTCTGTATTCTACAATAAAATACTCGTCTGACCCTATAGGACAAATCTTATAGGCTACATTTTCTTTATTCTGTCCTCCAACCGGATTTAATACATAAGTTCCCGGTTCTGATATTTCAGGAATATCTTCCAACCAACCACAATACCGGTATTTTGTATAAGCAGACATCTGTTGAGGAACAGTTAAATTATCAGACATCAAATCCCAAACACCAACCGGATTCAAGTCATCATTGACATGATATAAATCATAAGTTCCCAAAGAATGTGACATCTCATGACATAATACACCTGTATTAAGAGGAATAGGTTCTAATGAAGCCCAACCATTCGCATCATCAAAAACCATCAGATAACCTACCAGCTTCTTATTCTTCACATAGATAGCCTTTTCGTCAGGTAATGCCAGATCTGAACGGTGAGGCCATAATAAATGACGGTTACCCAATTCAGAACGTCCGCTGACAACAATACAAAGATTATCAATTATTCCATTACCATCAGCGTCTAACACCACATCATCCGGTAGATTTGAAGAAAGATAATCAGCGATTTCACGAATCAACGCCTGTTCTCTGGCTGCTTTATCGACTTCGTCGGCATATCCAATATCATTGATATCGCCTTTTTCCTTATAATACTCTCTTTCACGCTTGGCCTGATAAGACAAAATCTTATTACTTTCCGCAGTCGGAAAAAAAGTACTCTTCCAAGACAACTGACCGTAAGAGGCCTCGTAAAAATAATTGTAAACAGAATTTACACCTGGAGTTGCATCATTAAACATTTGTTCATATGTGGAAGAAGGATGTTCAAAAACATCTTCACTCTCCCCCAAAAAGCGAACAAAACACACCAGATTACTTAAATCCCCCTTATTCTTATCTGCCCACACGGATAAAGATCCAAACAAGCAAATAGACAAAATAAAAAAACGGCTTAGATAAACTTTTCTCATAGTTACATAAATCAATGGTAATCGACACAAAGATATTCATTTTTCAATTCAAGACTATTTATCGATGTAATTTTTTTCTTTTTTGAATAAAACTCAAAACTATTTTTATCAATTTAATGTTAACGAAACATAAAATCAAAATGACCTTTATCTTTATCTATCTAAGAAACAAAAAGCAATATGTCATAACTATTACTCATAAAATAATTATGAAAAAAATAGTTTGATTATTTCATGAATGTTTTAACAATCTATTCACCGCAAAAAACCGTTCATTATTTTTGTTTGTTTAATCCTTTTTCCTTATCTTTGAATTAATTATAGCTAAATCTCATCATTTACAATAAGCTTACACTCTAGGCTATTTGCATTAGAAAAAGTTAAATAATTAAATATTTTCATTAATTAAAAAACAGGAGCCTATGAAAAAGTCTTTACTTTCATCTTTATTTGCTTTGCTATGCGTATTTGTAAATGCTCAAACAAATCCTAACATTGAGCTCACAGTTGCAGTCGATGGTAATGAACGGAATCTTGCATTTGCAGCTAATAGCCAGGGCATTAAACTCCAAATAGATTGGGGAGATGGCAAACTTATCGAAACAGAAGAAATCGTAGTAGCTGACGATTGGGGAACAACAACTACTGTAACCGGTACTCCAACAGGTAATGGCGTAATCAAAATCTACGGTGAAGGTATTGCCGTTTTTGATTGCAGTTCTCGTGTAGATGGAGCACAAGTATCTAATATTGATGTATCAAATGCCACTGATCTTACAGAATTAAGCGTTTATACCAATGCACTGACAAAATTGGATGTCAGCAAAAACGTTAATCTAACCAAATTAACTTGCTATAACAATCCAATTACAACACTTGACTTGTCAGCCAATACTAAACTTACATCATTAGATGCCAAGAATATGGAACTGACAGAGATTGACTTAAGCCAGAATACGGCATTAACCACAATCTATCTTAACGAGAATGATCTAACAGACATTGACTTAAGTAAAAATACAGAATTAAAGAGCCTGTATATAATCAAAAATAAATTAACTACTATAGACTTAAGTAATAATGATAAATTGACTTATGCCAGCGTCAACGAGAACAATCTTACTACTTTAGATGTAACCGGTTGTGATGCTTTGGCAAGTCTTTTCTGTATAAGTAACCAATTGACCTCACTTTATGCAGATAATGTCACTAAGAGTGTAAATTGCAGCAAAAACAACTTCACATTAGCTACATTGCCGGCTCTGCCTTGTAAAACATATACCTATGCTCCACAAAATGCAATGCCAATCGCAGAATCAATTGCGATTGGAAAAGCATTAGATCTGTCTGCACAAAACGACATTACAGGTTTGGCCGGAGAACCGCAAACCACTACTTACACATGGTATACTCAGAATGGAGAGGTACTTGACCCTGCAACTTATTATACAGAGAAAGACGGTGTGTTCACTTTCATTGCAGCCCCTGCACAGCCTGTCTATTGCGTAATGGAAAGCAACGCATTTCCAAAATTCAGCGGCAGCAATACATTTAAAACAACCGAAATAACAGTTACTCAGAAGGGTGATGGCGTAACAGAAAGAAATACAGATCAAGTATCAATTAAGATTTACAAAGGATACGTTGCACTTCAACAATTACCTCTGAATGCCGATATTACAGTATCTAATATCAGCGGACAAGTTCTTAGCCATAAGATTTGTAGAAGCAATGAAATGCAATTAAATCTTCATCCCGGACTTTATATTATTTCTATTAACGGCGCAACATATAAAATCATTGCACAATAAATAATTTAGTCTAAAATCAAAAAGAGGAGAATGATACCATTCTCCTCTTATATCATCTTATAAATATTTCACGCGAAAAAACAGATTATGAAAAAAGGAACTAAAGTACTTCTTTTTCTCTTATCAACGTTAGCTATCTGCCCGACAACTGGAGCTAAACGAAAAGACAAAAAAAACAAGAATGCAATTGCAGCCCTTGTTAAAGATACAGTAAATGCAGATTATAAAAAGGTTAGTAAGAATGCAACAATACAGAAGGGACTCTTTACTACCTTATATAATGCTAAAGAAGGTAAACTATATTTTGAAATTCCCGATTCTGCATTTAATCGCATTTACATTTTAGCCAACCGTGTTGCAGCCATCAGTAACACACAAGAATATGTTGCCGGACAAATAGCAACACAACCTTTGTTAATCCGTTTTACAAAAGACGAACGAAATGTTTATATGCATGAAATTCAAAGCGATGATATCGTATCTCCAACAGACCCGATACACTCATCGTTCAGCAAGAATTTCTACGACCCGGTCATTAAAGGATTTAAGATTACAGCTTCTAACGGTAAGAATGTTGTCATTGATGTGACATCTTTTTTTGGCGGTAATGAAAAATGTATCAGCCCCATTAAAACAGACAATCCTCTAAGTAAACTGTTGGGAGGAAAGAGTGCGCTTAAAGGAACCTTTGTAACAGATGCTTCCGGAATTATCAGTTCAAAATCATTCCCTGGAAATGTTGAAATAAAGAGCAGACTCTCATTTACCCTCTCACCATTAGGTCAGCCATATTCTGTAATTATGCATCGTTCACTGTTTGTGTTACCAGACCAGCCAATGAAGATGCGTTACCAGGATAACCGGGTTGGATATTTCTATTCTGACAAAAGTATTTATACAACAAATAAAGATCGCCTTGAACGCCGTACCTTCATTCATCGTTGGCGTTTGGAACCTAAAACAGAAGATCTCGAACGATATTTTAAAGGTGAATTGGTTGAACCTGTAAAACCTATCGTTTTCTATGTAGACTCAGCATTCCCCGACAAATGGCGTTCTGCCATCAAACAAGGTATTGAAGATTGGAATATTGCCTTTGAAGCTGCAGGATTTAAAAATGCCATCAAAGCTGTAGATTATCCGAAAAACGATCCCAATTTCGACCCTGACGATATGCGATATAGCTGTTTTAAATACGCTGTATCACCCACTGCAAACGCAATGGGACCAAGCCATGTAGATCCAAGAACCGGTGAGATTCTTACTGGAGACGTCATTTGGTATCACAATATTATCTCATTACTCCACAACTGGAGATTCGTTCAAACCGGAGCAGCTGATCCAAGAGTGCGGAAACAAGTATTTGATGACGATGTCATGCGCGAATCTATCCGCTATGCCGCAGCACATGAGATTGGCCATACTTTAGGTCTTATGCACAACATGGGAGCAAGTTATTCCTTCCCAACAGATTCATTGCGTAACCCGTCATTTACACAAAAATATGGTACTACACCAAGTATCATGGATTATGCGCGCAACAATTTCATCGCACAGCCTGGCGATGTGGAAAAAGGCGTCAAACTTACTCCTCCCATTTTAGGCGTTTATGATATATATGCTATTAACTGGGGATATAGACTGATACCGAATACATCTTCTCCCGAAGAAGAAAAAAATACACTGGATAAATGGATTGCAGAGAAATCCAATGATCCGATGTATGAGTTTGGTGCCCAACAACTTTTCGGCACTGTTGATCCTACCGATCAGACAGAAGACTTAGGCGACGACCATATGAAAGCCGGTGACTATGGTATCAAGAATCTTAAGATTTTAATGGCTAATCTTGAAAATTGGAATCAGGAACCAGGCGAACGGTATGACGAAATGGAAAATATGTATCGTGAGATTGTTAATCAATATACACGCTACTTACGTCATGTCATGCCTTATATCGGAGGTATACGCTATGAAGAAATCAGACAAGGAGATGGTAAAAACACCTCAAAACATTATATTGACCGCAATACCCAGCATAAAGCGATGCTTTGGCTTTTGAACGAAGCCAGAACCTACAGCGACTGGCTGACCGACAAAAATCTGATTAGCAAGTTTGAAATAAACATGAATGCTAACGACAAATTACAGTCTATGGTCATCAGCGGTTTGATAAACTCTGCAACATTATACCGTATACAAGAAGGTGGCTTAATAGATCCTGATAAAAATTATTCATTAGATCAATATCTGGAAGATGTAACACAGGCCATCTTTAAAGCGCCCGCTAACGGCAAGTTGTCTCCGGTAGAACAGAATCTACAGGCCACAGCTATTTCCATCATGCTAAATAACTCAGGCCTTACTACAAAAGAAAAAGCAAGTTCTAGCTCTATAAATAATGAAGATATGTTCCAACTAGAATCAAATTTTCCTTGCAGTTGTAACATGAATCATACATTTGATTTCGCACGAATCAATTTTGGTTTGCCTACATTACCTAAAGATCAGATAGGCGCCATCATGACCGGACGATTACGTAAAGTACTCAATCTATATAAATCTCGCCGCTCCTCAGCAACGGGATCTACCAAAGATTTCTATGACTATCAGATATTACTCATAGAACGTATCTTTGCTAACTAAATACAGATATAAATATGAGACATAAAAGAATATATACATGGCTTGCCGCCATATTCCTGATCATCTCGAATGTGGCAGCGCAAACCAATTTGCCAATCCTGAAAGGTAAAGTAATCGACCGAGGTGGAGAAACCATCATCGGTGCTCACGTAAGATGGACCAATGATCCTGCTACAACTGTAACAGACCTTGATGGCAACTTTACTATTCCTGAAAAAGGAAACGAATTAGTCGTTTCTTTTTTAGGATATAGAACCAAGACCGTAAAAATCAAGCCGGGACAAAAGAATATTGTAATCACGCTTGAGGATGACGCTCAGGAACTGGATGAATTAGTAGTCGTTGGATATGGAACACAAAAAAAAGCATCGTTAACGGGTTCTATTGAAACAATTAAAAGCGAAGACCTGTTAAGCATGCCTACCGCAAATCTTGACGAAGCACTTTATGGTCAGGTTGCAGGCTTGCAGGTTATGCAAACCACCGGTGACCCCAGTAGTGCCAAAGAAGCCAATCTTCATATTCGTGGTATCAATAATTCACCTCTACTCGTAATAGATGGTGTCCCCAGATTCGGAACAACAACCAGCGACGGAGAAATGAGGTTATCCGATTTAAATCCGGATGATATCGAAAGTATCTCTATTTTAAAAGACGCAGCAGCTGCCGCTGTATATGGTTCACGTGCAGCCAATGGTGTCATCCTTGTACAAACAAAACGCGCTAGCGGTAATCAAAAAGTCTCCATCAATTACCGCGGACAAATGAATATTCAACAGGCTACACAATTACCGGATTTCTTAAATGCCTATGAATATGCCAAACTTTATAATACAGCTGTAGAAAACACTCCTGGAACCACAAATACGGCTTATACTCCTGAGCAGTTGGAAATGATACGTACTCACTCCAATCCTAACTTATACGGAGATGAAGACCTTCTTGACTATCTGGACAACATCGGATATACAACCACTCACAGCATATCAGCAAACGGTGGAAACCAATTCCTGAAATATTACATTTCCGGAGGTTACACCCACTCCAAGGGATTATATAGTGGCGTAAATCGTGACCGTTTCAATTACACAGCTAAGTTAGACGCTACTCTTACAAAAGGATTAGTCCTTTCTCTTGACATTACGGGGTCCAGAAGCGACAGTAAGAATTCCAGCTATACAACCATCGATGCTGCATACAATTTCTCTCCGTTACAGGTCTTAAGATTCGATAATGGTTATCTGGCCAGCATTGACGGCAGCAACCCCCTTATCAACGTAGAAGGCCTTGGCGGTTACATAAAAGATACAGGAAAGATGAACACCATCACTGCGAATCTGCGCTGGGAACTCCCGTGGGTAAAAGGACTGTCCGCATATGCAAGAGCAACATTCGATAACAACAGTCGCATTGAAAAAACATTCAGCAAACCTGTTACATTATACACCTACGACGATCAAACAAAAGAGTTTGCTACAGATCCTAACACGGTTTATCCTACAGCAAAAGTAACCATCGAACAAATAGACCGCTTTGTGGATAATCAACTTTACGAAGCCGGTATCAACTATAATCGTACATTCAATTCCAAACACGATGTAGGCGCAATGCTTGTAGCCAACTACCAGCAAACCCATAACCAATACATGACAGGAGAAAACCAGAATGCAGCCATCTATCCTGAAATTATCGGTACCGCCGTTTCAGCCAGACTGATTGGTAGCGAAAGCTATAATCAGCGTGCTTCACTTATCGGACGTTTTAATTACGGATATGATTACAGATACTTCATTGAAGCCAGTTTCCGCGTTGACGGATCAACTTATTTCCATCCTGACAATCGTTGGGGATTCTTCCCGTCTATTTCCGGTTCGTGGGTTCTTTCTAACGAACCGTTCTTTAAAGAATGGAATCAGCCGGTACTTTCTAATGTCAAGTTCCGCGCCTCAACAGGTATTTTAGGAGATGATGGATTAGTCGGTGAATATTCATACCTCTTAACCTATATGGAGTCTACAAGAGAAGGTTATAACATAGGCGGCATTTATCGTCCGGGAATCGTCATGAACACAGGTAGTTATCCCAATCCCAATCTGACATGGGGTAAGTCACACGATTATAATATTGCCACAGATCTCGGGTTCTGGGACAACCGTTTCGGACTAACCTTCGAATACTATTGGCGTTTTGAGACAGATAAAATCACTGCTGCACCATCCTACCTCTATCCACCTTCAACAGGTGTAGATGGTAACGTACCTAATATGAATTTCAGCAAACTAAAAGCATGGGGTTGGGACTTAACTCTTACTCATCGGAACACAATCGGAAAAGTCAAATATAACGTTGATCTCACATTAGCGAAAAGCGACGATAAATATTTGGATTTCGGAGACGAATCAAGCGTTTCACCCAATTTAAGACGTGTCGGACGAAGCAGCATGGTATGGGCTATGTACGAAGCTGAAGGTCTGTTCCAGTCACAGGAAGAGATTGATAACTACATGCCTAACATGAGTGCAACAGAAAAAGCGGAACTTGCTCCTGGTGATATAAAATACAAAGATCAGAACAATGATGGAAAACTGACTACCGAGGATATGATTTATGTCAAGAACTCATCCAATCCTGATTTTAATTTCAGTTTGCGTCTGGGTGCAAGCTACAAAGGCTTTTTCATTAACGCCATGTTCCAGGGTGCTACCGGCTATCAACAGAACATCAAAGAATTATATACAACGAACAGCGGTAGCTTACAACGTTTCCAGCAATATCATCTTACAGAGGCTTGGACAAAAGACAATCCTGATGCCACTCTGCCACGCATCAAGTTTACTACAGCCAATGACAATAACCGTAAAGAATCCACCTTCTGGATTAGAGACTGTGATTTCCTTCGTCTCAAATCACTGTCCATTGGTTATGCGTTCCAGCCTAATCTCCTGAAGAAGATGAAAATGACCTCTGCAAGCATCGCTTTGCAAGGCAGTAACTTGCTTACATGGTCTTCCATTAACGACTTAGGCATGGACCCGGAGTCATTAAGAGGATATCCTATTCAACGTTCTTATGGAATCACCTTGAATCTGGGATTCTAAAAATCTATCAATTAACTGAATTAAAAAGGATTTCATTATGAATCTAAAAAAATATTTTCTCAACGGATTCCTCATCTGCAGTCTCACATTTGCACTGACAGGCTGCAATGATTTGTTCAGAGATGCCCCCGTAGACAAAATGTCTGAAAAAGATGTATGGAAAAACTCCATGCTCTTAGACGAATATGTACTGCCGTGGTATAGAAACATGAACAATGGGTTTTCCACATATGTGCCGACTACGATAGCTCTTGTAAAAAGTGCGTCACGATACTATATGCCGTGGTTCGGCGATCAGGTTGTACCGTCAAAAACAGATTATTATAATGCCGGATACGGTGATCTCCTTAAAAGTAACAGTCAGGAGATTACAAACTGGGCACAGGTAAACTGGAGTAACTACTATACACAAATCCAGTCAATAAACCGTCTTTTCCAGAATCAGCAGGAAATAGCCGAAGGAACACAAAAACAACGTATATTGGGCGAAGCTCATTTCTTTCGCGCATATTACTACTATATTCTTTGGAGACAGTTCGGAGGGGTTATGTTAATCAACGAACCGTTAGACCCTTTACAGGATGCTAAGAAATATCCACGTGCCACTTATCCAGAAATGGTTGCTGCCATTGTAAATGATGCCAGAGAAGCAGCCAATATCCTACCTGTTGAACATGAGAGTACAGATCTGGGACGCATCACCAAAGGTGCTGCCTTGATGCTTATTGCCAAGACCTATTTCTGGGCATCCAGTGAAATATTCCAAAATAAAGAAAAATCATATCTCGGCTTCACAGACAACCGGTCCAAAGAGATGCTCGACTCGGCGAAAGTAGCTTATGAAAACCTGATGGGACTAAAACATTACCAACTTGTTCCCATCACCGGTACAACACAAGAAGCCATCAAGAACGAATACAGACAAATATTCCTCACCAAGAACAGTCAGGAATCTATTCTTGAAGTCCAGCATTCTGATGACGGAAACTACGACACCGGCTTCGGACATAAACTTGACCGTGATGCCGCAGCGCCTCATTTTACAGGAACAACATGCGCCTATACACCGACGCAAAACCATGTGGACGAATATGGTATGAGAGAAGGTTATGTATACGATGCACAAAATCCATACGAAGGTCGTGATTATCGTTTCTATGCCAATATACTGTACGATGGCAGCACCTATAACGGACATGTCATGGATATCCACTATACACGTAACGGCAACGAAGAAGTAGCCGGAGAAGACCTCACTCCTTACGGTACATCCACCACAGCTGCTGTCACACGTACCGGATACTACATGGGAAAATTTGTCAACGAACAGCAACAAATCAATAACGATGAAGCTTACGCCAGCAGCCAGAACTACATTATCTGGCGTTATGCAGAAGTACTACTGGATTACGCAGAAGTCATGTTCCGCTTAGGAGATAAAGAAACTGCACGCAGTAAAGTAAACGATATACGTAAACGTGTACATATGAACGAACTTCCTTCTCTCACATGGGAAGAACTGACAAACGAAAGACGTGTAGAACTGGCTTTTGAAGAAACAACCTACTGGGATATCTTCAGATGGGGCATTGCCGAAGAAAAATTGAACGGAAGCAGTAATCCTATAAAAGCCATAAAGATTGTACAGATGTCTGGCCGCCCCACACAATATACAATCAGTAATATGGACCGTTTCCCGCAACGCGTACGTATTTTCCAGAAAATGCAATATTATTTACCTATTCCTTGGGACGAAATCCGTTACCACGGTATAGAACAAAATCCGGACTGGACAGAATCATAAATCTGTCTGTTTAAGTAAAATCATGTTTAATTTAAAAACACAAATGAAAATGAAAAAAATTATCTACACACTGACTTGCGCATTAGCGTGTGCTTTCAATGTACATGCACAAGAGTACAATCTGTTCCCGGCAAGTGACGTTGATGCCGACGGCTGGCTGTGGTTTGACACACAAGAAAAGATTGACAAATACGTCGGTCTCTGCGATGAAGGAAACTACAGAGTAGATCCTGCTGGTAAACCAATCCAACTTATTTATGCAAACGTCTACCCTGATTATCCACAAAGTACGGCTGACCCTTATTGGATTGGAGCCGGTGAAGGTGGTGAAATTGGAGCTGCCGGCTCACGTACTGGAGCACTTAAACTTGCAGCTTCATCAAGCAACATGGAGCCCAAAGGAGGTGGTTTCGTAGTACTGATGCCATCCTGCACCACATACAGCATCTGTCTTTCACGTGAAGGCAGCACCTATGTACGTATGATGGCTTCAAAGGATATTAATACAAGCTTTACGGACTATGACGTCATCAGTGCAACTTACGCAACTGTTTTCAAACCCCTCTTCAGAAGCGGAATCTATACTTGGACCGGCATAGAAACGTTGGACAACGGTAATGATGGTGCGTATACATTGAAAGGTGACCAACCAGTCTATGCATACTTCCAGTCTTTAACAGCCGACCCTATCTACATCCACGGTATCCGTGTAACTACACCGACCAACAGCACTGTAGGTATCAAAGAAGCTACTGCAAACACTACACACATCTTCTTTGAAGGTAAACGCGTCGTTCTGAACGAACCGGCCAACATCGCAGTTTACAGTGCTGACGGATGTCTTACAAACAGCTGCTATGGTAACGAAATCGACCTTACCGGACTTGCCAAAGGTATTTATACCGTAAAGGCTGGTCAAAGCGCCCGTAAAATAGTTATTGAATAAGCAGACAGAAGATTTCAAGACTTAAAAGAAAAGGGCATGAAGGTAAACTTCATATACCTTCATTCCCCATAATAAAGAAACCCTACCAATCTCCGAATGAGGTCTGGTAGGGTTCTTTTATGTTTATACATCATCAATTACATATATATAAAGTCCGTTTTATACATTTAAGCCCGTTTAAAGCCATTTTTCAGACGGAGACTATAATTTATACATAAATCAATTAAAACGCCCTTAAAAGCCATTTATACGCAGGAATCTCTTAATATCAATAATCCTTCGGGACCCATATTAAACAGTAAATCCACTATACTAAGATTAGCCTGAAATCCCAGTTTGTTCTGAAATACCTGATAATAATCACGAACTCTAAAAGATTTATCAGACCGGTAAGTCCCACCTGGAACAATCACATTCCGATAATCATCATATTCTGCCGCCTCACCGGCATTCACAAAATGCTCGGTCAGCTTAATGACAGGCTGCATATCCAACAGCTTACAGACCACATTCTGAAGTTCCAGATTAAAATCGAGCAGAAACTCATATTTACGGGTATAAAAAGGCTGGAAATCGTCTGCATAATACTCAAAGAACGGCGAATTACGGTATGCACTCTCTAACGCGTTCCAATGCAGATGACGCCAGTTTCCATGGTCTGAGATACGGATATCCTTTATCGCGCATTTCTCCTTCTCAGGCTTCACTATTGGTACGGTCAGCACCTGAACACCACCCGCAGACGACACATAACAACGGTTACGATACGTCTGCTTCACATAATGTTCATACTGTTCTATCAAGACTGTTCCATAGCTGAACAGTTTGGCATAATATTGAACAGGCCCCAAATAGGCCGTAGATAATAATGCAATATCATTCATTGTTTGTTTGCGTATAGCCATGAGTTACTTTCATCAGCAGACGGTCCTGCCTGAAACGGGCATACCACGGACGAGTTTTGTCCCACGAATATAATACGTAAGTAAGTTTTCCTATGACATGTGAAAACGGTACAAACCCAAAGGTACGTGAGTCAGCATGATTCTGCGGCGCTGCCGATGATACCCAATAATAATCATGCATAAAACGGTATTTCCCTACGATATGTCCGCCTACACATAACGAATCGCCTATAATTTCAGCCTTTATGCCCTCATGATTGTTAATGACACGCTGATACCAGCGTATGTTATCAGGTGTAATCCTGACATACCGTCCCTTGCGGGGCAGAATAATCATTTTCCGTTTCCCGGTGTCTTCAGGACGTACACAACTTATATTGCCTGAAGAAGTCACCCACAAAGTGTCACCGGGCACAGCATAACAGAAACCGATAAACACGTCACGGCGTGAAAGCGGAACATCTGTTGCCGCCGGATTATTGAAAGCCAGCCAGTCACCCCGCTGAACGGGCGACATCCCCCATCTGACCGGTCCACCGCCCTGCCCCACACAGAAACGCAGGCCATAAGCAGTCTTATTGACCAAAACCCTGTCACCCGCACTGAAAACCGGACGCTCGCCATTCTCGGGTATCTCGATGAGAGACACCCCGAAAAGACGGATCAGAAGAATTACTGCCACCGTCAATACCACGACAGCCAATATGTTCAGCGCCCTCTTCAAACCGTTTTCAAATCACTTTATGTTATCTACCAGACGGAACATTCTATTCCAGCGGATATGTCCGTCAAACCATCCTCTGTCTTTATCGATAGACAGCCATATCATCAAAGGCTTGCCCACGATATGATCTTCCGGCACAAAGCCCCAATAACGGGAATCGGCAGAATTATGACGGTTGTCTCCCTGCATCCAGTAATAATCCATCTTGAACGTATAGCTGTCAGCTTCTTTTCCGTTAATATAGATTTTACCGTTCTTTACCTGTAAGTCATTACCTTCATACACTCTGATAGGACGCTCATAAACAGCGATATTCTTCATCGTCAGCTTTATAGACTCCCCTTTAGCGGGAATCCATACAGGACCGTAGTTGTCACGTGTCCAGCCGGTGTAATCATTCAGCGGATAAAGTCCATATGAATTTACATTGGTATTATCATATCCAATGCTGTCCACAATGTCATGGCACTCCTTCAGACGTTCATACGCATATTGTGTCAGTGGCATGGAACCTTCCGCGCTCAGTCCCATAAGGTCCTCGTTACTTATACCCAGCTCACGACGCAAGGTCTCCGGAATATCCTGCTTCAATCGCACAATATAGTTATACTGCACGTTATCAGGCTCCTTGTTTGGCTTACCATCCAGATAAATGATATGGTCCTTAATCTGCAAGGTCTGTCCGGGCAAGCCCACACAGCGTTTCACGTAATTTTCCCTGCGGTCTACCGGCCGTGCACCAATCTTTCCGAAGGTTCCCGGATTCTGAGCCACATACTCACGTCCCAACGCATAAAGCTGTGAGAAGAAATCATAACGGGCCTGATCTGACAATGAGTCTATACGCGGAAAATCACCATACAACTGCGCATAGCGCTGCTGGCCTATCTCATAACAGATGGCATAGAAATCCGCGTTGGCAAAATGCGGTGACAACGCGACGGTATCGCCGGCCGGATAGTTGAACACCACAATATCGTTTAAAGCGACCTTTCCTCCTTTAACTCGCTCATATTTCCATTGCGGCCAGTCTAAATATGACTTACACCCCAACAAAGGTATGGTATGCTGTGTCAGCGGCAATGAAAGAGGAGTCTGAGGCTTGCGCGGACCATAACTCATCTTGCTGACAAACAGATAATCGCCCACCAATAAAGACTTCTCGAGCGAAGATGACGGAATCGTATAATTCTGAAAGAAATAGATATTCACAAAATATACGGCAACCAAGGCGAATACGATGGCATCCACCCAGCTCATTATGGTACGCGTAAGCGGATTCTCCGCCTCTTTCCACCATGTCCATGGAATGAATTTGGTAATGTAAGCGTCAAATATAAAAGGAACAACAATCAGTCCCCACCAGCTTTTTATCCAAACCAGAAATGCCAGATAAAGCAAAGTCACCACAACCATCTTTATCCATTGCTTTCTGTCCGCTTTTACTTGCTTCATTGTTTTCTTCTTTAAAATTTAAAAAGATCATCCATTGTCAGCAAACCACTATGAGTAGCTGTATATTCTGCTGCCAATACCGCGCCAAGAGCAAAGCCCTTACGGCTATGCGCGTCATGGGTTATCGTAATGCAGTCTGCGTCACTGTCATAACTGATGGAATGTATACCGGGCACCTCGTCACGTCTTATGCTGTTAATAGGCAGTTCGTCCGCTCCACACTTTTCCGTGCCGCTCAATGTGCCGTCGGGAGCAAGAAACGTTCCCTTCACCCATTTGCTCTTACGGTCAAGCTGCGAAAGAATGCCTTCGGCCAGAGTGATGGCCGTGCCGCTCGGCGCGTCAAGTTTATGAACATGATGAACCTCTTCCATTTTCACCTCATAAGAAGGGAATTTGTTCATGATTTTCGCCAGATATTTATTCACAGCGCTAAAGATTGCCACGCCCAGGCTGAAGTTGGAACTCCAGAACAGTGTCTGCCCTTCCTCGTTACACATACGCTTAACGTCATCGCCATGCTGCGCCATCCAGCCCGTAGAACCGGAAACCACTTTTACATGATGTTTAAAAGCCTTCAGATAATTATCATATGCCACATGCGGCGCTGTAAACTCTATCGCCACATCCGCACTCTTAAATGCTTCTGAATCAAAATCCTCTTGATTGTCTATATCAATAATGCTCACAATCTCATGTCCTCTCTCCAAAGCTATCTGTTCTATCATGCGGCCCATTTTGCCGTAGCCAATCAATGCAATTTTCATAATTATCAGTTAAAATAAGATTTTTATAAGCAAAGATAGGGATTTGTACCGAAATTCATTATATTTGTTATGAAAAATAAACCTTTCAACCTGTGTCTTATGGAAAAACTGCTGCATTATGTATGGAAATATAAACTATTTCCACTCAAACCACTTCTGACAACTAAAGGATTGAAAGTAGAAATCATTGATACCGGTCTGCCCAACCCAAACGCCGGACCTGATTTTTTCAACGCCAAGATAAAAATAGACGGTATGACATGGGTGGGAAATGTCGAGATTCACAGTAAATCAGGCGACTGGTTCCGCCATAACCATCATACAGACCCCAACTACAATAATGTGATTCTGCATGTTGTGGAAACAGCCGACGAAGAAATCCTCACTGCCGACCATAAGATTGTACCTCAGATGACTCTGCAGATTCCGGAACAGGTCAGACGCAACTATGAGGAGCTTTGTGCCACGATAGACTATCCCAGATGCCACCGTGTTATTCCCCATATTGCCCCCTTCACCATACACAGCTGGCTCAACACCCTGCTCTACGAACGACTGGAACAGCGCACCGCACTGTTCACCAACAGACTCAGGACATTAAACGGCGACTGGGAGGCGGCATATTTCGCCACACTGGCACGCAATTTCGGATTCGGCATCAACGGAGACGCGTTCGAGGAATGGGGCAAACACATTCCACTTAGCGCAACAGGAAAGCACCGCGACAATCTGTTTCAGATTGAGGCCATATTCATGGGACAGGCCGGACTGCTCACAGCGGAAACCATTCCCGAAAACTATCGGGCGAAGGCTGAAGAAGAAGGTTATTTCGATAAACTGAAAAAAGAATACGACTATCTGGCTCATAAGTTCTCGCTGACACCGATGTCTGCCGAAGCATGGAAGTTCCTGCGACTGCGCCCGCAGAATTTTCCACATATCAGACTGTCGCAGCTTGCACAGCTCTATTTCTCGCAGCGGGCCGGACTGTCAGCCATTCTGGCCGCCGAAACGGTTGAAGAACTGCAAAGCCTGCTGTCCACCCATACCACCGCCTACTGGGACTCACACTATGTATTCGGATGCCCAAGCGCGACAAGCACCAAACATCTGACTGTCAACTCACTAAACCTCCTTATCATCAATACCGTTGTTCCGGTGATGTACGCCTACGGCCAGCAACATCACAACGACAGCTATTGCGACAAGGCCCTGCGCCTTCTTGAGCCCATCAAGGCTGAGAACAACCGCATAACAAGACAATGGGCAGAATGCGGAATAAACGTCTGCTCGGCCATGGACTCACAGGCGCTTATACAACTCAAAAAGGCTTATTGTGACAAAATAGACTGCCTGAGATGCCGTTTCGGTTATGAATTCATGAAACATCAATATACAACAAAATGAAAACAGACTATTGCTTTGAACTGACTATGAAGGTACGCGACTACGAATGCGACCTTCAGGGTATTGTCAACAACGCCAATTACCAACACTACATTGAACACACACGACATGAATTTCTGCTGTCAAAAGGCATCAGTTTTGCCGATCTTCACAACCGGGGAATTGACGCTGTCGTGGCACGGCTCAACATGGCGTTCAAAACGCCGTTGAAGAGCGGAGACTCTTTCATCAGCAAACTGCAGATTAAAAAGGACGGCATAAAATACGTCTTCTTCCAGGACATTTACAGACTGCCCGACCTGAAATGCTGCATAAAGAGCCAGGTAGACACCGTCTGCCTTGTTAACGGAAGATTAGGCACCTGCGACGAGCTTGACAGCATTCTGCCCGCCCAAGAAGAATAAACACAGTACCCTCCACGCAATACCGGCGCCTTATGACCGAACAGGAAATCATTTATACGATGGCACTGACCAGACTGCCCAAAGTCAACATCAGCCTGCAACACCGCTTGCTGGAAGAATCAGGCAGCGCGACATCCATATATGAAAACCGCCATCACATTCATGAACTGTATCCCGAAGCCTCCGGCAAACTGTCTGAGGCTTTGGAGAGTATGGACTCTTTCATCGCGCGCGCCGAGGAAGAACTTGCGTTCGCACAGAAAAACAACATACGGTGTCTCTGTTACCACGACACAGATTATCCCTCACGCCTGAAAGAATGTCCCGACGCGCCGGTCTTGCTTTATTACAAAGGAAATGCCGACCTCAACCGGCGGCATGTTATCAACATGATTGGCACACGCCACTGTACGGAATACGGGAAGGACATTTGTCGGCATTTCGTAGCCGAACTGAAACGTCTCTGTCCGGACGTGCTGATTGTAAGCGGACTGGCCTACGGCATAGATATCCACAGCCACAGAGCTGCATTGGAAAACGGTTTGGAAACCGTAGCCGTGCTGGCGCACGGACTGGACCAGATTTATCCCCGGCTGCATAGAGACACGGCCATACAGATGCTGTCACACGGCGGCCTGCTCACTGAATTCATGAGCCGCACAAATGCCGACAAGGTAAACTTTATCCGCCGCAACCGGATTGTGGCCGGCATAAGCGACGCCACAATTGTAGTGGAATCGGCAGAAAAAGGCGGAGCACTCATCACCGCAGACATCGCATCCGGTTATCACCGTGAGATTTTTGCCTTTCCGGGACGTGTCGGCGACCAATACTCACAGGGATGCAACAGACTGATACGTGACAGCAAGGCCGCTCTGCTTCTGAACGCAAAAGATTTCGTCGAAGCCATGGGATGGCATACAGCGTCTCACGAAGAAACAGCGTGCATACAAAAAGAACTGTTTCCCGAACTGAACCTCAGCAGCGAGGAGCTGCTGATTGTAGATAACCTGAAACAGAAAGGAAGCTTGCAAATCAACACCTTAGCCGTAGCAACCAACCTTCCTGTCCACAAACTGAGCGCGTTTCTCTTTAATCTTGAAATGAAAGGCATTGTAAAACTCATGAGCGGCGGCATGTACAGATTGCTGTAATCCGGCACAATGTCGCCACAGAACAGTCATATTTGACGTTTAAGGACGTATCCGCTTTCCGCCGGCCAGATATTCACCAAAAGGATTTAACGCGTCCAAAAGCGCTTATTTCAACTGATAGACGCGCACATAATCCACTTCATAGCGCATAGGGAACGCCTCGTCGGCTATCGAACCGCCATTGTCGCCCCCCAAAGCCAGATTCAGCAGAATATAATGTGGCTGCATAAAAGGATTTTTATGCTGTCCCAGACTGCCGTTATAAGTTCTGTCCAGCGTAATCTCGTTCAACAGTTCATCGTCCAGATACAAACGGATGGCTTTTTCATCCCAATCCATTCTCCATACATGAAACTCGCTGGCCCAGTCGCTGTTTTTCTCCAGAAAATGCGTAAAAGGCGTCGGCTGACTGTCCCATACGGCATTCCAGCGCCGCTCGTTTCCCCATGCCGCATTTGCCATGATGACCGGCTGTCCCTGAATGCGATAGAACTCCATCAAATCAATCTCGCCGCAAGAAGGCCATTCCATTTCATTTCCCAGAGTCCAGATGGCCGGCCACGCGCCTTTTCCCACCGGTATGCGTGCCCTTACCTCCAAACGACCGTATTGGAAACTGAACTTTCCCGATGTTGTCATCGACGATGAGGTATATTCGATATATTCACGTGAGGTTTTCCAGTCGTTACTTCCATTACGGAACCAGGGATTGGCTTTTTTCTCCTTGACAGCTTCGATAATCAGCAAACCGTCCTCGCAACGGGCATTCTCGCTTTGATACCATTGCGCCTCATGATTACGGGCAAAGCCTTGTTCAAAATTCCACTTCGTTGTATCCGGCTGTCCATCGGTATCAAATTCATCACTCCACACTAACCTGTATTGCTGCGCATGCACGGCACATACAAAAGGCATAAGAAAAATCAGACTTAAAATTTGTTTTATCATGGTTTCTTGTTTTGATGGAAACAAAGATATAACAATAATCAATTATCCCCCAAATATCGCATCGTTTTCTACGAAAGTAAATAACCGATACATTTCCGTTTATAGAATCATACCATTCCTTTCAAAAACGCGACTTGAGGTGCCGGACCACATTTTTCCGGTCATTTTATAGCGGCCGGATGAAATTAGCCTTCGCAAGCGTTTACGAATGCTTGATTTTAACAATTATTAAAACAACGCTCCCAGATTAAAATTACATCAGAAAATTCTCATGATAGCAAAATCATCATTTATAATCATAAAAATCACACAATACAGCAACATTTTGCTCAATTTTCATAAAATTGATTGGAGTTTCATAAATAAACGTGTCATTATGTCAATTCCACAACCCGTCAAAAATAGAAAAATTTTAAAAGACTGACCGGGAAGTCGGAAAAACAGGACAAATAAAGGCCTTAATTTCGGGGTGCTCACCACCCGACAGGACAAACTGATATTGGTAAAAAAATTCCTGCTGTTTTTTACTTACGATTTTTTTCCACACCGGACAGGAACAGGCCTCAAGTATAATTTACTTACAAAAATCAGAACGCTCACGGTTACGAACTTTTTCGTAACCGTAGAGAAATATATTTTGGTACTGTAACGAAGGTAACCACAACCGTGCAGAAAAGATTTCGTAACCGTATGCGATTGCAACCGTAACCGTAGGGAAAAAAATTCGCAACCGTGCGTAAATTGAAACAAGGACAGGGATAAAAGTAAAAGAATGTAACCGCAAAAAACATGGAAAAAGCAGAACGGACAAAAGAATTCAGCCCTTGAATTTTACGACGCTATCTGTCAAATAATCAAAGATAAGTTTGAGACTGGGTTAAGCAAAAAACTACGCGCCGACATTGAAAAAACAAAACAATGTGCTGTCAGACAAATATACAAAAAGAGGAGGTACGCCCAAAGGCATAACCTCCTCTCAAAATAATCAGACTTTTATTATAAAAGTCCTACCCCTTATTTTAATCGTCAAGCTTAGCTTTAATGAACTCACGATTCAAACGTGCGATGTTCGCGATAGTCTCGCACTTAGGACATACGGCCTCGCATGCACGTGTGTTGGTACAGTTACCGAAACCAAGTTCGTCCATCTTGGCAATCATAGCCTTAGCACGGCGTGCAGCCTCGGGACGTCCCTGAGGCAACAAAGCCAGCTGGCTGACCTTTGAAGATACGAACAACATGGCTGAACCGTTCTTACAAGCAGCAACACAAGCACCACAACCGATACAGCTAGCGCAATCCATAGCCTCGTCGGCATTCTGCTTCGGAATCAGGATGGCATTCGCATCCTGCGGCTGTCCGGTACGTACTGTAACATATCCACCGGCCTGAATAATCTTATCGAAAGCCGAACGGTCTACCATACAGTCCTTGATAACCGGGAAACCGGCTGAACGCCATGGCTCAACGGTAATGGTATCGCCATCATTGAACTTACGCATATAAAGCTGGCAGGTTGTAGCACCACGCTCAGTCTTACCGTGCGGTGTTCCGTTAATATACAAAGAACACATACCGCAGATACCTTCACGACAGTCGTGATCAAATACGAACGGCTCTTTACCTTCTTCAATCAATTGCTCGTTAAGGATGTCCAGCATCTCGAGGAATGAGGTATCGCCCGGGATGTCCTTCATCTCACGTTCGTCAAAGTGACCTTTATCCTTAGGTCCGTTCTGACGCCAAAATCTTATTTTAAATGAAATATTCTTATCCATTGTTTTTTTCTTTATATCGTTGAACAAACCGGTTTATTAGCTCTTGTAGTTACGTGTCTGAACCTTGATAGCCTCATAAACGAGCGGCTCCTTATATAATACCGGTGCCTTGTCGTCTGAGCCCTGATACTCCCAGCATGCCACATAGAAGTAGTTCTCGTCATCACGTTTTGCTTCGCCTTCCTCTGTCTGATATTCTTCACGGAAGTGACCACCACAAGATTCATTTCTGTTCAATGCATCGTATGCAATCAACTGTCCCATTGTGATGAAGTCGTTCAAACGCAATGCTTTTTCCAACTCTACGTTCACACCTTCTTTTGCACCCGGAATAAACAACTGAGTCTCGAACTCCTCGCGGATTTCCTTCAGACGCTTCAAACCGGTTTCCAAACCTTCCTTGGTACGACCCATACCTACGTATTCCCACATCACGTGGCCTAATTCCTTATGGATTGAATCAACAGAACGCTTACCCTTGATGTTCATCAAATGGTCGATACGCTCGTTTACAGCCTTCTCTGCAGCTTCAAATTCAGGCAGGTCTGTAGAGAAACGAGGAACTGTAATCTGATCGGCCAGATAGTTCTGAATGGTATATGGCAATACGAAGTAACCGTCGGCCAAACCTTGCATCAAAGCAGATGCACCCAAACGGTTTGCACCGTGATCTGAGAAGTTACATTCACCGATTGCGAACAAGCCCTTGATAGAAGTCTGCAATTCGTAGTCTACCCAGATACCACCCATTGTATAGTGAATAGCCGGATAAATCATCATCGGAGACTTGTATGGAGATACGTCGGTAATTTCCTCGTACATGTCGAACAGGTTACCATAACGCTGCTCTACCACGTCCTTACCCAAACGGTTGATGGCATCGCTGAAATCGAGGAATACGGCCAAACCGGTATTGTTTACACCGTAACCCTTATCGCATCTTTCCTTAGCTGCACGTGAAGCCACGTCACGGGGAACCAGGTTACCGAATGCCGGATAACGACGCTCCAAGTAGTAATCGCGGTCTTCTTCAGGAATGTCCTCACCCTTCAATGTACCGGCCTGCAGTTTCTTGGCGTCTTCCAGTTTCTTAGGAACCCAGATACGACCATCGTTACGCAAAGACTCAGACATCAAAGTCAGCTTAGACTGCTTGTCACCGTGAACCGGAATACAAGTAGGATGAATCTGTACGTAAGCAGGATTTGCAAAATAAGCACCCTTGCGGTAGCACTGCATAGCTGCTGAACAGTTACAGCCCATTGCGTTTGTTGAAAGGAAATAAGTATTACCATAACCACCGGTTGCGATAACGACTGCATGAGCGGCAAAACGCTCCAATTTACCGGTAACAAGGTTACGTGCGATAATACCACGTGCACGGCCGTCGATCATTACGAGGTCCATCATCTCATAACGGGTGAACAATTTTACTGTTCCGGCGTTAACCTGGCAGCTCAATGCTGAATAAGCGCCGAGCAACAGCTGCTGACCTGTCTGACCCTTTGCATAGAATGTACGGGATACCTGTGCACCACCGAATGAACGGTTGGCCAACATACCACCGTATTCGCGAGCGAAAGGAACACCTTGTGCCACGCACTGGTCGATGATGTTGTTTGAAACCTCAGCCAAACGATATACGTTAGCCTCACGTGCACGGTAGTCACCACCCTTTACTGTATCATAGAACAGACGATAAACAGAGTCGCCGTCGTTCTGATAATTCTTTGCAGCGTTGATACCTCCCTGAGCGGCGATAGAGTGTGCACGACGGGGAGAATCCTGGATACAGAAATTAAATACACGGAAGCCCATTTCTCCAAGTGAAGCAGCGGCAGATGCACCGGCAAGACCTGTACCTACAACAATAATGTCCAAGCGACGCTTGTTAGCCGGGTTAACCAATTTCTGGTGTGCCTTATAATTTGTCCATTTCTCTGCAACCGGCCCTTCTGGAATTTTAGAATCTATTATCTTAGTCATAATCGTTTCAATTTAATGATTCATTAATTAAATTAGCAGCATGCACCGCAAAAAGAGAAATACAATGCTACAACAAGGAACATCAAAATAACCAAAGTAACATAAATATTTCCGATTACCTTCCAACGGTTAAACCAAACCTTGCCATTCCAACCCAAAGTCTGAATTGCGCTCCAGAAACCGTGAGTCAGGTGGAACCACAAAGCAACAAGCCAGATGACATAGATTACAGTAAATACAGGCTGGCTGAAAGTCTGGACGATGTAGCCATATCCGTCAGCAGCGTGAAGACCTCCCAACATAGGCTGGCCAATCAATTCTGCAAACATCATGTTGTACCAGAAATTGTAGAAGTGTAAAGCAAGACCTAACAATACGATGATACCCAAAACCAACATGTTCTGTGAAGCCCACTCCACTTTTGCCGGTTTGTCAGTAATGTCATAGCGATTGTTTCCACGTGCCTTACGATTCTGGATTGTCAACCAGAACGCATAAATAATATGAATAACCGCCAAAGCAGCCAAACCGATAGTTGCTACAACAGCATACCAGTTTGCGCCCAGGAATTCACAAATCATGTTGTAGCCTTCTGCCGAAATTAAAGCCACAACGTTCATTGACGCATGAAACGTCAAGAACAGGATAAGCGCAATACCAGTAACTGACATCACTACTTTCCGTCCAATAGATGAATCACATAACCACATAAATAATTGAATTTAAAACATTTATTAAACAGTATTAAGAAAATTAGAGTATTTATACACGTATAATATAGTGCAAATTTAATCTAAATCCTTGATTGAACAAAAAAATAGCTAAAGATATTCCTAAAAAAACATTACTTTTGTAAGGTATAAAAGAACAATAAAATGGAGTTTAAATACGATGTTATTGTAATTGGCGCCGGACATGCCGGATGTGAGGCTGCAGCGGCCGCGGCAAACATGGGTGCAAAGACCTGTCTGATCACGATGGACATGAACAAGATTGGACAAATGAGCTGTAACCCTGCAGTGGGCGGCATAGCCAAAGGACAGATTGTAAGAGAAATCGATGCTTTGGGCGGATACATGGCACAAGTCACCGATAAAACGGCCATACAATTCCGCATGCTGAACCGTTCGAAAGGTCCGGCCATGTGGAGTCCGCGAGCTCAATGCGACCGTGCGAAATTCATCTGGGCGTGGCGCGAAATTCTGGAGAACGTTCCTAACCTGAACATCTGGCAGGACCAGGTAAAGGAACTTATAGTGGAAAACGGTGAAACGGCAGGTGTACGTACTTATCTTGACGTGACCTTCAAGGCAAAATGCGTCATCCTTACAGCCGGCACATTCCTAAACGGCTTAATGCATATCGGACACACGAAACTGGCCGGTGGCCGTATGGCAGAACCGGCGTCTTACCATCTGACGGAATCCATCACAGCGCACGGCGTCACAATGGGACGAATGAAAACCGGAACCCCCGTACGCATCGATGCCAGAAGTGTGCACTTCGAAGACATGGAAATACAGCATGGAGAAAATGACTTCCACAGATTCTCGTTCCTCGAAACCGAACGGCACCTGAAACAACTTACCTGCTGGACCTGCTTTACCAATCCCGAAGTTCACCGTATTCTGGAAAGCGGACTTCCGGATTCACCGCTATACAACGGACAGATTAAAAGTATCGGGCCACGATACTGTCCGAGCATCGAAACAAAACTGGTCACATTCCCCGAACGGGAACATCACCAACTGTTTCTTGAACCGGAGGGCGAACAGACGCAGGAATATTATCTGAACGGTTTCTCTTCAAGTCTGCCATTGGACGTTCAGCTTAACGCGCTGAAAAAGATCCCGGCATTCCGCGACGTGGCGATTTACCGTCCGGGATACGCCATAGAATACGATTATTTCGATCCGACGCAACTCACCCACTCGTTGGAATCGAAAATTATTCCCGGCCTGTTCATGGCAGGACAGGTTAACGGAACGACCGGTTACGAGGAGGCCGGCGGACAGGGAATCGTAGCCGGTATCAACGCGGCATTGAAATGCGCCGGAAGCGAACCGTTCATCATGCACCGCGATGAATCCTATATAGGCGTACTCATAGACGACCTGGTTACAAAAGGAGTTGACGAGCCATACCGTATGTTTACCTCACGTGCGGAATACAGAATTCTGCTCCGTCAGGATGACGCTGACGCACGACTGACAGAACGTTCATACGAGATAGGACTGGCAAGCAAAGAACGGTATGACTACTGGAAAAAGAAAAAAGCACATATTGACCGCATCATAAATTTCTGCGAAACATTCTCGCTGAAACCGGCATTAATCAATGCGGGATTAGAAACACTGGAAACTACCCCTCTTAAATACGGCTGCAAATTATTCGATGTCATCAACCGTCCGCAAATCACATTAAACAACATCTCTAACTTCATTGCGCCATTAAAAGCTCAACTCGACATGATTGAGGAACGGAAAGAAGAGATTATCGAAGCCGCAGAAATTAAAATGAAATACCATGGCTATATCGAACGCGAAAGAATGATAGCCGATAAGATGCAACGACTGGAGAACATCAAGATAAAAGGCAAGTTCGATTACAAGACCATGAACTCGCTTTCAACAGAAGCTCGCCAAAAGCTGGAAAAGATAAATCCTGAAACATTGGCACAAGCCAGCCGCATCCCCGGCGTATCGCCGAGTGACATCAATGTGATGCTGGTCCTTCTTGGACGTTAGAAGTGCTATGTTTCACGTGAAACATTACTTGAATTATTAACGCTTAAAGCTCTGATTATGAACAATCCAATTTTATTAAAGAACTTAAGAAACATTCCAGATTTCCCGATACCCGATGTTTTGTTCAGAGACGTCACGACTTTATTCAAAGACGCCGAATGTATGCGCATCATGCTGGATGAATTATATGAACTTTATAAAGACAAAGGTATCACCAAGGTTGTCGGTATAGAATCACGCGGCTTTATTCTCGGACCGGCATTGGCTATCAGACTGGGAGCCGGATTTGTTATGTGCCGCAAGTCAGGAAAGCTCCCGGCAGAAACTGTGAGCGAGAGTTATCAGAAGGAATATGGCCTGGACACAATTCAGATGCATAAAGACTCGATAAACGAAAACGATGTCGTACTGTTACACGACGACCTTCTTGCTACCGGCGGTTCAATGAAAGCCGCTCTAAACCTTGTCAGAAAATTAAATCCGAAACAGGTTTATATAAACTTTATCATTGAACTGTCACGAGAGGGACTGCATGGACGGGAGGCATTTAAAGACGAGAATGTAGAAATAGAAACCTTACTCTCTGTTTAAAACCCACATAACAGGACAAGCAACCGGTTGCTTGTCCTGTTTCGATTATAGCCTATGACAACTGAAGAAAAAAAGAAAATAGACGAGTACCTGAAAGGTATAGTACTCAATCTGCCCGAAACTCCCGGGTGTTATCAATACCTGAACGATGAAGGTGAAATCATCTATGTAGGCAAAGCCAAAAACCTTAAAAGACGTGTTTATTCTTATTTCAGCAAAGAACATCAAAGCCGGAAAACAGCACTTCTTGTAAGCAAAATAAGGGATATAAAATACGTGGTGGTAAACACTGAAGAGGATGCACTATTACTGGAAAACAATCTTATCAAACGATATAAGCCACGCTATAATGTGTTGCTGAAGGACGATAAGACCTACCCTTCCATATGTGTCACAAACGAATATTTCCCCCGTATTTTCAAGACCAGGAAAATCATTCGGAACGGTTCTACATACTTCGGTCCATACAGCCATATCCCTACTTTAAATTCACTTCTCGAACTTATAAAGAACCTCTATCCTTTGCGTACCTGCCATCTCCCGTTAAGCCCTGAAAACATCAGAAACGGCAAATTCAACGTCTGTCTGGAATATCATATCAAGAACTGTAAAGGTCCCTGCATCGGCCTTGAAAGCCACGAAGAATACATGAAATATATCCAGGAAGCTAAAGAGATTCTGAAAGGAAATACCGCTGAAATCGGACGTCAGATGATGCGTGAGATGCAGGAACTGGCTTCTGAAATGAGGTTTGAAGAAGCACAGGTTATCAAACAAAAATATGACCTTATAGAGAACTACCGCAGCAAGAGTGAGGTGGTCAGCCAGATATTGCATAACATCGATGTATTCTCGATTGAAGATGACGATCAGAGCGCGTTTATCAACTATCTGCACGTCACAAACGGTTGTATAAACCAAGCATTCACTTTCGAATATAAGAAAAGGATGAACGAGTCTGCCGTGGATCTGTTGGCCTTAGGCATAACAGAAATGAGGGAACGATATCACAGTCTTTCTAAAGAAATAATCATCCCGTTCCCCATCAATCTGGAGATGGAAAATATCACCTTCACCATACCACAGAAAGGAGAAAAAAAGAAACTTCTGGAACTGTCGTTGATGAATGTCAAACAGTATAAACTGGACCGTCTGAAGCAATCTGAAAAGCTTAATCCAGAGCAGAAAAGTGTCCGTCTGATGAAAGAAATACAGCAGGCGCTGAACCTGGAAAAACTTCCCATACAAATTGAATGTTTTGACAACTCAAACATATCGGGAAGTGATGCCGTGGCTGCCTGCGTCGTATTCAAAAAATGTAAACCAAGCAAACAGGATTACCGAAAATATCATATCAGAACTGTGGTGGGACCGGACGATTACGCATCCATGAAAGAGGTTGTGAGAAGACGATATTCACGAGCCATTGAAGAACAGACGCCCCTGCCCGACCTGATTATCACAGATGGTGGAAAAGGACAAATGGAAGTCGTCAGAGAAGTCGTAGAAGACGAACTTCACCTTCAGATTCCGATAGCCGGACTGGCCAAAGACGACCGGCATCGTACCCATGAATTACTTTATGGATTCCCTCCTGCCGTAATTGGTTTAAAACAGGATTCACCCCTATTCAGGCTTCTAACCCAAATACAGGACGAAGTGCATCGTTTTGCCATCACCTTCCACAGAAATGAACGCAGCAAACACCAGATTGCCTCCGAACTGGACCAGATAAAAGGTATCGGCGAAAAGACCAAAACAGAGCTTTTAAAGCACTTCAAAAGTGTAAAACGCATCCGTGAGGCCTCTACCGAAGAGTTGGAAAAAATAGTCGGAAAAAGTAAGGCAAGAATCCTTCAGGAGAACCTGTAACAGCATCTGTTTCCATATATCCGGATAATGAATGCAACGCTGTAAAGCCTGATTTTAATTTGTATTTTTTATTTGTCACTACGCCCACCTTTCACTATATTTGTAGAATATATAAAAAACGATTATTATGCGAACAGTCATTCAACGTGTTTCACACGCTTCTGTAACCATAAACGGACACTGTAAATCGGCCATAGAAGAAGGACTCCTCATCCTTTTAGGAATAGAAGAAACTGATAATGAGGAAGATATAGATTGGTTGTGCCATAAAATTACAGGATTACGGATTTTTGACGACGAAAACGGAGTTATGAACAGAAGTATTCTTGATACAGGCGGTAACATACTTGTAATCAGTCAGTTTACGCTTATGGCATCATATAAGAAAGGTAACCGCCCCTCGTATATCCGTGCAGCCGGACATGCTACCGCTATCCCACTATACGAGAAATTCTGTCAGAAACTGAGCGAGAAACTTGGCAAGCCTGTAAGTACCGGAGAATTTGGCGCTGACATGAAGGTTGAACTATTGAACAACGGGCCGGTAACCATTTGTATGGATACAAAAAACAAAGAATAAAATGACCATTAAAGAAGCACAGGAACAGGTAGACAAATGGATACGTGAGGTCGGTGTACGTTATTTCAGTGAACTGACCAACATGGCCTGTCTGACCGAAGAAGTCGGAGAATTGGCCCGTGTCATCGCCAGAAAATATGGTGACCAGTCCTTCAAGGAAGGAGAAAAATGTAACCTGGAAGAAGAAATGGCAGACGTATTATGGGTGCTGATATGCCTCGCCAATCAGACAGGCGTTGACCTAACCAAGGCATTGGAAAAAAGCTTTGAGAAGAAAACAAAAAGAGATAAAGACAGACATCATAATAACATAAAATTAACCCAAAATGAATGAATATACCCCACAAAAAGGAGCTGAAATCAGCAAATATGAACAAGCCCTTCACAAATATAACTTACAGCTTGACGACGAAGCTGTAAAAGCGGCTGTAAACAAAATAATCAATGAAAAAGTTGCAGAAAACGACACGGACGAAATCAGACGTTTTCTCTTTGGAAGCATAGAACTGACCTCACTGAACACAACAGACAGTGACGAAAGCATACTGAAACTTACAGAAAGAGTGAACCAGTTTGAAACCGTTTATCCGGATCTCCCGCATGTCGCTACAATATGCGTATATCCGTGTTTTGCCAAAATCGTCAGCCAATCGCTCGAAATTGAAGGTGTAGAAGTGGCTTGTGTAGCCGGTAACTTCCCTTCTTCTCAAACCCTGATTGAAGTAAAAGTAGCAGAAACCGCATTGGCAATTCACGACGGAGCAACAGAAATAGATATCGTGATGCCGGTAGGCAAATTCTTAAGCGAGGATTATGAAACATTATGCGATGAAATCAGCGAACTGAAGGCAACATGCGGCGACAGGAAAATGAAAGTGATTCTTGAAACAGGCTGTCTGAAAACCGCTGAAAACATCAAAAAAGCATCTCTTCTTGCCATGTACGCAGGCGCTGATTATCTGAAAACATCTACCGGAAAACTCACACCGGCCGCAACTCCGGAAGCAGCGTATGTAATGTGTCAGGCCATTAAAGAATATTACGATGAAACCGGCATACAAATAGGATTCAAACCCGCAGGTGGTCTGAATACAGTACACGACGCCCTGGTGTATTATACCATCGTAAAAGAAGTACTTGGAGAGGAATGGCTTACCAATCAATGGTTCCGATTAGGTACAAGTCGTCTGGCAAATTTACTACTTAGCGACATTCTCGGTGAAGAGACCAGATTCTTCTAAAAAAGAAGCTATCATAATTTATAATAAAGAAGGCCTTCCGCATGGAAGGCCTTCTTTATTATTATAAATATTCATTATGTTTCCTGATAGATTAAGAACGTCTGTCTAAGACGAAATCCATGTATTTTGCAAGCGATTCGGCTATCTCCGGAACCGTAATCTCATCTAAGAGCGCCATAGCCTCAGTACGCCATTTTTCCATCGTCTGCTGAGCATATTCTATTCCACCGGCATTCTTGGTGTAATCAACCAATGCGGCAATCTCTTCTTCTGTAGCATCGCCTTTGCGCACTTTCAAAGCTATTTCCTTCCATTTCTCCGCTCCGGGCTGTAAGACGGCATGTATCACCGGAAGGGTAAGTTTACCCTCCTTCATATCATTTCCTGTCGGTTTACCGACCTTAGAATCGTGATAATAATCGAAAATATCATCACGTACCTGAAAACACATACCTACGTATTCACCAAAGCGGCACGCACGCTCAATATCTGTCTCAGAACCTCCGGCCAGCTTTGCACCAATACGTCCGCAGGCCGCAAACAACGACGCGGTTTTCATTTTAATCACATCACAGTATTGCGCCTCACTCAGTTCTGCTGATTTAATATTGGCCATCTGTTGCAATTCACCATCGGAAAGAGTCTGTCCCAATAAGGAAATCCATTCAACGACTTCGATACTGCCTGTCTTAGCCGCATGTTTTAATGCCGTAGACAACATATAATCTCCGACCAAAACTGCTGCCCTATTATCGACCAGCGCATTGACAGAACTTTGTCCGCGCCGTTCATCGCTCTCATCTACTACATCATCGTGTACCAGACTGGCTGTATGCAACATCTCAAGACTAACCGCCGCATGCAGCACGGAATCATTGATTTCACCGCAACTTTTCGCTGACAAGAGAACCAGAATAGGACGCATCATCTTACCCTTACGATTTAATATATGCTGTAAGGCTATCTGTAAAATAGTATTCTGATGTTGCAGGGTAAAACTAAACAGTGTTTTAAATTTCTCCAATTCCTGCCCTATTGGTTTCCGGATCTCTTCTAGTCTATCCATACATTGGCTTCTTTTGAATTACAAATTTACATAAAATTCAAAAAGCGACTCGTATTTTTTCCGTAAATTTACCGGTAAAAACAGATATTAATATGGAGAAACTATTTCTGCTGGACGCATATGCCCTAATTTATAGAGCATATTACGCATTTATCAAAAATCCCCGTATCAACTCAAAAGGCCTTAATACCTCAGCCATTTTAGGCTTCGTCAATACTTTGGAGGAAGTTCTTTCGAAAGAACATCCCACACACATCGGTATAGCATTTGATCCTCCCGGCCCAACCTTCAGACACGAAGCATACGAACAATATAAAGCGCAACGTGAAGAGACTCCTGAAGCAATACGAACGGCAGTTCCTATCATAAAAGACATCATCAAGGCTTACCGTATTCCTATTCTGGAGGTCATGGGTTATGAAGCAGACGATGTCATCGGTACTTTAGCTCATCAGGCCGATAAACGCGGAATAGAAACATATATGATGACACCCGACAAGGATTATGGACAACTGGTTACCCAAAATGTGAAAATTTACCGTCCAAAATATGGCGATAAAGATTTCGAGGTAATGGGCATCAAAGAGGTTACCGAAAAATATGGCATAAACACCCCGGAACAGGTAATTGACATGCTTGGACTGATGGGTGACACTGCAGATAATATTCCGGGATGTCCGGGCGTAGGTGAAAAAACGGCAACCAAACTCATACAACAATTCGGCTCCGTAGAACAACTCCTTGAACGTACCGATGAACTTAAAGGAGCGTTGAAAACAAAAGTAGAGACAAACAAAGAACAAATCACATTCTCGAAATTTCTTGCCACCATTAAAACAGACGTACCTGTCACACTTGACATGGAGGCCTTGAAAACTGAAGAACCGGATACGGAAACCCTGAAACGTCTTTTCGAAGAACTGGAATTCCGCAGCCTTATTGAACGGAAAATAAAAAAGGAGAACAAACCTGTACAGAATACAATTATTCAGGGCTCTCTTTTTGAAGAATTCACGGATAACACGACGAATATTTCAGAAAATTCAAATCTCGCGAGATATAATAAGTCTGATTATGATTATCAACTTATTGAAAAAAAGGAAGATAGAAAGAAAATTATTGACTTATTCCTTACAAACGATTTTCTTAGTCTGGATACGGAAACCACGAGCACAGATCCTATCAATGCAAAACTGGTTGGATTAAGCTTCAGCATCAAGGAAAATCAAGCTTTTTATGTTCCTATACCACAAGACGAGACTGAAGCGCAAAAAATTGTTAACGAGTTTAAAGTTGTTTATGAAAATGAACATATCGTCAAAATCGGACAGAATATAAAATACGACTTGATGGTTCTGCAAAATTATGGTATCACACTTAAAGGAGAAATTTTCGATACCATGATTGCTCACTACTTGCTTCAACCGGAACTGCATCATGGTATGGATTTTCTGGCTGAAGTTTATCTTCACTATCAAACCATACACATTGAAGAACTCATCGGTTCTAAAGGCAAAAACCAGAAAAACATGGCCGACCTCTCCCCTACCCAAGTATACGAATATGCTTGTGAGGATGCGGACGTCACTCTCAAACTGAAAAATATCTTAGAACCTAAATTGAAAGAAGAAGGTTGTTATGAGTTATTCAAAAATATAGAAATGCCACTTATGCCCGTTCTGGCATGGATGGAACGTAACGGAGTTTGTATTGACTCGGATGCATTGAAAGAAACATCTGCACTTTACACAGAAAAGATGCATCAACTTGAGGAAGAAATACATCAACTTGCAGGAGAACCTTTCAATATCGCCTCTCCAAAACAAGTTGGTGAAATATTATTTGACAAGCTTAAAATCAGTGACAAGCCAAAGAAAACAAAAACCGGACAATATGTAACCTCGGAAGATGTACTGGAAAGCCTGCGACAAAAACATCTCATTGTAGAAAAGATTCTGGAACACCGCGGACTGAAAAAACTAACCGGTACTTATCTGGATGCATTACCCAAACTGATAAACCCCAAAACAGGGCACATTCATACTTCGTTCAACCAAACCATCACTACTACCGGCCGTCTGAGCAGCAGCAATCCAAATCTGCAGAACATCCCTGTACGCAACGAAGAAGGAAAAGAAATACGAAAAGCATTTATTCCTGAGCCCGGATGTGAATTCTTTTCAGCAGATTACTCGCAGATAGAACTCCGCATTATGGCTCATCTGAGTGGAGACACGCACATGATTGAGGCATTTAGACAAGGACATGATATTCATGCCGCAACAGCTGCAAAAATTTATAAAAAGCCCATAGAAGAAGTCACCCGAGAAGAACGCAGTAAAGCCAAAACTGCCAATTTTGGTATTATCTATGGTATCACTGTATTTGGTCTTGCAGAACGAATGGGTGTAAGCAGAGGTGAAGCCAAAGAACTGATAGACGGTTATTTTGAAACTTACCCAAAGGTAAAGGAATATATGCAGAAAAGTATAGACATGGCCCGTGAGAAAGGTTATACAGAAACCATATGTCACAGAAAATGTCATTTAAGAGATATCAACAGTCACAATGCAGTTGTGCGCGGTTATGCAGAACGTAATGCTATCAACGCTCCTATTCAAGGCAGTGCTGCCGACATTATCAAAATGGCCATGATAGCTATTTATCACCGCTTCCAAAAAGAAAATCTGAAATCTAAAATGATTCTGCAAGTACATGATGAACTTAACTTCAGCGTTTTACCGGAAGAAAAGGAACAGGTACAACATATCGTCATTGAAGAAATGGAAAAAGCCTATAACATGCAAGTTCCATTGCAAGCCGATTATGGCTGGGGCTGCAATTGGCTTGAAGCTCATTAACAAACTGCAATAAAACAATTTTATTAGATTATTCCAGCTAAAATCTGTAATTTTGCACTCTATCTGACAAATAACAATAAAATATATCATATTATGGCATTAAAAGCAGGTATAGTAGGCCTTCCGAACGTAGGAAAATCTACACTTTTCAACTGCCTTTCAAGCGCCAAAGCGCAGGCAGCCAACTTCCCGTTCTGCACAATTGATGCTCAATTGGGACAAATCACCGTACCGGATGAACGTTTGAACAAACTGGCAGAACTGGTACATCCGGGACGTATTGTACCGGCTACCTGCGATATTGTTGACATCGCAGGTTTGGTAAAAGGAGCCAGCAAAGGAGAAGGACTTGGTAACCAGTTCCTGGGCAATATACGTGAAACAGATGCAATAATCCATGTACTCCGCTGTTTTGACAACGATAATATTGTACATGTTGACGGTTCTGTCGATCCTGTACGCGATAAGGAAATCATTGATACAGAACTTCAGCTTAAGGATCTCGAAACGATTGAAAACCGTATAAAACGTGTTGAAAAAGTAGCCAAAGTGGGTGGTGATAAACAGGCCAAAATAGAATATGATGTTCTTTTGCAATACAAAGACGCTTTGGAACAAGGCAAATCAGCCCGCACTGTTACTTTTGAGAATGAAGAAGAACAACAAGCAGCCAAAAATCTTTTCCTGCTTACTGCCAAACCGGTATTGTATGTCTGCAACGTGGATGATGCTTCAGCTGCCAACGGCAACAAATATGTAGACGCTGTGCGCGAAGCCATCAAGGACGAAAACGCTGAATTGCTGATCATCTCCGCACAGACAGAAGCTGATATCGCAGAATTGGAAAGTTATGAAGAAAAGCGTATGTTCCTGGAAGATATGGGACTGGAAGAATCAGGATGTGACCGTCTGATTAAAGCCATCTATCATCTGCTTAATCTTCAAACATTTATTACCGCCGGCGAGATGGAAGTAAAGGCGTGGACATTCCGTAAAGGTTGGAAAGCTCCTCAATGTGCCGGTGTCATCCATACAGATTTTGAGAAAGGTTTTATCCGTGCCGAAGTTATTAAATATGAAGACTACATTCAGTATGGTTCTGAAGCCGCAGTACGCGAAGCCGGAAAAATGGGTGTGGAAGGTAAAGACTACGTAGTACAGGATGGAGACATCATGCACTTCCGTTTCAACGTATAAACATTAATCATCATGCTCGGTTATATTCTTTGGAATCCGGATCTGGTGGCCTTTCATATCGGCTCTTTCTCTGTCCGCTGGTACTCTATCTGCTGGTGTCTGGCACTTTTGAGCGGATATATCATTGTACAAAGACTCTATCGTCACCAAAAAATAAAAGACGAACTTTTCGATCCGCTTTTCCTCTATTGTTTTGTCGGTATTCTGGTAGGTGCACGCCTTGGGCATTGTTTGTTTTATGAACCAGGATATTTCCTCTCCCACCCATTGGAAATGATTCTGCCTATGCATAAAACAGCCAATGGTTGGATCTTTACCGGATATGCAGGGCTGGCAAGCCATGGAGGTACTTTGGGGTTAATGATAGCATTATGGCTTTATGTGCGAAAAACGAAGCTGAATATTATGCGTGTATTAGACAATATAGCCATAGCTACCCCACTCTGTGCTATGTTCATCCGTTTAGGTAATCTGATGAACTCTGAAATTATCGGAAAACCAACAGATGTGCCTTGGGCATTTATTTTTGAACAAGTAGACATGCAGCCACGCCACCCCGGACAGCTTTATGAAGCCATCTGTTATCTGATATTCTTCATTGCCGGTCTGATATTATATAAAAAGTATCAACAAAAGGTGGGGACCGGTTTCTATTTCGGATTCTGTCTCACAACTATTTTTATAGCACGGTTCCTGATAGAATATACCAAAGAAGTTCAAGAGGCTTTTGAAGCTTCTATGTGTATCAATATGGGGCAATTATTAAGTATACCCTTTGTTGTCTTAGGAGTTTATTGCATGTTAAATGGAAAATATTGCCGTAAACTGAGCGAACAATCGAATCAGAACATGAAAACAACATAATTGAGACATTTTATACAAATATGATAAAGGAAATCCCGCTGTCAATGAGCATTCATTTGGCAGCGGGATTTTAATTTTTCTTCATTTTCAACAAAAAGGTAAATCCATAATATGACTTTTTTGAAAATGAAAATATTATGGATTCCATAATTTAAAATTGAATAAGATTATATTTCACGGACAAAAGAATTTATCCATTATAAAAACAACAAATCTGAGACAGATATAATCATTTGTCATATCTACCTCAGATTTGTTGTTATATATCTTTCTTAAAATTATGCTTTTACAACAGCCAAAGCTTTCTCATAATCCGGCTCATTAGTAATTTCTGGAACAAGTTCTTCATAAAGAATCTTTCCGTCTTCATCTAAAACAATAACGGCACGTGCAGTAAGACCTTTCAAAGGTCCATCAGCTAAAATAAGGCCATATGAGGCCTTAAAATCAATGCTGCGGAACAATGATACCGGAATAAGGTTTTCAATGCCCTCAGTCGTACAAAAACGGCCTTGTGCAAAAGGTAAATCCATTGATACTGCCAAAACGACTGTATTTTTAAGTGATGAAGCTGCCTGATTAAACTTTCTGACTGAAATTGCACATACCGGTGTATCCAGGCTAGGAAAAATGTTAAGTACAACTTTCTTACCACGAAAATCACTTAATCTGATTTCGCTTAAGTCTCCTTTTACTGCTGAAAAATCGGGAGCAAGATTTCCTACTGAGGGAATCTCTCCCTCTAAATGTACCAAATTACCTAAAAAAGTGACTTTTGACATAACTCTATTTTCTTTGTTTAAACTCAATTATTAATGTGGTAAAGCAAAAATATATCAAAATTGTAATAAGTGCAAATTTATAGATTATATTTCAAATCCTTTTTTTATTTTACAGTTACATTAACAAAATAATAATAAAAAAACTGCTGTAATTCGTTTTATCAAATTACAGCAGTTTAATCAACTTATAATTATATTTTATTCCTCTGAAACAGAAGTATACTCATCCAATATTTTGAGATTGTTCTCAGCTTTCTCACGCTCAACCTCCAAAGCCATCTTGAACCAGGCTCTCGCCATATCAAAATCTTCGGCTAACCATGCCAAAACTCCAAGGTTATTATATGCTCGTGGATCCTGTTTAACACGCTCCATATAACGTTTTCCTCCTTCGAAATCACCACTTACAATACAAGCAGAGGCTGCATTAATATTAGCAACTACGTCAGACGGATAATTCTCTGCTGCTATGATATAAACATCCTTATATTCTTTCGTTCCAGGAGTATACAATTTGACAACACTGTACATTTCCTTTAAGTTAAGCATTCTTGGATTTTTATAAATCAATGTAGCAGCTTCAGTATTAAGAACCTCACGAATTTCATATTCCGTAGCTACCGTCAAACGACGAAGTTTTGAATAATATGCATCAACCATAGAACGGTAAGAAGCACCCAAACCTTTCTTAAGCTGAGCCTCACGAACATCGAGTTTCTCATTCTTATCTATGATATCCAATGCTTTTTCAGCATAATCCGGCATATCTTTACGAATCAATCTAATCAACTCATCCCAATCTTCACCATGAGAAGATACTGCAAGAATACTATCATTAAAATGATAATTTTCTACCAAGAATTTGGCAAATTCCTCAGCACGCTTCAAAGCCAGTTTATCATTAGATGTAGCGGAACCATCAGGCGAAGCATAACCTTCTACAGCAATACGCTTAATAGAAATAAGATCACCACCGTCAATGAGCGGTGCCATCATTTTCTTTAAATTCTCGAGTTCTTTAATATTTGTCTTATATGTTGAATCAACCTTAGCACTTCCTGTAGGATACTGAATAAACAATGTACTCTGTTCTGAACGTACTTTCAACGGTTCTTCCTCCGGTGTAAGGAATGAAACCATATTCATACAAGATTCACAAAATTCTCCAGCCTTTGGTAATTTAGGTTTTTCCACAACAACAGGTTCTATAACAGTCATTTCTCCAACCTTAACCTCACTTCTTTTCTTATCATCCTCGAATAAAATAAAAGATGAATTCTCATACCATGGCTCAAAAGGCATAGTAATAGTATATGTCACAAGATTATTACGGTTTTTTGAATAACGACCACTTATTACTGTATATGGTGACTCATATCCACGTTTACGGGCTTTTTTCCGCTCTTTTCTTGTAAAGTCAAAGTTCTTCTTTCCTGTTACAACAACCGGAGCAAAATAACGGCTGTTATTTCCATTTTTGAACATCGGAGTAAAAAGATAAGACTGAGTACTGTTCACTTCTACTTCCTTCACGTCGAGTTTAAACTCTATAACCAAAGTATTGGTTTCTTTTGTCCATACCAATGAAGGTTTGGTAAATCTGACTTCACGGGCTGAAACATTCAGAACCGCCAAAAAACTTAATATAAAGAGAATTCTTTTCATAATGATCTTTGATTTAACCTATTTGACAATGAACTACAAGGTCTGCACCTCTACACATTTATATTTAGGTTTATACTTGGAACCAAACGTAATGTTGAAACCCATGTTAAATTGTAATCCGAAACGTCCTGTCGGCACAAAATATTTTGGCTCGTATTTTGTTAAAGGTATATCTGCCCCAACAAAGACGTTAAAGCCAGCACCATGAGAGTTCAGCATAAAACCAAATGTAGAACCGAAGTTAGACAAAGCATAATTCACCCCCATCTCAAAAGCAGACAGCGGAGCTATATTTGCAGACAAACGGCCCTCTGTCCATGAATTAGGTCCCTGTATACGTGTTGTTGAAAGAAAACCAAATTTTAAACGATCGTATACAGGAAGAGTATATATTGAGCACCTAACAAGAGTGTAGCAGCTAAAGCTTTTGTATACTTCTCGTCATCCCCTACTTTGTCAAACTTAGAAAGATCTACCAAATCATCCAGTAATCTGTCTGCCTGATTCTCCAAAGAATTATGTTTATTATCATCTGTTTCATCAAGAGGTATTTCCTGGAATCCATTGAATTCAAAACTTTTTGTAATATTACCTCTAATCGTATTTTTCCAAGCAATGAAACCTAAATCAAGAATAGAAGCAGAAAACATCCAGTCTTCATTCAATTTATATGTCGCACCTAAGTCAAAAGCAACACCCATACCAGTAGGACCTATTTCTCCGGAATCAAAATCAATATCGTTTAAAGAAAGCTGATTATCTGTACCCTCTTTTAACACTTCTGTTCGATCTCCATTGTCATCTAACTCATAATCTGTATCATCATAATTTTTTGTTTCTCCTTTTGTCGGAATGGTCATACCAGATACAGCAACATTAAGCTCAGCGCCATTTGGATCGATTTTCCAATAATTATCTTTCATTGTCATTGTCATGTCATCCACATGAAGTGAGGCCTTTGCCAAACCAACAAGCACTTTAACCTTTCCACCAACAGTCCATTGACTATTAATTTCGCGAGCATGTCCTAATGCAATTTCAGCATAATTGGTTGAAGTCAGCCCAAAATTCTTCAAATGGTATTCTGTTTCAGAAGGATCTTTCATAAATCGGAACATCTCAACCGGAATACCAAAGGTAGTATTTGACTTAAGCGTAATACCAAAAGTATTGAAACCACCCCAAGCATGAAAACCAAATGAAAGTATTGTTTCCTGTAAATCGAGATCCAATTTCAAACGACTTGGAAGACCATCCAAAAACTCTTTTCTGGAAACAGACTCACTCATAAAAGTTGTCAATTTTCCGTCATTCGTTGGAAAAAGGAAATGAGATAAACCTGCTGTTGAATTAAATCCAAATTGCAAATTTCCTAAAGCCGGAATGCTGACGTATCCCCGTTCACCCATAAATGCCGGGTTTAACTCGTGACGATAAGTCATTCCTTCGAGAAAATATGCCGAACGAAGTGTCTGGGCATTAATAGATGTAGCGGCAGCGGTAAACAAACCTACCGCTACTGACATTAATTTCATATATTGTTTCATAATATTCATTTTTCTCTACAATCAATTTAAGTCTAAATTCACCTTCTTAACATATAGTCTCATATTTTTCAACTGAATAGTCTGTGCCCCTTTCAAGGTAATACCACTATTTGTCTGCGAAGCAGAAGCGTTGATATTAAGGAATAACTTATCAAGTTTCTTTAATTCTTCTCTATCTTGAGAGTTTAATACAATCTTGATAGGAGTGATACTTGGTTGTCCATCAACTGCCATTCCTGCCAATACACCATTTTCCTGGTCATTAACATACACCTTTGTACTGATATTTGTCAATGGATTGTTATTGGCATCTGTTGGTTCTACATTGATATTCAAATCAATAGGTATTCCATTAACAAAATCACCATTTAGTTCAACATGAGTACTCAAAGCTACATCAAGAAAATCTTCCAAATCATCCTGAAGATTATCAATTGTATCTGTATAATTGATATTTAATGTTTCAAAAGTCAACGGTACAGAAACATCATAATGACCTTTAATTGAGAATCTTGCCTTATCTTGACCATTTTCACTTATCGTTGGAGTAATATCCACATAATGATCTACATTCTGATCAATATTAGCATTCATTTTAAACTTAATCTGATCTGGCACACGCTTCATCAGATTTGCTAAATCAGGTAACACCAGATTATAATATTTAGTTGTACTATTATTTTCATTAACCTGAACAGCTTTTCTTGAAATTAATATATATGTTGTAACAGCAGTTCCATCTTCCAAAGCCGGATTAATTACAAACCCAGGATAAGAAGCTGTATTTGCAGTAATTGTAGATCCTTCAATAGGTTCTGTTTTTCCATCTAAATATCCACTCATTGATAAGTCTAGATCTACAGGTACACCAACCGGATTGACCAATTTTACTGTAATAACAGGATTTTCCAAAACCATTTCATTTCCATCTTCAGTTAAGAAATCCAAATCATCGCCAAGATCTAAATCTACTTCTTCATTAACTGGATCGATTTCCGGATCTACCTTACCAACAACCTTACCAATTACCATTTTCTCTATTGAAACCTGAGGTTTAACCTCAAAATTCTCAAGTTGTTCTGAATTGATTTCTTCTCCTTCTTCGGTCTTGACCTCTCCTGTAATTTCCACTTTGGTATATTTCTCTGGAATCTCCAGTACATGATTATCTGTCACCGCCAAACCATTCTTATACTCATCAATTTTAGTAAAGTCCATACCTTTGATTTTTAAGGTCTTTACATAAGTATAATCATTACTTTCCTGAGGTATAAAAGACTCATTAATTGTTAACACATTATCAACAATATCATTTTGTGGTTCAAAGACAATAAACTTAGGCAAATTAACCTTAACAGGTGAAAAACGAATGCCTTTCTTTATATCTTTTGGTAAATCCTTAAAGTTTAACTTCATGGTTAACAAAACAGATTCATTATTTTTCCAATAAACCTGTTTCAACGATTTCAATGCCTTATCAATATTATCCTCGTGAACCTTCAAATCGGATGAGGTATCAAATTCAGAAGAAACAACTTTTGTAACTACCTTTGAATTTGTGACTTGAAGTGTATTTGTACCTGATGTTCCACATAATACATTTATGTGAATTTGTCTACTTAAATCAACCAATTGGTCTGTTTCCAACTCATCACTTTCCAATACCAGTTTCTCTTGATTATTCTCAGAAAGAGGGTAATATTCAGCCTTCTCATTTAAAGATAATATACCATTATCACTAACAGCCTGACCATTAGGATCACGTACTGTGAAATCAATCTTTGAAAATCCTAAACGAATATCCAACTCACCTGTACCTATCAAAGATTGAGCAGGAATTGACAAGATATGTTTTTCTGCATCATAACTTGAATTACCATTCATCTGTTTAGAAGTAAGTACAAAAACATCTGGTATTTTTACCAATACTTTACTTCCAGAAGTAAAATTTAACGGTAACTCCTTCATCCGAGAGATTTTTACAGTAAGCTCTGTATTAGGCTCGAAAGATACCTCTTTTACACTCTTTACATCATCAAGTCCATCTATATCTGACGATACACCTATATCTCCTCTATCAAATTCCGCATCAATATCTTTTGTAACTACATTAGCTTTATCAAATGCAAACATAATATTCGGAACTCCTGCACTAATTGAAGCATTGGATGATGTAGACTTAAATGTACCATTTATGGTATAATCCATTGTAAATTTTACTTCTCCACTGAAATGTCTGTTATTAACATCAAAATCTTTTTGCAACTTTAATATATAAAACTCATATCTCTTTTTACTTTCTAACATTTGGTCATTTGTAACTATGTATTGATTAGTACCAGAAGCACTGCCTCCACTAACAACAAAACCTTCAGGAAATGTGATATTTATTGATTTGACAGTCTGTATATTACCTGGATTCAAATTATTTGATATATCTGTTGCATCAATTGTAAATGTCACTAATTGTCCATCATTTCCACCAAAATAAACATCCTTTATGGTCTTAACATTTTCAAAACTAGATTCAGGAACATTCACCTCTATATTTACTGAATTTGAAAGTGTAACATCCGTATCTATTACCCCATTTGGAACTCCTGGTACTGTTTGCGTGTCCTCTAATCCATTGATATTCGGCATTGAAGGATTTACAGTAACATCATCAATATTTACACTAATATTTGATGGATCCGTAGCTACTTCAAATGGATTAATCTTTGTATTATCACCAAAATCTACTGTTATTGGTTCTACATCCGGATCATCTATATCGATAGTTACAGCATCAACATCTATATTTACATCATCAATGTCATCTTCCTTTTTTATTGAATAACGTCCTTCATCATCTAATTTTAAAGTTTCTGACTCATCAATAATTTGATCTAGACGCGTTTCCTCTGAACTACCAATAGGAATAACAAAAGCATTTCCTCCTAAAGATACTGACATGTCAATATCTTTACTCAAATCGTAATCATTATCTATACACGAAGTGCAACATAATATTGCAGAAATAAATACGACTACTGTTCCTTTAATTTTGCGTTGCATAAAAAGAATAATTAATAAAAATTTATCGGTTTCTATAATATCACTTAGCTATTCTTAATACTCTAGAGTAGATTTTAACCTTTTGAAATACAAATATAAACAAAATTTAATTATTAAAACAAAATAAAATTGTTAATAATTAATTTCTATTTATAGAAACTTAGAAAACGAGGTAAAAAAACTCATTTTCAATACAATATTACACTATAAATAATAACAAGCAATGTCAACCTTTTACAATTCTCTTGATATCGCTCAATTTATTAAGAGCTTCTAATGGTGTTAAATTATTAACATCAATATTTAAAATTTCATCTCTCACCTGACATAAAACAGGATCATCTAACTGAAAAAAACTTAATTGAACACCATTTTGTGGAATCTCTTTAGCCAAAACAGAAGAACGAGTTTCTAATTTTATATTTGCAGACTCCAAATCTTTTAAAACTTCATTAGCTCGTTTTACAATAGTTTTTGGCATACCTGCTATTTTGGCTACATGAATACCAAATGAATGTTCACTACCTCCTCGCACTAATTTACGCAAAAAAATTACTTTCTGATCTACTTCACAAACAGAAACGTTATAATTTTTAATACGCGAGAATAATTTTTCCATTTCGTTCAATTCATGATAATGAGTGGCAAACAACGTTCTTGGCCGACCTTTTTTATTTTCATGAATATATTCCACAATAGCCCATGCAATACTAATACCATCATATGTTGAAGTACCACGACCTAATTCATCAAATAAAACTAAACTTTTTGAAGAAATATTATTTAATATATTAGCTGCTTCTGTCATCTCAACCATGAAAGTACTTTCACCGACAGAAATATTATCACTAGCCCCTACTCTAGTAAAAATCTTGTCTACAATACCAATATGTGCTGACTGAGCAGGTACAAAACTTCCGATTTGGGACAACAAAGTAATTAATGCCGTTTGACGCAGCAAAGCAGATTTACCGGCCATATTAGGACCTGTTATAATAATTATCTGCTGTTTGACAGTATCAAGATATACATCATTAGCTATATATTGCTCACCTGGAGGTAATTGTTTTTCTATCACCGGATGTCGCCCCTGCTTAATATCTAAGATCTCATCATCTGACATTACAGGACGAATATAACGATTTTCTTCGGCGATCTGTGCAAAAGACAATAAACAATCCAAACGTGCTAATAAATGAGCATCAGTTTGGATAGCTGATGCATAAGAAGCCAAATCAGTAATTAACTGATTATATATTTTAGCTTCAAGAATTAATATTTTATCTTCAGCACCTAATATTTTTTCTTCATATTCCTTTAATTCCTGAGTTATATAGCGTTCTGCATTAGCTAAAGTTTGTTTACGAACCCAATCAGCCGGAACTTTATCTTTATGAGTATTACGTACTTCCAAATAATATCCGAACACATTATTATAAGAAATCTTTAAACTCGGAATACCTGTTAGTTCAGTTTCACGCTGCTGAATCTGAAGTAAATAATCCTTACCACTATATGCTATATTACGTAATTCATCTAATTCTTTGTCTACACCATCGGCTATTACGCCACCCTTATTTATTAAATAAGGCGCATCATCCTTAATCTCACGCGCTATTCTATCTCTAGCAGCCTCACATAAGTCAAGTTTTTCCGCCAATTGATTCAAACCTTCATGCTCTGATTCTTGACAAGCCTCCTTTATCGGAACAATTGCTTGTAAAGCGACCTTAAGCTGCACAATATCCCGTGGCGAAACACGTCCCACTGAAATTTTTGAAATAATACGTTCAAGATCACCTATCTGATGGAGCTTTTCTGATACCAAATCCCTGAAATCTGGTTTCTTGAAAAAATAATCAACTATATCCAGACGACTATCTATCGCTTTTTTATCCTTTAATGGAAACATAAGCCATCGTCTCAACATACGGGCTCCCATCGGAGTAATAGTCTTATCTATTATATCAAGAAGTGAAGTTCCACCTTCATTTAATGGATAAACTAATTCGAGATTCCTTATCGTAAACTTATCCAAACGTACGTAACGTTCTTCTTCAATACGAGAAATTGAAGTAATATGACCAATCTGCAAATGCTGAGTTAAATCAAGATATTGAAGAATCACACCTGCAGCAATAACACCACGACGAAGATGTTCAACTCCGAATCCTTTTAAATTGTTTACTTCAAAGTGTTTTAACAATTTTTCTCTTGATGTTGATTCAGAAAAGGCCCAGTCATCAAGTTCAAATGTGAAATACTTCACACCAAACTTAGATTCGAATAATTGCTTTTTTCCTCTTTCATAAAGAATCTCTTTCGGCATGAAGTTTCCCAATAATTTATCCACATATTCTTCATTACCTTCGGATACAAGAAATTCTCCTGTACTAATATCTAGAAATGCTATTCCACATACATCTTTATCTAAATGTACAGCAGCTAAAAAATTATTTTCTCTATTGTTAAGTACATTATCCCCCATTGCAACTCCTGGCGTCACCAACTCTGTTATACCTCTTTTCACCAGAGTTTTTGTTAGCTTCGGATCTTCCAATTGGTCACAAATGGCTACTCGTTTCCCTGCTCTGATCAATTTAGGTAAATAAGTATCGAGCGCATGATGAGGAAAACCCGCCATTTCTATGGGACTACCATTCTTTCCACCATTATTTCTTTTGGTTAAGGTTATCCCCAATATTTCTGAAGCGATTATGGCATCCTGACAATATGTTTCATAAAAATCACCACAACGAAATAACATGATTGCATCTGGATGTTTCGCTTTTAAATCGAAAAATTGCTTCATCATCGGGGTTAACCCATCCTTTGCCATATTTTCTTTTTATATTTAATGTACGGAAAGCAAAATTACAACTTATTTCATTTAACACAAAAGAAAACCTAAATTTTAAATTTTCAAAGAAATCATATAAATATGATTGATAAATTACGTATTAAGATAAAAAGAAAACGTGCCTCTCAATCTCTGAGGAGCACGCTTTAAGAACAAATCTTTAATCTCTCAAACTTACTTCAATAACAAAACGAACTACTATTAGCTTTTTCTATAATACGTTGTGTATTAAATCCTTATTTATTAATCCTAAACAATCTTCTTTTACCTTAACTAATACGCTTACGCCTCACGGCGATTATTAATCATTGTCTTTTCTTAAGACATTGCAAAGGTATAACTTATAATGTTGAAGTGAAAACACAGAATGTATATAATTTATTTTTTCATGTTTTTCTTGATTTAAATCAATTAAACATTTATAAAAAGAAAATACAGCTGTCTTATATTATAAAAAGTAAACTCATTCATAGAATATTTTACTCTGCTATATCAATTGTTGTTTAAATCAAAATAAAGTAAAATTTTGCTTTAACTCAATAATGAGATTTGACTATTATATATAACTACACATTTTTAATTTAAAATTATATGTAACCATATTAATTCCTTATCTTTGTATATTCAAACTAGATAGACTATAATCTATCTATTGTTTCTATAGTCAAAGTGATAATTATAAATTAAACATAAAAAGAATGGAATATAATTTCAAAGAAATTGAGCAAAAATGGCATCAATATTGGGTTGAACACCATACGTATAAAATCACGGAAGATGCCTCTAAAAAGAAATTCTATGTATTAAACATGTTCCCTTATCCTAGCGGTGCAGGATTACATGTAGGACATCCATTAGGTTACATTGCATCTGATATTTATGCTCGATACAAACGCTTGAATGGCTATAACGTGTTAAATCCGATGGGATATGATGCTTACGGATTACCTGCCGAACAATATGCCATTCAAACAGGACAACATCCAGCTATCACAACAACGCAAAACATCAAACGTTACAGAGAACAACTTGACAAGATAGGTTTTTCTTTTGATTGGGATCGTGAAATTCGTACTTGTGATTCTGAATATTATCATTGGACACAATGGGCTTTTCAAAAAATGTTCAATAGTTATTATTGTAACCAAGCAAATAAAGCCCGCCCTATAGAAGAACTGATTAAAATATTCGAAAAACAAGGTACAACAGGAATAGATGTAGCTTGTAACGAAGAATTTAATTTCACAGCAGCTGAATGGAATGCAATGAGTGAACATCAGAAACAAAACATACTGATGAATTATCGAATTGCATATCTAGGTGAAACAATGGTAAACTGGTGTCCTGAACTAGGTACAGTATTAGCCAATGATGAAGTTGTAGATGGTGTTTCTGAACGAGGCGGATATCCGGTTATACAAAAAAAGATGCGTCAATGGTGCTTACGCGTCAGTGCATATGCTCAGCGATTACTTGATGGTTTGGAGACTATTGATTGGACAGATTCATTAAAAGAAACTCAAAGAAACTGGATTGGACGTTCTGAAGGTACAGAGGTTCATTTTAAAGTTAAAGATTCCGATAAAGAATTTACAATCTTTACGACACGAGCTGATACTATGTTTGGAGTAACATTTATGGTTCTGGCTCCAGAAAGTACACTTGTGCCAGAAATGACTACAAGCGAACAAAAAGCAGCAGTAGAAGCCTATCTTGAAGCGACAAAAAAGAGAACGGAGCGCGAACGTATATCCGATCGTCGTGTAACTGGTGTATTCTCAGGTTCATATGCTATCAATCCATTTACAGGAGAAGCTATTCCTATCTGGATTAGCGATTACGTATTAGCTGGATATGGTACAGGCGCAATCATGGCAGTACCAGCTCATGACAGTCGTGACTATGCATTTGCAAAACATTTTAATTTACCAATTATACCATTAGTAGAAGGATGTGATGTCAGCAAAGAAAGTTTTGACGCAAAAGAAGGTATTGTAACTAATTCTCCGCGTGCTGATGTAAAGCCCTATATTGATTTCTCCCTTAATGGCCTAACTATAAAAGAAGCTATTGCTGCGACAAAAAAATATGTGAAAGAACATAACTTGGGCCGTGTAAAAGTAAACTATAGATTACGTGATGCCATATTCAGCCGTCAACGTTATTGGGGTGAACCATTCCCTGTTTACTATAAAGACGGTATGCCATATATGATACCGGAAAATTGTCTACCTCTAGAATTACCAGAAGTAACAAAATTCCAGCCGACAGAAACTGGAGAACCACCACTCGGACATGCTACAAAATGGGCTTGGGACACTGTTAATAATTGTGTTACAGAGAATTCACATATAGACAACAAGACTGTATTTCCTTTGGAATTAAATACAATGCCTGGATTTGCAGGAAGTTCTGCTTACTACTTGCGCTATATGGATCCTCATAACCATAATGCCTTAGTTGATCCTCAGAAAGATAACTACTGGCAAAATGTTGATTTATATGTAGGTGGTACAGAACACGCTACAGGACACTTGATTTACAGTCGTTTCTGGAATAAATTTCTACATGACTATGGTTATAGTTGTATGGAAGAGCCATTTAAGAAACTTGTCAACCAAGGCATGATACAAGGAAGAAGCAATTTTGTATACAGAATCAAAGATACCAATACTTTTGTTTCGTTAAACTTAAAGGACCAATATGATACTACTCCATTGCATGTTGACGTAAATATTGTATCTGGTGATGTACTAGACATTGAAGCTTTCAAAAACTGGCGTCCTGAATATCATAATGCTGAATTTATTCTTGAAGATGGTAAATATATCTGTGGATGGGCCATTGAGAAAATGAGTAAAAGCATGTTCAATGTAGTTAATCCAGACTACATCGTTGATAAATTTGGTGCTGATACATTGCGACTGTACGAAATGTTCCTTGGTCCTGTTGAACAAAGTAAGCCATGGGATACTAATGGTATTGATGGATGCCATCGTTTTCTCAAAAAATTCTGGGCTTTATATTATAACCGTGAAGGAAAATACATGCCTGCAACAGGAGAAGCCAATAAAGAATCTTTAAAATCATTGCATAAACTCATAAAGAAAGTAACTTCAGATATAGAAGCATTCTCATACAATACAGCTATCAGTGCTTTTATGATATGTGTCAATGAACTTGGACAACAAAAATGTAACAATAAGGAAATTCTTGATACTTTAACAATTCTTATCGCACCATTTGCTCCACATATAGCAGAAGAGCTATGGCATGCATCAGGATATAATACAAGTGTTTGTGATGCAAAATGGCCAATCTGTAATGAAGCTTATCTTGCAGAAGATAATGTTACGATGAGCATCTCATTCAACGGTAAAACACGTTTTACCATGAATTTTCCGGCTAACGCAGATAATGCAGCCATAGAAAAAGCAGTATTGGCCGACGAACAGACTGCAAAATACATTGATGGCAAGAATATTATAAAAATAATTATTGTGCCTAAACGTATTGTCAATATTGTTTTAAAATAATGTTTAATAAAAATAATATTTTAAAAAAATTACCAATCAAAAGCCATACATTGATGACTGAAATAAAAGATTTTTTAGCCATCAATGTAGGCTTAATCAGTTATGCTATAGGATGGGCCGCATTTTTGTTACCATATAAAATGACTACCGGTGGACTGACAGGTATGTGTGCCATATTCTATTATCTTACTGATGTTCCTATACAACTAACATTCTGTATAGTCAATGTCATATTGTTGGTTCTGGCTGTCCGTGAATTAGGATACCGATTTGTTTTAAAAACAACATATGCTATTTTCATGTTATCATTTTTTCTTGATGTTGCACAAAACATGATGAAAGATGAGCAAGGTACATTTCTTCAGATTCTAGGTCCAGGACAAGATTCAATGGCATGTATTTTAGGAGCCATCTTATGTGGATTTGGTATAGGAATGGTTTTTGTAAGTAATGGAAGTACAGGAGGAACAGATATTATTGCAGCAGTCGTCAATAAACATCGTAATATTAGTCTTGGACGAGTATTATTATACATAGACCTTGTCACTATATCTTCTTGTTATTTTTTCTTTAATGACTGGAGAATGGTTGTATTTGGTTATGTAGCCCTTGTTGTCATGAATTATACACTCGACATGGTTGTCAATAGTTCTAGGCAGGATGTACAATTCATTATTTTTTCAAAAAAATATAAAGATCTTAGCGACCGTATTATAAATGAAACATGCCACTCTGTAACCATATGGGATAGTGAAGGTTACTACTCACATACTCCTATAAAAGTAATGATTACTATTGTTCACAAAAATGAAGCTATACAAATATTACGCATGATTCATGAAGTAGACCCTGATGCCTTTGTATCACAAAGCAGGGCTGAAGGCGTATATGGTAATGGATTCAATAAAATAAAATTAAAATGAATTACTCTAAAAAAGAAATCTGGCAAGAAAGCAAAGACTATTTAGGTCTGCTTTTAGGAATTACAATTTACGCAATTGGATTTACTTGTTTTATGTTACCCTACGAAATTACAACCGGAGGGTTATCAGGTATTTCTGCATTGATTTTCTATGCTACAGGATTTAAAGTACAATATACATACTTTCTTGTGAATTGCGTGCTATTGATTGCAGCAATCAAAGAATTAGGCTTTAAATTCTGTATAAAAACTATTGTAGGTATATTTTTTATGACTTTTATGTTAGGTCTCTTGCAAGAAGTTATAAAAGACGACCAAGGTAATTTGCCAAAAATTCTAGAAGATCAGGCCTTTATGGCATGCGTATTAGGATCTTGCATGGAAGGATTCGGATTAGCTATTGTCTTCCTTTGTAATGGTAGTACTGGTGGAACTGATATCATTGCAGCTATTATAAACAAATATAAAGAAATATCTCTAGGACGTATTTTAATGTGCTGTGATATTCTTATTGTATCATCATGTTATTTTATTTTCCACGACTTACAAAAAATTGTTTTTGGATATTCTACATTGATTATTTCAATGGTTATGCTGGATTATTTTATGAACAGTGCAAGACAATCTGTACAATTCCTCATCTTTTCTAAAAAATATGAAGAAATAGCAGAAGCTATTAATACAAAAATGGATAGAGGAGTAACGGTTCTTGATGGAGAAGGGTGGTATAGCAAACAACCCTGCAAAGTACTTGTTGTATTAGCAAAAAGAAGAGAAGCAGTAAATATTTTCAGATTAATTAATCAAATAGATTCAAACGCATTTGTCTCACAAAGTAATGTAGTAGGTGTATATGGAGAAGGATTTGATAAAATAAAAGTAAAATAACAATGAAAAAACTGGTTTTTGCGACAAATAACGCCCATAAATTAGAAGAAATAAAAGCTATTCTTGGTCATCAAATAGAAATTCTTTCTTTGAAAGACATCAATTGTTTTGATGAAATACCAGAAACAGCTGATACCCTTGAAGGAAATGCACATCTGAAAGCTCAATACATATATGAACATTTTGGCCTTGACTGTTTTGCTGATGACACAGGATTGGAAGTTGAAGCTTTAAATGGAGCCCCAGGTGTCTATTCTGCACGATATTCTGGAGAAAATCATGATTCACAAGCTAATATGATTAAATTATTAGCTGAAATGAAAGAAAAAAATAATAGAAAGGCAAGATTCCGTACCATTATTTCGTTAATTGAAAAGGGATGTGAACATCAGTTTGAAGGAATTGTCAATGGAGAAATCATTAAAGAACAACGTGGAACCACAGGATTCGGTTATGATCCTATATTTAAACCCGAGAATTATGAATTAACATTTGCTGAACTTGGTGAAGAAATTAAAAACAAAATAAGCCATCGAGCTAAAGCTGTAAATGCACTATGTGCTTATTTAAAAGCCGAAAAATCAAATTAATAAACATATGAAAAAATATATCTTATTTTTAGCATTAATAGTAAAAACCTGCTTACTATTCAGTCAGGCAATAGGATCATGGAAAGCATATCCTGCATTACAGATTTCAACTTATAATATTCCTGCTGAAAATAAGATATTTTCACTATGTAATGGTAATTTGTTTAGTTATAATATAAAAGACACAGAAATCTATGTTTATGACCGTATTAGTTCATTACATGATAGCCAAATAGCTTTTATTGATTATTGTGAAAAACTAAAAGTATTAGTTGCTGTTTATTCTAATGGAAACATAGATTTGATTTATGATGATAATTCTGTCACAAATCTTAAACAATTAAAAGAATCTAATTACTCAAATCTTACCATAAACAATCTTTCTATAAGCGATACAGAAGCATATATATCTACAAATTTCGGTATTGTTGTAGTTGATATTATAAAAGAAGAATTTAAAAATACCTATAACTTAAATTTAAATGTTATCTGTTGTACACGTAATGAAAATAATATATACATAAGTACTACAGAAGGATGCTATATAGGAGATCTATCACTTAATTTATTAGATAAAAACAATTGGAAACGTGTAAGCGATTTTGTATTTCATGACATAGTTGTTTTCAAAAATGAAATGTTCTGTATGTTTAAAAACATCAGTTTTTATCACTTAGATAAAAATCTTTCATATTCTAAAATACTAGACCAACCATCTTTTATTACTACTACTAATAATAAAATGATTGTTGGTAACTCTGAAAAAATCTATGTTTTTGACTCTACAGATAAATATCAGACATATACAGAAAACAACAATTTTAATATGCTTGCCTACCAAAACGGCATCTATTGGGCCAGCTGTGGTATCAAAGGTTTACAAGCTTATAAAATAGAAAATGAAGAATTAAAACCATACGGTGCCCCTATACAACCCAACAGTCCTGTTAGAGATTATTTTGGAGAAATGAAATTTGTAGGCAATAGACTTTTAGTTGCAGGAGGTTCACATAACTATCAGAATATAATATATGAAGGAACAGCAATGTATTACGAAGATGGGAAATGGTATAACTTTAATGAAAATGGAATAGAAGAAAAGACAGGACTTAAATTCCAAAATTTAACTTCTGTCGCACAAGATCCCAACGATCCCACCCGACATTATGTAGCCTCCATGGGACAAGGTCTATATGAATTTAAAGATCTTAATTTTATTAATCGTTACGATTATTCCAACAGTACCCTTAAAACGATTCTTCCAAATAGTTCAAATAAGATTAATTATGTAAGGTGTAGTGCCCTTACTTATGATAACAATAATAATTTATGGATGAGCAATAATGAAATAGATTCCATTATTAACGTACTTAAAAGTGATGGAAAATGGCTACATTTTTATTATCCGGAACTTGCAAATACAACGATATGTGATGTTATCATATTCGACCAGAAACAAAGATTATGGATGACTTCACGACGATCATCACAAGCTGGAATTTTCTTTTTAGACAACAATCAGACTCTCGAAAATACAAATGATGATAAACACTGTCTAAAAACATCAATAACCAATCAAGACGGTATAGTATATTCTCCACATGAATTTTATACAATTGCTGAAGACCATAATGGTCAACTATGGATTGGTACAAGTGATGGTCCATTTGTAATTACAGAACCAGACAATTTTATCAATAATAATTTTACTTATGAGCAAATTAAAATAGCCAGAAATGATGGTACCGATTATGCCGATTATCTTTTAAGTAATATAGCAGTAACTGCAATCGCTATAGATGCAGCTAATAGAAAATGGCTTGGCACATCAAACAATGGTGTATATCTTGTAAGTGAAGATGGACAAGAAATGATACAACATTTTACAACTGATAATTCACCATTACTGTCTGATAATATTTTATCTCTTGCAATAAGTCCTCAAACAGGAGAAATAATGATTGGTACAGACAAAGGATTGGTATCTTACATGAGTGATGCTAATACTCCAAAATCAGATCTGAATAAAAATAATATATATGCTTTTCCAAATCCTGTTACACCAGAATATCAAGGTTTAATCAGTATAACTGGATTAACTGAAAATGCCGACGTAAAAATTACCTCAAATACAGGACAATTAATTTATTCAGGTCACTCTAATGGTGGACTTTTTACATGGGATGGTAAAACAAAAGATGGAAAACGAGTTGCCTCAGGTGTATATAACGTAATAGCAAGCACACAAGAAGGAAAAGAAAGTATTGTAACTCGTATTACAATTATTAAATAATGACACAGCCATAAATGTCATTTAAAGTCATTTATGGCTGTTATTATCTTTTCTATTTCTTCTTCAGTCAGACATGGGAACATAGGAATACTTAATTCTTCACGATGTATTCTTTCTGTAACAGGCAAAGATAATGAAGAATAACATTTTAATGCATTTTGCTGATGGGGTGGAATAGGGTAATGCACTAATGATTGAATACCACAATCAGTTAAATAAGTACGTAACTGATCTCTACGTTCTGAAAAAATAGTATAAATATGAAAAACATGATTTTCATGACTACAGTCAAATGGTAAAGTAACCAAGTGATTGGAAATACCTGTTTTATATTTATTTGCTATGACACGCCTTTTTTCATTATCCTTATCTAAACGTTCTAATTTGAGATTTAAAACTGCAGCTTGAATTTCATCCATACGACTGTTTATTCCGATGTATGGATGCACATATTTTGCAGAAGAACCATAGTTAGCCAAAGCACGCACTCTTTCAGCCAATTCAGTATCATTAGTTGTTATTGCCCCAGCATCGCCCAAAGCTCCAAGATTTTTTCCCGGATAAAAACTAAAACCTGCAGCATCGCCTAAGGCTCCTGTCTTTATTCCTTTATAAACAGCTCCATGAGCCTGCGCACAATCTTCTACAATAAGAAGCCCCCGTTTTGAGGCTATATTTTGAATTTCAGCCATTTTACACACACGTCCATAGAGATGAACCACCATAATGGCTTTTGTACGCTCAGAAAGCAAATTTTCTATTTTAGTAGGATCAATATTACACGTTTCCCATTCAGGTTCGCAAAATACTGGTTTAAGCCCTGCACGCAGTACAGCCAAAATAGAAGCAATGTAAGTATTAGCCGGAACAATAACTTCATCACCTCTTTTCATCTTACCTAAACTGATATAAGCCATAAATATAAGAGTCAATGCATCTAATCCATTACCTACTCCTACACAATGTTTAATCCCACAATAAGTAGAAAATCGTTCCTCAAATCTATTCACTTCCTCACCAAACAAATACCATCCGGACTTTACTACTTTATCAACAGCAAGAGACAATTGAGGTTCAAATGAAGTATTAATCCGTTCTAAATCCAAATACTTTATCATTTATCTTAAATTCTTTTTATAAATCTATTTCATATGTATCATAAACCACAGCACGACCACCGAATCCTTCCTTCTGGAATATCAGACCTTCATTTAAAAAGTGACCACCATCTTCTACAGAAGTACCCATGTCAAAATAAACCTTATCATTATAAACTTCATGAATAAGATGATAAAAAAGTAAGTCTACAGCACCAACATTCCTGCCTTTCTGGGTAGAACCTATATATTGCACATGAACAACTTTATCGGTCAAATAAAGTACAGTACCCGCTATTACATTGTTTCCTTTATCATAAACACAATATAAACATATATGTAATGGAAAACGTTGTTTTAACAATAAAATTTCATTTAAAGAATGTACAGGCTCGGCCTGATGACGTTCTTTAAGATTATCTTTAAGAACACTCCAAAAAGAGGTAAAATCATCTGTCTGACGGATAATAAGTCCTTCACGAATAGCATGATTTACTTTTCGTCTTCTAAGTGTACTGAATGGTTTTAAATATGAAAGAGGAATAACAGTAGAAATTTTACGTTCAGTCAAACGTGCATTGAAACGAAATAAAGCATAAAGATCTTCCTCACTAGGGTATTTAGAATAAATATAGGGTATAGGAGCGTAAATCCATTTAACTACACCTCTATTCTTCAAATAATTAATGATAGTACCAAATAATGACAACATCAGCGAGGCTGTCATTTTATCATTAATTATCATACCACCATATGTTAATCCTTTATGACTAAGCAATATATTGCCAACTAAATGTGCTGGCAATAATGCAAATAATTTACCACCATAATATGCCATTAAAGAACAGTCATGGAATCTGTCCGCATGATAATCCATATACCCACGCATAAAAAGAAATGTACCATTCCGTGAAACAAGTACGAAATCATCCCATTCCTTTCTATATGATGGCATATATATACGTATTTCCCAACTATTCCCAGGCATATTCTACTTTTTTATTATACGAAGAAATTCGTCATAAGAATTAATATACATTTCTGGCTGATAAGGATGAGATGAAAGTACCAATAAAACAGCATCTGGTGAAAAATATAACAATTCATTCCATGTTAATGGTGGAATATGTAATCCTTTATCAGGTGAATCCAAATTATACACTCTACGTCCATCATTATCTTCCAGACAAATTTTCACACAGCCTTTTACAGCAACCAAGAATTGATGAGTTATTTTATTGGCATGTTTACCGCGTTCCTGTCCTTTGGGCACATTGTAAATCCAATATGCCCGACGAACAAGGAAAGGAATATCTTTTTCCATTTCAGCCACAGTAAGACTTCCGCGCTGATCTGTAAAAGTTTTCAGATTACTTGTCATAAACCTAATTTATCTGATATTTCAAGCATTCTCTGAATAGGTTTGATAGCTTTTTCAGCAACCTTTTCATCAACTTTTATTTCAGGCCATTCATATTTCAATGTATTGTAAAGCTTCTCTAGCGTAATGAGACGCATATAATTACATTCATTACATGCACATGTACTATCATTAGGCGGTGCGGGAATAAAGACCTTTTCCGGACAAGATTTCTGCATCTCATGTAGTATACCGCTTTCTGTAGCTACAATAAATTCTTTATTATCACTTTGAATAGCATATTTCAACAATGCAGCTGTCGATCCAACTTTATCAGCCAATTTTAAAACAGCTCCCTTACACTCAGGATGAGCCAATATTTCTGCATTTGGATAAACTTTCTTGAGTTCAATCATCTTTTCTACAGAAAATTTTTCATGAACATGGCATGCTCCGTTCCATAATACCATATTACGTCCGGTAATAGAATTAATATAATTACCCAAGTTACGATCTGGTCCGAAAATAATTTTTTCATCAGCAGGTAAACTTTCTACTATTTGTCGAGCATTACTTGATGTCACAACAACATCTGTAACTGCTTTTGTGGCCGCAGTAGTATTTACATAAGAAATAACAGTATGTCCAGGATGTTCTTTTACAAACTGTTCAAACTCATTAGCTGGACAACTTTCAGCTAAAGAACAAGTAGCATTTAAATCTGGTACTAAAACCTTTTTATTAGGACACAGGATTTTATTTGTTTCTCCCATAAAGTGAACGCCACACATTACAATAATGTCTGCATCAGTCTTAGCTGCTTTTTGAGCTAAAGCTAGGCTGTCACCTATAAAATCAGCTACATCTTGAATAATGCCCTCGGTATAATAATGCGCCATTATAACTGCATTCTTTTCTTTACATAGCCGTTTAATTTCTGATTTAAGATCAATCCCCTGTTCAATGGGTTCATCTATATACCCTTTTTCCAACCATTCTTTTTTAATCATATATATAATAATATTTAGTTTTATTTTTCAGAAAAACCTTATGTTAATGATAATAGACTGTTCATACTGTCGAGAAAAAATATGGCTGAGATTTGCTTTTTAAGTTATTAATTTGAGATATTTATTTATCACTATATTATCAACAGTTATCAATTAACTATAGACTATTGATTTTAAGCTACTCACCATTTCTTTTATTTACTCTTTCAACTGTATGTTGATAAATTACAAAGTTAAAAACTTTAATGGAATATTTGTGTATAAAGATGATGAAATTAGGGTTGAAACTTTGTTTTAATCTTTTGTTTTATTATTTGGAAGTCTGAAATATTTGTGTAGCATATTTGAAATACAAACATCCAAATTTATTTTTAAAAAACTATGGTTGAATTATGAACGACTTATAAAATAGTTTTCTACTGTTTTTGTTATCTTTGCACAGCATAAGTTTTATGCAGGATAAACTATCCTATGTTTAACAGATTATTTTCATACAAAGTATATTTATAAGAAAATATAATGAGAAAGCTGAAAATCACAGAATTAAATCGTATTTCTACTGAAGAATTTAAAGAAGCTGAAAAATTACCTTTAATAGTTGTACTTGATCAGGTAAGAAGTTTATATAATGTAGGTTCTGTGTTTCGTTCATCTGATGCATTTCGAGTAGAATCTATATATTTATGTGGTATTACTGCAACGCCACCTAATGCAGAAATTCATAAAACAGCTTTAGGTGCAGAAGATTCTGTTGAATGGATTTATTTTAAATCAACGCAAGATGCTGTAAAACAATTAAAAGAACAAGGTGTTGAGGTTTGGTCTGTTGAACAGGTCGAGGGAAGTGTAATGCTTCAAGATTTTCGTCCTAAAAATAATAAACGTTATGCAATTATTTTAGGTAACGAGGTTAAAGGTGTTCAACAAGATGTTGTTGACATGTGTGATGGGTGTATTGAAATACCTCAATTTGGAACTAAACACTCTTTAAATGTGTCAGTTACAGCAGGTATATTAATATGGGAGTTCGCACGTTTAATGAAGTTATGAACAACCTGTGAAAACTTTATAAAGCACCTATTTCAACCAACCGTACAACTCTTTCGGTCAGTCTGTCGTCTGTATCAGGATTATAATCTTTTTTTAGACTAGCTCCAAAAATAGAAGCAAAAGTTTGATAGAATCCAGCTTTAAAGGGTCCGAAAAATGCTTTTACTATCTGATATGAGTTCTGATTACATTCACGGTCAATTAATTTTATTAATAACTTACCTTGTGAATAAGTCAGTTTTTTCATTTCAGGTGTATATTGTTGTTTTATTCCTTTTTCAACAGCTTTTATATGAGCATCCTTTGCTTTTTTATTTGGTAATTTCTCCAAATATTCATAAGTTTCAGCAATAGTCTGATTTACTCTTTTGGCTATTGGTAATGTCTTTTTTACATTATATATCAGTTTATTGTATCGTATATAATCTTTTCTGTTTTTAAATTTCAGAGGAGGATAAACAGGTACTTCTGGAAGTATAATCACTGTAATTGAATCACCTTTATAAAATTCTTTTTGTGCTTTTTTATAAAAAATGATAGGTACGACAGGTTTTGTGTTATCTGTCATAAAGATGTCTTGGCCTTCTGCAGGAAGTAGTAAGGTCAAGAAGATAGCTGTGATTATAAATCTGATAGTTTTCATTTTGACTGCAAAATTATAAATAATATGATTAGCTTGTTCTTATTTTACAAATAATATAATTTGTTATGTAAAAAATAGTTGTGTATATTTGAAAAGTGACAATTTTATTTATAATAAAAAGTTTTCGACAATTGTGGTTTATAACATTGTCAATTGTCTGTATACTACAATCTTTTATTGTGGAAAACTCTTATGCACAAACACTAAGTTGGGATAGTTTTGTAGAAAAATTAGCAACTGACGAAGAAATGACAGATGGTGATTGGGAAAATTTATTAGATGATCTTACAGAGATTCATGAACATCCTTATAATATAAATACTGTAACTAAGGAAGAATTGGAAGAATTACCTTTTCTCAATTCAAAGAAAATAGAAGATTTATTGTCTTATGTTTATCGTTATGGTCCGGTAAAGAATTTAGGAGAACTAATATTGATTAAATCATTGTCGTTTGAAGACAGGCAATATCTTTCTTTGTTTTTATGTGCTGGTGAAATTGAAAAAAGTTATGAACAATTTAAGTTGAAAAACTTGTTGAAAGATAGTAAGAATGAGTTAATATCAACATTAAAAGTACCTTTATATCAGCGAGATGGGTATAAAAATCATTCTGAAGAAGAATTGTTGAAAAACCCTAATAAAATATATTTAGGTAATGCGTTATATCACTCTGTACGTTATCAATATCAATATAAAAAAAATTTGTTTTGTGGATTGACCATGGAAAAAGATGCGGGTGAACCTTTTGGAAGCTATGGAAATTGGAGTTACGATTCATATTCTTTTTATATTATGTTGAAAAATTGTGGAAAACTAAAGACTTTAACTTTAGGAGATTATCGTATTGGTTTTGGTGAAGGACTTATTGTTAATACAGATTTTAATTTAGGAAAGGTAGCTTTATTAAGTACGATGAATCGTAAACGTCAGATCAGAAAATTTTCTTCTACTTCTGAAAATGGCTTTTTTAGAGGGGCAGCTACAGCTTTTCAGTTAAGTAATACAGAATTATCATTTTTTTATTCTTATCTTCCTCAGGATGCGACGTTAAAAACAGATGGTAGTATTTCATCTTTAAAAACAGACGGATTGCATCGTACATTACTTGAAGTTTCTAAGAAACATAATATTGTGAACCAGTCTGTTGGTAGTGATATAACATGGAATAATAATTATTTGTCAATAGGATTAACCGGACTTTATCAACATTATAATCTACCGTTTTCAACAGGTGATGATTTATATAGACGATATTATCCTTCAGGACAAGATTTTTTTAATATGGGATTACACTATCAGTTAAGGCTTTATAAACTTATGTTTTCTGGAGAGACCGCTTATGGACACAACCATAATGGATGGGCTACACTTAACCGAATAACTTATCGTTTTAATAGTAAATATCAGATTGTAGCTCTACAACGACTATATTCTTATCGGTATGTAGCATTAATGGCAAATTCTTTTGAAGAGGGTGGAGGTGTACGAAATGAAAGTGGCTTCTATTTGGGTGCTGAATGTAAACCGTTGAATGAATTGAAAGTTTCACTTTATGCTGATTACTTTTATTTTCCTTGGCCAAAATATGGTATACCTTTCACTTCTGATGGTTATGAAGGTATGTTTCAGATTGATTGGTTCGGCAGTGACAAATGGAATATGACAGGAAGATATCAGATAAAGCGGAAATTACGTTATGAGGAACCTTATTTATATCATAAATTGAAATATCAGTTTCAATATAATCTGAATAACCGATTATTATTTCGTATTCAGGGAAGATATACACAGGTTCGTAATCGTATAGGAGAAACCGTTTTCGGTTATTTAGGTGGATTTACTTCACGTTGGGTTAATTCCAATAATAATGTGCGTTTGTCATTATCATTTGCTTATTTTGATAGTCGTGATTATAAGGCCCCAATGTCATTTTATGAATCAGGTTTACTTTATTCATTTTCTTTTTTAAATTTTTATGGCAATGGAATGCGTTCATCTGTTTGTTGCCGATGGGATATTACAAAACAATGGATGTTACTTTGCAAATATGATTTAACATATTATCTGGATAGAAATGAAATCAGCAGTGGATTACAACGGATATCTGGTTCTGCCCAGAATGATGTTTCCCTTCAGTTGCGTTATCAGTTTTAAATTTTATCATTAACTTTGTTGTATATATCAAAAATATGAGCTTATGTCAACAGTCATTTATCCGTCTCCTATTTTTGGGCCGGTACACAGCCGTCGGCTTGGTGTTTCTTTAGGTATTAATCTTTTGCCCGAAGACGGAAAGTTTTGTTCGTTTGATTGTATCTACTGTGAATGTGGTTTTAATGCGGATCATCATCCTAAAAAAGCCTTACCCACTCGTGAAGAAGTTTATAAAGCACTTGAAGAACGCCTTATAGATATGAAGGCAAACGGTCCGGTTCCCGATGTTCTTACATTTGCTGGTAATGGAGAACCCACCATGCATCCCGATTTTCCTGAAATTATTGATGATGTATGTCTTTTGAGGGACCGTTATTTTCCAAAAGCTAAAATAAGTGTATTAAGCAATGCTACACAAATTATTCGTCCTGCTGTTTTTAAGGCATTGATGAAAGTCGATAACAATATACAAAAGTTGGATACGGTTAATACTGAATATATAAGTAGTGTTGATCGTCCTTCTGGACATTATGATATACAGAAAATAATTGAAGGCCTAAAAGCGTTTAACGGAAAAGTAATTATTCAGACCATGTTCATGAAAGGTAAAATGAATGATAAGGATGTAAGTAATGTATCTGATGAATATGTTTTGCCTTGGTTAAAGGTTGTGAAGGATATAGCACCCGAAAAAGTTATGATTTATACCATAGACCGTGAAACGCCCGATCATGATTTGAAAAAGGCTACTCATGAGGAATTAGACCGTATAGTTAATATTTTAAAGAAAGAAGGAATAGAAGCGTCAGCTTCTTATTAATGCACATTTTGAAACAATAAAGCTATAAAAAGCAAATTATATAAAGTTTGTTTTTTATAGCTTTATTGTTTTATGATTTCATCATTAGTAATTGGATAACGTTTTCTTTTAGCCAAAATATGGTGTACAAAAATATAAGCTGGTATTAAAAATAAATCAGCGGCAAGCCATGCCGAAGGATCACCATAGCATACTCCGGTAAATCCAAGCAGAGGTACTAAAATAAGACTGACCAATACACGGTCTACCATCTCAAATACGCCTGAAAGCATAGCCAGTTTACTGAATCCCAGTCCTTGAATACTATATCGCAATAAACATAATAATCCCAACGGAATGTAATATGTTGAAGATATGCCTAGAAATTCATCTACTTTATCCAGAATAATCAATTCATGCGCATCGACAAATAATAATGCGATTTGTTTTGCGAAAAGTTGAAGAACGATAAAACAGAATACGCAATAAGTACATACCATAAAGAAACAGGCACGTAATCCTAAGTTAATTCTTTCCAATTTTCCGGCTCCGAGATTTTGGCCACAATAAGTCGCCATGGCGATACCCATGTTTTCCAACGGACAAATGAAGAACATTTTTATTCTCATTCCTGCGGTAAAAGCGGCAACACAAGCTGTACCGAGTGCATTATTGGCACTTTGCAACATAATGCTTCCTATTGCTGTGATAGAAAATTGCAATCCCATAGGAACACCCATATTGAGCAATCCTTTTACGTAATGAAGATTCCATTTACGCTCTTCTTTTTGCATTTTAAGGATGGTAAAATGCTTGAACATGTAAATTAAGCACAGAATGGCCGAAATAGCTTGAGAGATTACAGTAGCTATAGCTGCACCTGCTACTCCAAGATGTAACGTAAGAATACAGAAAAAGTCTAATACAATGTTAAGTATGGCCGAGAGTAGTAAAAAATAAAATGGTGTTTTACTGTCTCCCATAGCGCGTATCAGACTTGCCAGGAGGTTATAAAGAAAAGTAAACGGAATGCCTAGGAAAGTGACCAGCAGATAAAGATATGCATGATGAAGAATCTCTGTTGGAGTTTGCATCATCAACAATATTTTCTCACAAAGTAGGGCAGTAATGATAGTTAGGATTAACGAAATGAAAACAGCCAGCCACAGACTGTTGGCAACATAACGTCGCATATGACTATATGTGCGTGCACCGAAGGTTTGCGCTACAGGTATACCGAATCCTCCACAACATCCTGTACAAAAACCTATAATGAGAAAGATGACAGACGTGCTGGCCCCTACAGCTGCCAGTTCATTTATTCCTAAGTATTTACCTACAATAGCAGCATCAATCATGCTGTAAGTCTGTTGAAGCAGACTGCCTAATATAAGTGGTAAGGAAAAATTGAATATCAGTCGGAGGGGCGAGCCCGCCGTCATTTCTTTAATCATTTATTTTACTTCTATTAATTCATATTGTCTGGTACCGATACCTAATTTTTCGGCGTGGCGTAATCCGGCTTCCCAGTTTGTGTCTGGATGAAGAATATGGAATTTATCATGATCTCCCTCATGTTCATGCAAATGTTCTGTCAGCATGTTAGGCATGTTGATAACCGGTGCTTTGTTAACCATGTCTACACATGCCTGGTCAAGAGCTACAGGGTCAAATGAGGCTAACATACCTAGGTCAGGAATTACGGCTGCGTCATTATGATTCCAGCAGTCACATTCCGGAGATACATTAACAATAAAACTGATATGGAAATTAGGTTTATCTTTCAATACAGCTTTAGTATATTCTGCAATCTTATAGTTCAGGTTTTCAGAAGTATCATATTGACTGACAACAGCAGCGCCATGTTGGCAAAGAGCCACGCATTGTCCGCAACCTACACATTTTGTATAGTCTATAACAGCTTTATGGTTGTTGTTCAGTGAAAGAGCCTGATGATTACAGTGTTTTACACAGATATTACAACCTTTACAGTTCTCTTCAACTATTTTAGGTTGTGAGGCTGAATGTAGTTCCAGTTTGCCGGCTACACTTGCCGAACCCATACCCAGATTTTTAAGTGCTCCGCCGAATCCACTCATTTCATGTCCTTTGAAGTGAGTCATCGAAATGATGATGTCTGCGTCAGCTATGGCGCTTCCTATTTTTGGTGCTTTGCAATATTCTGCGTCTTCAAGAGGAATCTCACGGCATTCTGTACCTTTTAATCCGTCTGCAATGATAACCTGACAATGTGTAACCATGGGATTATATCCGTTTTCCATGGCGCTTTGCAAATGGTCTACAGCATTGTCTCTACCGCCTGAATAAAGTGTATTCGAATCTGTTAAGAATACCTTAGCCCCTAGCTTTTGTAGCAGTTGAACAATGCGTGCGGCATAGTTAGGGCGTAAGTAGGCCATGTTTCCCGGTTCGCCAAAATGTATTTTTATGGCGGTAAACTGGTCTTTAAAGTTAATGTTTTCAATACCGGCACGTTTTACCATTTTCTCCAGTTTGTCCAGTTGGTTACTGTTAGGAGTGGTACGCAGATTAGTAAAATAAACTTTAGAGGGTTCCATAACAATTACGTGTTAAGAATTAAATGTATGATGCAAAATTACATAAAAAGTCCGACAAAGCTGAAAGACTTATCTCTCTTTGTCGGACTTTTAAGACTTTATTAAACAAGTATTGTCTATATGAAATAGACTTTGTTATTTTTGGTCATAAGCATGTTTCGGATAATCTATTGTGTAATGCAATCCTCTGCTTTCCTTTCGTTCAATAGCCTGACGTGTGATAAGGTAACCCACATTAATCATGTTACGCAGTTCGCAGATATCTTTTGTGGCTTTTACACGTTTAAATAATTCCTCTGTTTCTTCATAAAGAAGATCAAGACGGGTCCATGCACGTTTAAGACGCAAGTCACTTCTTACTATACCCACATAATTACTCATGATTTGTCCCACTTCACGCATATCCTGTGCAATGAGTACTTTCTCTTCATTGCTCATTGTACCTTTGTCGTTCCATTCGGGCACTTTGTCATTAAAGGTATAATTGTCAATGACACTTAAACTATGTTTTGCCGCAGCTTCAGCATAAACAACAGCCTCAATCAGAGAGTTGCTGGCCAGACGGTTACCACCGTGAAGTCCTGTACAAGAGCATTCGCCTACTGCATACAGACGGTTAATGCTTGACTGGCCATTCAAATCTACCTTGATGCCGCCACACATATAATGAGCACATGGAACTACAGGAATATACTGTTTTGTGATATCTATACCTATACTCATGCATTTTGCATAGATATTCGGAAAATGATGCATAGTTTCTTCCGCATTCTTATGAGTGACGTCCAGGCACACATGGTCTATACCATGAATTTTCATTTCCTTGTCTATGGCACGTGCTACTATATCACGGGGAGCCAGACTGAGTCGTTTATCATATTTCTGCATGAATTCCTCGCCGTTTGGTAAACGTAGTATACCGCCGTAACCACGCATAGCTTCTGTAATAAGGTAAGCTGGATGGGTTTCTCTCGGATTATAAAGTGCTGTCGGGTGGAATTGTACAAATTCCATACCTTCTACGGTTCCTTTAGCACGATATACCATAGCAATACCGTCACCAGTTGCGATGTTTGGATTGGTTGTTGTGGCATAAACCGCTCCTGTACCTCCTGTGGCCATCAGTGTGATTTTGGAAAGGAATGTATCTATTTTATTGGTGTCGGGGTCAAGAATATAGGCACCATAACATTCTATATCAGGAGTACGGCGGGTAACTTCAATGCCCAAATGATGCTGTGTTATGATTTCAACTGCAAAATGATTTTCCAGAATGGTGATATTAGGTTCGCGGCGTACAGCTTCCATCAGTCCGCGCTGAATTTCAAAGCCTGTATCGTCGGCATGATGAAGAATGCGGAATTCCGAATGACCGCCTTCACGGTGAAGATCGAACTCTCCACTTTCATTTTTGTCAAAATTGACGCCCCATTCAACCAGTCTTTTGATACCTTGTGGAGCATTTCTGACTACCTGTTCTACTGCTGCACGATCGCTGATATAATCACCGGCAATCATTGTATCCTTAATATGTTTTTCAAAATTATCCACTTTCAGATTTGTAACAGAAGCTATTCCACCCTGTGCTTTTGCCGTATTGGCTTCATCCAGTGTCGTTTTACATATGATGGCTACTTTACCTTTTCCTGCACGTGCTACTTGCAGGGCGAAACTCATTCCGGCTACACCAGAACCGATAACCAAAAAGTCAAATTTGCGTATCATAATACCTTATTAAAAATGTCTATGCAAAACTACTCAAAAAGTGAATTACTTGTGTGGCTGTTAATGGAAAAAATTGTATATTGCACAAAATTTTAGTACCCATGACTCGAACCTTTCATGCCAGAGTAAGTAAAAAAGTTCTGATTTATTGTCTGATGCCAAGTACAATACTGACGGTATATTTTTTTTGGATAAAAATGCCGTTAGCAGCTTTGGTGTTCATGATTTTTATGGTAGTGATTATAGAACGCATGATTCATACCTCATACATCATTAATTCTGGAAGTGAATTGATTATCTTTAAAGGACGGTTTTCACGTGTGGTCAAACTCAGGTTGTCTGATATTGAAAAGGTAGAGCAGTTAAAGTCTACTGCTATTTTCCCTTTCAGAAGAAAAGATGTAGTGACGTTAACTTTGAAAAACGGAAGTATAAAACTGATTTCACCGTTTCCGGCTGATGAGTTTTGTCGTTATGTAGAGCGTTGTATAAAAGATTTAGAGCAGAAATGAAAGCTTTTGGATTAAAACTGTTTGCTATATTAACGGTAATGGTAAGTAGCTCCTGGTCGTTAAGAGGAGCCTGTTTACTGAATCAATATGATATTCTGGAGCCAGATACGTTATGGGCAAAAACTCTGAAGATTCAGCTTGATGAACTTTTAGAAAGCGAATGGTTTGAAAAAACACAGGTCGGATTGTGTGTATACGATCTTTCATCCGATACAATGTTATATGCACGAAATATTCATCAGCGGATGAGGCCGGCTTCAACTCAAAAACTTCTGACGGCTATTACTGCACTCGACAAACTTGGAGGAGCTTACCAATTCCAGACCAGATTATGTTACACAGGTTGTGTAGAAAACAGAATATTGTATGGCGATCTCTATGCGATTGGTGGTTTCGATCCTCGGTTTGCAAAAGATGATATGCAGGCTTTTGTTAATGCCGTGACAGCTTTGGCTGTTGATTCAGTTGCAGGTTGTCTTTATGCTGATGTCAGTATGAAAGATACTTTGAAATGGGGATATGGCTGGTGTTGGGATGATGACATGCCGGTACTTACTCCTTTGTTGTATAAAGGACAAGACAGATTTGTGGATAAATTGATAGAAATGTTGAGCGAGGCTGGTGTTGGAGTGAGAACTACGGCATATGGTCAATGTCCGTCTGAGGCTGAAACTTTGTCTGTCCGCAAACATGCCATAGACCAGGTGCTGATGCCAATGATGAAAGAAAGTGATAACTTATACGCCGAATCTTTGTTTTATCAGTTAGGTGCCTTGTCTGGTAAACCTTATGCTTCGTATAAAGATGCGCGACGTTTTGTTTTGGATTTGATGGATAAACTGCATGTGACGGCTGAAAATGCGTTGGTAGCAGACGGTAGCGGGGTATCGCTTTACAATTATCTTACTCCTGCTGTCCAAATCGCTTTTTTGCGTTATGCCTATCATAATGAAGAAATATTTCTTCATCTTTATGCTTCGTTGCCGGTAGCCGGAGTGGATGGAACTTTGCGTAACAGGATGAAAAGGGGAGCGGCTTATCGTAATGTGCATGCCAAAACCGGAACCCTTGAAGGCGTGATATCATTGGCAGGTTATGCAATGGCTGATAATGGGCATAGATTAGCCTTTTGTATATTGAATCAAGGTGTAGATTCCTCAAAAAAAGCCCGTGATTTTCAAGATAAGGTATGTACATTACTTTGCAGATGATATAAAGAATTTAATTTTTGCGGTTTATAAGTTCTTTTTATAAACAAATAATCAGTAGCGTGATATTGTTTGATTGATATATTATTCGATATTTTGGTTGCTTAATACAAATCAGGTTACAGATTAATATTTTTAACCCGAAAACTGCTAAACAGTGAATTTTTATAAGCAGTCTCATGTATTTTAACCCATAAAAACGTTTATTTTACTAATTTTCTCTCTATCTTTGCAGTCAGATTTATGGAGAGAAATGTTTTAAAACGGGTTGTACGGTTGTGTCTGTCAATAGCCTTGTTGGTTATTGGCTTTCTGTCTTATGCGCCTGATACCATTTTTCAGCAATCTTTTTCCGAAGTTTCCTTCATAGAAAAAAAGGATGTATTACAGACCGTTATATCTACTGAAGAAAACGAGGAGATAGAAGCTAAGGTACCTTATTATTTCTTTTCTTCTCTTTTTATAGCTCCATATACAATGGGAGCTGCAAATGAAAATTCAAGTGAAAATTCACTTTTAAAGTATATTGCGATTCATCGCGCTTCGTCGTACTATCATTTTTTTGTTCCGTCTTCTGTTATTAGTTACGGGAAAGACAGTAAACAAAAACTTTTGTGTCAGACTTCGGACAGCCTTTTATGTCGCTGGCAGGTCTGACGAATTCTTATTCAAACTGATAATATAAGGACAGCATTACTGCGATAATTCTTTTCTTATATGTTTTTTATCTGATTATTCTAATAGTGTAGACGTAAGTGAACGTCTGATTCTTACGATTGAAATAATAAATTAATAAACTGAATAATGACGGACTTTATTATTTTATCCATTGTCCTGTTGGCCGCAATAGTGTTGGTCGGGGCAGCATTGTTGGTGGCACGTATTGTAGCGCCACGTAGTTACAACAAACAAAAAGGTGAGCCGTATGAGTGTGGTATGCCTTCACGTGGTGGAGCCTGGATGCAGTTTAAGGTTGGATATTATCTGTATGCCATTTTGTTCCTCATGTTCGATATTGAAACAGTATTTCTGTTTCCATGGGCTGTACGTATAGGACGTATGGGAGCTGCTTACGGTATGTTAAGTATCGGACTGTTCATGACGGTTTTGGTTTTAGGTCTGGCTTATGCTTGGCGGAAAGGAGCTTTGGAATGGAAATAAAGAAAAGAGCTGCCATTTCAAATATGAAATGGGAAGAAATGGGCGACAACAGTGAGATTGTCAGACTGGCTGAGGAACTTAATGCAACAGGAGCAGGGGTTGTTGTCGGTTGGTTAGACAAATTCATAGATTGGGCCAGAAGCAACTCATTGTGGTCTTTGACATTCGGTACCAGCTGTTGTGCCATAGAGTTCATGGCATTGGGTGCGGCACGTTACGATATGGCGCGTTTCGGTTTCGAGGTTACCCGTAACTCACCCCGTCAGGCCGATATGATTATGGTGTTAGGTACCATTACAAAGAAAATGGCACCGGTTCTGAAACGTCTTTACGATCAGATGGCTGAGCCGAAATACGTGATTGCTGTTGGTGGCTGTACCATTTCCGGTGGTCCTTTCAAGGGATCGTACCATGTGGTAGACGGTATTGACAAGATTGTGCCGGTAGATGTTTATATTCCGGGTTGTCCTCCAAGACCCGAAGCTTTCTATTACGGTATGATGCAGTTACAGCGTAAAATCAAGGTGGAACCATTTATCGCCAATAAATTCAAGAAGACTGAAAAAGAAAACAAAGATGAGTAACATGACAAATATGACGGTTGCTTTACCTGAAACGGTGATAAGAAAAGTATGTCCGCAGGCCCGGTTAATCGGAAGCGAGACAGAAACAACTGATAAGGAAACCGCACAGTCTGCGGCTGAGAAAATATGGGAAGTCACTCCCGAATCTGTAGCAAAAGTATGTCTTGCGTTAAGAGATGAGGCCGGAATGGATTTTCTCCGTGATCTGATGGGTACCGATGAGGGTGACGGTAAGACTGGTGTTTATTATTTTATGGAACGCACTGCCGACGGCGTCAATGTAGTATTGAAGGCGGTGACTGCCGACTGGATGCCTTCTGTAACCGGAGTATGGCAGGCTGCTATGCTTAAAGAACGAGAAGTATACGATTTCTACGGTTTGCGTTTTCTTAATCATCCAGACATGCGCCGCCTTTTCTTGAGAGAAGACTGGCACGGATATCCCCTTCGCAAGGATTATGTGATGGATGAGCGTGATGAGATGCCCGGCAATGAGTATAATGCAGATACCACAACCTGCTATACATTAAATGAAAAAGGTGAAGTTGTAGCTGAAAAGCGTGTGGTTTTCGGTGAAAACGATTTTGTGGTCAATATCGGGCCGCAGCATCCTTCTACTCATGGTGTATTAAGAATGAGAACCTCAATAGAAGGTGAGACGGTTACAAAAGTAGACCCTATTTTGGGGTATATTCACCGTGGTATTGAGAAACTGTGTGAAAAGCGTGATTACAAACAGGCTTTGGCCATGACCGACCGTTTGGATTACCTCAGTGCACATCAGAACAGACATGCTTTGTGTCTTTGTGTGGAAAAGGCTGCCGGCATAGTAGTACCCGAACGCGCACAGTGTATCCGTACCATGATGGACGAGTTGCAGCGTATTGATTCACACCTTTTGTTCTTTTCCTGTCTTGCTATGGATATGGGTGCCCTTACACCGTTCTTCTATGGTTTCCGTGAAAGGGAGATGATTTTGAATATCATGGAAGAGACAACCGGTGGACGCCTTATTCAGAATTATTACAGATACGGTGGCGTACAGGCCGACGTGCAACCCGATTTTCTTGACAAGGTTAGAGCCTTTACAAAGAGAATGCGTAGCGTGATTAAAGACTACAATGACATTCTGACCAGTAATGTCATTGCACAGAATCGATTGATGGGTGTCGGAATTCTGACTAAGGAAGACGCCATCAGTATCGGTACTACCGGAGGTACGGGCCGTGCTACAGGTTGGGCCAACGATGTACGTAAAAGACATCCTTATGCTTGGTATGACCGGGTGAACTTCAAGGAAATTACCTATACACACTGTGATTCGTTCGACCGTTATAAAGTCAGAATGGACGAGATACTGGAATCATGTAACATTCTCGACCAGTTGGCTGATATGATGCCCGAAGGACCGGTTTGTGCCAAGGTTCCGGCCATTATCAAACTGCCGGCAGGTGTATATACAGCGTCGGTTGAGGCCAGTCGTGGTGAGTTTGGTGTATGTATTGTGAGCGATGGTGGAAAGACACCGGCCAGATTACATTTCCGTTCTACAGGTTTACCATTGGTACAGGCCATGGATACGGTTTGTCGTGACGGAAAGATTGCCGACTTGATTGCCATTGGTGGTACACTCGATTTTGTGATTCCTGATATAGACCGATAAATAAGTAAAATGAGATAAAATAAACGGTATGAATTTTACTACGGATTATTATAGTTTAGCCCCCTTGGCAAGCCGTTTTCATGAAGTGCTTGACGGAGCGGTAGGAGAGAAAGCGGCCATTGCGATTGAAGGTCTCTGCCTTGTTGTCGGGCTTATTTTGTTATATGCGGTTCTGGCTATTATTTTGATTTATATGGAGCGCCGTGTTTGTGGAGCTTTTCAGTGTCGAATCGGTCCTAACCGTGTAGGCGGTAAAGGCGGACTTTTACAGGTACCTGCCGATGTGATTAAGATTCTGACAAAAGAAATCATCAGACTTAACAATGCCGACCATTTGTTGTATGAGCTTGCCCCTTTCTTTGTCATTGCCGGTTCGTTTATCAGTTTCGCCTGCCTGCCATGGCATAACGGAGCGCCTTTACTCGATTACGAAGTTGGTGTGATGTTGGTTTTGGCTGCTTCAGGTCTGGGTGTATTGGGTATTCTGATGGCCGGATGGAGCAGTAACAGCAAATATGCTGTGATTGGTGCCATGCGAAGCGGCGCCATGATGATTAGTTACGAACTTTCCATGGGTATTGTTGTTATAGCAGTGGTAGCTTTGAGCGGTACGATGAGTATTTCCGGTATTGTAGAAAGTCAGGAAGGATTGTGGAACCTCTTCAAAGGTCATATTCTGACAGTCTTGGCTTTCCTGATTTATTTGATTTCAGGTAATGCCGAGGCCAACCGTGGTCCGTTCGACCTTGCTGAAGCCGAGCAGGAGTTGACAGCCGGTTACCATACGGAATATTCAGGTATGCACTTCGGATTTTTCTATCTGGCAGAATATCTGAATCTTTTCATTACGTCAGGTATTGCAACCACACTCTTCCTCGGCGGATGGATGCCGTTTCATATTCCCGGACTTGACGGATTAAATAGCGTGATGGATGCCATTCCGGGAGCCGTATGGTTTGTAGGCAAGACATTTGCTGTGGTCTTTCTTCTGATGTGGATCAGATGGTCATTCCCTCGTTTGCGTATCGACCAGGTTCAGACCCTGGAGTGGAAATACCTCATGCCACTGTCATTGGTCATTATGATGGCTACGGTCATCTGTAAGGTTTACGGATGGGTATTGTAATTAAGAAAACTCTAATCAACAGTCGTGGCCTCTGAATGTTAGTGTTTGGCGTTCGTGGCGATGATGAAAAATCAATCAAATATAAATAAGGAAATGAGTGGTAGTTTTAAAAAATATGTCAGAAGATATCTTCGTGGAACGAAAAGCCTTTTTGTAGGTATGAATACGTCCATGCGCGTGATGGTGCAGAAGAAGGTCTCTGAGCAGTACCCTGAGAACAGACATACAACACTGAAGGTGCCCGAGCGTCATAGAGCGCAGCTCCAGATGGTAGCCGGTGAAGACGGTCAGTGGCTTTGTGTAGCTTGCGGTCTGTGTCAGAACGCCTGCCCTAACGGTACAATCAGCATAGAGTCTGAATGGGTTGTCAATGAAGAAGGCAAGAAGAAGAAAAAGCTTACTGCTTATCATTACGACCTGGGTTCCTGCATTTATTGCGGTTTGTGTGTAGATGTTTGTCCTCATGGTGCAATTCGTTTCAATAACCATTTTGAAAATGCTGTGTTCAACCGCGAACATCTTAAGATGAGGCTCGACCAGCCGAAGAATGAGAAATGGGCTGAGAACGGAACACGAATCAGCAACGGAGAGTAATAAACAAAGGAGTGACGGGAATATCCCTTCTCCGATAATGAAATCAGAAAATAAACCTCTATTTAAGATATGGAAATAACATTTCAACAAGCCGCATTCTTTGTAGTAGCGCTGCTTATGATTGCCGGAGCGTTGGCTACAGTGATGGCTAAGCGTATACTCAGGGCTGTCACAGCCTTGCTGGTGGTGCTTTTTTGCACGGCTGCATTTTATTTCATGTTGGGCTATACGTTCCTGGGTACGGTGCAGATTACAGTTTATGCGGGAGGTATTGTAGTGCTTTATGTGTTCTCAATCCTGCTTACCCGTTCAGAAGTGAGTGTGAGAAACCGTTTGAAAAAGGGCAAGGCTACTGCCGTGTTGGCAACGACGTTGACCGGTGCGGCGCTGACGCTTTGGTTACTCTTCAATGCCGGTTTTACCCGTCAGGGTATCTCCGAAGGTTATGAACTGTCTCCGCTTGAGATTGGCGATGCTTTGGTTGGTCCCGAGAAATACCAGTTCGTTTTGCCGTTTGAAGTAATCAGTGTGTTGCTTCTTGCCTGTATCATCGGTGCGGTGATGATTGCGCGTAAACGCTGATTCAGTTCATGCTGAGGCTTTTAGAGAGACTTTTAATTTAATTAAAAACAACATATAGCATTCAACGCTGAAGAAATATGGAACTCAATTTATTGTTTTATCTTGTACCGGGCACCATCATGATGTTTTGCGGCGTTTACGGTTTTTTTACGCGCCGAAGTCTGCTGGCGGTGCTTCTTTGTGTGGAACTGATGCTTAATGCCGTCAATATCAATTTTGCCGTCTTTAACCGTTTTCTTTTCCCCGGTGCGCTCGAGGGACATTTTTTTGCCCTCTTCGGCATTGCCATTTCTGCTGCCGAGACAGCTGTGGCTATTGCCATCATGATTAATGTTTACCGAAACATGAGCGGCATTAATACAGATGACATCAACCAGTTGAAAGGTTGATATTAATAATTTGTAATCAAACAAAATATCTATATGGATTATACGATTTTTATTCTGCTGCTGCCGGTACTCAGCTTTCTGGTATTGGCGCTTGCAGGCATGAAGATGGGACACAAGACGGCCGGAATCATCGGTACGCTCTCTCTTGTGGCCGTTGCAGTGCTGTCATGGTGGGCTGCGGCTGATTATTTCAGTATGCCTCGGCAGGCCGACGGTACATTGGCGCCCCTCATGCCTTATAATGTAGAGTGGTTGCCTTTCAACAGTGATTTGCACATTGATATGGGACTGCTTATCGATCCCCTGTCTGTCATGATGTTGGTGGTGGTAAGTACAGTATCACTGATGGTTCATATCTATTCTTTCGGTTATATGAAAGGCGAAGTAGGTTTTCAGCGTTACTATGCTTTCCTGAGCCTGTTCACCTTCTCAATGCTCGGACTTGTGGTTGCCACCAATATTTTCCAGATGTACGTCTTTTGGGAACTTGTGGGTGTGTCTTCTTACTTGCTCATCGGTTTCTATTATACCAAGCCCGAGGCTATTGCGGCTTCAAAGAAGGCGTTTATTGTGACACGTTTTGCCGACCTGGGATTCCTTATCGGTATTCTGGTATACGGTTATGCGTTGGGCACATTCCAGTTCTCACCGTCTGAAACAGCATTGATGCAGGGTGGCATGATGATGCCGCTTGCGCTTGGACTCATGTTTATCGGTGGTGCCGGTAAGAGTGCGATGTTCCCGTTGCACATCTGGTTGCCCGATGCCATGGAAGGTCCTACTCCGGTGTCTGCCCTTATTCATGCGGCTACCATGGTTGTGGCCGGTGTATATCAGATAGCCCGTCTTTTTCCTATTTATATTGTCTTTGCTCCCGACACATTACATATCATTGTGGCTGTCGGTGCTTTCACTGCTTTTTATGCTGCGGCTGTTGCCTGTGCGCAAAGCGATATCAAGCGTGTGCTGGCCTTCTCAACCATCTCACAGATTGGCTTCATGATGGTGGCTCTCGGTGTTTGCACATCAAGTGACCCGCATATGGGCGGCCTGGGTTATATGGCTTCAATGTACCATCTGTTTACACATGCCATGTTCAAGGCTTTGCTGTTCCTTGGAGCAGGTTGTATTATTCATGCCGTACACAGCAACGAGATGAGTACCATGGGTGGTTTGCGTAAATACATGCCGGTTACCCATATCACTTTCCTTATTGCCTGTCTGGCCATTGCCGGTATTCCACCGTTCTCAGGCTTCTTCTCAAAGGATGAGATACTGACCGCATGTTTCCGTTACAGCGCTTTGGTAGGTTGGGTTATGACCGTCATTGCCGGTATGACTGCCTTTTACATGTTCAGACTTTATTATTGCATCTTCTGGGGACACGAGAACAAGGCCCTGCACGAGGCACATCGTCCGCATGAGAGTCCTCTCACCATGACTTTCCCGTTGATGTTCCTTGCTGCTATAACCTGTGTGGCCGGTTTTATTCCTTTCGGTCATTTCATTTCATCTGACGGTCAGATTTATGACATCCATCTCGAAACCAGTGTAGCTGTAACCAGTGTGATTGTAGCTGTATGTGCTATCCTGTTGGCTACATGGATGTATTTGCGCGACCAGCAGCCGGTGGCCGATATGCTGGCACGCCGTTTCCCGAAGTTGCACCGTGCGGCTTACCGCCGTTTCTATATGGATGAGGTTTGGCTCTTTGTAACCAAGCGAATCATCTTCCGTGGCGTATCCCGTCCTTTGGCATGGTTCGACCGTCATGTCATCGACCAGTTCCTGAATTTCATGGCCTGGGGTGCCAACGCTACTGCCGAAGAAGTGCAACCTATGCAGAACGGAAAAATCCAGAGTTATATCATCTGGTTCTTTGTCGGTATTCTTGCCATAGCACTTTTCATGCTGGCCTTTTAAAATGAAACAGGGTGACGGATGAACAGTCCCCGCCCGCTGTTAAAACAAGAAAATAAACGCATAAACGTATGAATATATTAAGTCTTTATGTTTTGATTCCGTTACTCATGCTGCTGGCGCTTTGGCTGGCGCGTAGCGTGAATCAGGTACGTGGCGTGATGGTAACCGGCGCTTCGTTCCTGTTGGCCATGTCTGTGTGGCTCACGGTAACTTATCTGCAGTGGCGTCATGCCGGCGCGACAGATGAAATGTTTCTGACCGACAGCGTGACATGGTTTGCTCCGTTGAACATTTGCTATTCCGTAGGTGTCGACGGTATTTCGGTAGTCATGTTACTGCTGAGCGCGATAATCGTTTTCACAGGTACATTTGCTTCCTGGCGTCTTAAACCGCTCACCAAGGAATACTTCATGTGGTTCACACTGCTGAGCCTCGGTGTGTTCGGGTTCTTTATATCAACCGACCTTTTCACCATGTTCATGTTCTACGAGGTTGCCCTCATTCCGATGTATCTGCTTATCGGTGTCTGGGGTAGCGGTCGTAAGGAATATGCGGCCATGAAGCTTACGCTGATGTTGATGGGTGGTTCTGCCTTCCTTTTGATAGGTATTCTTGGTATTTATTACGGTGCGGGAGCCGATACGATGAATGTCATCGAGTTGGCACAACGTCATATTCCGTCTCAGATACAGCACATTTTCTTCCCGCTGATATTTGTCGGATTCGGTGTGCTTGGCGCGCTGTTCCCTTTCCATACATGGAGCCCCGACGGTCATGCTTCAGCACCTACGGCTGTGAGTATGTTGCATGCAGGAGTACTGATGAAACTGGGTGGTTACGGTTGTTTCCGTGTGGCCATGTATCTGATGCCCGAAGGCGCGGCCATGTGGGGTAACGTCTTTCTCGTGCTGACAACCATTTCTGTGGTTTACGGTGCGTTGAGCGCTGTGGTACAGACTGACCTGAAATACATCAACGCTTATTCTTCGGTAAGCCACTGCGGTCTTGTACTTTTCGCTTTGCTGATGATGACCCGTGTCAGTTGTACCGGTGCCATACTTCAGATGTTGAGCCACGGTTTGATGACCGCACTCTTCTTCGCGCTCATTGGTATGATATACGGCCGTACGCATACACGTGACGTCCGTCAGCTTCGCGGTTTGATGAAGATTATGCCTTTCCTGGCAGTAGGCTATGTCATTGCCGGTCTGGCCAACCTAGGTTTGCCGGGTCTTAGCGGTTTCATTGCCGAGATGACAGTGTTTGTAGGTTCGTTTGAACATACCGACACGTTCCACAGAACCTGTACCATTATAGCCACAACCAGTATTGTGATTACGGCGGTTTATATCCTTCGTGTGGTTGGCCGTATTCTTTACGGTACCTGTACCAATGAGGAACATCTCAAACTGACCGATGCCACCTGGGATGAGCGTTTTGCTGTGATTTGTCTGATTGTAGCCGTTGCCGGTCTTGGTCTTGCGCCGTGGTGGGTAAGCGACATGATAAGCGGAGGTGTGGAACCCATCATATCTCGTGTCACTTCAGCGGTGACAGCATGCGGACCAACCGCTTCGCTTTCTGAAGGTATCAGCGAGATGTCTAAAGCCGTGGTCAGCATGATTGCCGGATGAGACACAGAGTATTAACGAATAAAAATATAGAAAGACAATGAATATATTTGCAATTTTATCTTTGCACGCCGAGTTATGGCTGATGATGGTGATTCTGCTCGTGCTGATTGCCGACCTTTTCATGGGTTCGCTCCGTAAGCGCTGGCTTCACCCCTTACTCTGTGTACTGATGGCTGTGCAGGTGATACTCAATCTGACACCCGATACACGTGTGCTGTTTGGCGGTATGTATATCAACACGCCATTCATGTCTATTGTAAAGTCTGTTCTGTCAGCCGGAACATTGCTTGTGTTCCTTCAGAGCGACCGCTGGCTGAGCCGCAAGGATACGCATTTCAAGCGTGGTGAGTTCTATGTGCTGACTCTCTGTACTCTGCTTGGCATGTTCTTTATGCTGACTGCCGGACATTTTCTTCTGTTCTATCTTGGTCTTGAGCTGGCCAGTATACCGATGGCCTGCATTGTGGCTTTGGACAAATACCGTCACAATTGTGCCGAGGCCGGAGCCAAATTCATTTTGAGTTCCATGTTCTCGTCTGCATTCCTGCTCTACGGCTTGTCTTTCCTTTACGGAAGTTGCGGTACGCTGTATTTTGCCGACATTACAGCCGCCATGCAGGATAGTGCCATGGTGAAATATGCCCTGGCTCTGTTTATTGCCGGAATCGGCTTTAAAATGAGTCTTGTACCGTTCCATTTGTGGACGGCAGATGTCTATCAGGGCGCGCCGACCACCGTATCGGCTTATTTGAGCGTCATTTCAAAAGGTGCAGCGGCCGTAGCTTTGGGCGGCATTCTTTATCATGTGTTCGCACCGTTAGCCCGGGAGTGGAGCTATGCGCTGTCTTTGCTGGTGATGATAACCATTACCATCGGCAACCTGATGGCTTTGTTGCAGAACAACATGAAACGTTTCATGTCATTCAGTAGTATCTCTCAGGCCGGTTATCTGTTGCTTGGCGTACTGGCCGGTTCGGCACAGGGTATGGCCTCAGTGGTGTTCTATCTGGTTATTTACGTGGCAGCCAATGTAGGTGTGTTTGCTGTGATTGGCGCCATAGAGGAGGAGAGCGACGGCCGTCTGGTCAACCGCGATGATTATCGTGGTCTGTACCGCACCAATCCGCGTCTGGCTTTCCTGATGACGTTGTGTCTGTTCTCACTGGCCGGTATTCCGCCGTTTGCAGGTTTCTTCTCTAAGTTCTTCATATTCTCTTCTGCGTTCCATTCAGGATGGTGGGCCACAGTGTTTGTAGCTTTGGTCAATACCGTTATTTCGCTTTACTATTACCTTTTGGTAGTGAAAGCCATGTATATAGAGGAACCCGAAGGTGGTGTACCTGCGGTTCAGTATTTCCGTGTAGGAGGTACATCACGCATATGCATGTGGCTTTGTTTTGCCGGTGTTTGCGTATTGGGACTGCTGAGCGTGATTTACGAAGGACTGTTTAACTGGGCTACAGTGTTCTGTGCCGGATAAGAAACATTTCAGACTAATATAAAATAATATATGATGAGCCAACCGGTATATTTCAGACCGGTTGGCTTTTTTGTTTTTGTGTTGTTCATTTTCGGCATGTATGATGTGTCTTGCATTTATCTCATAATTGGGTATACATGTGTCTTGGTATACCGGTTAACGTGGATTTTTAATCAGTTTTGTATTTTATATTTTTTGTCGTTGCATCATCTTGTGATGCGCATAAAACGGCTTATGGCGCAGCTATTATATTCTTTGAATCATATGTTGGCTTTTAAAAGTTAATAGAATATATACCTTTGCCTTGATACAGAAACTATTTCTATAACTATTAAAAACATACTATTTATGAGAAAAGGTTTAAGAAGCATGGTGCTCATGCTGTTTTGTGTGGTATGGAATACAATCTATGCCCAGGATAACCTGAAAGCCATGCAACAGAAGTTCGTGGATGAGAAATTCGGCATGTTCATTCATTTCAACATGCCTACGTTTGTGGACGAGGATTGGCCCGATCCCGATACTCCGGCTGAAACCTTCTATCCCAAAAAACTTAATTGTAACCAATGGGCAGAAGCAGCTTTGAGCGCAGGAATGAAATTCGGATGCCTGACTACCAAACACCACAGCGGATATTGCATCTGGGACACGAAAACCACGGATTACAACGTCATGCACAGCCCTTTGAAGCGTGACGTGGTACGTGAGTATGTAGATGCGTTCCGTAAGAAAGGATTGGACGTTATGTTGTATTATTCCATACTCGACACCCATCACCGTTTGCGTCCGGGATATATCAACCGTAATCACATCGACTTGATAAAAGCCCAGTTAAAAGAACTGCTGACCAATTACGGCCCTATATCCGCATTGATTATCGACGGTTGGGATGCGCCATGGTCGCGCATTTCCTACGAAGAAATACCGTTTGATGACATATATCATTTTATTAAACAATTGCAGCCCGATTGCCTTGTCATGGACTTGAATTCGGCCAAATATCCACAGGATGCGTTGTTCTATACCGACATCAAATCGTTTGAACAGAATGCCGGACAGCATATTTCCAAAGATACCAACCGCATGCCGGCTCTCTCTTGTCTGCCTCTGAACTCGTCTTGGTTTTGGAAAAGCGACTTCCCAACTACAGACGTGAAGTCGCCCGAGTGGCTTGTTAATGAGAATCTTATACCTTTCAATCAGGCATACTGCACTTTCATCCTCAACATTTCTCCCAACCGTGACGGGCTTATTGACGACAATGCGTTAAAAGCCCTGAAGGAAATAGGTCGTCTTTGGAAAGGAAAAGAAGGCGGAGAAATGAAACTCGGCGATTACGAACGTCCTGTTACGGCAGAAAACATAGCCAAACATCGTCCTGCCAATTCGAGCTGGAGTCACGATTCCAATATTATGGATTTTGCTAATGACGACAATTTCGGTTCGGCATGGCATTCTAATAAACGGGTAAAAACCCCTTGGTTTGAAGTAGAATTGGACCGCACCCGTCCATTCAACATGATTACGTTGTACGACCCTAACGAAAGTTTCACCGGTTACCGGTTCTCTTATCATAAAGACGGGGTATGGCATGACATACCGGTGCAACCTCAAAATGGAAAAGTGAAAGTACATCGATTCGATGAAGTTTGGGGAAACAAGGTAAAAGTTACTTTTACCAAAAAAGACATTAACGACCGCATGTACTTGAACGAAATCGGCATCTACAACGAACGTCGTGACTGAAAAAGAATCCCTTATTCTCTGCTTTTTCTCCAATAAGGAGAATATGAGAATAGGGGAATTTTTTTGTATCTTGCCTACTGAAGACTTGAATATATATGTTGATTATCCTATTATCATTTGGTTGTAGTGTATTCTGAATGATTAAACTAAAACTTATGTGCCGCACGACCAATGACAATCTTTATATTCCGGTTTGTGTTGTTCATATTCGGCTTTATAGTAGCTGTTATGATTACTTATAGTTTTACATTGCTTTTTTTGGTGTGTTATTGATTAGCTTCCAGTCTGTTTAAAAAAATTATTTTATTTGCAGATATTCTCCGAAGTCGGAATTATGTCAACAATAGGTCTAAAAGCGATATAAAAGCCTTTAAAAACATATTTTTCTTTCTTTTGGGTGGCTTTTTCTATACTTTGTTGGTGTGTCATAATGTTGTTGTTTCTGTCTGTTCGCTGTTATAAATAGAAGTGAATAGTTGTTTGCTGTGTTATATTTATATCTAAATCAATGAAAATTGCTAAATGTGATAATTTTATATATCCTGTTTTTCTTTGTTTTTTCCTTCTGTTTGGTTAAAATATTGAAAACAGTGCGTATATCCGATATATCGGGAGGATTTTCTCTGTTTTTTTATTTGGCTTCTTGTGACAATCAGTTTTTGATACATTTTCTAAAATAGAAATATTTTTACTTGTTAGATTCCTTTATAATGGATGTGTAAGGATATTTTTTTCTGTTACTTGAAACCCACTTTTTGGGATGAAACGCATACGGTTACGAATTTTTCGGTAACCGTGCGGAAATATATTTTGATACGGTAACGGGTGTCACCGTAACCGTGCGGAAAAAAGTTCGTTTCAGTATAGGATGAAATTCGTAACCGTATACAAAAAAACTCGTAACCGTATGCGTTTTAAAGGATGAAAAACTTTTTTGTTCTTGTGTGATATAAATATTACAATATACGGGTTTATTAATCTGATTATTAGTCAAGTATGTGTTTTTGTACGGGTGTTCGTCTTACTTGTTATGTCCTTCTGTGAATAACAGACTTTTGTTTGTTTATTTTTAATGTAGAATCTCAGTAATTTTTGTGTGTAAAGAAAAATGCTTGTCAGGTATTCCCTTGACGGTAATATGTATTTACATTTTGTTTAAGACCAGACTGCGAAGTGTGATTTGAAAATCTGTTTTTAATGTGAGAACGATGATTTTTTGCCGGGAAAGGTTATGCAAATAATGATGAATCTGTATGTCTACGGTCAGGAAAGTCTTTCAGAAGAGTTGTCATATATTTTAATCTTTGAATTTGATTGCAGGATAGAAATAGTGTATAAAAAATCATAACAATATGGTGACGGATTGATGAAAGCTAAAGTGTGGAGAGATTGATTTTTAATAATCAGATGTGTTTTAAATCATTCAGATTGTGTGGTTTAATATATAATTTTATATCTTTGTAAGATATAAACGCACCGATATTAAACCTCTTAAATCTGATATATGAAAAAGTTCTTAATGTATGTGTTGTGTACACTATGCACATCATCTGTTTTTGGTCAATGGAAACCGGCCGGTGACCGGATTATGACACCGTGGGCGGTACAGATTGATACGTCAAATGTCTTGTCTGAATATCCGCGTCCTATTATGGAACGTGAAAACTGGCAGAATCTGAACGGATTATGGCAGTATAAACTGGTTAAAAGAAATCAGCCGGGCACAGTGGTTTCGGCCGGAAAAATCTTGGTACCCTTTGCCATTGAGTCTGCTCTTTCGGGAGTTGGTTGTCGTGTGGGTACAGACGAGGAGATTGTTTATTCACGTTATTTTGATGTCAATCTGAAAACCCGCCGTCAGCGGGTGCTGTTGCATTTTGGTGCTGTTGACTGGCAGACTGATGTATGGGTGAATGGCATAAAGGTGGGAAATCACAGCGGAGGATACACGTCTTTTTCTTTCGATATAACCGAGGCCTTGAATAAAAAAGGCCATAACGAATTGGTGGTAAGGGTATGGGACCCGACAGATGCGGGATATCAGCCTCGCGGCAAGCAGGTGAACAAACCTGAAGGCATCTGGTATACACCGGTGAGCGGTATATGGCAGACGGTATGGCTGGAAACGGTTAACGAAGTACATTTTGACCGGCTTAAGATTGCATCGGATATTGACCGGGGTTTACTGTATGTAGACGCGTCGGTGCAGAACCGTAAAGATGCTGATGTGGTAGAGGTTGTGGTTTACGACCGCGATGTAATTGTGGCTTCGGCTAAAAGCATAAACGGTCAGCGGGCCGACATTCAGATGCCCGGTAACTTCAGGTTGTGGAGTCCCGATTTTCCATTCCTTTACGATTTGAAAGTGCGTTTGTGGCGTCACGGAGAGCTGATGGACGAGGTGGACAGTTATGCGGCGATGCGTAAGATCTCAACCATGCGTGATGAGTCGGGAGTGGTGCGCCTGGCATTGAACAATAAGCCATTGTTCCAGTTCGGTCCGCTCGATCAGGGCTGGTGGCCGGACGGGCTGTATACGGCACCGACCGACGAGGCGCTGCAGTATGATATCAAGATGACCAAGGACATGGGTTTCAACATGATACGCAAGCACATCAAGGTGGAACCGGCACGCTGGTATACTTACTGCGACCGTATGGGTATACTGGTGTGGCAGGATATGCCGAGCGGCGACCGGAATCCGCAGTGGCAGAACCGCAGATATTTCAATGGTGAGGAGATGGTGCGCAGCGCGGAGTCGGAAGCCTGCTACCGCAAGGAATGGAAGGAAATTATCGACGCGCTTTATTCTTATCCCTGTATATGCACGTGGGTTCCGTTCAATGAGGCTTGGGGACAGTTCAAGACCCCTGAAATTGTGGAATGGACCAAGAACTACGATCCCACACGGCTTGTCAATCCGGCGAGCGGCGGCAACCACTACCGTTGCGGCGACATGCTCGACCTGCACAATTATCCCGGTCCCGAATTGTATCTTTACGACTCCGAGCGTGCTACGGTGCTGGGCGAATATGGTGGCATAGGATTGGCTTTGAAAGAGCATTTGTGGGAGCCGAACCGTAACTGGGGATATATTCAGTTTGGAAGCTCTAAGGAAGTGACCGACCAGTATGAGAAGTATATCAAGGATTTGAAAAGACTCATTCCAAAAGGTTTCTCTGCCGCAGTCTATACCCAGACCACCGATGTGGAAATGGAGGTGAACGGACTGATGACCTATGACCGGAAGGTGATGAAGATGGATGTTGAACGGATAAAGGCATTGAACAAGGATGTCTGTCATTCGTTGGATAAAACACGTTGACCGGTCTTACCATACAACTCAGCTTTTCTTAAAGTCTGGCTTTGGGGGAGTATGAGTATGGTGCCGGTATGAAAAACATAGTTTGGATAATCATTAATTTAATTTACTAACCTGAAACGGCTTACGGCTTCTGCCGTGAGGTTTCAAAAACTAATTTTTATGGATAAAAAAATGCTGAAAAGACTTTGCAGCTGTCTGATAGGCTGCACTTTGGGTGCCGGACTGGCCGCGCAGCCTATTGGCATGCAGATTGACGCCTCGCGCGCGACCTGCGATATCGGAAAAAGACATTATGGTCTTTTCTTCGAGGAAATTAACCATGCCGGTGATGGCGGTTTATATGCCGAACTGATACATAACCGTTCGTTCGAGGACAATGTCAACAATCCGGACCACTGGTGGACCGTGGGTACGGGTAAGATGACGCTTACGAGTGAGAATCTGATGAACAGTGTTCAGGGTAAGGCACTGACCGTGCAGTTTAATGCAGCCGGTGACGGTGTGAAGAACGAAGGTTTTTGGGGTATAAATATGGTGAACGGCAGAGTTTATACCTGTAACTTCTGGGTGCTCTCTCCGTCGTGGAGCGGCACACTGACCACAGCTTTGCTGAACAGCGAGGGGGCAGAAATAGGTAAGGCTACCGTAGAAGTCACTGCTTCGGACAAGTGGACCAAGTATTCCACACAGATTACGGCTACGGGAGACGACACGAAAGGCTGGTTCTCGCTGACCGGTTCTTCGGCCGGTTCAATTACCGTAGATATGGTAAGTCTGTTCCCGCCGACTTATAAGAACCGTCCGAACGGTTGTCGTCCGGATTTGGCGGAGATGCTTGAGGCAGCCAATCCGTCGTTTGTCAGATTCCCCGGCGGATGCTATATTGAAGGTGTATGGTCATCAAACAAGACCAACCGTTTTGAGTGGAAGAATACCATTGGTCCGATTGAGGAACGTCCGGGTCACCGTAATGTGAACTGGAATTACCGTGTAAGCGATGGTATGGGTTTCCACGAAATGCTTCAGTTGACCGAAGACCTCGGTGCCGAGCCGCTCTTTGTGGTCAATATGGGTATGGGACATGGCTGGTATGAACCATATAACAAGATTGAAGAGTATATTCAGGAAGCTCTCGACGCCATAGAGTACTGTAACGGCGATGTGACTACAACCTGGGGAGCCAAGCGTGCGGCCAATGGTCATCCGGAGCCGTTCAACCTGCGCCTGATAGAAATCGGAAATGAAAATTATAATTTCTCTTCGGAGAACAACAGTGACCAGAGCGACCATTATGCGGAGCGTTACATCCAGTTCTACAACGCAATCAAATCACGCTATCCCGAGATGACGGTTATCGGTAATGTGGAGGCGTGGGGTACAGACGATCCTTCATGGCGTAACCCGTATCCGGTTGATGCCGTGGATGAGCATTATTACCGTTCACCGGACTGGTTTGTAAGCAAGTATAACAAATATGATTCGTACAGCCGCTCTTCGCACAAGATTTATGTGGGCGAGTATGCCGTTACACAGAATTTTGGTGAGTATGGTAATTTGGATGCCGCACTGGGTGAGGCTGTCTATATGTTGGGTATGGAGCGTAATGCCGATGTATGTATTATGAACAGCTATGCGCCTATTTTCGCCAACGAGAATGACTATAACTGGAGACCGGACATGATTCGTTTCAACAGTTCCATTTCTTATGGTACACCGTCATATTATGTGCAGCAGCTTTTCCCGAACAATCTGGGAACACAGAATCTGAGCTATACCGAGACGAATATCACGGATGAGATGCAAGTAGGACGTGTAGGTTTCAGTACATGGGGAACTACCGTGAAGTTTGACAATGTCAGACTTACGGCTGCCGACGGAACGGAAGTATACAGTGATGACTTTACTTCGTCAACCGGAAAATGGACCATTCCGACCGGAGGTAACTGGACAGTAAACGATGGTGCCATGGTACAGGGCGACCAGAATATGCAGGGAAATATCTGCTGGCTGAATGTTGACGGCATGTCTTCGTATACTTATGAGGTTGAGGCAACTAAAATAAGCGGTGCGGAAGGTTTCCTTATTGCATTCAATTATTTGGATGACAAGAATTATGCATGGTGGAATCTTGGCGGATGGAGCAATAAGAAACATGGTGTGGAGGTTTGTACAAACGGTACGAAAACAACAGTGGCACAGTGTGACGGCCAGATTGAGACCGGTAAGACTTATCAGGTGAAGATTGTGGTAGAAGGTACCAAGGTGTCTTGCTATCTTGACGGTGAACTTAAACATCAGTTTACATTGAACGTTAAGCAGAAGGTTTATACTGCAGTCAGTCTGAACAAGGAAGAAGGTATGATGTATATAAAGGTTGTCAATCCTTATGCCGATGCACAGACCATGCGCATTGACGTGAAGAATGCTACGGTAGAGAGCGGTTCGCTCGTGTTGCTTTCTTCTGCAAGCAACAAGGATGAGAATACTACGGCCGAACCGTATAAGGTGGCTCCGAAAGAATCTACGCTGACAACCGAGGCCGACGGCCTGGATTATGAGGTTCCGGCTTATTCTCTGAATATTATCCGTTTGAAGGTAAAGGATATTCAGGAAGATCAGACTCCTGATCCCGAGATTCCGGAACCGGCTGTGGCTTACAGTTTTGAGAGTGGAGCGGCAGCTGATGATAACGGACAGTTTACGGGAAAGCTGATGGGTGATGCTTGCATCGTGGCGATGGACGATGGTAACAAGGCGCTTTATACCGGTATGTCCGGTCAGAACGGATGGATGGATATGGGAGCGGAAATGGCTCGTGAGACAGCGGCCAAACTGACGGGCAATTATACCATCACTACAGACATTCTTTTGACGGGAGTAGGTTCGTTGAAGAATAACTGCTGGGCTTTGTCTTTGGCTAACGGTACAGATCAATATATTGGTCTGGTCAATACGGCTAACAATACAGACTGGTATTATACGCTTTGTGAAAATAATAAGGAATATGCGCATTCGGGAAGCGGATTGTCATACGGAAAATGGCATACACTGACGTTTGTTGTAGAAGACGGTATGGGCCGTTTCTATGTAGACGGCTATAAGTTGTCGGAAGTCAGTTATACGTCACGTCCCGACCGGTTTGCAGATAAACTGACCATGGCCGCTTTGGGACATTCGCCTTATGAGGATGACGCATTCTTGTCAGAAGCATTTATCGACAATGTGAATTTCTATACTACAGCTCTTACAGCCGATCAGGTAAAGAAACTGTATGAGCAGGCAACTCAGAAGGCTGTTTCATCAGAGGACATGCAGAAAGAGACTGATAATGGTGAGCTGACTTCTTTAATGAAGAAATTCAATTATCTGCATGCTTCTACCGAATTGCCGGCTACTACAGCTTCGGGAACAGCCATCAGTTGGGCTTGTGACATTACCGAGGAAGGTTATGTGGAGTTTAAGACAGAAAACGGCGTGCAGCAGCTTAATGTTTTGCAATTGCCGGCTGCCGGTTCGGAAACGGTTGAGGTTGGTAAACTGACTGCAACTCTTGATTATGGCGATGGTCAGCCCAAGACAATAGAGCATGCTGTCATTTTAGCTCCGGATGATGACCGTTACGGTTATCTGTATTGTTTCATGAACTCAACTTCTGAAATTACCAATTTTGCATTGGGCAGCAAGGAAGACAAGGGACACCGTTTTGATGTTTTACTTGGTGGCGCGGAGATTTTTGATACGGAAGAGATTGCCGGTATTGAGCATGGTACACGTGACGCATATATTACCCGCGGTCAGGAAGGGGACGGTTATCTGATGACAACAACCGATATGAAGAACGCAGTATCTCATGTGTGGAACAATCATGGTATAAACCTGATTAAGTCAAGCGATTTGATTCATTGGGAAAGTGTGACGTTCGACTTTAACAAGGGTAAGCAGATTTTCTCCGATCCGGATGCAGTAACGGGCTGTTACGATACGGACGAGGAGTATGCCAAGATCAACCGTGTGTGGGCGCCTCAGGTTATCTGGGATCCGACGGTTGAGAAATATCTGGTATATTATTCTTTGCTTTCTACAAACGAGGGCGATGGTTATGATAAGATTTATTATTCTTATGCCGACCGTGATTTCAAAACATTGACACAGCCCCGTATTTTCTTTGATCCGGGACGCTCGGTTATTGATGCGGATATTGTATATAACCCTTATGACGGTTTGTATCATATGTATTATAAGAAAGAAGGCGCGGCCGGAACAACACGTGGTATTTATGAGACAACAAGTCCTAAACTGGTAGGTGGTGAATGGACTGACATTGTGCATGTGACCAACGAAGGTGCCGAGCAGGTGGAAGGTTCGTCAACAATCCGTCGTATCAACGAGGATAAATATAATCTTTATTATATGCGTTATTCCGGTGGTTCTGCTTATAAATATTGCGAGACAGACCACGTAGGATTGAATATTTCGGGTTCGGCTAATCTTGAAGGTACGGGAAACTTCCAGCATGGTTCGTTCATGACACTGACAGAAACAGAATATCATATGCTTGAAAGCTGGGATAAGCTGATGCTTTTCTTACCCGAGATAGAGGCTATGGCTGAAAGCAGTCAGAATCAGATTCTTCTTGACGGTATAGCAGAGGCTAAGAAGGCATTGGACTTTACAACCGTAGAAGAACTGGCTGTTGAGTTGCCGAAGGCTTATGAAGTTTTGTTGAAAGCGCGCGAGGATTATCTGAACGATTTGTTCGGAAATCTGGGTGAAGGCGAGGTTGCCGATTTGACCTTCATGTTGAAGAATCCCCAGTTTGCTCAGGGTACTTATGGCTGGAGCGGTACAAGCTTTACACAGGTATCTGCCGGTGTGGGCGAACACTTTGACAAGACCTTTGATACTTATCAGTTGCTTGAGAATATGCCTGCCGGTGAATATGTGTTCAGTTGTCAGGGATTCTATCGTAATGGAAACTCTACAACGGCGAGTGAAGCTTATCTTAACGGTACGGAACAGTTGCTGGCCAAGCTGTATATGAATGATGAGGAGGCTCCGTTCATGTCTCTTTATGACGAAACAGCCTATAAGTTTAATCCGTATACTTATCCGAACGGTGTGAGTGACGCCAATAAGGCGTTTAATATATACGACAGATATATGAATAACAGTGTGAAGTGTACATTAACAGAGGCTGCCGATCTTAAAGTCGGTATGAGAAAGACGCAGGAGACTTTTCAGGACTGGACCTGTTTTGATAATTTCAAACTGACATTCAAACCGGCAAAAGGTGTAAAGGTGGAGCAGGCGGAATGTACAGAACTGCCAGATAATGTTGATGTCTATACGGTATCAGGCCATCTTGTACGTTCGAATGTGGCTTATGCAAAGGCTTTGAATAATCTGCCGGAAGGGGTTTATATTCTTAAAGCAGGACAGAAGAATCAGAAAGTAATAAAATAATCTGTATATGACAGACAGATGTGAGAAGGTTTGAGACTTTTTACATCTGAAATCTTATCGGTTAAATAAAAAATTATAGAGGACATGCCGCGGCATGTCCTCTATGTGTATGATATATATGGCATAGTAAATATCGGGTAAAAAGGATAGTCTTGTTGTTTATCATTATAGACCGATGGCCGGTTGGCTGATGCAAATGGTATTTGGTTAATGAGACGGAAACTTTGTAATCATTTCAAATCTTTTTAGAAGTTTTATGGCCGAAATAACAGTTATATCTATTTTTCTCACTATCTTTGCGGCTGAAAAATAAATGTGGATAGATTTGGGCGGCTTGCAACCACAGAAAAAAATGCTAAAATTCAGTTTCTAAGACTTTACGCATTCCTTCCCAATGAAACCCCATTCTTTAATTTGTTTTATTCACTTAAAAATTAGGTAGAAATGGGTTACTTATTTACTTCTGAGTCTGTATCTGAAGGTCATCCCGACAAAGTGGCTGACCAGATTTCTGATGCGGTTTTGGATGAGTTGCTGGCTTTTGACAAGGATTCAAAAGTGGCATGTGAGACTATGGTAACGACCGGTCAGGTTGTTTTGGCCGGTGAGGTAAAATCGTCGGCTTATGTTGATTTGCAGGAGATAGCCCGTCGTACAATACGTCGCATTGGCTATACTAAGGCAGAATATAAGTTCGAATCGGAAAGTTGTGGCGTTTTTTCAGCCATTCACGAACAGAGCCCGGACATAAACAGAGGTGTGGAACGTGACGACCCCATGAATCAGGGGGCCGGCGATCAGGGTATGATGTTTGGTTATGCTACCAACGAGACAGAGAATTATATGCCTTTGTCTTTGGATTTGTCTCACAAGATTCTTCAGGTTTTGGCGGAAATCCGTAGAGAAGGTAAGGAAATGACTTATCTTCGTCCCGACGCGAAGAGTCAGGTTACAATTGAATATGATGATAATGGTAAGCCTGTAAGAGTGGATACCATTGTGGTTTCTACACAACATGATGAATTTATCAAGCCTATGGACGGTAATCAGGATAAAGCCGATATGCAGATGCTTGATATCATCAGAAAGGATGTGATAAATGTCTTGATGCCGCGTGTGATTGCGGAGATTCACAATCCGGATGTGCTGGCTTTGTTTGATAATCATATTACCTATCATGTTAATCCTACAGGTAAGTTTGTAATCGGTGGTCCTCATGGAGATACCGGTCTGACCGGCCGTAAGATAATTGTAGATACTTATGGTGGAAAAGGAGCACATGGTGGTGGTGCCTTCTCAGGCAAAGATCCTTCTAAAGTGGACCGTTCGGCTGCTTATGCAGCCCGCCATATCGCAAAGAATATGGTTGCGGCCGGAGTGGCAGATGAGATGCTGGTTCAGATAAGTTATGCCATTGGTGTGGCTAAACCGGTGAATATTTATGTGAATACTTACGGACGTAGTCATGTGGCTATGTCGGACGGTGAGATAGCAAAGAAAATAGCAACGTTGTTTGATTTGCGGCCAAAAGCAATAGAAGACCGTCTGAAACTGCGTAATCCTATATATGAGGAAACCGCGGCTTATGGGCATATGGGACGTCAGCCGAAGAAGGTAGTCAAAGTGTTCCATAGTCGTTACATGCCGGCAAAAACTATGGAAGTTGAGCTCTTTACATGGGAGAAACTGGACTATGTGGATAAGATTAAGGCTACATTTGGATTGTAATTTAAAATGAATGAAATAAGAACCGTATGTATTTATTCAGCCTCCAGCACACAAGTGCCGGAGGCTTATTTCAAAGCCGCACGTGAAGTAGGCGAATTATGTGCCCTGCATCATATCCGGATTGTTAATGGAGCAGGAAGAGCCGGATTGATGCGTGCCTGCGCTGATGCTTGTTTGTCTGCCGGCGGAAAGGTGACGGGAGTAATACCTTCGTTTATGATAGAGCAGGGGTGGCAGCATACGGGGCTTACCGAACTGATAGAAACTCCTGATATGCACAGCCGTAAGGAAACAATGGCTGACTTATCTGATGGGGTAATAGCCTTGCCAGGTGGTTGCGGTACGTTGGAAGAGTTGTTGGAGGTGATTACCTGGAAGCAGCTGGGGTTGTATCTTAAACCCGTCATTATTTTGAATACCGACGGTTTTTTCAATCCTTTGCTTGAGATGCTCAATAAGGCAGTAGACGAGCATTTTATGCGACCGGAACATCTTCAGATATGGCGCGTTGCGGCGACACCGCTTCAGGCTGTAGAGTTCTTATATACAACGCCGTTGTGGAGCAAGGAAATACAGAAGTATGCAGCGATATAAAGATGAATGCAGATTCAATACAGCAGGTTTCAGTTAATAATCATGTTCAGCGTCCGGCTTCTCATGGTTTTAATGTGGCGAAGATTATTCAACAGCTTCCGGCTGATGCAACACCGGCCCAACAGGATTCAGCCGTACAGGCTCATTTGCCCGAACGGCAAAAGTTTCGTTCCACTTGTCCGGATACATTGAATATTCCGGGTTGGAATGTGAAGAAATGGAAGGCTGATTTAACACAGCTTCCGTCATGTTATGAGGATACGATGTTTGGTGACTCGGTGTATTATCATCCGGAGTTGCCGTATCGTTCGAGAGGAATAGTGGCTGAACCGGAACCTTATTTGTTGCGGAACGATGACTGGATTACCGCTATCTTGTTGTTTTGTTTCTTTGTGATGCTTAATATTTTTTCAAAGAGCAGAAAATATATTGTTCAACAGTTTTCTGATTTCTTTTTCATGCATACAGAGAAAAGTTCTTTTTTTGACGAGGAAGCCGGTCGTGAGAAACGTGAAGCTTTATTTCTTTTGTTTCAGACCAGTCTGCTTGTTGGATTATTCTTTTTTGATTTCACACAGGAGTCTTATGATATGTCCATGTGGGCTGTTTCTTCTCATCTTTTGTTGGGCAGTTATGTGGTGGTTTGTCTTTGCTTTTTTGGACTGAAACATATCCTGTATCAATTTGTAAATTGGATTTTCTTTGACAAACAGCAGCGTAGAATGTGGGCAAAAGCGTATTATTTTCTGCTGTCGGCTGAAGGGGTGTTATTTTTTCCGTTAGCAATGTTGACGGTATATTTTAATTTGTCTTTGGAAAATACAGCGTTAGTTTTCCTTTTTTTACTTTTTGGGGTTAAGATACTGTTGTTTTATAAGTATTATACCATCTTTTTCTCAAAAATTTATGGCCTTTTGCATTTAATTGTGTACTTTTGTAGCCTTGAAATACTACCATTCATTGGTGTATGGTATGCACTCTTATTCACAAACGAAAGTTTTATTATAAAATTTTAGGACACTTATGATAAAGAAGATTCTGGTTTCACAGCCAAAACCAACTTCGGAGAAGTCACCATATTATGATATAGCTTCCAAGTACGGTGTGGAATTAGTTTTCAGACCTTTTATCAAGGTTGAGGGCTTAACTGCTAAAGAATTTCGTCAGCAGAAAGTTTCAATATTAGATTATACAGCTATTGTTTTCACGTCAAGGAATGCTATTGATCATTTCTTTATGCTGTGTAAGGAACTGCGTGTAGCGATTCCTGAAGATATGAAATATTTTTGCATCACAGAAACTGTGGCATTGTATATTCAAAAATATGTGCAGTATCGTAAACGTAAGGTATTCTTTGGCGCGACCGGAAAGATAGATGATTTGTTGCCTTCAATGGTTAAACATAAGACAGAAAAATATCTTGTTCCATTGTCAGATGTACATAATGACGAGATTGCAAATCTTTTGGATTCAAAGAAACTTATCCACAAAGAGGTTATTATGTATCGTACAGTCAGCAATGATTTTGGTCCTGATGAATCATTTGATTATGATATGCTGATTTTCTTCAGTCCTTCAGGTATACATTCTTTGCTGAAGAATTTCCCCGATTTTGAGCAGGGAAATGTGGCAATTGGAAGTTTTGGTCCGACAACAGCCAAGGCTGTTCGTGATGCAGGATTGAGACTTGACCTGGAAGCTCCTTCAGAGAAATATCCTTCTATAACCGCAGCGTTGAACGATTTCATCAAAGCGCAGAATTCATAAGGATGATACATGTGCGGAAAATACGCCATGAGTAAATAATAAAGGTGAGGAATCTGCAATATTCAAGGGCGGATTCCTCATTTTGTTTAAAGACTGTTTTTTCATTTTGACAGATTTGGGCTGAAATATGGGAGAAAAGCATTTATTTACATTCCGAAAATCAGAACGTTTGTGTAGCAAACGTCAAATAGACGCATTGTTTTCCGGCCGTGGAAAGTCATTGTCGTCTTATCCTTTAAGAGCCGTATTTATGCCGTTGCCGGTAGATTGCGGTCTTCCTCCTGTATCTGTCTTGATATCTGTGTCGAAAAGGCATTTTAAGCATGCTGTGGCACGGAACAGGGTGAAACGCCAGATCAGGGAAGCTTATCGTAAGAATAAACATATTCTGAATGATGTATTAGAATCTTCGGATATACGTGTCAATGTGGCTTTTCTGTGGTTGGCCGACCGTATTTATTCCAGTGAGGACGTAGAATCCAGTCTTAAAAGGTTATTATACCGAATTTCAGAAGATATGGTCCGTCGTGGGATTTTATCAACGGATGAATCGGAACATCATCTTGCTGGCGACGGGAATATAAAATCGAATCATGATGAAAAAACTGTGGAGTAGATTTAAAGAATTATTGGTCAGACTGCTTATTGCACCGATAAGGTTTTATCGGCTTTTTATTTCTCCACTGACTCCTCCGTCATGTCGTTTTACACCGACTTGTTCTCAATATGCTATAGAAGCAATAAAGAAACACGGTCCGTTTAAAGGATTTTATTTGGCGTTAAGACGTATTTTGCGCTGTCATCCATGGGGTGGGAGCGGGTACGATCCGGTGCCATAGTTGTTGGCTGATTAGATATGATGGACGCTTATTTGAATTTTCATACACACAGATGTTCGGCTTCTGTTGCGGAACAGGTTGTTGTGAACCGTATGCCGTTTCAGGGAGAATGGGATTCGGATGATTTGTTTTCTGTAGGAATTCATCCATGGTACATCCTTGATAATCTGGAGCGTTCCTTGGCCGAGGTCGACAGATTAGCCAATGAATCTCGTTGTGTGGCAATTGGTGAAATCGGGTTGGATAAATGTGTGTCTACAGACTGGCGACTTCAGGAAGAAGTTTTCAGGCGTCAATTAGCTTTGGCCGGAAGTAAAGGGTTGCCTGTTGTGATTCATTGTGTGCGTGCCTGGTCGGAGTTGCTTCATATCTTGAAAACGGAAAAAATAACGGTACCTTGCATTATTCATGGTTTCCGGGGTAAGCTGGATTTAGCCCGACAATTGTTGGACTGTGGACTGTATCTGAGTTTCGGATTCCGTTATAATTCCGGTAGTCTGACGATGTGTCCTTCAGATCGGATATTTTTTGAGACAGACGAAGATGAGCGTCCGGTAGAACAGCTTTATTGTGAGGCTGCAGAACTGAGAGCTGTCAGTCCGGAAATCCTGCGGAATGTCTGTTGGGAAAACATGCAGACGGTTTGTGCACGGAAGGGAAACAGATTGGTGTAAAAAACAAACGCTTTAGTTGCAATTTTCAATGAAAGGTCGTACTTTTGCAACAGTCAATTATTAAATATTTTCAATCATACGATGAATTTTGTAGAAGAACTGAAATGGAGAGGTATGATTCATAATATCATGCCCGGAACAGAGGAATTACTCGCTAAAGAACAGGTCACCGCTTATTTGGGTATCGACCCTACTGCCGACTCTTTGCATATCGGACATCTTTGCGGTGTAATGATGCTGAAACATTTTCAGCGTTGCGGTCACAAGCCGTTGGCTTTGATTGGTGGTGCAACCGGTATGATTGGCGACCCGTCAGGCAAGAGTCAGGAGCGTAATCTCCTGGATGAAGAGACTTTACGTCATAATGTAGAATGTATCAAGAAGCAGTTGTCACGCTTCCTTGATTTTGACAGCGATGCTCCTAATCATGCAGAGTTGGTCAATAACTACGACTGGATGAAAGATTTTACTTTCCTTGATTTTGCGCGTGAGGTCGGCAAACATATTACTGTGAATTATATGATGGCTAAGGATAGCGTGCAGAAGCGTCTTAACGGTGAGGCACGTGACGGTTTGTCATTCACAGAGTTTACTTATCAGTTGCTTCAGGGATATGATTTTCTTTATTTGAATGAACATAAGAACTGTAAGTTGCAGTTGGGCGGTAGCGATCAGTGGGGTAATATTACTACAGGTGCAGAGTTGATCAGACGTACCAATGGCCGTGAAGTATATGCCTTGACCTGTCCGTTGGTGACAAAGGCTGACGGAACTAAGTTCGGTAAGACTGAGAAGGGAAATATCTGGCTTAACCGTGATTATACCAGTCCGTACGCGTTCTATCAGTTCTGGTTGAATGTAGCGGATGATGACGCAAAACGTTATATCCGTATATTTACAACGTTAGAAAAAGAAGAGATTGACTCATTGATTGCCGCACATGATGAGGATCCCGGACAGCGCGTTTTACAGAAACGTCTGGCTCGTGAGATTACCATTATGGTTCATGGTGAGGACGATTATAATTTAGCTGTAGAAGCCAGCAATATTCTTTTCGGTAAGGCCACAAAGGAAAGTCTTGTGAAGTTGGATGAGCAGACATTGCTTGATGTTTTTGCCGGAGTACCGCAGTTTGAGATTAGTCGTGATGCTCTGTCTGCAGGCGTAAAAGCTGTTGATTTGATGGCAGAAATGACTCAGTGTTTCCCAAGTAAGGGTGAGATGCGTAAGATGACTCAAGGTGGAGGTGTTTCACTTAATAAGGAGAAACTTACCGCTTTTGATCAGATTATTAATGCTGATGACTTGCTGGATGGTAAATACCTGTTGGTGCAGCGTGGTAAGAAAAACTATTTCTTGCTGATAGCCAAATAGGCTTATTTAGAATTGAAAGATTAAAAAACTCTTTAAAAACTTGCAAAGTAGACAGAAATGTCATATCTTTGCACCGCTTTCGAGAGAAAGTTCTAAGGATTGGGCTATGGTGTAATGGTAGCACAAGACATTTTGGTCGTCTTAGTTCTGGTTCGAAACCGGATAGCCCAACTTAAAAAAATAGGATATTCAAAACTGAATATCCTATTTTTTTATGGTTTAATACACAGTGTGTTTTTATTGATTCTCATTATAAATTACCTGTAGTACAGTTTGTCCTACCGCTTTCAGGACATTTTTATCGATGTGTTCCATATCATCGTTTACAGTATGCCATGTAGGGCCAAAACCGGAAGGACCATCACTGAAATAAGGAATAATATCTATACAAGGAATTTTCGCAATACGGTTGACAGGGAGATGATCGTCCGTGATGTATCCGCCATCACGATTCAGAAAATAATTGCCATAACCGATCTGTGCGGCTGTATTCCATACAATATCGACCACCTGTGCGGCATATTCTTTAGAAAATAGCTCTTTAGAGAAGGTGCTGCCTTGTCCGCCAACCATATCCATCAGAATTCCGAAACGAGCCTTATAACCGAATTTATGAGGGTTTTCCGCCCAGTATTGAGAACCTAGGCACCAGTCATTCTCTTCGTTGGAATTTATCCATTGAGGCGCACCGTAGTCTTCCGCATCAAAACAGATGAAATCTATTCCTATTTTTAAAGGGTTTTGTGCAATGAGTCTGGCCATTTCGAGCATGACAGCTACATCGCTTGCGGCATCGTTGGCTGCAAGCACAGGCTTATGCCAGTTTGCAGAGTCAGGGTCATTGTCGGCCCATGGGCGTGAATCCCAGTGTCCGCAGATTAACAGGCGTGCTTCAGCGTCAGGATTGTAAGAAGCTATGATGTTACGTGCTTTTAATACGGTGCCGTCAAAAGCCGTGAGGTCGGCATATTGGTCAGTAACCAATGCACCGTAACTTCTGAATTTCTCAGCAATATAATTGCCGCAGAGTTTATGTGCTTCGGTATTTGGTACGCGAGGACCGAATGCACATTGTGCTGCCGTGAATGCGTAGGCGCTGTCTGCGTTGAATTCCGGTGCCGGCGCCATGGCGATGGTGTCAGTGTCCTGCGAACGGCTGGAGGTTCGGTTTCCGCATGCTGTTGTGCCGGTCAATAAAGTGGTAGAAAGTATTCCCCAACAGATTGTTCGAATAATTTTGTTCATGTTTGCAAAAGAATGATCTTAATAGTCTTTATGGCTTTGTACTTGCTGCATAACACGTAGGAAGTTTCCGCCCCAAATGTTACGGATATCTTTTTCGCTGTAACGTTCGGCTAACAGGCGGCGTGTAAAGTTGATAATCTCACTGGCGGAAGCACATCCCGGTATGCCGCCGTCTCCGTCAAAGTCAGTACCTATGCCGACATGTTCTATTCCCATAACATTAACCATGTGGTTAAGATGTTCTATGGCGTCAAGAATAGAAGCTTCACCGTTTTTACGAAGAAATCCCTTATATAAGGTTACTTGTGCAACGCCATTATGGTCGGCCAGTGCTTTCATCTGTTCGTCGCTCAGATTACGTGGTACGTCACACAATGCTTTTGCAGAAGAGTGGGAGCATACAATCGGCAAACGACTTGTGTCAAGTGCATCATAGAAACTGCTTTCGGCAGCATGTGATAAATCCACCATGATACCTAATCTGTTCATCTCCAGTACCACTTGACGGCCAAACTCACTCAGACCGCCATGTTCGCCTTTTCCACGTGCGGAGTCGCAGATGTCGTTGTCACCGTTATGGCATAAAGTCATATATACAATGCCGCGGTCGCGGAAATGTTTCAGTCGGCTCAGGTCTTTTCCAATGGCATATCCGTTCTCTATACCTAACATGATGGCCTTCTTGCCCATACCTTTCAGTCTGTATAGGTCATCTGGTGTGCGGGCCTGTTCTACAAAAGAGGCATTGGCAGCAATCATTTGTTCTATTTGGGTCAGAATACGGTCTGCTTTTGCTGTTGCGGCAACTAAGGCCTCGTCCGTACGTTCTTTCTGCTCCAGATAGGCCACCATGATGGTAGCGTCCAGATGTCCTTCATTCATTTTGTGCAGGTCTACCAGGATGCGAGGGTCGCGTTGATGGAACTGGATGTTCTGACTGAAGAACATGGGAGTGTCACAGTGGCTGTCCAGCGTGAGAATCCTGTTGTGCAATCTTTTAGCTTTCCGGAACGATGTCGCCTCGTTAATCAGCCAGTTAAAGACAGGACGCATGCTTTCGTCCTGACGGAGTGCAAAACACTCGGGATGCCATTGCACACCAAGAATAGATTTATATTCTGATGATTCCACAGCCTCTATTATTCCGTCAGGTGCGGTGGCACAAGTCTTCAGATGTGGTCCTGGGGTCTTGACAGCCTGGTGGTGGAATGAGTTGACAGCTATGGTACTTTCATTAAAGACTTTGCTTATCAGACTGTCCTCAGCCAGTTGTACTGTATGCGAGGCGTACCGTCTGTCTAAGTCCTGACTGTGTTTGAGCAGATGTCCTTCGCATTGGCTGTAAATGTCCTGATAAAGTTCACCGTCCAATGCTGCTGTTAACACCTGTATGCCACGGCAAATACCTAAAATGGGTATTTGTCTGTCATAAGCCAGTCTTGTTATGAGTAGTTCAGACAAGTCACGTTTATAATTAATACTGTGGAGTTCCCGAATCGGTTCCTCTTTAAGGAAAAGGGGGTTCAAATCTCCCCCTCCTGAAAGTAACAATCCGTCAATATGCTCCAAAGTATTAATGAGTGCGTCTGTGTCTTCATATGGTGGAATGATCACAGGAGTAGCACCAGCTTTGAGGATAGATTCATAATAACCTTCGGCCAATTCACAACCTTTCTCCCCAAAGTTACCGGTAATGCCGATTACAGGTTGGGCAGAATATCCTGGAAAGTCACTATGTATTTTGTCATATTGACCTTTCCAGTCAAAATAATTGATTTTCATTTTCCTGCTGTTATTCCAGACCTATTGGTATTTCTTTTTTGATACTTTGTTCAAGTGAGATCAAAGTTTCAGTAGATATTACGCCCGGAATCTCCTGTAAACGGTTGTTAAGCAGTTCCATAAGATGAGCGTTGTCTCGCGCGTACAGTTTGATAAGCATGGTGTAAGGACCGGTAGTGAAATGACATTCAACAACTTCCGGTATGTGGTTCAGTTCTTCAACCACGCGTTTATACATAGAGCCTTTCTCCAGAATTACACCGACATAAGTGCATGTACTGTAACCAAGACTTTTGGGGTTGACGTTATATCCAGAACCGATAATAACGCCCAGGTCGATAAGGCGCTGAACACGCTGGTGAATGGCTGCGCGTGAAACTCCGCATTCGTTTGCTACATCTTTGAACGGGATACGGGCATTGTTTGAGATAATTTCCAAGATTTTTTTATCCAGACTGTCTATTTTTTCCATGAGTTCGTAATTTAGGTCAATAAAACATTTTGTAAGCAAATATAGCTATTTTTCTATTGAGTGTTCTCTGTTTAACAAAAAATAAAGCCAATCTTGTGATTTTTGATGATTTTTGACGTCAACAGTCAAAAAACGTTATAGTTGTAAAGGTTATGCAAGAAGTTTGTTCTGTCGGTATTTTTTTAGGATAACTTGTGATAAGTCTATGGTTAATAGTGAAGGCTTTATATATAAAGGAGAAAGCTGCCCCAAGGCAGCTTTCTCCTACATTAAACCTTTTATATGTAAAAAATAAAAAGTTATTTCTCAATTTCCAGAAGTTCTACTGTAAAGATCAGTGCAGAGAACGGTTTGATTTTGCCCGCCTCGCGTGCACCGTAAGCAAGTTCTTGCGGAATGTAAATTTCCCATTTAGATCCTACCGGCATATGAGTTAAAGCCTCAGTCCATCCTTTGATGACCTGATTGCAGCCAAATGTGGCAGGTTGTTTACGTGCGTAAGAACTGTCAAATACAGTACCGTCAATCAATCGGCCTTCATAGTTAACCTTTACCTTAGATCTTTCAGTTGGAACCTCACCGGTACCTTTTACCAGAATCTTGTATTGTACGCCGGAAGGCAATGTCTGTACACTGTCCTTTTGAGCATTAGCCTTCAGAAAGTCCTCACCAGCCTTACGGTTTACACCGTACAGATGTTCCATTTTGGCATCATGGTAGTGTTTCATTTCTTTCTCGGCAATCTCCTGAGCCTGCGTCATACTCATTTTGGTGTTTTCACCGGTCAGCATGCTACGAAAACCCTCAACAAACAAATCACGTTTTAGAACCTCAGTTGAGTCATCAACAGAAATCTGTTTATTAATACCAGGTATAATCTGATTGTCTACCTGTTGGCGGATTTGCATGCCTGCTGCGTAAGCCTGAAGCTTTTTGCTTTCCTCTTCAGTTAATGTAGCGTTGAACCCTTCGATGAAGTTAGCCATATAAGTCGTGTCGACATTCAGTCGGCTGGCGATATAATTCTTCAATCCCTGTGTATTGGCTGCGCCCATGGCGTAGCTGAATGTATCCACAGCGCAAGTATCCATCTCCACCAAGACAACTTTTTTGATTTTAGCTCTTTTTCTTCTGGCGCTGGCGTCAAGACAGGCAAGTAAAGCTAACGACAGGATGGCAAATTTTAATCCTTTCATCATGGTTCAGCTTACTTTTCAATACTCAATAAATCTATAGTGAAAATCAAAGCTGAGAACGGCTTGATCTGACCGGCTTCTCTTTCTGCGTAAGCTTGATCCTGAGGAATGTAAACAATCCACTTAGAACCTACAGGCATGTGAGTAAGAGCCTCTGTCCATCCCGGGATAACCTGGTTGCAACGGAATGTAGCAGGTTCGTTACGTTTGTAAGAGCTGTCAAATACAGTACCGTCGATAAGTTTACCTTCATAGTTAACCTTTACGCGGGTTGTATCAGCCGGAACAGCACCCTTACCTTCTGTAACAACTTCATAGTAAACACCGTTTGCTAATTTCTTGATACCCGGTTTCTTGGAAATGCTGTCAAGGTATGCTTCACCTTTCTTCTTGTTGTCGCCATAAGTCTTTTCAAGGTGTGAAGCCTTAACGGCTCTCATCTTGGTCATGGCAAAGTTCTGAGCCTCGTCCATGGTCATGGCTGCGTTTTCGTTGGTTACACCGGAAATGAAACCTGCCATGAAGTTCTTAAGGCTGATAGTCTGGGTTGAGTCTTCACCGAAGATTTCGTAATTGATACCCTTGATCATATTTTCGCTGATCTGCTGTCCGATACGCAAACCTGCATAATATGCGGCTTTTTTCTTGTCGTCACCGGCGTTTACACCTTCGTTAAGACCTTTGATGAACTCGTTGATATAGGCTGTATCCACACCTTCACGGTTTACCAGATAATCCTTCAGACCCTGAGTCTGAGCCATACCGATTGAATAACTTAATGAGTCAATGTCTGTTTTCATGTCAGCCTTCGGAGTAGAAGAAGAGCATGACGCAAAAAGTGCAGCTACAGCGGCAGCTGCAATAAAACCTGTTTTTTTCATTTTAATGAGATATTAATTTAAAGTACTTTTATAAGTTCTACATCGAAAATCAGAGTGCTGTATGGCGGAATTGAATTGCCGGCACCGCCTTCGCCATAACCTAATAGGTAAGGAATAAAGAAGCGGTATTTTGCGCCTTCCTTCATCAGCTGCAATCCTTCTGTCCATCCTGCGATGACGCCGTTCAAAGGGAAGTCTGCCGGTTCACCGCGCTGCAGGCTGCTGTCAAAGAGCGTACCGTCAATCAACATGCCTTCATAGTGACAACGTACCTTGTCTGTGGCTTTCGGGCTTTTACCTTCACCCTCTTTAAGCACCATATATTGAAGACCTGAAGCAGTAGTGATTACACCTTCTTTCTGGCCGTTTTCTTTCAGAAAGTTCTCGCCTTCAATTTTTGCCTTTTCTCCTTTTGCTTTCTTTTCAGCGTTCATTTGAGCTTCCTTCTCCTGGAAATAGCTGTTTACTATGCCTTGCGCGTCGCGATGAGACACGGCTAACGGATTATCTGCCAGAACATCTTTTATAGCCTGTGCAAAATCATCAATGTTAAGATCTGTAGCGCCCATGTTTTTGAGCTGTTGGCCAATGCCTAAGCCTAACGCGTAACTAACCTTGTTCATTCGTTTTGTTGTTTTATTATAAATGTTTAGTAATTAAGGCACAAAGTTAATTGAATTATTTTACCTTTGTGGATAAAATGACTTTAATTTTTATATTTTGAGTGTAAAAAAGTGAAATATATGAAAAAAGTTGTTGTTTTGACAGGAGCCGGAATGTCGGCCGAGAGCGGTCTGGGAACTTTTCGTGATGCAGGCGGATTATGGGAACAATATCGTGTGGAAGACGTGGCAACCCCCGAAGGTTATGCACGTAATCCCGAGTTGGTAATTAATTTCTATAACGAGCGTCGCCGCGAATTATTTAAAGTTTCTCCATGCGAGGGACACAAATTGCTGGCTGAGTTGGAGAAAGAATATGATGTAACTGTTATTACACAAAATGTTGATAATTTACATGAGCGGGCCGGAAGCAGTAAGGTTCTCCATTTACATGGCGAATTAATGAAGGTTACCTCTTCCCGCAATCCGAACGATTCTTCTCAGATTAGCGAGCTTTCACCATCCCGTTTGGATATTTCTCTTGGTGACAAAGCGCCAGACGGTAGCCAGTTAAGGCCTTTTATTGTCTGGTTTGGCGAGCCCGTTCCCATGATAGAACAAGCCATAGAATATACTGAGCAGGCCGATATATTCATTGTCATTGGTACGTCTTTGAATGTCTATCCGGCTGCGGGCCTGTTGAATTATGTCCGTAGAGGAGTGCCTGTTTATCTTATCGACCCTAAACCGGTAGATGTGAAAGGTATGCCAAATGTCACACATTTGTGTATGGGAGCTTCAGAGGGTATGAATAAACTGCTTACTTTGTTAAAAAAGTAAAATCTCATTCGGCTCTTGTTGTATCTGTGTCCGAAATGTTGTATAATTGCATGTAATTAGTAGAGAATTATAACTTATTAATCAATTCAGAAAAATGAAAAAGTATATTTGTACAGTATGTCAGTGGGTGTATGATCCTGAAGTTGGTGATCCTGAATCTGGAATTGCACCGGGAACGGCTTTTGAGGATATTCCTGAAGATTGGGTTTGTCCGTTGTGTGGCGTAGGCAAACACGATTTCGAACCTTACGAAGAATAATAAGCTCGAAATATAAGATGAGAAAAGGGAATAGTTGTATATTCCCTTTTTTCATTTTTATAAGGTTGATAAGACGAGGTATAGAATCAGGCAAGGTGTTGAACTATATAAAAATATTGCATATGAAGAACGAAGTTCAAATTAGATGTAAGAATAATGGTAAAACTATTCTGGTGCCTGTCGGCAGTACATTGTGGGACGCGTATGTCGCGTTGGGGCTGAAAATGCCATATGGTCCTGTCAGTGCCAAGGTTAACAACAAGGTCGAAGGGTTGCATTATCGTTTCTATAATGCCAAGGATATTGAGTTTTTGGATGTCACCTCGCCTTCCGGAATGCGAACCTATACCCGTTCATTGTTCTTTGTATTGGTTAAGGCCGTAGAAGAACTGTTTCCCGACAGTCTGTTACGAATAGAAACTCCGGTGTCAAGAGGATATTACTGTGAGTTAAGAATTGGCCGCCCCATTGAGACTAAGGATGTCGAGGCTATTGAGAACAGAATGAGAGAGATTGTCAATCAGGATTTACCGTTCCATCGCATTCAGAGTCCTACAGAAGATGCCATTGAGCTGTTCCGCAGTCGGGGTATGGACAGTAAAGTCAAGTTATTGGAGAGTACCGGTGCCATTTATACGCATTATTATAAATTGGGAGATACCGTAGATTATTTTTACGGCTCATTGTTGCCCAGTACGGGAGGTCTGAAAGTTTTCGGAGTCGTTAAATATTTTAACGGACTGCTTTTACGCATTCCTTCCCGGGAAAATCCCACCATATTGGAGAATATTGTCAATCAGGATAAAATGATGGAAATATTCGACGAACACCACCGTTGGCAGGAAATTGTGGGATTGAGTACAGTCGGCGATTTCAACCGGGCTTGTCTTGCCGGACATGCCACAGATATGATTAATGTGGCCGAGGCTTTGCAGGAAAAGAAAATCGTGAAAATTGCCGATGATATTACCTCACACGATAAAGTAAAGATTGTATTGATTGCCGGCCCCTCTTCAAGCGGAAAGACAACTTTCAGCAAACGGTTGGCCATTCAGCTGATGGCAAACGGTCTGCATCCCTATTCTATTTCATTGGACGATTATTTTGTAAACCGTGAACAAACGCCCAAGGACGAAAACGGTGAATATGACTTTGAGTCGTTTTATGCCTTGGATATTCCCTATTTCAATGCCCAGTTAAAAGCCTTGCTCGATGGAGAAGAGGTTGAGCTTCCCCGTTTCAATTTCCAGAAAGGTGTGCGCGAGGCTAGCGGACAGAAGTTAAGGCTGCAGAAAGATATGATATTGATTCTTGAAGGCATTCATGCGCTTAATCCTGCATTAACTCCGTTGATACCCGAGCAGAATAAATACCGTATCTATGTTTCGGCATTGACCACTATTATGTTGGATGCTCATAATTATATACCCAATGCAGACAACCGGCTTCTGCGCCGCATCATTCGCGATAACAAATACCGCGGTTATTCCGCCTTGGATACCATTCGCCGTTGGCCGAGCGTTCGTGCCGGCGAGGATAAATGGATATTCCCTTACCAGGAGAATGCCGATGCCATGTTCAACAGCGCCTTGCTGTTCGAGCTGGCTGTCATTCGTAATCAGGCTTTACCCCTTTTGGAACTCGTGCCCGAGAATGTTCCCGAGTATTCCGAGGCTTACCGTTTGCGTAAGTTCTTGAGATATTTTGTGTCCATGTCCGATAGTCAGATTCCGCCCACATCGCTTTTGCGTGAGTTCCTCGGAGGAAGTTCGTTCCAATATTGATGATATTGAACCTTGAATAAAGGTGAATTTTGAAAGACTTAACGTTAAGTACTATTAATATACTGAAATGCTCGATAACATAAAATCGGGTTTTTCAGTATATTTGTTATTGTCTTTTATTAACTTATAACTAACCTTATTTTTTTTTAATGATGAAAAAAACGTTGCTATGCGGTTTGTTATTGGCCGCATCACCCGGTTTCCTGAACGCTTATGATACCCCTACCATGGGTTGGAGTTCGTGGAACACTTATGGTATTAATATCAGTGAAGCTTTAATTAAGTCGCAGGCCGATGCGATGGTCAGCAAAGGTCTGAAAGATGCGGGCTATCAGTATATCAACATCGACGACGGTTACTTCGGTGGTCGTGATGAAGAAGGCAATCTGAAGATTCATCCCACACGTTTCCCGAATGGTTTACGTCCGGTTGTGGATTATATTCATGGAAAAGGCTTGAAGGCCGGAATCTATTCCGATGCCGGTAAAAATACCTGTGCGTCTTATTGGGGAGGTGATACCTGGGGCGTCGGTGTCGGTCTTTACGGCCACGAACAGCAGGATATGGATTTCTTTTTCAAGGAACTTGATTTCGATTTCATAAAGGTAGACTATTGTGGTGCGGAGGCCGGTCATAATGTCGACAATCTTGATTTGCCAGAACAGGAAAGATATACGGCCATTCATGACGCGATAGTCAATACCGGCCGCACAGATGTGAAACTGAATGTTTGCCGTTGGGCTTATCCCGGAACCTGGGTTCACGACCTGGCTGCCTCATGGCGTGTCACCGAGGATATTTATCTGGGTTGGGCATCTGTAAAAGGCATCATTGCGCAAAGCCTTTATCTCTCTGCTTTTGCATACGAAGGCCATTACAACGACATGGATATGTTGGAAGTGGGCCGCGGACTCACAGAAGAGGAAGACAAAACCCATTTCGGTATGTGGTGTATCATGAGTTCACCGTTGCTCATAGGTTGTGACATGTCTACCATATCCGATAAGGCCTTGGCCTTGTTGACCAATAAAGACCTTATAGCCATCAACCAGGATCCTTTGGGATTGCAGGCTCATGTGGTAAAACACGAAGGCGGAACCTATGTGCTGGTTAAGGACATAGAGACACTTAACGGCAAGACCAGAGCCGTGGCTTTATATAATCCTACCGATCAGCCGGCGAACATGTCGATAGACTTTTTCGATCTAGACCTGGGCGGAAAAGTACTCGTGCGCGACCTTTATGCTCAGGAAGATTTGGGTGAGACCATAGCTTCATTGTCTGTCGAGGTGCCTGCTCACGGAACACGTATCTATCGTCTTGAGGCCGAGAAACGCTATGAGCGTTCACGCTACGAGGGCGAGACAGCCTTCCTTGAAGCCTATCAGGAACTGGCCAACAATCAGAGCGAGGAGACCGGTATTTTTGAAGAGGCAAGCTATTGTACCGGCGGAGCAAAAGCCGGCTGGTTGGGAAAGAGTGCCGAGAACAACCTTCAGTGGCGTAACGTATACAGTGAGAAAGGCGGCAGCTATATCATGCGTCTGGACTACATCTGTGGTGAGTCACGTAATGTATATGTCAGCGTGAATGGCGGCGAGGCTGTGAAATATTCGTTGAATTCCGGCGGTTGGAGTACCGTGGCACAGCAGGACATTCCAATCGAGTTGAATGCAGGTAATAACGTCATCAAATTGTATAACGCCGAAAATTGGATGCCGGACATTGACGGAATGACACTGGTAAGAGAGAACTCATTGGAAATGTACCAGCGCAAATTGGAAGATCTTGTGCTGCGTGCAGAGGCTGAGGCCGAGAAAGCACAGACCGAGGGCATCAAAAATCTGTTGACCGAGGCGGTTACGGCTGCCGGTAATGTAGAAGAGACCGAAGAGTCTTATACCGCGGCTATCGAGAATATCGAGAATGCGCTGGCTGTGGCAGAGCGTGCCGTTTCAGCTAAGACCGAACTGGCCGGTTTGAAGTCCGAATGTCAGGCCATCATCAACAATTCCGCTGCCAGTGAGTCTTTGGTGACCTTTGAAAAAGCGCTGTCCGGTGCCGATGAGCAGTTGAACAACGCCCTGACAGTTGAAGCCTTTGACCAGTGCATTAATGATTTGAGAACTGCCGCACAGACCTATCTGAAGGCAGAAGATGCCGAGCCGGCCGAAGGAAAGACATGGGATATGTCTTTGCTGATGACCAATCCCGACTTTGATACAGACGCCAGTGGATGGACCGGTTCTCCAACCGTGTCCTATGGCGTGGCAGAGTTCTATAACAAGACTTTCGAGACCTCACAGACTCTTACCGGTTTGAAGAACGGCTCTTACAAGGTTCAGGTATCGGCTTTATACAGAACGGCTCAGAACGATGGCGGCAAAGCCTATCAGTCTGGCAGTGAAACCATTCCGGCCATGTTCTTTGTCAACAACACGAAAAAAGCCATTGCTTCCCTTTATTCATGGCCTTATGACGGTTCAACCGACGGTATGAGTGATACCGATTTGAAGAATGGTTATATCAACAGTATGTATACCGCCTCATTAAGCTTTGAACAGGGACATTATCTTAACGAGATGGATGTGGATGTGACCGACGGTAAACTGAAACTCGGCCTTTCATGTTCGGCATACCAGTGGGATTGCTGGTGCTGTTTCGATAACTTCAGAATAATCTATCTGGGTAAAGGCGAGGGAACCGCTGTCCAGGACGCGTTGACTGTCGGCGAAGCCGACATGGTAAATGTCTATACTGTGGGAGGCGTTCTGTTGAAGAGCAACGTAAAAGCCGCCGATGCGCTTGAAGGACTTCCCAAGGGTGCTTATATAGTAGGAAACAAAAAGGTTACAAAATAAACCGCTGAGAATATAAAACAGAAATGCCCCGATAACCATTGTGTTGTCGGGGCATTTTGTATGTTGTTCTGTGGCCGGTATGATTATTGCAGATAACCCTGTGCCTTCAGTTCCTCAACCGCGGCTTCCAGTTCCTTATACCATGCTTCGCCAAACCGGCGTATAAGCGGTTCTTTTAAAAAACGGTAAACAGGCAGATTCAGCTGCTGACCTTTCAGTACGGCCATTTTGCAGATGTTCCAGCGGTTATAGTTCAGCGCCACACAGTCGCCTATTTTGTCCAGTCTGATGGGGTAGAGGTGACACGATACGGGTTTGTAGAATGAAGTCTTTCCTTCACGGTAAGCCTTTTCAAGCGCGCAATAGCAGCAGCCCTTCTCGTCATAACACGTAAACACACAGTCACGCCCGTTTACGATGCTCGTCACCAGGTCGCCTTCCTCGTCCGTGTAAACCACTCCCTGCTTGTCTATCACAGCCTGTGCGGATGCGGAAAGCATGGGCCATACGGCCGGAAGCGCGTTTTCTATTTCTGCCACTTCGTCAAGCTCAACAGGGGCGCCGGCATCACCTTCTATACAGCAGGCTCCTTGACAGGCCTCCAAATCACAGCAGAATTTTTCTTTCAGACAATCGATTGAGATAATCGTATCGTCAATCTGAATCATCGGTATTTCGTTTCTTTCCATACAAATCTAAGTCTTAATATCCTTTGTGAGTCTTACCATTGAATCGGAGTCTGTCCGTGTTGCTCCAGATAGGCGTTTGTAAGGCTGAAATGCTTGTTTCCGAAGAATCCGTGGTAAGCCGATAATGGCGACGGATGGGCTGATGTCAGCACCAGATGCTTGGTGCGGTCAATGACGGCGCCTTTCTTTTGCGCATAAGAGCCCCACAGAATAAATACCAGATGTTCACGGTTGTCCGATAGCGCCTTGATGGCCGCGTCGGTAAACTCCTCCCAGCCCATGCGCTGGTGTGAGCCGGCCTGATGAGCCCTTACCGTCAGTGTCGCGTTCAGCAGCAGTACACCCTGTTCGGCCCAGCGTGTCAGATTGCCGGTTGTGGGTATTTCCGCGCCGGTGTCGTTATGTATCTCCTTGAAGATGTTTTGCAGCGAAGGTGGGAACGGAACGCCGTCGTTCACCGAGAAGCACAGTCCGTGTGCCTGTCCGGGGCCGTGATACGGGTCCTGCCCTATGATAACCACCTTCACCTTGTCAAACGGACAAAGATTAAAGGCATTGAATATAAGTTTGCCCGGCGGATAACATACGTTAGTCTGATATTCATGGCGCACAAAGTTTGTCAGTTGACTGAAATAAGGCTTTTCAAATTCGGCAGCCAAATGCGCTTTCCAGCTTTCTTCTATCTGTACATTCATTGGTATTCGTTTTCCGGTGCAAAATTAAAATAAATCGGGGTAATCTTAAAATCCCTGTTCCATATTTTCGGCTTTTGGCTTTTTAAGGATGAGGAAGGTGATATGCTGAGAACCTGTTTAGATGATGTTTGAAAAAGTTTTAAAATGGTATTGTTGACGATGAGGCTGTCATGACGTGTCATTTCCTGTCAGTGACAAATTATTTATACTCCTTTTTTATGTGATAGTAAAAAATCCGTATAAAACTTCATGCTATTCTCTTGGCGCATAAATGAAAGGTGTCTTCTGTCGGGATGAAAAAATGGTGTAAAATAGGGCCGGATGTGGTTTATTTGCGTTACAGGTGAGTATATGTGGGATGGTGATAATGTAAGTGGTAATCCGTAAAATGCATGTTTTTTGCTGTTGGTTCGTCAGTATATTACGCTTTTTTTATGGTTTTCTGTTGATAACCTGTCTTTTTGTTATTCCGCTCTTTTCTCTGAATCGCGTTTTCAGGTTGTTTCGGCGTTGATGGTGTAATTTGAGAGGGACAAAAGGGATGAACGGAATGACGTTTTGCATATAATGTATTGATTTATAGGTTTATAAGGTTGTGTTGTGACAAGTCCGGCATTTTTCTTTCGGTGATGCTGACAGTCGGAACAGAATGTTTGCCGATATTCTCTTTTTATCGAAAATGTAAAGATGGTTTACTTTTTAAATATTTATGGATTACGGTTTTTCAAAATGCCTACGGTTGTGAGTTTCTCGGTAACAGTGCAGAAAAATATTCTGGTACGGTTGTGAAGACCGCCGTGACCGTGGAGAAAAAAGTTCGTAACCGTACCGGATGAGATTCGTAACCGTATGGAAATAAATTTGTGACCGTATGCTTTTCAGACGAAAAGAAATATCTTAACATTGAGATAAGGACTGTTTATTTTTATGGAAACAACGTAATTGATTTGTTATCAGTGAGTTGTATGTTATTGACTTGTTTCCTTTTTATCTTTGGACCTCATGGTGTACGTTCACGGACAGTTTGTCTAAGGTTATAAAAAGGTTGGCAATACGTGGGTTGTGAGTTTTTTCTTACATCATGATTATTAGAACGTTTGTATGCGATTGTACGGATTTTTCGTATTTAGTGTGCGGCAGGATGATGGGCGGTTATTAACGAATAAACAGGGTGCCCGGCGGAAAGCGGAAAACCGTAATATGATGCAGAATAGAAATAGATTTCTATCCGATTATAAAAATGATGTATGGTGAATATTCATTACATAATATAGTGCTGTTTCTGTTTTATGCCGTATTCTTGTTTTACATATCCCCGTGATGACAATCATCTCGTATAAAACATTCGGGTTGTTTCACCGTTTGTGGCATGATGGAGTGGCGAGACAGATGTTCTAATGTTAAAACTATTAAAAAAACAGAGAAAAGTGGGGAGTAAGTACGTGTAATATGAAGTTTGTGCGTATATGTTAGTGAGATTAGGTTAATGATTATGTCTAAGTATTAGTTGTTTAAGGTAAAAACATTTTATTAGTCTTGTATGTTTGTATGTCTGATTCTCTATTAACGTACAACATACATGAGAAATAGAAAACCGGTCGTCCCTATTGCTGTGAAGCAAATAAGACGACCGGTTTTTTGTTTATAATAAATAATGCGGTTTAGTCTGTAATCAGATTCTTACCTGTCATGTCAGCCGGCTGCTCCAGACCCATGATGTGGAGGATAGAAGGAGCTACGTCTGCCAGAATACCGTTCTCAACCTTAGCGTTCTTGTTCTCAGTCACGTAGATGAAAGGAACAGGGTTCAGTGAGTGAGCGGTGTTAGGTGTGCCGTCGGTGTTGATGGCGTTGTCGGCGTTACCGTGGTCGGCAATGATGATGGTTTCATAACCTGTTGCTTTTGCGGTTTCTACAACCTCGTTTACACACTCGTCAACAGCTTTCACAGCCTTCTCAATGGCTTCGTAGATACCGGTATGACCTACCATGTCGCCGTTTGCGAAGTTAACCACGATGAAATCGTATTTGTTTTCCTTGATAGCGGCAACCAGTTTGTCCTTAACCTCGTATGCGCTCATTTCAGGCTTCAGGTCGTAAGTGGCAACCTTAGGAGAGGCTACAAGGATACGTTCCTCGCCTTCGTACGGAGTCTCGCGTCCGCCGTTGAAGAAGAAGGTTACGTGAGCGTACTTCTCAGTCTCAGCCGTGTGAAGCTGCTTCAGACCCTTGTTGCTCAGATATTCGCCCAAAGTGTTCTGTACGTTCTCTTTCGGGAAGAGGATGTGTACGCCCTTGAAGCTTGCGTCATACGGAGTCATGCAATAGTACTGCAGGTTGGGGATGGTCATCATGCCCTGTTCCGGCATATCCTGCTGGGTCAGTACAACGGTAAGCTCTTTGGCACGGTCGTTGCGGTAGTTGAAGAAGATAACTACATCGCCTTCTTTGATGGTGCCGTCGATGGTAGAGTTGTTGATAGGTTTGATGAACTCGTCGGTTACGCCCTCGGCATAGCTTTCTTCCATGGCCTTAACCATGTCGGTAGCCTGTTTGCCTTCGCCTTTAACCAACAAGTCGTATGCTTCCTTGACACGCTCCCAGCGTTTGTCGCGGTCCATAGCATAGAAACGGCCTACGATAGAGGCAATCTTGCAGCCTGTCTTAGCGCATTCTGCTTCCAGCTGTTCGATGAATCCTTTACCGCTCTTCGGGTCGGTGTCACGACCGTCCATAAAGCAGTGAACGTATGTGTTGGCAATGCCGTATTCTTTAGAAATCTCGCATAATTTGAACAGGTGATCCAATGATGAATGTACGCCACCGTTGGAAGTCAGTCCCATCAGATGTACACTTTTGCCGTTGTTCTTGGCGTATTCATAAGCTGAAACGATTTCGGGGTTTTTCAGGATGCTGCCGTCAGCGCATGCTCTGTTGATTTTAACCAAATCCTGGTAAACAATGCGTCCGGCACCGATGTTCAGGTGACCTACCTCTGAATTACCCATCTGTCCGTCAGGCAAACCTACGTTCTCGCCTGAAGCCTGCAGTTCAGACATCGGATAGTTCTTTGCCAAATAATCCATATAGGGAGTCGGAGTGTTGAAAATAACATCACCTTTACCATGATTGCCGATACCCCATCCGTCGAGGATCATCAAAAGTGCTTTTTTTGCCATAATTCTTATATTTAAAAAGTTCTCATTTTCGTGATGCAAATTTACAAATATAATTTGAGAAATGGTGGCCGCTCCCACCAAAAATGCGGAAGGGGTAATGAAATTTCACACCTTTTTGTCTGATTTAAAATCGCTTGTGCTGAAAAGTTCAAGCTGGCCGTTTCCCAAGAGGTTGTACGTCATGCGGTGATAGGGCGAGGTGCCGTAAAGGCGTATGGCCTCGCGATGGGCCTTGGCGGGATAGCCTTTGTTGGAGTCCCAATGGTACTGGGGGTACTCTTCGTGGAGTTTCATCATGTAGTCGTCACGGTAGGTCTTGGCCAGAATGGAGGCGGCCGCGATACTCATGTATTTGCCGTCGCCCTTGACAACCGTGGTATGGGGGATGTCTTTATAGGGCTTGAACCGGTTGCCGTCAATCAGCAGGGCCTGCGGACGGATGGTGAGTTGGTCTATCGCGCGGTGCATGGCCAGAAATGAGGCGTTAAGGATGTTTATTTCGTCAATCTCGGCCGGTGTTACAATGCCCACGGCCCACGCCAGGGCATCGCGCTGGATGATTTCACGTAACTGATAGCGTTTTTTCTCACTGAGTTTTTTGGAATCGTTCAGCAATTCGTTTTTATAATCCTTGGGCAGGATGACGGCTGCGGCATAGACGGCTCCGGCCAGACAGCCGCGTCCGGCTTCGTCGCAACCGGCCTCGGTAAGTTCGGGGTCAAGATAGGGTAATAGCATAGTGTGTTACGGGTTTTCTTTATGATGTGCAAATATACCTAATTCTCAGGTAAAAATGAGCTGTGGGGCAGATGCTGACGGGAAAAAGTGAGATTTTCTTTGATTCTTGGTTAATGTTTTGTTTGGTATATTCTTAAAAAGGAACGACCTTTGCAGGTATGATAACAGTTTTGCTTTGTTTATGGTGTAGTGCGTTGGCCGGCTATTTTTTGAGACGCTATCCGCAGTCTTGGGTCGGCGGGATTACAACGTATATTATATGGCTGATGCTCTGGCTGCTTGGCGTAGAGGTGGGGCGTAATCCTCAGTTGGTCAGTTCGCTGGACCGCCTGGGGCTGGAGGCGCTTGCGGGGGCCGTATTGACGGTGGCCGGCAGTTGCTGGGCGGCTTTGATGTTCTGGAAAGGATTGCGCCGGCGTCGGGTGATGTCGTTAGGACATTCTGAAGAGACATCCGGATACTCGTTGTGGCGGCAAATGAAAGACAGCCTGATTATTGTGGCTTTTTTTGTGGCCGGCTGTCTGGTTGGCTATACCGCTTATTTTCCACAGATTCCCGAAGAGGCGGGTTTTTATACGCTTTGTGTGCTGATGGGGTGTGTGGGATTCAGTATCGGTCAGAGTGCTGAAATCAGACAGAACATCCGCAGGCTGGACCGCAGGCTGATGTGGCTGCCTTTTGTTACCGTTGGCGGTACGCTTGTGGGCATCGCGCTGGCTGCGTTGCTGGTGCCGCGTTATGCGCTCTCAGAGTGGCTGGCGGTGGGTTCGGGATTCGGTTATTATTCCCTGTCGGGTATTCTGGTGACAGAGGCCAAAGGCTATGAGCTGGGTACACTGGCGCTGATGACCAATATCATACGCGAGATTATCACGCTGGTTATGGCTCCTTTGCTTTACCGATGGTTCGGTCCGCTGGCACCGATTACGGCCGGAGGATGTACGACAGAGGACACTACTTTGCCGGTTATCTCACGTGTGTGTGGAAAGGAATTTGTGCCAATCAGCATTTTCCATGGGCTGACGATTGACTTTGCCGTGCCTTTTCTGGTTTCGTTCTTTTGTGCCATTTAACAACGGTCATGATATTTTATCCGTGATGTAATGTTTATGTAATCTGCCGCTTTTATTTTTGTGCCGTAAACCAAAAAACAGTGATTATGGATACGGTTAGCGCATATTGTATTGAACAGACGCCGGACGGTTATTTCCTGGCTTATCTTACGCATAATCCCAGCTGTTATGCTTATGGAGAGACTGAGGAAGAAGCACGCGAGGAACTTGATAACATCGCTTTGGAGCAGGGTGCCGACTATAGTGCCTTAAGAGAATGGTACTGATGCCGTAACGGGGTGTTCTGTTTACTCGCTTTTCTTGCGGAAAGGGCGGCCGGGTGTTGCTTTTAAAGAGGCGTCATGCTGATATGTTTATAGCATGCAGGATGTGACGGGTTTTATAGTATATTTGTCGCATGATGTGGTGTTTATGACGATTAATGCTGACAAAGTATACGGATTGAAAAAAACTTTCTATCTTTGCCCCTAAAATTTAAAAGCAAGATGTCCATGATTGTGGGAATTGACGTGGGTGGAAGCACCACGAAAATAATCGGTGTAGAGAATGGTAAAATCAAGTCGCCGTTATTTATAACAGCCGCTGATCCTGTGACCTCGTTATTCGGTGCCTTTGGCAAATATATGTACGATAATGAGGTGACCTTAGACGATATAGAGCAGGTGATGCTGACCGGTGTAGGCAGCGCCTATATCAACAGTCCGCTTTATGGACGGCCGACAGCGACGGTGGACGAGTTCCTGTGTAACGCGCTCGGGGCGCAGTATGAGAGCGGATTGGACCGTCTGGTTGCCGTGAGCATGGGAACGGGTACCTCTTTCATTCAGATAGAAAAAGACATTATCCGTCATATCGGCGGTATAGGCATCGGTGGCGGTACGTTGCAGGGCTTGTCCCGCCTTTTGTTGAAGTCGCACGATATTCATCAGGTGGTTGAGATGGCTAAACAGGGAGACATATCCAATATTAATCTGCAGATAAAGGATATCTGTAACCGGCCTTTGCCGGACTTGCCTATGGACGCCACGGCCTCAAACTTCGGTAAGGCCGAAAGCAACGCGTCCGAGGAAGATGTGGCGATTGGCATTGTGTATATGGTTTTGCAGGCTGTTTTCAGTGCGGCCCGTCTGGCCGGATTGAGTTGCGGCATCAAAGATTTTGTGCTGATTGGTAACCTGTCGCAATTGCCTCAGTGCCGCATGGTTTGCGACAGCATGGAGTCGCTTTTTGACGTGCGTTTTCATATACCGCCCTATGCGGAGTATCGTACGGCTCTTGGTGCGGCTTTGAGTTACATGAACCGTAAAGACCAGATTTCTTTCTTGAAATAATTGTCGCTTTGCGACTGAACGTTATAAATCAATAAGATATAAGCCCCTTGTTCTATGTGGATGTATAGAGCAAGGGGCTTATCTTTTTACGGGATGAAAGAGGGCTCTCTTTTCCGGTTATTTCAGTTGAACGGTTACGGACGCCTTTTTCAATCCTTGACCGTGGGCTGTGACTTGCAGTTTTCCTTTTACCTTTCCGGCTTTAATGACGGCCATGGCACGGCCTTTCCACGCTTTGCGCCGGCTGTCGGTATAGGCGGATTCGTCTTTGAGGTCGGCGCTGCAGGTGGCCAGTAATGTTCCGGCACCTTGTACGTCAAATTTTATCAGCGCGTCGGCATTGGGGACCAAACGTCCTTTACGGTCGGTGATTTCGGCCATGACATAAACCAGAGACTCACCGTCTGCCGTAATTTCTGTATGGTCTGCCGTTAGCTGAATACGTGCCGGATTGCCGGCTGTTTCCAGTATACGGGCATCGGTTTCTTTTCCGTTTTCCACACCAACGACTTTCAGTGTACCCGGCGCATAAGGTATTGTGAAGATGGCTTTGAACTCTTCGTTACGGGTGGTCGGCTTCTCGGCAATGAGCCGGTCGTTCAGATACAGACGAACGGCGGGATAGCGTGAATAGATTTCCACATCAATGTTTTTCCCTTCGTGTCCGGGCCAGTTCCAACATTCCCATGTAGGCCATACAGACCATTGTGTTTCTTTGATCTCGCCATAATATCCGTTAGGCTCTTTAACGGCCATATAGAGTTTGCGGTCAGGATTATACAGCATTTCACGATAATAAGAAATGGGTTTTCTTATTCCCGTCAGGTCGATGTCGCCGCAGTAGGCGCCATGCCAGGGGAACTGGTTGCGCTGATAATGTTCTCCTTCGCTCTCGCCTTTGTAATAGAAGCGTCCGATACCCGATTCGCCCAGATAGTCTATGGCAGTCCATACAAAGTCGCCGATGATGTAAGCATTCCGGTCGAGACGGTTCCAGTTGGCGAACGCGTCGCGCGGATAGGATTCTGTCTGCATCATGACCCGTTCGGGAACCCGTTCATGGTCTGACGGACCTTTGTGCATCATGTAGTTGTATCCCACGATGTCGTGTGCCGCGGCCAGAGGGTCGTATATCTCCCAGTCGCTGTCCCATGCGGCCAGTGCGGAGGTGACAGGGCGGGTAGGGTCTAACTTATGTACGTAACCGGCAAGGGCATATGCTGTCAGTACGGCCTCGGGGGTTTTGCGCTCAATGATTTCGTTTCCTATGCTCCAGCAAAATACAGAGGGGTGGTTGCGGTCTCTTAAAACCATGGATTCGATGTCTTTGGTCCACCATTGGTCAAACAGGGTGGAGTAGTCGTGTGGCGTTTTTGATGAACGCCATCCGTCGAACGACTCGTCAATGACCAGTAATCCCAGATGGTCGCAGGCATCGAGAAAGGCCTCGGAAGGCGGGTTGTGTGAACAGCGTGCGGCATTAAATCCGGCTTCTTTCATGAGTCGGGCCTTTCGCCATTCGGCGTCACGGTATGCGGCGGCACCCAGCGGACCGTTGTCGTGGTGCAGACAGCCACCGTTGAGTTTGAGAGGCAGGCCGTTCAGCAGCAGTCCTTTTTGTGCGGAATATTCAATGGACCGCACTCCGAAATGGGTTGAAACCTGGTCGGACAGTAATCCGTCTGATGATTGAAGACGGCATTCAAGGTTGTAAAGTCGGGGCGTTTCGGGACTCCACAGTTTAGCGCCGTTCAGCGTGATTTGTGTTTTGAGTGTGCGTATCTCGCCGGCTTCCAGGGTGACATGTTCTTCTTTTGTGGCCAGAAGGTTGTCATCGTCAAGAACGCGATACTGAACGACAGCCTGTTGAGGCCGGTTCTGACGGTTGGCAACGGTTGTCTCGACCTGTACGGTCTGTTGTGGCGAAACGGTGATTGTAGAGATGGATGTTCCCCACGGTTCGAATCGCATTTTGGGTGTTCTGATAAGCTTTACATTGCGGTAGATACCCGAACCGGTGTACCAGCGGCAATTTTTCTGTTGTGAGTTATCGACTTTTATTGCCATTGTATTTTCTCCGGTTCTCAGATACGGTGTAATGTCATAGAAGAATGACGTAAATCCGTAAGGATGGGTGCCCAGCTCATGTCCGTTGACAAAGACGGTGGCATTCATGTAAACACCTTCGAAATAAATGATGGTTTCAGTGAGTCTGTTGTCCTGTTGGAAGTTGAATGTTTTTCTGTACCAGCCGATTTCTGCGGGGTAGTATCCGCCGTCATTGCCTGACGGGTTGTTTATTTCCGGGCGTCCTTCAATGCTCCAGTCGTGGGGCAGGTTTATTGTACGCCATGACCGGTCATTGAATTGCCGGGCTGATGCCCCGGCAATATCGCCCAAATGGAATTTCCAGTTTTCGTTAAAGTTAATTTCTCGTTCGGCTTGTTTGCGGACGGCGGTTATGGATTTCTCCGTTTCCGGCTTATTGGCCGCAACAGGTGCGTTGCCGTATAGTCCGCCGACGAGAACAAATGTTGTAACCAGCCATCTGAAACTGTATCGCTGAGATTTATTGAGTCGCATGTTTATAAGAAAATGTTTATTTTACGATTACTTTTTTTGTAGTATTTCCCGAATTTACAAAATAGATACCGGAAGCTAAAGCCGTATGGCGAGAAAATTCGGTTCCGTTAGAATTATAGATACGGTAGTCGGTGGTGCCGGTCACATATATGTGGCGGTTGGCAGAATAGACTTCAAATCCTGTTTCTTGTTTGGTTGGTGTAGATATCCGGTCGGGTGTTTCTTCTGAAGACTCCTTAGACGTGAGTGAAATTGAGCTTGTGCCGAATTTGTCGCCGGAAACGGAAACGGTAATCTGACCGGCCTCATCGACAGACTTTATGATGGCCAAGGCTTGTCCTTCATAGAGCATAGGTGACAGGGAACGGAAGCTTTCCATATCATCAGGCGCTGCATTGCCGGACGCCAGTATGTGGCCTGCTCCGGTACAGGAGAATGTAATCTTACAGTCGGCAGTACGAACGACATGACCTTCTTCGTCTATCAGTTCTGCAATGACATAAGCCAGGTCTGTGCCGTCAGCGGTCAGTATTGTTTTGTCTGCACGGAGGCGGATGCCGACGGGTGTTCCGGTTGTTTTCAGCTCAAAAGCGGCTCCTTCGTTTGTTCCGTCCCATTCTACGGCTTTCAGCGTGCCGGGCTGGTAGGGGACGGTGAAACCAGCCCAGTAGGTATCGGAGATGTTTTTCTCTCCTATAAGCTGGTTGTTCAGGTACAGTCTGACCTTAGGAGAACGGGCGTATACGTTGACTGTCATGATGTCTGTTTCGTCACAGTCGGGGAAGGTCCAGTCTACTTTCTCGTTCTGCCATCCCCATCCGCTGATGGC
>CAJMNM010000004.1 GCA_905214795.1 uncultured bacterium
ATATCCCGTTTCTTATATAGAAATATGTATGCTCAAACCGGATAATATTCTTAGGGAACAACAAAACAACCTTATTCTCAACTAGTTACAATAAGCTGAGGGAGCTAAAGAAATACACCTTGGTATAAAAGACGCACTATTGCAATTGAAAAGGAATGGATGCCACAGCCTCAGAAGACAAAAACCGGGAACCGGTCAGCTGGTACGTGCTGAACGCCATTTTCGGAAAAGAAATGCAAGTCCGGCAAACCATGTCGGAGCAGCATTTTGAAACATTTGTCCCGATGCGCTACATCATCCGCGAAACCCCCAAAGGCAAAATACGTCAGTTAGTTCCCGCCATCCATAATCTTATTTTTGTTCATTCCGTCAAGTCCGCCATTGAGGAATTCAAGGCTTCCGACCCGCGCACCATCTATTTCATGACGCGCAAGGAAGGCAACCGCCGTGTCATCCTCACCGTGCCCGATGCCCAGATGGAAGCCTTCATCCGAGTGACCCGTCATGCCGAAGAAGACCTGCTCTACTTCCGTCCCGACGAGATCCGTCTCGAGAAAGGCGACCGCGTGCGCATCCACGGCGGCAAGTTCGACGGTTTGGAAGGCACTCTGCTGAAAGTCAAAGGCAAACGCAGCAAACGTGTCGTTGTCAAGCTTAATGACCTGGCAGCAGTTGCCGCCTCATACATCGAGCCCGACCTTATTGAGTTGATAGACCGGTGCGGAGAAAACGACCGGTGCAAAGACACCGAGATGCTATACGAATCTGCCCGCACCCTGCTGTTCGATGCGCCCACCGATGCCGACACCCGCAATCTGCTGACCCATGAGGTGCGCTGTCTGAGCGACCGCCTCACCGGCATTAAAGGCAGTTCCAACTACAACGAAGCCCGCCTGAGCAGCGCCCTGATATTGGCCGCCCTTGTCATTGGCGACGCAGAACGCCTGTCTTCGACCATCACCCGTGGCCATGCCGCCCTGCGTCCGCTCCATCCATCCGCCATCAAGGCCCGCCTGTTGCTGGCGCTCTATGCCGCCGAAGGCGATAATGCCCTGCTCGACGAGGTCAACGCCATTATCAGCGGATGGCCCGCAGAGGGAGTTAGTGAGAAACAAAAAGAGATTATACAAACGCTCGAAAAGACACGTCATACCAATAAAAAGACAACTCCTAGCGATTAATCCGTAAAAATTTTACGGACTAATAAAAATATTTTGTAATTTTGGGCAATTACAGAAAAGAATCAATCAAAATGCTCATAAAATTTGCAGTAACCAACTATCGGGGTTTCGCCCAAAGAATAGAATGGGATTTGTCACACCCCAGCAACTATTCTTTCAATGAATATGCGATTAAGGACGGTGTGATTAAAAACGGTATCATCTACGGCCCGAACGGTTCCGGTAAATCCAATATGGCTTTTGCTCTTTTTGATATCGTCAACCATCTTTCCCAGAAGATGAAAATGGCTGATTATTATGTGAATTTCGTCTATGCGGGAAACCAGAGCGCACCTGTAGTGTTTGAATACACATTTAAATTCGGCAACGATATTCTGGAATACATTTATTCAAAACGTGCCAACGGTACCTTATTGACCGAAAAAATCCTTGTCAACCGGAAACAAGTGTTCAACCGTGACGAACATTCATTTACAATTGACGATAAACAGTTCCCGATGGACAACAACATGAAGGCCAATCTGTACGACAACGCCAACAATGTATCCGTCGTGAACTTCCTGTTAACCTCATACCCCTTGAACAAGGAGCATTATTTTATCCATCTGCAGGATTTTGTAGCAAACATGCTGTGGTTCAGAGGGCTGAAAGAGAATGAATATATGGGTTTCGACTCACTCGTCACCAATCTTGACCAATACATCATCGCCCACAATCTGGTAAAGGACTTTGAAGAATTCCTGCACGATGTCAGCGAACAGACGTTCCATTTTGCCGACCCGCACCCCGGCGACAAGATGCTGGTCTGCCAATACGGCGACGCACAGATTCCGTTCGATGCCATCGCGTCTACCGGCACACAATCATTGATGCTGCTTTATTTCTGGCTGACTCAACTGGACAAGGCTTCCTTTGTGTTTGTCGATGAATTTGACGCGTTCTATCACTTCAAACTCTCCTATGCGGTCTGCAAGCGTTTGTTCAGCCTGAACTGTCAGGCCTTCACCTCATCACACAACACCTATCTGATGACCAACGACTTGCTCCGTCCGGACTGCAACTTCATATTGAACAACAACCTGATTAAACCGCTAAACGAGTGTACGGAGAAAGAGCTTCGTTTCGGACATAACATCGAAAAAATGTTCAGAGGAGGAGCTTTCGCCGTATGATTCTTTTTGTATTCGAAGGACGCAAGAGAGAACCGGCGCTGTTCAGCACCATTCAGACGCTTTTCTTTCCAAAAGACAACGAACATATTGTCTGCTCTTTTGGAAACAACATTTATGAACTATACAAGGAACTGAAGGCATTGGATGACGACGGTGATATTGTCGCCTTGCTGAAAGAAAGATTCAAGAATGAAAAGAACAATCCGTTCAAGGATCTCAAAAGTGCCGATTTTTCCGAAATCTATCTGTTCTTCGATTACGATTTTCAGAACAACAATCTCTCGCTATCCCTTATCAACCGGCAGATAGCGGACATGCTGTCCATCTTTGACAACGAGACAGAAAACGGCAAACTCTATATCAACTACCCGATGATTGAATCCATCCGTTATACCAAAGAGCTTCCGGACGAACAATATCATACCTATACGGTGACACAAGCCGACTGTCATCAGTTCAAACATTTGGCGGGAGAATTTTCATTTTACAAGAATCTCAATTTCATTATTCTTGAAAACAACGCCCATAAAGCCATAACCGCAGAGAGACTGGAAGAAGTAAAAAACAATTGGCAGCACCTTACAGACATGAATGTGACAAAAGCAAATTACTTGTGTCACAACGTCCTTTCCCGCCCTGCCTTAAAATCGGACATTAACCAGCTTGCCATTTTTAATGCCCAAGTGGAAAAATATGTATCCGCCACTCCGGTCTCCATTGCCGTTTTGAATGCTTTTCCGTTATTCATCTACGAATATTTTGCAAGCGTCAACAAAACCGGACACTAACAGCTCATTAATATGATTACCATAAAAGACACACATTTTACATCAGACGTCTCATTAGCCGGCATGCTGATGGTCAGAACCAAAGAGCACATGTTGCAATTGTGCAAGAAGCTTGATTTGTATGTCAGCCCCAACGTGAAGAAGGCAGAGATGGCATGCCGCTTGGCCAACGAACTTTTGGACAATCCGCTTCAGATATTGCAGACACTGTCAAAGACGGAATTGCGCTTGGTGGACGAGTTTGTCAAGGCCGGTCCCAACACGTATATACATTGTAAAATGAGAAAAACCATACTTAAACTTCAGAAATACTCGTTGGTGTTGACCTATGAGAATTATGAGAATGGAGAATGGGTCATGCTGATGCCGGATTGTGTGCGCGAGTCTCTTTCCGAAAGTTATCATTTTTATTTGGACATGGCGGAAAGAGGGATAAAGGCGCCGAGCGTAAAGGAGTTGCGCCTGATGTCTTTCCTGAACAGTCTGGAGAACGGAGAATAAGATGACGGACAAGCCACGCACCGATATTGAACAGACTCCGCTGAAAACGGAAATCGAAGCCGTTTTCAGGAAGAGCAATATGGATGAAGATTGCAGCACCATAGCCCATCTTCTTTCACCTTATGTGGAAACGCTGCGTCAGTCGCTCAACGATGGCAACGATACCGAAGCCGCAACCTTATTCTTCGAGGTGCTTGAAAGTCTCACATATCACTTTGTGGAAGAGCGGCATTATGAATACTTCGATGACATGTACAGTCCCGATTATGTCTGTCAAGAGATGATGGAAGCCGTCATCGGCACCATCAGGCAGGGGCATTTTCCGGATGAAGCGCTGAAGCGGTTGGAAGTCGGATTAAAGAAGCTGGCCGAGACGGAGGCATACCGTGATTATGGCATACCGTATGCATTAGACCTGTGGCAGAACTCACAAACAGATTAAGAATCGTCTCTACTTATGCACCAGAACCAAAGCGTTAAGGCCATACCACCTTTAATGTTTTGGTCTGATACCAACAAGCCACGGCCTCAACAGATACCAGGAACTTGTAAACAAACACAAAACCTTTCCGGCTACAAGCCGATATTCATTTCAAAACTCTTAATATAGTAAGCAGTCAAAAAACGGCTGTTAATTGAAAGTACGACCTTCGCTTCCAACAAATTTTATAAAATCAGGATGGCTGTGATGCCGGTGCCGAGATGGCTGCGACTTATCATAGTGTAATAGGAACGGTAAAGCTGCATGGCAGTTCAGTATGGGATTTCATCGGAACTTTTTTCAAAAAAATTTTTAACGGATGCAGGGATTATGTTAACATGGTGCCTGACAAAATCACTTTGGCTACCGGCCAATGTTAAATTCAATATCAATTAATTAACATAACTCGATTTAGGGCACTCAAAAGTGCCCTTTCAAAGGGGGATGCCCTAAATTGAGTGCTTACTTTATTTAAGAGGAAAACGCTGATAAGCGGCTTTCCCTATACGACACGTCAAAATTGGACGCTTACAAAAATAAGTACATTTTAACCTCCATTTCGTAATGGACGCCAAATTAACGTAAAGTTTTACACTGAAAAAAATTACTAGCAAACGTTTTTATTTACTAAAATATCACCCCATCTTCTGTAACTTGACTGTTTTTTTAAATTAAACATAAAAATCATCAAGAAATAACATATTAATTAATCAATATTAAATACTAATATCTTTTACAATCTAAGATCAGAGAAATAGTTTAAACGAAGAAAATTACGAGAATCCATTATCAACATCTTTCAAAACAATAATAGCATTATAAAGAATCAATATTAATTTCTAATTTCTTTTAAGAAGAAACAAACGAATTGTTAGTTTTAGTATATCAAGATCAAACTTCATAATTAGAGAATAATAAAAATAATCAATGAATATTTTAAAGAAAATAACAAGGGGAAACGATAGAAGCGTTGCTGTAAAAAAAAACATAATTGGCTCTTTAATTATTAAAGGATTTAGTATTGCCATATCTTTATTAGTTGTTCCTATCACTTTAGGATATGTCAATGCTGAAATGTATGGAGTTTGGCTTACCTTATCTTCAATAATGATGTGGATATATTTTTTTGATGTTGGCTTTACTTTAGGTTTACGTAACAAATTAACCGAAGCATTAGCTACTAAAAATTATGATTATGGGAAAAGATTAGTTTCTACAACGTATATAATGATGATATGTATCTTTGTTCCACTTTGCATCATTTTCGAACTACTTCTGCCCTATTTACAAATATCATCACTTTTGAACGTAAATTCAAGCTATGAATCACAACTACAAAATACAATGAAATTACTAATATTATTTTGTTGTTTTCAAATGATAGTTAATGTAATTTCATCCGTAATAGCAGCGTTCCAAAAGGTTGCTTTATCTTCCTTATTTAGTGTAATTGGACAAGCAATTTCCTTAGTAATCATTTATCTTTTAACTGTGTTTTATAAAAGATCAAATTTAGAGAGCTTGGCTTTTGCAATATCTCTTCCTCCTATTCTAGTGACATTTATAGCCTCTATCTATCTCTTCAAATTTAAAATAAAGAAAGTTTCTCCTTCCTTACGATATTTTGACAAAAAACTTGTTAAAAACTTATTTTCTTTAGGTGTTAAATTTTTCATAATACAACTTCAAGTAATTATACTTTATCAATGTACAAATATTTTAATTTCTAATTTATCAGGACCTGAACAGGTTACAGAATACAACCTCGCATACAAATATCTAAGTGTAATTATGATGATATTTTCATTAATTGTAAGCCCCCTATGGCCTGCCTTTACAGATGCCTACACAAAAAAAGATTTTATTTGGATGAGAGGTATATATGGAAAAATGATAAAAATTTTTATATTATTAGCATTAGTACTTATTATAATGACAGCAATATCACAATTTGCTTTTTATCTATGGATTGGTGATAAAGCCCACGTTTCTTGGAATATGACAATTATCGTTGCTATGTATATTTTATTACAGACCTGGAACACTTTGCAAATACAGATGATAAATGGTATAGGCACCATTAAATTACAATCATACGTAACTTTAATAGGTTTATTTTGCCATATCCCATTATCGTTAATTCTTGGGAAATATATAGGTGCAAGCGGAGTCATTTATTCTATGATTATTATTAATTCAATATACTGTTTGTTTTTTACAAAACAAATTAATTTAATTTTAAACAGAAAGGCTTTTGGAATATGGATACAATAAGCTATTTATTTTTTACATTCCTATAGAATTTATTACTAAAATACATTTCTAAAATTATATTTACAAAAACACATAAGAATGAATATCTATATATAAATATAAAACTACTGTACATTTATGTTTGGCTTCATAAAAAAAGAAATTTACTACTTTTATTTAAAATATAAATGGAAGAGAATTTTATTGCTTGGGAAAAAAAGTTATATTGATAAAAATTCAACATTTGAAGGTAAAAATAAAATATGTGATAATACATATTTTAAAGGTAAAATGGGATACGGATCATACATTGGCTCCAATAGCTTCTTTCTTGGAAAAATTGGACGTTTTACATCTATTGCTGGTAAATGTTGGGTAGTTGTTGGAAGACATCCATATAAAAGCCCTTTTGCAACAACCTGCCCTATGTTTTTCTCTTTATTAAAGCAAAATGGCTATACTTTTACAAACTCCCAACTTTATAATGAATTTAAATATGCAGAATCAAATTATTTTGTTGTTATTGGTTCTGACTGTTGGATTGGTCACGATGTAAAACTTATCGAAGGTATTAAGATTGGAGATGGCGCAATGGTTCTAGCCGGAGCAGTAGTAACGAAAGATGTACCACCATATTCAATTGTTGGCGGGATTCCTGCAAAAATTACAGGATATCGTTATGATCCAGAAACAATACAATTTCTTCTAAAAACAAAATGGTGGAACCATAATATAAAATGGATAGAACAAAACTGGATGCTTATGACGAACATAAGTCTACTTAAAAAATATTTTAATACTGAAGATTAAATAATAATCAGCACAATTGTATATAAATGAAAATATTTATTCTAATTATTTCATATTTTTTAAAAAAAATACGAGGAATAAGACGAAGAGTTAATGAAAAAATAACAATAAATGAATTATTAAAATATAATGTTAAATTTAATCCTTCAAAATGCTATTTTCGTGGACATACTTATTTAGATCTTAATAAAAAAAGTAATATCGTTATTGGTGATTATTTTATAGCAAATTCAGGAGTTAATGCAGGTATCGATTGTGGAAATGGCTGTAAAATAGCAGTACAAGAAGGTGCAAAATTAATTATTGGAAGATATTCGGGAATGACCAATACTATCATACAATGTCATAAAGAAATTATTATAGGTGATTATGTAAATATAGGAGCAGGATGCATGATAATGGATTCTAATTTTCATTCAACAAATTGGCTTGATAGATTAGATAGAAAGAAAGATATTGAGAACCACAAAAACGCTCCTATTAAAATTGAAGATGTTGTATTTATCGGCGCACGTTCAATAATATGTAAAGGAGTAACAATAGGAAAACATGCTATAATAGCAGCAGGAAGTGTTGTTGTTACAGATATACCAGAAAATGAGGTTTGGGGGGGGAATCCCGCTAAATTTATAAAAAAGCTCTAATGTACTTTATATGATTATAGGTTTAATTATCATTGTTTTATGCTTTGCGTGCTACTTAAATCCTAAATATAGGCACTATTCATTAGTTTTATACATCGGATTCTTAAATGGTGATATAGGAGGTTACAACATTCTAACAAACCAAATAATTGGAATAAAAAATATTGATTTAGGAATATTATTTACTTTTATTACCATTCTATATGGTATTTCAAAACCAATAAAATTATGTTCTAAGATTCCATTAACTTTACTCCTATTAATAAAATGTTTTATATTTTTCATTATCTGCTCAATATTTTTTTCATATCTACATTATAACTTTCCTTTTTTTACAGTTTTAAGAGGAGCCCGATCATATTTTTTAATTTTATCATTATTTGTTATCAACTGTTTTACATACAAAGAACTCCACAATGCCCTTCGCATAATCTTAAACATTACAATATTAACAGCCATATTATATATATTACAAGTTATAATAGGAAAACCTATAATGCCGTATCCTTGGGAGTATATGAAAGATACAACAACAGGCCTAATTAGACTTTATAATATGCCCGTATTCCTGACATTCTTCACACTTTTAAGTTTTACTAAAAATAATATAATTCAAAAACATCAACTAACATACAGGATTATTTTAATTCTAACAGTCATATGTACATTGGGAAGGACTATGATTATCACAACATTGTTAGGCATACTTATGATAAGCTTAATAAATAAAGGAATGGGGTATTTATTAAAAATCATTCTATCAATTCTAATTTTATCATATCCCTTATACGATATATTAAATAATAGATTTATAGATTCAGGTACATCTACGGATATTCAACGAGTACAAAATGGAGACTATTTGGATTATCATGGAGGTGAAGGCACCTTTATTTATAGAATAGCCTGGCTTTATGAAAGATGGGATTATCTACAAGACCGCCCAACATCAGAAAAAATCTTTGGATTAGGATTAATTGGTGAGGGAGAACCTGAAATTTACAAAATGTATAATTTCCAAGTAGGACTAAAAAATGATAAGGGAGAAGTTGCCCAATTATCTACTCCAGACATTGCATATGGAGACATGCTAACTCATCTCGGCATTTTAGGAAGTTTATTAAACCTGAGCATTATTATATATTTGATATATTATTTTTATAAGAACCGTAATACTCACGTCCTTGCTTCTTTATCATTCTGCTTACTGATAGTTACACTTATAAATTCGATGTCAGCTTCTACTATCGCAGTTCCTAAAAATATATCTATTTATTTTTTAACATTGATATACATCGTAAAATACAAAGATCTTAAGACCAATGAATCCAAAAGTATCAATTGTAACAGTAACATATAATTGTGAAAACGAAATAGAAAATACTATAAAAAGTATCATATCACAAACTTATAGTAATATAGAATATATAATAATTGATGGCGCCAGCAAAGATAGAACCTTATCTATCATCAATAAATACAAGCAACATATAACTATTTGCATCTCAGAACCAGATAAAGGAATATTTGACGCAATGAACAAAGCTATTAATATGGCCACTGGAAAATGGATATTGTTTATGAATGCAGGAGATTCATTCATAAATAACGACATTGTTAAAAATATTTTTAATAATTTCAATTACGATGAAAATATTGGAGTTATATTTGGAGATGCATTTTTCGTAAAGAGGGGAGAAAAAAAGTTATACAAGTCAAGACCTTTTTATTCAGAAAAGATTAAGTATAAAGAAATGGGAATTTGCCATCAATCAATATTTTGCCGAACAGATCTTGCTAAACTAATAAAATTCGATATTAAGTATAAATACGCGGCAGATTATAACATGATAATGCAAATTTATAAAAAAGGGTACGCATTTTACAACTTGAATTACCCCATTGCAATTTATGATTTAACTGGACTTTCTACCAATAATTGCATATCTCAATTTAAAGAGGTTGCTGCTATATGTGAAGTTCCTCAAAAATCATTTCTATATATTTCAAAGTACGCCAATGCAATTAAAAAGAAATTAAAAGGATTAATTAAAAGGATATTAAACAAATGATTCCCAAGATTATACATTATTGCTGGTTCGGGAAAGGTGAAAAGCCTGAAAGTGTTTTAAATTGTATAGAAACATGGAAAACAAACCTTCCCGATTATCAAATTAAGGAATGGAATGAATCTAATTTTGATGTAACAAATCTTCAATATACGTTAGAAGCTTATAATGCAAAAAAATATGCATTTGTTAGTGATGTTTGCAGACTATATTGTCTTATTAAAGAAGGAGGAATATATTTAGACACAGATGTACAAGTCTTAAAATCATTCGATAACTTCTTATTAAACGAATCATTTATAGGACTTGAAACTAAAAAACAAATAGGCACAGCTGTTATTGGCGCCCAAAAGGATATAAAATGGCTTATTGATTTTTATAATATATATACAACCATACACTTCACAAACAAGAACTCAAAATTTGATATCACACCAAACACAACGAGAATCACTAGATTCTTAAACGAATATCCAGGAATAAGTCCTAAAATTTATCCCGTAGATTATTTTTGCGCCAAAGATTATAAAACAAAGAAATTATATATCACAAACAATACGATTTGTATACATAACTTTGCAGAAAGTTGGGTTACAGTACCTCGATATGCTATAATCGAAAAAAAATTTTGGAATCTTCTACATTTGCCAAACCTAAATATCATAAATAAGATTATTTGGAGATTTAAATAAAAACTAAATTTCAAAATAACACATTGCTCAAAAGCATAATAACAACAACCTTTGCTACTATTGTTTAAAACATAAAAAACGTATAGCAACAGTGATTTTGAGAATTATTCAATTAAATGTACAAGGTATAAGTTTATTTTCTTTTTCAAATATAAAAATAATCAAAATTTAATTTTTCAATTAAGAGAGAACATTCAAAATCTTTGTCACACAGAACGTAAGAATAAATACTCACCAGTATTTCCGCAAATCTACCATAAGACAAGTCTATTTAAAACATTAATCTAAAGCACAAAGATCTTTACATATCTTACAATCAATCTCCGATACGAATACCATCATTAATAACTATCAACCATATAAACAGAATATTTGCGATCTATTAACTATTTAAAAAATCCTTGCGTGAGATTGATAATAAACGCAGAGATTATAAAAATCCGACTGCTAATGATTATTAGAATCAAAACTAACAACTAGACTCATTTTGGATTAAATTAAATAGAATAAATCTCAATTTATCATCTGTCCAAATTGGTAATTACATCATCTATAATACATCAAAAGCTAAAAATTAAGTTGATAAAAATGATTCAAAATGAACGACCACTTATCTCTGTTATAATGCCTGTTTATAATGGAGAAAAATATCTCAAACAAGCCATAGATAGTATTCTTAATCAAACTATAAATAATTTTGAATTAATAATCATAAATGATGGTAGCACTGATTGTACAGAAGATATCATCATGTCTTATAATGATAAGAGAATAAGGTACATAAAAAATGATTCTAATTTAAAACTTATCAAAACTCTTAATAAAGGTATTGGTATTGCAAGAGGTGATTACATTTCAAGAATGGATGCTGATGACATAGCTGTAAGCAATCTATTTCAAAAGCAAATAGAAGTCTTTAAGAACGACGATACTGTTGATATCGTAAATATTTGCACATACGAACTAATTCAAGATGGAACATTATATCGGCCATTCCCATACAAAAAATATATAGATTCAACAACCTTAAAATATATTGAGCTATTTGAAAACCAGATCACACATCCTGGCATTATGGTGAAAGCAGGTCTCATGAAAAAATATATGTATAAAGATGATCATTCAGTAATTAATTTTGAGGATGTTGATTTATGGATTAGAATGCTTTGGGACGGATGTAAATGTGTAACAATACAAGAACATCTATTATATTATAGGATAAACCAAACAGGAGTAACAAGAACTGTTGGTAGAAAAAGAAATCTTTTAAGGGTACAATACAATAACAATTTGTTATATAATAAATTTAATATAAAAGTACCATCTGATTTATTATACTATCTCTACGGAGATGTAAATAACAATTACTGCAAGCCATTTAAAATTGACAACATAATAAGAATATTTTCCAGCCAAGCTATAGAAAATAAAATAGCTCACAAAAAATTTATGGATTGGTATCATTTACGAATGAGCATCGCCTCTCTACAAATTATAAAAAGAGCAACAATCCGAAACAAAATAATAGCTGCTATATATCTCATTACCCATCTTTCAAATTCATTTAATTGGGTTTTTATAAAATATACCAAAGATAAATTTATTAATAAATGGATTGCGTATGAAAATAGTGATGCTAGGTAATTATGCCCTGTATTTTATTCCACGTTTAATAGCTTTTTCTGAGGAACTAAAATCGGAAAGTAGTGAATTGTGGATACTATTGGCCAGTAAAGAGAATTTGCTATATGGAAAGATTCCACAAACTGATATGTCCTCCCTAAATGTCGTACATGTATTTGATGCGCCAGATAATCTTAATTACCAAGAAAAGGTATTTTATATGTTAGATAAATTAAATCCAGATGTATTAATAACAGGATTTATAGCTTTTCCTTATGGCGTCATAGGTCTAAAATGGGCAAAATCCAGGCACAAAGGTATTGTAGAATATGACGATCAACGTCTTAATACTTTTCCACGAAATAAAATAACCACATGGATAAAATCCAGAATCATAAGGAATGTTGATGCTTTTTTATGCCCTGCACCTGCATGGGATGAGACTTTATTATCATGGGGATTTCATAAAGAAGAAATCTTTTATGGATTAGATACATCTGATAATGAATTCTGGAGTAAAAGGGTCGAAAACACAGATTTCATAGACTTACCATCCACCTACTTTATGACAGTGGGAAGACAGACTAAAATGAAAAATCTCCCATTCTTTCTTAAGGCATATAAAACATATCTTAAACAAGGTGGAAAAATACCTTTAGTTATGGTAGGAAATGGGCCTGAGCATGAAAAACTTATAGAAATTGCGAACAACGATAGCCACATAACATTTATTGACTTTCAACCCCGAGAAAATATCAGACAATTATTCGTAAGAATGAAAGCCTTGGTCTTACCAAGTACAAAAGTAGAAACCTGGGGAATGGTTGTAAATGAATGTATGGCTAGCGGTCATATAGTAGCCATTAGTAAAGAATGCGGAAGCGCAACGACATTGGTTAAGCATAACATAAATGGATTTCATTTTTCTCCTGATAATGAAGAAGAGATTGTTGAGGCATTATTTAAAATACAAAATCTATCTGATGAAAAATATCAAAATATGAAATCCGCCTCCTTAAATATTATCAAAGATTGGGGAGTTGACCGTTTTGTGGCTGGCGCAATGGGAGCCTGCCAATACGCTTATGCACATCATAAACCACTTAAGAATCCAATAGATAGATTATTGATTCATTTATGGAAAGGAAGATATAACATAGCAGAAGCAACACAATGATAGAATTAGCTAATACAACAAATTGTACTGGTTGCTGTGCATGCCTTAATGCATGTCCGAAATCAGCAATCTCTATGAGAGAAGATACAGAAGGATTTTTGCAACCCAATATAAATCACAATAAGTGTATTGAATGTGGACTTTGTCAACGTGTATGTCCGGTATTAAATCCTACTCAAAACAAGAATTTAGACCAAAAAGTCTATGCGTTCATTAATTACACAGACCGTACCGTAAGTTCAAGTGGAGGGGCATTCTCTTTTTTCGCACGTAAAATACTAAGTGAAGGGGGAGTCGTATATGGAGCCACTATGGATGAGAACTTGAATGTATATCATATTGGTATTGAAGATATCCATGATCTGTATAAACTCAGGGGGTCAAAATATGTACAAAGTAAAATAGGCATGTCATATAAAAACGCTAGAAGTGCGTTATTAGCTGGGCGCAAGGTTCTATTCTGTGGTACTCCCTGCCAAATAGCAGGGCTATACAGATTCCTTGGGAAACGTTGGGAAAACACACTTTTAACTCTGGATCTCGTTTGTCATGGTGTACCCAATCAAAAGATTTTCAAGACTTATCTGGAAAAACTGGCAAAAACAAAGAAGTTTTCACAAGAAAAAAACGGAAAAATCATTGATTTTAGATTCCGTAACCTTAATAATTGGGATTATAGGCCTGCTATAAAATGTACAAATACTAAAAAGTGGCAAATTTTATCTCAAGAATATAATCTTTATATGACGGCATTCTTCAAAGGTACTTTTTATAGAGAAAGTTGCTTCAAATGTCAATTTGCCAACACTGAACGAACTGGGACTTTCACTATAGCTGATTTTTGGGGTGTAGGTACGACAGGAAAGAAATTCCGAAAAAATGTTTCTGAAGGAGTTTCTATGATAATTGACAATTTTGGGAAAATGAGTCAATACATAACCCCTTCTGATCATATTTATATTGAGGAAAGACCAATAAATGAGGCTAAACTTAAAAATGAAAACCTAAACCATCCTATTAAAAGGCCAACAGAACGAGACACCGCCATTAATGATTTGTTATCCGAAACATCGTTACGTGAATTTGCAAAGCAATACAATATGTTAGATTCATTTCCAAAACATCTAATTAAAACAATTTTCAAGAATCTAATATACAGCTTAGGATTATATAATGTGTATAAAACCATCAGTTATAAATTAGGCAGGACATCATGAAGATAGGAATAATTACATTTGTAAAGTGCGACAACTATGGTGCTGAACTACAGGCATACGCTCTGCAAAAGAAACTGAACCTATTAGGTTATGACGCTGAAGTGATAGATTTGGAAAAAGAGAAAGGAGTTATCGAAAGTTCGTTCAGCTCGTACAAGAATGCCATACTTAACAGATACAAACAATATGGTCTGATAAAAGGTTCACTTAAAATAATTGAACTTATAAAAGACAAATATAACGCAAGGAAAGCTTTTGCGGCAAATAGTGACAAAGTTAAAGAACGCCATAAAATCTTTGAAGATTTTTTCAATAAATACATAAAACATTCTACTAAGTTTTACACTTTGGAAGAAATGCGTAATATACAAAGTTTGCCATATAATACACTGATAGCTGGCAGTGATCAAATTTGGAACTACATGCAAACAAGATACCTGGATGTATTTTTTCTTATGATGGCTAATCGATGGAAAACAAAAAAGATTTCGTACGCAGCAAGTTTTAGTGTAAACAGCATACCACAAAGCAAAAGAGCAATGTACAAACAATATCTGGAAAATATGGATGCCATTTCTGTCCGTGAAACCATAGGAATAGATATTGTTAAAAGTTGCTCTGACTGTAGGGCTATAACCGTTTTAGACCCGACTTTACTTCTCAACAGAAATGAATGGATTGAATATATAGGGAAAAAAGATTATTTGCCCGAAAATAAAAAATATGTTGTTATTTACACGCTTTCCGGTTCACATTACATATATACTTTAGCTAAAAAAATCGCAAAAAAATTGGACGCTGAAGTTATCAATATCAAATTAAGTTTTTCTAAAATCAAAGGAGATGATGGCATTACTCATATTTGTAACGCAGGACCACGTGAATTCATCTCCATCTTCAGTCAAGCCGTTTATGTTATTACAGACAGTTTCCACGGGACAGCTTTTTCTATCAATTTTAATATTCCATTCACCACTTTATTAAATCCCGCAAGCAACATTAACAGCAGAGCTTTATCTATTCTTAAATTAACAGGAACAGAATCCAGGCTTATATATGACTATGGAGAAAATAAAGAACCTGATACTTTAAATATAGACTTTGCTCCAATCAATAAAATCATCGAAGCAAACAGGGAAAAAAGTCTAAATTTCATAAAGGAGAATCTTGCCTAAAAGAAAAATACACAACAACATTCATGTGATATGAACATTCTTTTTTTAATGAAGTATTTTGAAATTGGAGGTCAAGAGGTTGTCACCGCGACTTTAGCAAAAAGCTTCAATGATAACAAAAACCACATAGTCATCGCATGCTTCAACAAACCTAATAGGCGAATGGTTGAAAGAACCGATAAGGATATCCAGATTTATGAATTACACGATTTTCAATATTCAAAAGAAAATGTTTATCGCTTAAGAGATATTCTTATCTCCGAAAAAATCAATGTTGTAATTAATCAGTGGGGATTACCATACATAGGGGCTAAAGTTTTATACGAAGCAAAAAAAGGATTGAACATAAAGACAATAGCCATCTATCACAATGACCCCGGAACAAACGCACGAATAAAAGAGGTCGAACTGGAAATTGAACATACAAACAATCTATTCAAAAAGGCTCTACTCTCAATAAAGAAAAAACTTTTTAAATATATCACAAGCAGAAGTATGCGCTATGTATATAATCATAGCGACATTTATCAGGTACTTTCTCCCGGTTTTATAGAGCGTTTCAAAACATTTACCAGTATAACGCATCCAAAGAAACTTATGGTACAGACCAACCCTGTAACCATTGACACCAAGGACTTTATATTTAATCCGTCTAAAAAAGAAAAAGAGATTTTATATGTAGGTCGTATTGATTATAATCAGAAACGGGTCTACCGAGTCATTGATGTCTGGGCTTTGTTAGAAAAGAAGTTTCCGGACTGGCGTCTTACAATTGTCGGTGATGGCATAGAACGAGAAAACATTGAACGCAAAGCAAATGAACTTGGATTAAAACATGTTTCATTTGAAGGTTTCCAAACTCCCGAACCATACTATCAACGTGCTAAGATATTATTATTAACTTCTGAATATGAAGGATTCCCTCTTGTTTTAGCAGAATGTATGAGTTTCGGAGTCGTACCTGCTGTGTATGGAAGTTATTCTGCTGTATACGATATTATTGACAATGGTGTAAACGGAATCATCTTTCCATATCGCAAAAACGGTTTCTCTGCTGAACAAGCCGCTAAAGAAATGGAACTGATTATGACAGATGAAGCCATTTATAAGAATATGGCTGAAAAGGCCATAGAAACCAGTAAAAAGTATTCCGCAGATGAAATCTATAAATCTTGGGAACAGACTTTTAATCAATTATGCAAATAAAAATATATCATTAAAATCAATAAAAAGAAATGAAACATATTATTCGTTTCCTTAATATTGACATACAATCCATTACACGTGATGAACTTCTAAAGAACCTCACCAAAGGTGTTCTCATCACGCCCAACGTAGACCATCTGGTCAAGCTTCAGAAAGACGAGGATTTCTACAGGGTCTATCAACAGGCAGAATGGGTGGTATGCGACAGCAAGATACTGTATCTGATGTCCAAACTATTGAAAGAACCGTTGCCGGAGGCTATTCCGGGCAGCAGTTTCTTTACAGCATATTACATGTATCACAAGGATGACCCGAACTGCAAGATCTTCCTGCTAGGTGCTGCGGAAGGGATTGCTGAAAAGGCTCGCCAGAATATCAACAAGAAGGTGGGAAGAGAAATTGTAGTGGGTGCGCACTCCCCTTCTTACGGATTCGAGAAGAATGAAAAAGAATGTGAGGAACTGGTGAGGATTGTCAACGAAAGCGGTGCCAACGTGTTATTGGTGGGTGCAGGAGCACCGAAGCAAGAAAAATGGATCATGAAATACCGTGAGCAGATGCCTAACGTGGATGTATTCATGGCGTTGGGAGCGACCATTGATTTCGAGGCAGGAACACTGAAGCGGGCACCGAAGATGTGGCAGAAATGCGGCATGGAATGGCTGTACCGTGCATTGAAAGAGCCTAAGCGTCTGTTCAAACGTTATTTCGTGGACGACATGCAGTTTTTTTATTATTTCGGCAAGCAATTGCTGGGCACATACAAAAATCCGTTTGAGAAATAAGCCGTCTTCTTATTTCCTAAACCATTTTATTATCAGGGCTATCGGCACAAGCACAATAGCAACGAGATAAGATATTATAACTCTTATTATCTTCTTCATTTCTGCAAAGATAATTATTTATGAAAAAACATTTAGATGTTATTGACGTTTTAAGAGAAAATTGCAATACTTATCAAGAATATTTATTAAGAAGAATAACCCAACATTTAATTTAATACTTGAATTATAAGCAGCTTATAACATTTTGACCACATATTCAATCATCTGCATAATTTAACCATTTATTGAACAATAAAAATGGAAATAAATAATAACAAGAATCATGTCGTAATTATGGCCGGCGGTATAGGCAGCCGCTTCTGGCCAATGAGTACACCTGAATATCCCAAACAGTTTATAGATGTGATGGGATGTGGAAAGTCATTGATCCAACTGACCGTAGAACGATTTCTACCGGTATGTTCCAAGACCAACTTCTGGGTGGTAACGAGTGAAAAATATGTGGATATTGTTAAAACACAATTACCGGATATTCCGGAAAGTAATATTCTGGCAGAACCTGTAGCACGCAATACGGCTCCCTGCATTGCCTATGCCTGTTGGAAAATCGGCATGAAACATCCGGATGCAAATATCGTCGTCACACCATCTGACGCATTAGTTATCAATACGTCTGAATTTGCCAAGGTCATGAATGAAGCTCTGACCTTCACGTCACATAAGAATGCGATTGTCACTATCGGTATACGACCAAGCCGTCCGGAAACGGGATATGGGTATATCTGTGCCGGTAATACAACGCAAGGAAGTGAAATTTGTAAAGTAAATGCTTTTAAAGAAAAGCCGAATTATGACACTGCGTGTAAGTATTTAGCAGAGGGCAATTATCTATGGAATGCAGGTATTTTCGTTTGGAACAGACAAACCATCATGACTGAAATCAGAAAGCATGTGCCCGCCTTAGCCAATACGATGGACGAAATGGCACACGATTTCTACACGGAACAGGAAACGGACACAGTGAAACGACTGTTCCCAACCTGCGAGAAGATTTCAATAGACTATGCCGTCATGGAAAAAGCAGAAGAAATTTATACCCTACCCGCCGAATTCGGATGGAGCGATCTCGGAAGTTGGGGATCACTGCGAACATTATTACCTCAAGACAATAAAGGTAATGCCTGCATAGGTCCCGACATTAGGCTGCATGATTGCCATGGTTGTGTAGTACATACCCCGGAAGAACAAAAGGTTGTTTTGGAAGGATTGGATGATTATATCGTAGCAGAAAAGAACGGAACCCTGCTGATCTGCCGTTTACAAAACGAACAACTCATCAAGGAGTTTACAAAATAACAACAGCTTAGTTTTAGAAGATAATTTTAACCTAATAATTTCTTTATTACAGTTATGGAAAGAAAAGTAGCATTAATCACCGGTATCACCGGTCAGGACGGTTCTTACCTGGCAGAGTTTTTGTTGGGAAAAGGTTATGATGTGCATGGCACCATCCGCCGCTCATCTGTGGATTTCCGTGAGCGTATCGCTCATCTGGAGGGAGAACCTAGATTTCATCTGCACTATGCGGATCTGGGCGACTCCATGAGCATGATTCAGGTGGTGAACAAAATCAAACCGACCGAAATATATAACCTGGCCGCACAGAGCCATGTACAGGTGAGTTTCGACTCGCCGGAATTTACGGCTGACGTGGACGCTGTGGGTGTGTTGCGTGTGCTGGAAGCTGTACGCCAGTGCGGTTTGACCGAGACTTGCCGCATCTATCAGGCTTCCACTTCAGAACTTTACGGCAAGGTGGAAGAGGTTCCGCAGAACGAGAAGACACCGTTCCATCCTTACAGCCCGTATGCAGTGGCCAAGCTTTACGGTTATTGGATTGTGAAGGAGTATCGTGAGGCATATAACATGTTCTGCTGCTCCGGTATCCTGTTCAATCATGAGAGTGAGCGCCGTGGCGAGACTTTCGTAACCCGTAAGATTACGCTGGCCGCCGCACGTATCGCACAGGGCAAGCAGGACAAGCTGTATCTGGGTAACCTGTCCTCACTGCGTGACTGGGGTTATGCCAAGGATTATGTGGAGTGCATGTGGCTGATTCTGCAGAATAAGACTCCGGAGGATTTCGTAATTGCTACGGGTGAGCAGCATTCAGTACGTGAGTTCTGTTATTACGCTTTCAAGCGTGCGGGCATCGAACTGGAATTCCGTGGCGAGGGCATGGACGAGAAGGGTTACGACAAGGCTACGGGCCGTTGTTTGGTAGAGGTGTCTCCAGACTTCTACCGTCCGACAGACGTAGTGAACCTGTGGGGTGATCCGACGAAAGCGAAGAATGAACTGGGCTGGAATCCGACCAAGACAAGCTTTGAGGAGCTGGTTAACATTATGGTGGACTCTGACATGGCCAAGGTGGCTGTGGAGCGTGCCAGCGAGAAGGTGAAACTGAATCTGGAAGAGTATCTGGAAAAGGGTATTGTTAAATAAGAAGAAGATGTTGGACAAATCAGCAAAGATTTTTGTGGCAGGACATCACGGACTGGTGGGTTCTGCCATCTGGAATAACCTGAAGGCCAGAGGTTATGAAAATCTGGTGGGACGCAGCCATAAGGAACTGGACCTGCTGGACGGCGTGGCAGTGAAGCGCTTCTTCGACGAGGAACAGCCCGACGCGGTGGTGCTGGCCGCCGCTCATGTGGGCGGTATCATGGCCAACCTGCAGTATCGTGCGGACTTTATCTATGAAAATCTGCAGATACAGCAGAACGTGATTGGCGAAAGTTTCCGTCACGGGGTGAAGAAACTGCTGTTTCTGGGCAGTACGTGCATCTATCCGCGCGAGGCGCCGCAGCCGATGAAGGAGGACTGTCTGCTGACCTCGGCACTGGAGTACACCAACGAGCCGTATGCCATCGCCAAGATTGCGGGACTGAAGATGTGCGAGAGCTTCAACCTGCAATATGGTACGAACTATATCGCTGTGATGCCGACCAACCTGTACGGTCCGAACGACAACTTCCATCTGGAGAACAGCCACGTGCTGCCGGCCATGATCCGCAAGATTCATCTGGCCAAATGTCTGAATGAAGGCAACTGGGAGGCTGTGCGCAAGGATATCGGCCTGCGTCCGGTGAGCGTGACGCGCGAAGGCAATAAATTTATCGTGGATGACAAGTCGGACGAGAAGGATATCCTGACAGTGCTGGCGCATTACGGCATTACGCCTGAGGCCGTAACCCTGTGGGGTACGGGTGCTCCGATGAGGGAATTTCTCTGGAGCGAGGAAATGGCGGACGCCAGTGTACACGTACTTCTGAACGTGGACTTCAAGGATACTTATGACGCTTCGGCCAGAAATGCCGACAGTATAGCCGAGGTCCGCAACTGCCACATCAATGTGGGTACAGGCAAAGAGGTGAGCATCCGTGAGGTGGCCGAGAAAATCATGGCCGAAATCGGATTTAAAGGCGAGCTGCGCTGGGACGCGTCCAAGCCTGACGGCACACTGCGCAAGTTGACTGACGTGACGAAACTGCACAATCTGGGCTGGCACCACAAGATTGAGATTGACGAGGGTATCCACAAACTGTACGAATGGTATCTGCAGGGTATCTGCATCAATCATCAGACAGTATAAAATATAATCTCATTTTATAAAAATCAAAAGAATAGAACAGATACCCATTATGATGTCTGTTCTATTCATATCTGACTACTGGTTCATCAATCAAAAGTATCACGGCATAAGGCATTACAAAGAATAATAGATAGCTTTGTGCGGTCCGTTCAAGATTAAATTCCAAATATTGACGGGGCAGAAAAGCAGGCCTTGTTTATTCAATACTATGATTGGAGCATGCTGATAACTGACGAAGAAGTTCTCTCAAAAACAATCACTTTCCTAAGGTTTTCACTTATCGTAGCCGTGGTTTTATCCACATTGAGATGACCTATGTGGTAATTAACGGGAATCTACTGGTGGAGGAAAGGGAATTTCCGATATATGAGTGGCTGTTTCATGTAATCAGCAAGGAGGTGACGGATATCGCTGTTCCGCTGTTTTTCTTCATAGCGGGGTTTCTGTTATTCTATCATTCAACGTTCACAGGAAAGGAATATCTGCAAAAGTTGGGAAAACGGGTATTTATGCGTTGCTGCGCAGGTATCTGCCGGGATTTACGGCTGTGATTACGGAGGGAGGAAGATGAAAAGCCATAAAGGAATATATAAAAGAAAGCATAAGATAGCAGGATGTATGTAACATCCCGGTGCGGAAGTTTATCATAACAAACGGACGTTCTGTGCAAAGAAACGGGAAAGCTTTGAAACGAAGCTTTCGCAAACGGCACAGGACTTGTATCAATATAAAAACCTTAACAACCGACTTTTAGTTTGGAAATCTCACAAGGTTATCGTCAGAACGGCGGTGGCCGGTATGCCGTTTATCAAAATTGAAAGGACAAGGATTTAGTGGATTATGCAGAATATCATAACGGAAGCCAGGACGCTGCAACGGGATATAGAGCAGTATGTCTGTCACCTGGAAGAGGAGAATATGGACGTGGCGGAATGGTCGGGCAGACAGGCCGACATCGCTAAAAGGATGCATGAGCTGGCAGCACAGAACACCTCATCGGACGAGGAGGAAGCGGAGGTGTGCGTCGCAGCGCTGCTGGGCAGCGGAGTAACGATACGTGACGAGAAGTTTACCGACAGAATGGTGAAACGGGCACTGAAGGTGTTGAAAAGGCTGCAGGAGCCGGCTTTAAGATGCCGGCTGCTGGTGTTGTGTTTCGGGGAGACCTATGACGAGGCGCAGGCGGAGGAAGCGCGCCGGATTCTGAACAGATGGCCGGAGAATGTGTCGGCAACACTGAAGGCGTCTCTGACGGAATTGTTGAGCATACTGGAGACGGATGTCGCCCTGACAATGGGCTATCCGGACTGAAGAAGGGAAAGCCATTGACAGGAAAAGAATAAAACCAGCAAAGGACATGCCCACAAGGGTGTGTCCTTTGTTTGGTTTAAGGGGTAATCTGTTAAAACAGAATATAAAAAGAAAATTAATTAAGTTACAATACAAATATTTTTTTGTATATTTGCCATATTCATGAGGAATATACCTAAAAAGCAGGCATCAAGAATATTTTACTCATAGATAAATAACCAGTTATACGGGTTACATCTATGAGATTATTATATATACTATGGCTCATATAATAAACATACCAAATGTAGATCGTGATGAAAGAATAGGAAGCGCGTTTAACCATCTGTTTCAGGTTATACAACAAACCGACAACAGCAATGATATGGACCTATTTTGGGATTTAAGCAATACGTCTTGTTTTCATCCGTTCTTTTTAGCGCCTTTAGTTATATACAAACAGAAATGTAACAAAAATATAAATTGCATAGGTAAACCGAACCGCATCAAAGGATATCTTAATACCATTCATTTTGATTATCCTTTAGAAATTGTGGACAACAGTCGGTTAAAAGAAGTTCTTTACCCTTATATTAAGAAAACGTATTTACCTGTATGTCAATTTGATTTGTGCAGAGGGAATATTGATGGACTTCAAACTATTCTTCAAGGTATTATTAAGGAACAAAGTGAAGCAGATTATCGAATTACAACACCGCTTTCTTATCTACTTGGGGAATTAATTGATAACATGACTGAACATTCTCATGGAAAACACGGATATATTTTTTCTCAATATTTAAAAAAGGAGGGATGCATAGATTTAGTATTAGCTGATGACGGAATTACAATATTCGGTAGTTATGTAAGAGCAGGGAAGTACCTTAATGAGATTAATGGAAATGAAGTTAAAGCATTAACTTTTGCAAATGAAGGACGATCAACAAAAAATTTACCCAACGCAGAAAATCGGGGATATGGGATCTCTTCTTCAAAGAGAATGTTGGTTGACGGACTTAACGGCTCTTTCTTCATGTTATCAGGCGGAGCATTTCACAGACATGATTCAAACGGATCAGTTTATGTAAAACTTCCGCCTACTATAAACTGGAATGGAACTATCATATTAATGAGAATACCAGTTCAGATTCCTATCAATTTTAATTACACCAAATATGCTCAATAAAAAAGTAAGATTATGGATAAAGTTATAAAAATTGCTCAATTAATCAGCACGGATATTCGTTCCAGGGCAAATGTTAACATTATAAGATCTGCCATTGATGGAATTAATGAGAATATCATCCTTGATTTTACTGATGTTACTTTTATGTCACGTTCATTTGCAGATGAACTATATAATCTAATGAATGAACATGAACATATTTCATTATCCAACATGGATAATTTCGTTCATTCTATGTTGGATGCAGTCATTCAAGGAAGAAAGTCAAAAAGAATCTTTAAACAGGAATCATCAGAAATAAAAGAATGTGAAGACATGAATAGTTTAGCTTCATTTTTAGCTACTATCTAATTTTGTCATTCTTTTAATAGTTTACAATCAGCAAAGGACATGTCCGCAAGGGTGTGTCCTTTGTTTGGTTTAAGGGGGCGCGACAAATGGCAAAAATTGTAAACGACAAGGGGTTTTATCGGCATTTTTTTGTATGTTTGTATTTATCCGGAACGGGACTTGTCACCGGGATTCAGGACGTATTCGTATCACATCATTGATAAACAGGCTTTCATGACTCATTTTAATTCAGCAGACCAGATGCAGGACACGGCAGTGGTAATGGTTGCAGACGACCGTTATGCGCCTTTTGTGGCGGTGGTTATCGCATCGCTGGGCATGCACAGCCGGAGAGCGCTGCCGGACATTTATCTGCTGTCGGGCAACATGAGCGCAGAGAACCGCCAAAAACTGGCGGAGACGGCGGAAAAGGCGGGAACAAGACTGAGGTTCGCCGAAGTGGACGAAAAGCGCCTGGAAGCATTTGAGGGCATTGGAGAATGGTCGAAATATACGTTCATGAAGCTGATGATTCCAGAAGTGCTGCCAAAGCATATCAGAAAGGCGGTGTATCTGGACGCGGACACGTATGTGGCCGACGACATAGGGGAACTGCTCGATATGGACGTGGACAGCATTGCCGTGGCGGGGGTGAAGGACCTGAAGACGAGCGCAGGACACAAGGCGCGAACGGGCATTCCGAAGGAATCGGCCTATCTGAACTCGGGGGTGATGGTGATGAACATGGCACGATGGCGTGAAGCCGTTGACAAGGGACTTTTCGAGGCGTTTATAGCGACACACAAAGGCAAGACGACGCTGAACGACCAGGACGTCATCAACGGGGTGTTTCAGAACGAGACGAAAGCCCTGCATGTGCGTTTCAACATGACGGACTTCTGCTACTGCTACAACAAACCGATTATAGAGGAACACAAAAAGCAGCTGAGAAAGGCTTTCAGGCATCCGGTGGTGATTCATTTTACATGTAACGGCAAGCCGTGGATTGGCGAGAATTTCCATGTCTTCGGACGGGCTTACCGGAAGGCGATGGCACAGACGCCCTACGGGACATTGCTGAAAGAGAGAAAAGTGAAGAACCGGAAGGTATGGCTGATTAACGGTCTGAAGTATTACATCACACGTATAGCGGACCGCTTCAGACACGGCGGACAAGGGCCGGCCGGATACTGATACGAAAAAAGTATGTGAGCGGCAGCCGTGCGATGTGACGGAAAACGACAGGCGAATGGCTGACGGCGGATGTATAAAAAACAGGCGAGCCGGCTTCCTGAATGGAGGCCGGCTCGCTTTTTATGGTTATAATACTGAAGAATTAAGCTTCCTCAGTCTCATGATCTGCGTTCTTGATTTGCTTACCCATAGTGAGGTATGCCACCGGAGCAGCAAGGAAGATTGATGAGCAGGTACCGATTACCACACCGAGAATCATGGCGAAGGCGAAACTGCGGATGCTCTCTCCTCCGAGGAAGATGATACAGAGCAGTACGACCAACGTGGTGAGTGAGGTGTTCAAGGTACGAGTCAACGTGGTGTTCAATGAATCGTTGAACAGACGTTGCGTCTCACGCTTCGGATAGAGGTGGAAGAACTCACGGATACGGTCGAACACAACCACCTTATCGTTGATAGAGTAACCGATAGCGGTCAGGATGGCACCGATGAAGGTCTGGTCGATCTCGAGTGAGAACGGCATCCAGCCCCAGCATATTGAGTATGCACCGATAATCAACAGAGTATCGACAGTCAACGCTACTACAGCACCTACTGAGAAAGCTACATTGCGGAAACGCAACAGGATGTAGAGGAAGATGGCGATAAGGGCAAGGATGACAGAGACGATGGCACCATAGGTGATGTCTTCGGCTACTGACGGTCCTACCTTCTGTGAACTGATGATTGAACCTCCGGCACGCTCGTCACGGTCGATGAAGGTCTGCAGGTCGAGGTCTTTTGACAAGAGGTCGCCAGACTTGAGGGCATCGAAGAGTGTTGCTTCGATCTCAGCATCTACGGCCGGACCTTCCTCGTTGATGCGGTAGTTGGTAGAGATACGTACGGTCTTGTGGTCGGTACCGAGGGCAATAGCCTGTACGGTAGCGTCCTGGAACTTGTTTTCGAGCAAGTTGCGTACGGTCTCGGGTTCTACCTGTTTCTCGAACAATACAACGAAGTTACGTCCACCGGTGAAGTCGATACTCTTGCTCAGACCGCGTACAAAGAGTGAAGCGATGCTGATGACAATGAGCAGACCGAACCAGAAGAATGACTTCTTGTACATGCTCATGAACTTGAAGTGAGGATCGCGGAAGAACTTTCTGGACACTGAAGTAGTGAACGTCAGATGCTGCCACTTATCCTTGTTAAGGAAGTGCTCGTAAACCAGACGGGTGAGGTAAACAGCGGTGAAGAATGACGCCAGGATACCTATGATAAGGGTTGTGGCGAAACCGCGGATAGGACCTGTACCGAAGTTATAGAGAATCACACCTGTGATAATAGATGTCAGGTTGGAGTCGAAGATGGCCGAGAAGGCGTTAGAATAACCGTCGGCAAGCGCGGCACGTACATTCTTGCCCGCACGCAACTCTTCCTTGGTACGTTCGTAAATCAACACGTTGGCATCGACAGCCATACCGAGTGACAACACCATACCGGCAATACCGGACATGGTCAGCGCAGCCTGGAATGAAGTCAGGATACCGAGTGTGAAGAAGAAGTTAAGAATCAACGCACCGTTGGCAACCATACCGGGGATGAAGCCATACATACCGCACATGTAAACCATAAGGAGTACGAAGGCGATGATGAATGAGGTCATACCCTGATTGATAGATTCCTGACCGAGAGTAGGACCAACCACTTCTTCGGATACGATGTGTGCCGGAGCCGGCATCTTACCAGACTTGAGCACATTAGCCAGGTCGCGGGTATCTTCGATGGTGAACTGACCGGTGATTGATGATACACCGCCGGTAATCTCGTTCTGTACGTTAGGCGCACTGTAAACATAGTCATCGAGTACGATGGCGATGGCACGACCTACGTTTGCCTTTGTGAGGGCAGCCCAACGACGGGCACCGTCGGAATTCATGGTCATGCTGACACATGGACGTCCGTGCTGGTCGAAGTCGTCCTTAGCCTCGGTTACAACGTCACCTTCGAGCGGCGCACGACCATTACGCTCTGTAACCTTGATGGCATAGAGCTCGAAGATGTCGCCGGTCTTGCCACGGCCAATGGCCTTAACACCCCATTTGAGACGGAGGTCGGAAGGCAACACCTGACGGGCAATAGCAGAGTTGATGCACTGGTTGACAGCAGCTGTGTCACGCCAGTTGGCATAACCTACGACACAACCTGCAGGGCCCTGAGCGAACTGAAGCACAGAGGCAAGCGGATGCTGTTTGCGGAACTGCTCGTCGACAACCACGTTGCTCTCCTTGGCACCTGTAGTCTGAGCCTTGACAGCGGCAGCAAGGTCCTTGCCTGCAGCAGCGGCGGTATCGGCCTTCTCGGCAACCTGAGCCACAGCTGTAGTATCAGCAGCTGCTGACGCGGTGTCGGTCTTGGCTACGTCGCCGGAAGCGGCAAGACGTGAGTCGAGTGTAGCCAGGAACGGAACAACCTCCTGTGTATTGTATGTTTCCCAAAATTCGAGGTTAGCGCTTCCCTGTAACAACTTACGCACACGTTCCGGTTCCTTGATACCTGGCATCTCGACCATGATGCGGCCCTGCTGACCTTCGAGGGTCTGGATGTTGGGCTGAACGACACCGAAACGGTCGATACGGGTACGGAGCACATTGTATGAGTTGCTGATGGCAGCGTCGACTTCCTCGCGAAGTACGCGTTCTACCTCGGCATCGGTGCTCTTGGTTGTTACTTTACCTTTCAACTGCTGCGTAGCGAACAGTTCAGCAAGTGTGCCATCGGGCTTCTGCTGTTTGTAGTACTTGACAAATAAGGTAATAAAATCACTCTGGCTGTTCACAGCCTCTTTCGCAGCCTGCTCAACTGCCTTGTTGAACGCAGGGTCGATCTTGTGGTCGGCCAATGCCTTCACGACGTCCGGAACGGACACTTCGAGGATGACATTCATACCGCCCTTGAGGTCAAGACCCAAACCGATCTCCATCTCACGACATTCCTTGAGCGTATAAACGCCAAGCCAGACCGGATTGTTCAAAGCCGAATCAAGATAATGATAACCGGCTTCCTCGCCCTGAGTTGCCGTGATCTCGTCGACCTTCTTCATCTGATAGCGTGTCACGAAGGAGAAGGACAGATAGAAAACACAGACAAGGGTAAGCAGCAAAGCGAAAACCTTTACAAATCCTTTGTTTTGCATTTTAATTTAAATTATTATTAATTGTTGTTTAGTTGTCAAATTTACGCTATAAGGACGCAAATATAACGTTTTTTTCACATTATCACAGCAAGTTAACCAATTTATTTGTGTTTTTCTCTATTTTTTGCGTTTTACCAGATAGGTAACAAGCGGATAATGGTCGGACAATTTGACGCTCTTATCTACACCGGTCTCATAGGTTTGCCAGTAATCGGAAACGAATACATGGTCTAACCGGAAATAGAATCCTTTTTCCACATAAGAAAGTCCCAAACCGCTGCCGGACTGGCGGTAAGCATCCTGAAGAACAGATGAGAACCTCTGACAGGTGTAAGAAACAGGGGCGTCGTTGAAATCACCACAGGCCACCACTGCCCTGCAATCGGCCTGACGGATATATTGCATCACGGAATCGACCTGCGGCCCACGGGCACGTGACGCCTTGGCCATTTTTCCGACGAGAGCGCGGGTATCATCGTCAACCTCGGGACGCTCGGGGTCCTTAATGATGTCTTTGTAATGTTGCTTGTCGGCTGCCGTCAGTCTGTAAGACTCGAGATGGTTGTTGACAAAAAGCACCGTATCGCCGTCGTAAAGCAGACGTACCGCCACACTGCTGTTGCCGACGGACTGATAGTGAACAGAGTCGGAAGAGATAACGGGTAAACGGGAATAAAGACGCTGACGTCCTTCGCCGAAAGTACGCGTCGGGATATAACCGGCATCTTCCATGGCTTTATCAAGTTCCTTCAGAGTCACATTTTTCATCGGTTTGGCCTCCTGAAGGCAAATGACATCGGCATCACTTTCTGTCAGATAATCGAGCAAGGGGTTGTTACCGTCTTCGTCATTATCGGCATAAGAAAAGGATGCCACATTATAGGTGAGGACTTTTAAAGCATCCTTTGGCTTCTTATGAGGCCAGTTTACGGGACAATACATGTAAATAAAAGGTGCTGAGAAGAGCATGCCGACAAAAGGCAGCCATACCTTACGGACCTGAAAAACGAGCCAGAAAAAGACAAAGGCCACATTCAGCACCAGCAAGACAGGAAAGCCGAGGCAGAACAGTGACAAACGGGGATGGGACGCCGGATTGACATAAGACGTCAACCCGCAAACCAACAGCAGCAGCGCACTCATGACATTGGCGCCCACCGCTCCCTGAACAAGAATCTTTTTCAGTGTACCGAACATGATTTAGCGCTGACTCGCATCAAACAGTTTTTTCTTTTCCTCTTCGGTCAGGCTGTCATAGCCTGATTTCTTTATTTTCTCAAGAATCTCGTTAATGATATCCTCATCGGCCCGTTTGCGGGCATTATACTCGTAATCGTCTTTACGGGCACCGCCCATATGGACATTCATCTTGGGTTGTCGCGGCGCAGAGAAACGGTCGAACTTATTGTTAAACCACCGCCGGATCTTTTCGGACGCCGAAGGATTGTAGTACCCCCCGCCACCATTGTGACGACGCCAGTAGAGAATGAGCAGGAAACCGAATATCATACCGCCAAGATGGGCAAAATGAGCCACACCGTCGCCGGAGTTTCCTAACGCAGAAAGCAGTTCGATAACGGCATATCCCATCACAAAGTATTTGGCCCGGATGGGTACGGGTAAAGGGAAAATAAACATCTGCTCGTTTGGGAAAGTCATACCGAAAGCAAGCAGGATGCCGTAAACGGCTCCCGAAGCACCGACCGTAGTCCAACGGTTAAGATAATCGCCCATGCTTATCACTGCATAACCGATGTTGACGGTCTCATAATTGTTCAGTCCCTGTGAAAGATAAGAAATATACTGGACGAACTCCTGTGCAAGGCCGGCACCGATTCCACAAACCATATAATAGAGCAGGAAACGTTTCGGCCCCCACACGGTTTCCATCACGCGGCCGAACATCCAGACAGCGAACATATTGAACAAAATATGTTCGAATCCTCCATGCATAAACATGTATGAAAGGAGCTGAAACGCCCTGAAATCGGGTGCGAGGAAGAAATGCAAACCGAGCAAATCGTTCAAATCGATGCCATAACGCGTAGCAACAATCTTAGCCAAAAAGAACAACAGATTAATAATTATCAGGTTCTTGGTTACAGGCGGCATATTCATCATATCAAATCGTGCGTTTAATTGAATGTGTTTATTACACTGCAAAAATAGATATTTTATTCTATTTAGCACACTACAAACTCATTCTGAGCATATTTTTTTCAAAAAAATGAATATTTTTCACTAAAAAATTTGATAAACAAAGCAGTTTCCATATATTTGCACGGAAACAGACTAAATACCTTAAATTAAATTAGTTTAGCAGATTATGAACAAGACAGAACTTATCAATGCCATCGCAGAAAATGCAGGCTTGAACAAATCAGATTCAAAAAAGGCGCTTGACGCTACATTGAATGCCATTGCCAACGCAATGAAGAACGGTGATAAAGTTGCCTTGATCGGTTTCGGCACATTCTCTGTGACTGAAAGACCGGCTCGCACAGGTATCAACCCAAGAACCAAAGAGCAAATCACCATTGAAGCTAAGAAAGTCGTTAAGTTTAAAGCAGGTGCAGAATTGAGCGATGCACTTTAATAAAAACTTATTATCAATTTAAAAAGGGAGATGCAAAGTTTTTGCGTCTCTCTTTTATTATGTATCTTTGCAGTCTAAAAAACAGACGTTATGGAAATAGAAAAGCGTATTATCGCCGCCGTTATCGAAGGCATAAAGAATTTGTACGGCCAGGATGTCAATGAAAAAGATGTCCAGCTGCAGAAAACCAAAAAAGAATTTGAAGGGCATCTCACGCTCGTTGTTTTCCCGTTTCTGAGAATCTCACGCAAGAAGCCTGAAGATACGGCTCAGGAAATCGGTCAATACCTGAAAACGTCTATTCCGGAAGTGATTGCCGGATTTAATGTCATCAAGGGATTTCTTAACCTGAGCATCGCTTCAAGCAGCTGGGTGGACCTGCTGACCGACATCAATCATGACGAGAAATACGGCATCACAGAAGCAAAGGCTGACGCTCCGCTGGTGATGATTGAATATTCTTCTCCAAACACCAACAAACCGCTTCACCTGGGACATGTGCGTAACAATCTGCTGGGAGCCGCGTTGTCTAACGTGATGGCAGCAAACGGTAACCGTGTGGTTAAGACCAACATCGTGAACGACCGTGGCATACATATCTGCAAGAGTATGCTGGCGTGGTTGAAATATGGTAACGGTGCCACTCCGGAAAGTACAGGCATCAAAGGTGACCACCTGATAGGTGACTATTATGTTGCCTTTGACAAGCACTATAAAGAGGAGGTGAAGGAACTGATGGAGAAAGGCATGAGCGAGGAAGAAGCCAAGAACGAGGCTCCGCTTATCAAAGAGGCCCGCGAAATGCTGGTGAAATGGGAACATAACGACCCGGAAGTACGTGCGTTGTGGCGTAAGATGAACGAATGGGTTTACGCCGGATTTGACATCACTTACAAGGCTTTAGGCGTAAGCTTCGACAAAATATACTACGAATCTGACACTTATCTGGAAGGTAAGGAAAAGGTTATGGAAGGACTGGAAAAAGGTCTGTTCTTCCGCAAAGAGGACGGTTCGGTATGGGCCGACCTGACCAAAGAAGGACTTGACGAAAAGCTGTTGCTGCGTTCGGACGGTACTTCTGTATATATGACACAGGACATCGGTACAGCCAAGCTGCGTTTCCAGGACTACCCTATCAACAAGATGATTTATGTAGTGGGCAACGAGCAGAACTATCACTTCCAGGTGCTGTCTATCCTGCTCGACAAGCTGGGCTTTGAATGGGGTAAGGATCTGGTACACTTCTCTTATGGTATGGTGGAACTTCCCAACGGTAAGATGAAGAGCCGTGAAGGTACGGTTGTAGATGCCGATGACCTGATTGAGGAAATGGTGAAGACCGCACGCAAGATGTCGGAAGACAAAATCAACAAACTGACCGACATCACGGAAGAAGAAGCTAACGAAATTGCACGTATCGTGGGTCTTGGCGCCCTGAAATATTTCATTCTGAAAGTAGACGCCCGCAAGAACATGTTGTTCAACCCGGCTGAAAGCATTGACTTCAACGGTAACACAGGTCCGTTTATCCAGTATACTTATGCACGTATCCGTTCAATCCTGCGTAAGGCTGCCGCTGCCGGCATCACCATTCCGGAAGTTCTGCCACACAACGTGGAACTAAGCGAGAAGGAAATCAGTCTGATTCAGACATTAACAGACTTCAAGACCGTAGTCAAGCAGGCCGGCAACGATTACAACCCAAGCTGCATAGCCAACTACTGCTACGACCTGGTGAAGGAATACAACCAGTTCTATCATGACTTCAGCATCCTGCGCGAAGAGGATGAGAACAAGAAGCTGGTACGTCTGGCATTGTCTGCCAACGTTGGCAAGGTGGTACGCACCGGTATGGGCTTGCTAGGCATAGAAGTTCCGGAACGCATGTAAAGTATGCGCTTGAATGGGACAGAAAAAGAAATATTATGTAGTGTGGAATGGAGTCAGTCCGGGTATTTACACATCCTGGACTGACTGCAAACTGCAAATCAACGGTTTTGAAGGTGCCGTTTACAAGTCCTTCGACACGGCTGAGGAAGCCGAACAGGCTTATCAGTCTTCTCCTTATCAATATATCAGAAAAAAAACAGTTGACCAAACAACCGCATCCAACGAGAAACTGACCGACGTGCCGACCAACCGAAAGGATACGGTATTACCACTCCCTTTGGAAGTTACGGCAGAAGCACTGGCCGTTGACGCGGCCTGCAGCGGAAACCCGGGACCGATGGAATACCGTGCGGTATATCTGCGAACAGGCGAGGTGGTTTTCCATTACGGACCGGTTTACGGCACCAACAATATAGGAGAATTTCTGGCCATTGTACACGGACTGGCTCTACTGAAACAAAAGGGACTAGGCATGCCCATCTACAGCGACAGCCGCAATGCCATCAGTTGGGTGAAACAGAAGCACTGCAAGACCAAACTGGAACGCAACGCACGCACTGAGGGGCTGTTTCAACTGATTGAACGGGCTGAAAACTGGCTGAAAAACAACAACTATTCCACAAAAATCATAAAATGGGAAACCGACCGGTGGGGAGAAGTGCCGGCTGATTTCGGAAGGAAATAGGTTTCTGAGATTATATTAATCACGTTGGGATAATGAAAAGACGTATTTTATATTTGGCTGAACTCTTCGGCATCTTTATCGTATTCTTTTTCATACAGAAAATAATATTCACTGCTACAAACGCCAGCACAGCACAATCGGCACTGACGACAGGTGATTACATGCAGATTTTGTGGCACGGCTGCGGACTGGACCTGTCCACTACCGGCTATCTGCTGACCATACCTTTTTTGCTGGTTTGGGCCAGTACATGGACTTCGGCTCTGAATCTGCGCAAAATTCTAGCTCCTTATTTCATTATTGTCAGTCTGATTCTATCAACTATAAGCATTGCTGACACCTCACTATATGACTTCTGGAAGTTCAAGATTGACGCAACCATATTCAATTACATCGACGCACCGAAACAGGCTATGGCCAGTGTAACAACAGGATATATCGTATGGCGCCTGTGCCTGATTGCTTTGTTCACCGCAGCTTTATCGTATGCTACCATCCGCATCACACCATCACATCTTGAAAAGCTGAAGCTTAATCTTGGGATGGCCGGCAAGCAGACCGGGATTATCCTGCTTGGCGGAGTGATTTTTCTGATGATAAGAGGCGGTGTCGGCCGGTCGACCATGAACATCGGAAGTGCTTATTTCAGCGAGGACGCTTATCTGAACCATGCTGCCGTTAATCCGACTTTTAATCTGATTTATTCATGGCGAAAATCTGAAAACTTTGCCGAAAAATACAATTATCTGTCTGAAGAAGAGCTTAAAACCACATATAACGGACTTTATCCCGAACAAACTGAGGATTGCACAGAGAAATTACTTGTTAAGCCACATCCGCAGGTATTGATTATCGTATTGGAAGGATTCGGTGGCGACTATATTGGAGCGCTGGGTGGACACGGTGAGGTATCGCCCAATTTTGCCCGTCTGATTAAAGAAGGTATTTTCTTTGATCAGGTTTATGCCAACAGTTTCCGCACAGACCGCGGACTTGTGAGTGCACTGAGCGGACACATCAGCTACCCCACCACCTCTATCATGAAAATCCCGGCCAAGTCGCAGTATCTTCCGGGAATAGCCTCAACTTTAAAACAGAACGGCTACGAGACTACCTTTATGTATGGCGGGGACATCAACTTCACGAACATGAAGAGTTATTTCACCACTACTGGATATCAGGAACTCATCTCAGATGTAGATTTCAGTCTGGCAGAACGGACATCAAGTTCGTGGGGAGCACATGACGAATATACGTTCAACCGACTGTATGAACTCATCAAATCGAAACCGCTGGAAAAACCATGGCATATCGGACTATTGACACTCAGCAGCCATGAGCCATTCATTGTACCCTACAAACGGCTGGCAGACAAACGTCTAAACGCATTTGCCTATACCGACCATTGCCTGGGCCAGTTTATCGACAAGCTGAAAGAACTACCTGTATGGAATAATCTGCTTGTGGTTTGTCTACCGGACCATGGGAGTTCTTCTTCACTGAATGTGACCTCTCCTGATTTTTATCATATCCCTATGCTTTGGCTCGGAGGCGCAATAGGAAAGCCACAAGTTATCCATACACTAATGAACCAAAACGACATGCCAGCAACCTTATTAGGTCAGTTGGGATTGCCACATAAGGATTTTAAATACAGCCGTAACATCTTTTCAAAACAATATACTTATCCATTCGCCTATTCCACATTCAGCGACGGTTTCATGTTCAAAGACAGTACAGGTGTAACCATCTTTGACAATGTCTCAAAAAAAGCTTTGGTGAATACTCCCGACAACAACCAGACACGCGAAACAAAAGGAAAGGCCATTCTGCAATGGTCTTATGATGAATTGAGCCAATAAAAACAATAGCAAAAACATTTTCCGGAAACCTTTCTACTCCAAAGTTTCCGGAATTATTTCTTATAGAAGAAACGAATTACAAGGGCACGAATAGCAAAATAGATATCCAGAAGATTATACATCCCGTAAACAATTAAAACAGCTTGAAATTTCTTGCTAAACGAGGTATAATGCACATAAAATAACTTTTTACCATACAATGCATGAACCGCTTTGGCCAGCAAATGCCCTCTGACTCTGTGTTTGCGGAACAAATATTCTTTCTTAATACATGCGATAAAGCGTAAGATAGGACTCGCTATGCGATCGTTATAGAACACCGTACGATCTACATTACCTTTTATCTCTGTATACAATTGGTATAGTTCATCGTCATTACCCATATCAATGATACGCTTCAACGGATAATGCTCAATAAAATCAAAAATATATGCCGGACGCCAGCAATGAAATCTTTGAGAAAGTTTTTCAAGCCGTTCCTCTACAAGGGCATAAATTTTCTTTATTTCATCTGGCAACAAAGCATATTTCTCCTGAATCATCTTATCAATTGGATCCTTGTACAAATAGAGACAGAACGGCACCATACGAATGCTATCGCACTGCAAAAGATAATCCAAATTGAATATCAGATCCTCATACACAATCAAATCCGTACGGAATCTTATCCGTGCGTCTTGCAAGATAGAGGCTTTGTAGAACTTTCCCCATACGTAGCCATTCCAAAGATGACGAGCTACAAACTCACCCATCGTGTCGCCATGGAAAGTAACATCAAAATCATAAAACACTTCACCTTTCGGAAGCGTCTTATAACCACCAATTATCAAATCGTAACCAGTATTGTCATTCAATAAATTGAGGAATCCGGGAGCTATGGAATCATCAGCATCAATAAAAATAACCCATTCACCACGAGCCATCTCTAGCCCCATATTACGCGCCATGCTTACACCTCCATTTTCCTTATGAAAGACGCGAATACGAGAGTCTTTAACCGCATAAACGTCGCAAATCTCTCCCGATCTATCAGGACTGCCGTCATCGATAAGCAAAAGTTCAAAATTCTGACACTCCTGATTCAAGATACTCTCAACGCAGTTTTCCAAACAATCTTCAGCGTTGTAGACTGGAACAATTATAGATATTAATGGAGACATTGATACAATATATTTTTCCTATTTCCTCGTTACCAAAGAATGAAATCTTAACGCATAATCCAACACTCTGGCGTTTTCTGTGATCCACCAGAATTTCAAATACCATTTTTTCAACAAAGGATGGCGTACCCGATATTTCTTAATATGCTTGATCAGGCTATTAAATACCTCATAATCAGACGGCAGAATTTTTGACTGCATTTTTAGGCTCAAGATACAGAAATTAACTGCTCCATATATAAAATAAGCCTGATTGTGTCTTGTATGTTTGTCTACAATCTCGTTATCCATCTGGTTAAACATCGCTTCCACTACCTGTACAATCTGAATCAAGTTCTTCTTCTGACTGCTTGAATCCACAGATTGCCCTTCACGACCGATACGGTAATGATAAAGATATAAATCGTAGACAACAAAGTCTTTCACCCGTGAATAAGGGAAAAAACAATACAATGTATCCGTATAGTTAATGCCTTCAGGAAGACGGAATCCCATCTGCTTGAGCAACGAAGTTCTATAAGTCATGCCATTCATTCCAAACTCGCTCTCATAAGCATGAGTTTGGATATAAAATTCGCTTGTACGATAAACATGGTCCTTAAAAACAGTCATAAAGGAATGCTTGTGTTCATCTATTTTCCGACCACCTAGAAAAATTTCATCAACCCTTAATGTAATAACCAAATCAGTATCGCATGTTTCCAACTTCTGCAAGAATATCACTAAAGCATCGGTATCGAACCAATCATCTGCATCCAGAATCTTAAAATATTTACCAGTTGCTACTTCTAAGCCAGCATTCACGCATGATCCATAATGCCCATTTGACTTATTCACAACCCGAATCAAATCCGGACGCTTCTGCTCGTAACTGCGGATAATCTCCAGAGAGCTGTCTGTACTTCCATCATTGACAACGATTACCTCAAGTCGATCACTTACCCGCATATCTGTTACAGAATCAAGACATGCCGGCAAATATTTTTCCATATTGTAGGTTGGCACTACAATTGAAAGAAGCTTATCGCTTCCGCCTTTTTGGATAATTTTACTATCAAGCATCTTTTTAAAATAAAAAATAAACTACCTTTCATTTTATTATCGCCCGTTCACTCTCACGAGCAGCCCGCGACATCAAAGGCTCTGCATATCGTTTAGTTTTTTATAGTAGCCATTTAAAGCAATGAGTTCTTCATGAGTTCCTCTTTCGACAATCTCACCTTCATAAAGCACACATATTTCATCTGCATTCTTAATTGTGCTGAGACGATGAGCAATAGCTATTGTCGTACGTGACTTCATCAAACGTTCCAAAGCCTCCTGCACCAAACGTTCTGATTCCGTATCTAACGCCGAAGTAGCTTCATCTAATATCAAAATAGGAGGATTCTTAAGTATTGCACGCGCTATGCTGACACGCTGACGTTGCCCACCAGACAAGCGTCCGCCACGATCGCCAATCATTGTATCATAACCATTTTCTGATTCCATAATAAAATCGTGAGCATTTGCAATCTTAGCTGCCTCGATAACCTGCTCCATCGTTGCATTCTCGACTCCAAATGTAATATTATTATAGAAAGTATCATTGAAAAGGATAGCTTCTTGATTAACATTACCAATCAATGAACGCAACGAAGCAATAGACACATCCTTGATATTTTTGCCATCAATCAGCAACTCACCTTCTTGAACCTCATGATAACGTGGTATCAAATCTACCATGGTAGACTTTCCTGAGCCAGACTGTCCGACCAAAGCGACAGTCTTACCTTTTTCAATAGTCAAATTGATATGTTTTAGTACAGAACGTCCCTCTACATAACTGAACGAAACGTCCTTGAATTCCAATTTATCTTCAAAGTTTTCCAAAGGCTTCGGATGTTCAGGATCCTTGATATGATTTTCTGCTTTCAAGATCATATCTATACGTTCCATACTAGCCAATCCCAACGGTATATTATAAAAAGCCTTTGAGAATTCCTTCAACGGATTAATAATACTGTAAAGAATCACCAGATAGAAAATAAACATTGCTGCATCTATCGGAGAATAACTATTCAGGATCAAAGCACCGCCAAACCACAATACAATCACAATCACGCATGTGCCAAGGAACTCACTCATAGGATGAGCCGAGCTCTGACGGATAACCATCTCATTCATAGCATCACGGAACTCATTGTTAATCTTAGAAAAACGGGCTGACATCTTACGTTCCGCAATAAAAGCCTTTATAATGCGCAGACCACCCAAAGTTTCATCCAGTTGTGACATAATATCACCCCATTGCGCCTGTGCCACAACTGACTGACTTTTCAACTTACGACTAATCACACCCATAATCCAACCAGCCAACGGCAAAATAACAAGTACAAACAGCGTCAGCTGCCAACTTACCGTAAACAAAGTAATGAAACAGACTACCAAAGCAATCGGATTACGAATAAGCATGTCAATGGAACTTGTAAGAGAATTTTCGACCACTGACACATCAGCACTCATTCTTGCGATAATATCACCCTTTCTCTCTTCGGAAAAGAAACTCAACGGCAATCTCAGCACTTTATTATAAACCTCAATGCGAATATCACGAACAATACCCGTACGCAAAGGAACCATCACAGCAGAAGAAGCAAAATAACCAAAAGTTTTAAGCATTGTCATGAATATCAGCAGCATACCCATCATAACCAAAGTAAGGAATGCACCGTTCTCGGCTATAATTTTACTGATATAATAATAGCCGTTATTCATTAATACATCTTTATTGAGATTATCCCACGTCATGGGTATGTACTCGTATTTTGTTGTATCAATTTTAAACAAAATATTAAGAATTGGCACCAATGCCATGAAAGAAAAGACATTAAGCCACTGCGATAGGAAGTTTAATATTACAGCCCACGTCAAATATTTACGGTAAGGGCGAATATAACGATTAAGTAATGAAAAGAATTGTTTAATCATATAAGTCCAGCAAAATAATTTGCAAAGTTATAAAAAAAAGAGAGACTCCACAATTTTTATATTAATTTAATATTCAGAATAAAAAGTTATATAATCCGCCTTTCAAGGACATATATAAAGTGTATGATAGCCTTGTTTAAAAAGGAACTGTTTACAGACAAATTATAACAAATTCAATATTCTGACATTCTATTTTCAAGCAACTGTTTTCATACACATTTGTATATCAGAACTTCTGACCACTCAACTCAAAATAACGGGCCAAAACCATCAATTGCAGAAGCTCTTCCCGTTCGGTATCGAAAAACTGACTGACATATTCATGAGCATGACGTATAATCTGCTCAGCCTCATCTGGATGATCAATATAATATTGTATCTTCTCTGGTAAATCAGAAAAATCTTCTTTCACCTCTACATAATGGTAACCGGCTTTCAGTGTACCCTCCATAAACCAAGTTTCACAGGTCGGTTTGGTCATCACAGCCAATGAATTGGAAGACATAACCCATTTGAGATTTGAAGCCACATCATTACCCTCAAGCGCCATAATAAACTTGTAATCCAAATGCTCTCGGATGGTCTTCTTAGGCGTCATCCATTCTTCGGGGCAACCTTCATTCTTGCCAACGACACCACAATCAAACAACGGATGATGAAAATACTGACGCAAGAAAGTCTCTCTCACCCTACTTTGACGAATCTTTCCACGAAATATCACCTTATCTTGCTTCTCTGAAAAACTTTTCGTATCATGCACAAACATGAAATGACGCAACTTATCCAGTTTCAATACAACAGAACAAAGGTTGTCGTCCGACAAAAGACGACTCTTCACCACAGATGGAGTCTCCGGCGTAAAATACACATCACCAGGACAATAACTCCAACGCAGATGTTTAGGAAACCAGCGAGTGACATCATGCTGGTCAAAATAGTATGCTGTATGGAACATCTTACGCTTATACCCTCCCAAAGTTCCGGTATAAAGGAACCAGCTACGCCCGCTACTGATATGATCCTTAGGACTAATCGCCCAAGGTGCGCGCAAACGAATATAATAATCTACACGACGGCACAAATCATTGTAATCAGGACGTTTCTTGGCTTGCTCCAGTTTGTTTCTCAAACGCATACGATAACAGATATCAGGCACAAGCAAGCCAAGTGATTTTCTGAGAAAATAAAAAAATTTAACTGGTTTCCCACTTCTAACCTTATATACGAGATTGTCTGCCATAGCCTTAATATTAAAGTTATCAAATACCAGATAAGACTGAAAAACAAGGATTATAAAAGCAAAGGTAGGAAATAAATGCGATATTTTATTAAAAAGAGAATAAAACTATGTCTGCAGCTTTATTATTTCGTATATTTGTAAAAACATTGGCGCACGGCCATATCATAAGAACCTTTAAATACGGCTCACGTAAGCATTAAGAAATCCTATAAACCAAAAGAATCTTACTATGATACATATAGCCTGCAACATAGACAGTAATTACGTACAACACTGCGCTGTAACCCTCGTTTCATTATTCGAAAACAACTGTAGCGAAAAATTCTCCATACATATTCTGGCACAAGACTTAACTGAGGAAGACAAAAGTACGCTCCAAGCTCTAGCAAACCGCTATCAGAGTATGGTTTATTTCTATTCGCCATCACCTCAGCTGTTAGAAGGATTCAGCATCAGAAAATTCAGCAAACGAATTTCCATGGCAACTTATTTCCGCTGTCTACTTTCGGACATCCTTCCCGAAAATATCGACCGAGTAATTTATTTAGACTGCGACATAGTTATACTAGGCGACATCAAACCTTTTTGGGAAATTCCACTCGACAATGCAGGTGTAGCAGCAGTTGAAGACATGGGTTGCCACGAAAAAGAACGCTATGACATTCTCCAATATCCCATGGCAGACTCTTATTTCAATGCCGGAGTTTTATTGGTAAACCTGGCCTATTGGCGCGAACATCATATTCCCAAAGCCTGCATCGATTATTTCCACCAATACCCAGAACGGATTTTATTCAATGACCAGGATCTGTTAAACAGCGTACTTCACAAAAACAAGATACTGACAGATTTGCGCTGGAATGTTCAGGATGCATTCTACCGCAACCCAAAAGAACGCAACGAAGTCTGGAATAAGAAATTTACAGAAGTACTTAAACATCCTGTCATCCTCCATTATACCAACAGAAAGCCATGGAATTATGATAGCCAGCACCCACTGAGAAGCGCCTATTTCACTTATCTAGATCTCACTCCTTGGAAAGGTCAACGCCCTTGGAACAAACCTGCAAACAGAATTAAACGATTCTTCAGATTGCTACCATTCTACGTCAGACTAAGAAGGCCCAAATACATCAATCTCAACACATTATAAAATCCGCTACGAAAGCAAAGCAATAAAGACAACTGAATCACATTACTCCAAACTGCAATGAAACCGTTCAGACCTTATTTTACCTGGCGTTGTCCGTTATGTCATTCATCGTTCCTAGAACAAGCCTAACATTTGCATTTTCCGGTAACATCAAAAGGAAACAGTACAAAAACAGACGAATCATAGAACTGTTTTTTGTATATACCGTCAAAAAGCCTTAACTTTATAAGGGTTCTGAAACCAAAAGCCTACTTTGAAAGAAAATACTATAATTTCACAAGTATAGATATGAAAACGGGATGTGTTGTTGTAACTTATAACAGACTTGAATTACTCAAGCAAAACATCAATGCTTTGGAGAGACAGACTTATAATCTCTCTAAAATTTACATTGTAAACAACTGTTCTACCGATGGCACAGGTGACTATCTGGCACAATACGCCAACAATCCTTTATTTGAAATCATCACACTCGACAAAAACATCGGTGGAGCCGGTGGTTTCTCTATAGGAATAAAAAAAGCCGTTCTAGACCATTGCCAATGGGTATGGGTAATGGATGACGACACCATACCCGACGAGCATGCCCTGAAGCGCCTCATAGCTGCAACGACACTTAATACACATATTGGATTTGTATGCAGTAAGGTTGTGTGGACTGATGGCAAACCACACATTATGAATAAGACTCACCCTAGCATCCGTATAAAGGAGGCTTTTAACACCTATTCCACTCCCGAAGTTCCGGCTTTTCTGATAGAAGCATCGACTTTCGTCTCTACCCTGATTAATGCTGATGCCATACTAAAAGTAGGACTTCCCATCAAAGAATTCTTTATTTGGGCTGATGATATTGAATATACCCAGCGAATCAGCCAGAACGGATTCTACGGATTCTATGTGGATAACAGTATTGTGCTACACCATACAGCAGAAAACTATGCTCCAATGATTGATACGGCCCCAATAAGTGTAGCATGGAAATTTTACTATCAGGCCCGTAACCTGACTTACATAAAAAGCAGACGGAAAAACAGGTTGAGCCTATTTTTATCAACAATAAACATGTACAGAAGCTACATGAGACTCATCAGAAAGCGTCCACGTAATGAACGTCAAATTCTAAAGAGAAACATCATAAAAGGATGTATCGACGGACTGAGTTTCAACCCCACAATAGAATTTATCCAAACAGAATCACCTAAAAAATAAAAACCCAATTATGATTACCGTCAACTGTGTCGTTGTAACCTATAACAGACTGGCTTTACTCAAAGAAAATCTTCAAGCCTTAAAAGCACAAACTTTTCAGCCGCAACGTATTATTATCATTGATAATTGTTCGACTGATGACACCGCCGGATTTTTGGAAACGTTGAAAAATGACGACCAATATCTTATCATACGGACCGACAAGAACATCGGTGGCGCCGGTGGATTCTCGCTAGGCCTGAAGACTTCTGTTAAATACGGCTGCGACTTTACATGGATGATGGATGATGACACTATTCCAAACGCCGACGCACTGGAACGGCTCGTCGAAACAACCCGACAAGAAAAGAACATCGGTTTTGTTTGTAGCAGAGTAAACTGGACTGACGGCAGTCAGCATACAATGAACAAACCATTCCTTGCTCATAACGATAATTTCCCCACGACCTCACAAGTCAATCACAATATAAACGCAGTAAAATGTCTGACCTGTTCTTTTGTATCCGTACTTATTGCCAGTGAGGCCGTCCGACATGTCGGATTACCTATTAAAGAATTCTTTATCTGGTGTGACGATATAGAATACACCCAACGAATCTCTTCAGCAGGATTCAACTGCTATTACGTTGCACACAGCATTGTTACCCATAAAACCGGCAGCAATTACTTCCCGTCAATTGACAAGGCACCGTCAAACATGGCATGGCGTTTTTATTATCAGGCCAGAAATACCTGTTATATCAAGCGAAAAAAAGGAAAAAGCAAAATTGTTTTTCTCTTTTCCATACTGAACAAATACAGAGTATACAAACACAAACTGAATCGCCGTACAGACGGACATAAAGAAAAATTCCTCAAAGAAGTCAAAAGAGGATGTATCGACGGATTACGTTTCAATCCACAAATTGAATACGTCGACTAAAGCAAATAATTTCTATTGCACAGGAGAGTTATCAGGACATAATGCCCAACCGTTCGCGGATTCCGGCCAAATACGCCTGCCAAAACCGACGAATATCTTTCCACTGATAAGCAGAAGAAAAGGGAGCAGTAAAAAGCGCGACAAAAAAGTAGCCCAACATACCATTAAAACCACGAAGATACCTTACTCCCCAGTTCTCACCATAATGATGGTTCAGATAAGTAGAATTGCGCACCTGATAGAAACGCTTCCATTTCTTCTTTCTGTTGCGTTCTGCCCAAGTATCATCAGAAAAGAATTTTTGCTTGTCCATCAATGCATCGGGAACATACAGAATTTTGTAACCGGCTCTTACTGTACGCAAACAATAATCAGTATCGTCACAAAAAATAAACAAGTCCTTATTAGGCAAGCCTATTTTCTCCACTACCTCACGGCGAATAAAAGGCCCTTCGAAAGCCGTACCGCAGATTTCGACAGGGGCAGAAACCATCCTTTTGGATAATTTATCCTTATACAGAGACGAAAAAGGATGCTTTAAATCATAACGGCAAAAGTCATTGGTATAGATCTGTCCTTCCAACAGACGACGCGGTGCCAGGATTCCGATTTCTGCGCTACCGGCACAAGACAACAAATGTTGCAGACAGTCCGGCCGTGGGAATACGTCATCATCCATGCACCAAATCCAATCCGCACCCTGCTCATACGCAAACTGAATACCTGTATAAAAGCCTCCGGCTCCACCAACATTCTCCTGAGTCAGAACTTTTAAGTCAGACTGGGCCGCCAGCCACTCTCCGGTACCGTCAGTACTGCCATTATTAACCACCACAATAGATGTCAGTGGCGTATTACGACGCAAACAATCCACATTACGTTTCAACAACGGCAAACGATTAAAGGTAACTACAACGGCAATAATTTTCATTGGCTTCTATACTACTAATACAAATTATCTATCTTACCCGGTTGCGTGCTACGGAAAGCCTGCATCAGTTCATAACACTTCTCGGCATCAAGCCCTCTCGCCCGCGCATATTCCTCGGCCATCCAACGATGCATTTGCGGTGTTGCCGGCAGACGCTCAAAATTCTTGCAACCACGCCTCATGTCTATCGGCCCGATATACATACGGTTCAAATCTACAATATCCAGTTTTATTCCCTTATCAGTCTTCTGGAAAAGAATATTTGCACGGCCATAATCCTTATGAGCATAACCATGTTCATGGAGGACAGCCGTCACCCGACCTATTTCACGCAAGACTTCTTCTTCATAATCGAAATGCCGTTTAAACAAATCCTCGTAACGGTAAGGACACGTAGAAGCATATGTGATATAATAACTTCTGTCAAAAAGCAATCCGCCCCGTAAATTCAAATAACCGACAGGCTTGGGAGTACCGACCCCAATATTCAGATACATCAGGGCGTTACGATAAGAACGCATCGCTTTCGAAGGCCGAAGAACGCCATAAACAAAACGGTTAATCAGATTTGGACGGTGAAAAGATTTTACAACAAGCCGCATCCCCTCATATTCAAACTCCCTCAATTCATTACGCCCCTGATGTATGACTCTTCCTTCGTTTTTGCGAAACAGTTCCGGCACACTTCGTACAAACGTTTCCAATTGTGTACAATCGGGATGAAGCACTATTGTTTCATGATTTATCAACTGAGACATAACCTCTTTTTATATTTTATCCAAACCTTTTGTAAATTTCAACCAATAATATTTCAACGGATTCTTATATTTAAGTTGTTTCCACGGACGGCTTCCATGCGGGCGATGCCATACCGGAAGATTAGTAAACAAATAGTTCCGGAAACCCAGTTTCAAGGCTTCATGAGAAATGGTGACATCAAACCAGTTCTTTTCTGCATCTAACTGATGAAAATCAAACTGTCTCAAAAAATCCGGTGTCAATAAAGAACAGCAAAAACTGCAATGCTTCTTCTCAGGATAAACACCAGCTTCACGTCCTTTGGCATAAAGATATGGATAATTGGCCTCGCCTGTCTCATCCGTTGTAACAGAAGCTGCAATGGCACAATGCTCATTGGCCAAAGCACCGTCATAGAGCCCCTGTAACGTATCTTTCTTTACAACAACATCCGATTCTACTATCAAAAGTCCTGCATCCTCCTGCAAAGCCTTTTGCTGCGTCATTTGCAGTACCAGTAAATAATTAGGAGACGGATGTGTCGTCACATCAGACAGATTAACCAGATTAAACCCATAAGACTTTGACGCCTCAACCAAGCGCCGGGTATTCTCCTCCGTACTGAAATCATTATAAACGGTATAAGTATACGGCACTCTAATATCCGACTCCAATATCGCCCTAACTGTTTCAAGCGTAAAATCAATAGAGTCCTTAACCGGCGTAATAATATGTAGACATTTCATTTCTAACCTTTTTACTTATTTTCAGACAAAACCTGACGGGAAAGATTCAATGCAGCTCGAACTGTGTCATCCATATCGGCATAAGTATATTGTCCCAATCTTCCTCCAAAAATCACATGAGGCGTTTGTTTTGCCAAATTCTTATAAGCCTCGAATACCGCCATGTTATGTTTATCATTAATTGGATAATAAGGCTCTTTTCCAAAACTGAAACTATCCGGATATTCATATGTAATCACGGTGAAAGGCTGTTGACCATTTTCAAAATGCTTATGTTCAATCACTCTGGTATAAGGCACTTCACGTTCAGTATAGTTTACAACCGCGTTCCCCTGAAAATCATCCACGTCGAGACGTTTCTCCTCAAAACGCAAACTACGATATTCCAGATGCCCGCATTTATAATCGAAATATTCATCGATACATCCCGTAAACAAGACATTCTCAGCCAAGGCATCCAAAGAAACTCTTTCCTTTAAATAATCTACTCCGAGACGTACTTCCACGCCTTGTAGCAGCGCATCAATCAACGCATTATATCCACCGAAAGGAATACCCTGATAAGCATCATTGAAATAATTGTTATCATAAACAAAACGGAACGGAACACGTTTGATAATAAAAGGCGGCAATTCTGTCGCAGGTCTTCCCCACTGTTTTTCGGTGTATCCTTTGATAAGCCGTTCATATATATCCTTTCCGCACAACTTCAAAGCCTGCTCCTCCACATTAGCAGGCTCTACAATATGAGCATATTCGGCACGTTGCTCATCAATTTTCAGACGCGCCTCGGCCGGTGTCTTTACACCCCACAACTGATAGAATGTGTTCATATTAAAAGGCAAATTATACAATTTTCCATCATAACTTGCCAACGGCGAATTCGTAAAACGGTTAAATTCTACCAAATCGTTTACATAACGCCACACTTCCTTGTCGTCGGTATGAAAGATATGAGCACCGTATTTATGAACGTGTATGCCATCCACATCTTCACAATATATGTTTCCGCCTCTATGTGTCCGTTTCTCCACGACCAGACAACGCTTTCCCGCACGCGTAAGCTCATGCGCAAAAACCGCTCCAAAGAGCCCGGCTCCCACTATCAGATAATCATAATCTTTCATATACTTCTTTTATTTCCTGTTTATACTGTTTATCATTCCATTATGACTGAATACCCTTTTTCTGGCGTTCAAGCCATTCCTCTTTCGTACGTTTCCAACGTTTATGTGTCCACAACCACAGTTCCGGAGTTTCCTGAATCATTTTTTCCAACCGATTCATAAACATCACCGTCATGTCAAACTCCGTCTGTGCCGGATCCAGCGGTTCCATTCTATGGAATGTACATTCATAATACCCTCTTTTAGGCCGCTTAATTTCAGCAAAAAAGTAGGCCGCCCCAACCTGCTTCCCTATTTGTTCCGCACCGGTAAACACTGCGGTATCACGATGCAAAAAAGGAACAAAGAAATGAATACTGTTCCATTTTGGGAGCTGATCTGAAATAAATCCGATTACGGTTGGTTTTGATTGCCTGCGCAGTTCTATCACCTTACGTAAGGTCTGCTTCATCGGGATACATTCCCCGCCAAACCGGCTTCTTATATTCAAGAACAAGCGGTCAAATACCTTATTATATAAAGGATGATATATCTGCCCACCAAATGCATAATCAGGAATAGACTTCACCACAGAGGTTATCCATTCCCAGTTTCCATAATGCCCCAGATATAAAAAGATGAATCCCTTTTTTTCTTTTTCAAAGATATCTACCGCCTCCTGCTTCAGTCCTCTGAACACCATCCGTTTACTCATCTCTTTGTCAGAAATGGAACACATTTTCAGCGTTTCTACAATATAATCACAAAAAAAATGATAAAATCTCTTCTCTATGGCAATAATCTCGGAAAGTGACTTTTCAGGAAAAGACTGGCTTAAATTATCCCTTACGACCTTACGACGATAACGGACCAGATAATAAACAATCAAAAAGAAAAAATCTGATATCAGGTATAAAATCCAAAAAGGCAACAAAGATAACGCATACCATATACCATATAATACATAATAGCCTAAATTGGCCATAAACGTTCCATTATTCGTTGAATGCTCTGCCGGCACTTTAAATTCCTTTTATTGATTTGACAATATGCAAAACTAAAGAAAGTTTTTTGAACCGACAACTAATATATAATAAAAAGTCACTAACTTTGTATTTATGAAAATTATTGTTGACGATAAGATTCCGTTCATTCGCGAGGCTATCAAACAAATCACTGACGAGGTCGTTTATCTTCCTGGCAGTGCAATAGGTCCAGATGACATAAAAGATGCCGATGCCATGATTATCAGAACGCGTACACGTTGTGACAGACACTTGCTTGAACACAGCCGCGTCCAATTCATTGCAACAGCCACAATCGGGTATGACCACATCGACACAGCCTATCTCAAAGAAAAAGGAATAGCTTGGGCTAACTGCCCCGGTTGTAATGCGAATTCAGTCGCACAGTACATTTACAGTTGCCTGTTATTATTAGAGAAAGAAAAACATTATGACCTTCACCACACCAGCATAGGCCTTATTGGTGTTGGCCATGTAGGAACAGCCGTACAACGTGCCATTACTCCGCTTGGCGTACGCATTCTGCTGTATGACCCACCTCGCGAAGAAGCCGAATCAGGCCTCCTACCTGCCCAACGTGAACATTTCGCCACAATCGAACAGATACAATCAGAGTGCGACATCATTTCTTTCCACACCCCACTGATTACAGAAGGAGCACACCCGACCCTGCATTTCGGCAACCGCACTTTCCTGCACAATTTATCACGTTGCCCCATTATCATCAACACCAGCCGGGGCGCAGTGGTTGACAACACTGCATTATTGGAGGCTCTTGACAATGGATGTATTAAAGACGCCATCGTCGACACTTGGGAAAACGAGCCGCACATTAACACAGAGCTTTTAAAGAAAGTATATATTGGCACTCCTCACATAGCAGGCTATTCTGCAGACGGGAAAGCCAATGCCACACGTATGGCACTTGAAGCATTATGCCATTTTTTCAAGCAGCCGGCAACATTTAGCATTACTCCTCCCGAGCTTCCGGAAAACCTAAAACTATCAAATAATGCTAAAGAGAAAGCATTACAGCTTTACAATCCTAAAAATGATAGTTTTAAGCTTAAAAATGCGCCAGAATGTTTTGAACAACTGCGTGGAAATTATCCTTTACGCAGGGAATTTTATGAAAAAAAGCTTTAAAGAGCACTTATTATTGCACAAATTACTACCAAGTGTGCAAAAAAGGTCAAATTAATTAGACAAATTCTTGCACAAAAGAATAAAAAATAGTTCCTTTGCAACGAGAATTATAAGCATATCATTAATAATTATCAAAAAATTACGATTATGTCAGAAATTGAATCAAGAGTAAAAGCTATCATCGTTGACAAATTAGGTGTAGACGAAGCAGAAGTTACAGAAAATGCAAGCTTCACTAACGATCTGGGTGCAGACTCATTGGATACAGTTGAATTGATCATGGAATTCGAGAAGGAATTCAACATCACTATTCCTGATGATCAGGCTGAAAAGATCACCACTGTCGGCGAAGCAGTAGCATTCATTGAAAGCAACACCAAGTAACATTTTTAAATAGTTATAATGGAATTAAAAAGAGTTGTAGTAACAGGATTAGGTGCGGTTACTCCACTTGGCAACACTGCTGAGGAAACTTGGCAGAACCTTGTCAATGGTGTGAGCGGTGCCGGTCCTATTACCCATTTTGACGCTTCCAAATTCAAAACACAGTTTGCATGTGAGGTCAAGAACTTCAACGCTGCAGACTATATTGACCGCAAGGAAGCACGTAAAATGGATTTGTACACCCAGTATGCTCTTGCTGCAGCCAAAATGGCCGTTGAAGATTCAAAGATGGATCTGGAAACTGTAAACAAGAACCGTATTGGTGTAATCTTCGGAGTGGGCATCGGCGGTATTCACACTTTCGAAGAAGAAGCCGGTGGTTATGCGCTGACTGGAAAAGAATTGGGTCCTAAATACAGCCCTTTCTTCATTCCTAAGATGATCGCAGACATTGCAAGCGGACACATTTCCATTATGTATGGATTCCATGGTCCTAATTATACCACGACTTCAGCATGCGCTTCATCAACCAATGCATTAGCCGATGCGTTCAATCTGATCAGATTGGGCAAGGCCGACATTATTGTGAGCGGAGGTGCAGAAGCTGGTGTTTGGCCTGCAGGCGTAGGTGGCTTCAATGCCATGAAAGCGCTTTCTACACGTAATGACGATCCGGAACATGCTTCAAGACCATTCAGCGGTAGCCGTGATGGTTTTGTTATCGGTGAAGGTTCAGGCTGTCTGATTCTTGAAGAATTAGAACATGCCAAGGCACGTGGCGCAAAGATCTACGCAGAAATGGTCGGTGCCGGAATGTCTGGTGATGCATATCATATTACCGCTTCTCATCCTGAAGGATTAGGTGCAAAACTCGTTATGCAGAATGCACTTGATGACGCCAACTTGAAACCAGAAGACATTGACTACATCAATGTACACGGTACTTCAACACATGTAGGCGACATCTCAGAGATGAAAGCCATCAAAGAAGTTTTCGGTCAGCATGCATACGAACTGAACATCAGTTCTACAAAATCCATGACCGGTCATCTTTTGGGTGCAGCTGGCGCTGTTGAAGCAATGGCTAGCGTTATGTCTGTTAACCAAGATATCATTCCGCCTACAATTAACCATGAGGAGGATGATAAAGATGAAGAAATCGACTATAATCTGAACTTCACTTTCAACAAAGCACAGAAGCGTGAAGTACGTGCTGCATTGAGCAACACATTCGGATTTGGTGGTCACAACGCATGTGTCATCTTTAAGAAATACGCTGAATAAGCCGTGTTTCCAAAAGATATTATATCCCGAATAAAGCTTCCGTTCCAGAAGGAGCGGAAGCTTTATTCTGCTTTACACCAAATACTGGGCTTTTATCCCATACACATTAAATACTACGAACAAGCCTTGCTTCATAAATCCTCATCCATCAAAAAAGCAGGTGCATGGATTAACAATGAACGTTTGGAGTTTTTAGGCGATGCCATTCTGGATGCGGTAGTCGGTGACATTGTCTTCCGTCATTTTACAGGAAAAAAAGAAGGTTTCCTCACCAATACCCGCAGCAAGATAGTCCAAAGAGAAACTCTAAACAAAGTTGCCGTAGAAATAGGTCTTGACAAACTTATCATTTCCTCAACCCATAATACTACACATAACAACTATATGTGTGGCAACGCTTTCGAAGCGCTGGTAGGAGCAATCTACCTGGACCGCGGATACTATTACTGTATGAAGTTCATCCAGGAACGTATTCTCAAAAACCTGATAAACATAGACAAGGTAGCCTATAAGGAAGTCAATTTTAAGAGCAAACTCATTGAATGGTGTCAGAAAAATCATGTCAGAATCACCTTTGAGCTTATCAATCAGACTACCGAAAGTCAGGCTTCTCCTATTTTTGTATCCAGAGTTTTGCTGGAAGATATCCCTTGCGAGCAGGGCCAAGGTTATTCCAAGAAGGAAAGCCAGCAGATTGCCGCAAAGGAAACACTTCAGTCTTTGAAACAGCGCCCAGCCTTTTTAGAACAGATTCTAAGAAGAAGAGACGAACTGGCAGAAGCCAACATTTCAGAGGAAGATGAAGGCGACACGCTTATTCCTGAAGATAAAGAAACTGCGACAAAAACAATAAGCCTCAACACAGAGGAATTCGATTTGTCAGACATCAGTATGAAAACAGGAAAACCTACAAAAGAAGATATCATTGCAGCCGCAGAATCGGCAGCTTACAATGACACACAAGCTGCAAAATAACTTTTTCCTTTTACTGTCAGACAAACAGACCGGCAAGCAGAATAAAATCTGCCTGTATGAAATTTCTATATAACAAATCAGACAAACAGACTAATATAAACGTACTTTTTACTTGAATATTTGTGTTTAAATTCTGTTTAAAGTTAGTTATTGTGATAACTTTAGGCTATTTTTGCATCATAATATACTACTGACTGTTTGCAGAAAGAAAAATGAATAAAACACAACTTATAGGCAAGCTGATTTCATATAGACTTAAACAGATTTCACTATACGACCAGCATGCAGAGGAAGTACAGATGAAAGTCTTAAACAGACTTGTCAACGAAGCAAAACAAACTGAATGGGGACAGACCCATGCTTTTGAAAAAGTACGAAATTACGAGAGTTTCAAGCAAACCTCTCCTGTCAATACATACGAAGAATTAAAAAATTACATAGACCGCATGAGACACGGCGAAAGCGATGTCTTATGGAAAGGCCGCGTAAGATGGTACGCCAAATCATCCGGTACCACCAACGACAAAAGTAAATTTATCCCTGTCAGCCCGGCCGTATTACACGATACACACTATCGAGGCGGTACAGACAGCGTTGTAACTTATTTAAACAACAACCCACACAGTCGTTTTTTTGAAGGCAAAGCTCTTATATTGGGTGGCAGCCATGCACCCAACTACAATCTTCCTCACAGTCTTGTAGGTGACCTGAGTGCCATTCTGATTGAAAACATCAATCCATTGGTCAATTTATACCGCACTCCCGACAAGAAAACCGCACTGATCAGTGATTTTGAGGAGAAAAGAGAGAAAATCGCACGCATCACCCTTCACCAGAACATCAGCAACATCAGCGGCGTACCATCGTGGATGCTTTCCGTTCTGACAAGAGTCATGGAACTCAGCGGAAAAACAAGTCTGGATGAAGTATGGCCTAATCTGGAAGTCTTTTTCCACGGAGGAGTTGCTTTCACACCATACCGTGAGCAATATAAACAACTCATCCGCAAACCCGATATGCATTATGTAGAAACATATAATGCCAGCGAAGGCTTTTTCGGTCTGCAGACCGATCCGGGCGACAGCGCCATGACCTTAATGATTGACTATGGCGTATTTTATGAATTCATACCGCTTGAGGAAGTCGGCACCCCAAATCCCACGGTCGTACCGTTGTGGGGCGTACAAACGGGTCAGAACTATGCCATGGTCATTTCCACATCAGGAGGACTTTGGCGTTATCAGATTGGCGATACCGTACGTTTTACCCAAACAAATCCATATAAATTCATCATTACGGGGCGGACCAAGTTCTTCATCAACGCCTTTGGCGAAGAACTGATTGTGGACAATGCGGAAAAAGGTTTAAAAGCCGCATGCGAAGCCACAGGAGCACAGGTTCAGGAATATACGGCAGCCCCTGTCTTTATGGATGCTAACGGAAAGTGCCGTCATCAATGGCTGATTGAATTTGCCCAAGAACCGGCTTCCCTGACCGAGTTTGCCAGAATACTCGATAAAACCTTGCAGGAAATCAACTCCGATTATGAGGCTAAACGCCACAAGAACATCACACTTCAACCTCTGGAAATCATTGTCGCACGCAAAGGGGTGTTCAATGACTGGCTCAAGAGCAAAGGTAAATTGGGTGGCCAGCACAAAGTGCCTCGCCTCAGCAATACACGCGACTATATTGATGAGATTTTAGCTATGAATCATTAAGAGCGACAGCAAAATGAAAAAGTATAAACAATACTTGCCTCTACTTGCCCTGCTATGGGCCATCATACATATTGCCGCATGTGCAAGCATGGGTTCACCCGACGGTGGTCCCTACGATGAGACGCCCCCCAAGGTAACCAAATGCTCACCTGCCAACGGCGCGACACACAACAATAAGAAAAAAATCAGTCTGTCATTTGATGAATTCATCAATCTGGAGAATGCCAACGAGAAAGTTGTCGTTTCACCGCCACAGATAGAAATGCCGGAAATCAGTGTTGCCGGCAAGAAAATCAACGTCACATTGTTCGACTCCTTAAAAAAGGAAACAACCTACACCATCGATTTTGCAGATGCCATTGTCGATAACAACGAAGGTAATCCCATGGGAAAATTCACATATTCGTTCTCAACGGGAAGCACCATCGATACGCTCGAAGTTTCCGGTACACTCCTTGAAGCTCAGAATCTCGAACCGATAAAAGGAATGCTTGTCGGTCTGACTGCCAATCTGAATGACAGCGCATTTACCACGAAACCGTTCGACCGCGTATCACGTACCGACAGCCGGGGACAGTTTACCATTAAGGGTGTCGCACCCGGCTCATATCGCATTTACGGCCTGCAAGATGCTGACGGAAATTTCTTCTTCAACCAAAAGAGTGAAAAGATTGCTTTCGACACAACACTTATTGTCCCGTCGTGCGCACCCGACGTACGCCCCGACACGGTTTGGAAAGACAGCACACACATTGACAGCATCCGGATGGTCAATTTCACTCATTTCTATCCGGACAATGTTGTCCTAAAAGCCTTTACAGAAGAATTTAACAACCTGCACCTGCTAAAGACAGAACGTACAGACCCTTATCAGTTTAAGGTATTCTTTACGGGTCCCTCCGATACCCTGCCTGTCATTAAAGGATTAAACTTTGATGAAAAAGAAGCATTTGTTTTAGAGTCATCCTTACATAACGACACGCTGACCTACTGGATTCCGGACACCCTCATCGCCTACAAGGATACTTTAAGTCTCAGTCTGACCTATCTTGACACCGACACGCTCTATCAACAGGTATGGCGGACAGACACATTAGACATTGTGGCCAAGAAGACACATGCCAAGATGGTAAAGGAATATAACGACCGTTTCGAGGCATGGGAGAAAGAACAGAACAAACTTAAAAAACGTCAGAAAGACAGATATGTGGCAACCAAACCGCCCTTACGTCCTGAAGAAGAACCGCTCGGCTGCCAATTCCAGCCTTCGGGTGGTATCGCCCCGGATCAGAATATCAAGTTCACTTTCGACGAACCTGTAAGCCGATATGACAGTACAGCACTTCGCTTTTTCAAGAAAGTTGATTCTACATGGGTTCCGGAGCCCTATCTGTTCATTCCTGTAGAAAAAGAGTTGCGCAGCTATATGCTTTATGCCGAATGGGAACCGGGAGAATGCTATAAGTTCGAAGCCGACACCTTAGCCTTTACCAGCGTCCTCGGCAAAGTCAGCGACCCTATCAGCAAAGAAATCAATGTCACATCTTTAGACGAGTTCTGCTCTATTTTCGTCCAGCTGATTCTTCCCGACACAGGCGCGGTCGTCCAGCTGATTGATAAAAACGACAGCCCTGTGCGCAGTATCCGTGCTGTAGACAACAAAGCAGATTTCTATTATGTCAGACCCGGAGAATACTATCTCAGGTTATTTATTGACCGCAACGGTGACGGCATCTGGACAACAGGCAATTTTGCAAAAGGCATTCAGCCGGAGGAAGTTTTCTACTTCCCTAAACCAATCATAGCCAAAGCCAAATGGGAATTTGAGCAAGACTGGAACGTACGCTCTATCCCTACCACTAAGCAGAAGGCTGAAGCCATCACCAAACAAAAGCCAGACAAGAAGAAAGAGATCAAGCAACGTAACGCTACGCGAAACCAATAAAATCGAAAAGTATGAAAAAGATCTGCCTCTTCATGATTGCTGTAATTGCCCTATTGGGTAATCCGGCAACGCCCCTCAAGGCACAATGCACGTCCGAAAACACCGCATTTATGGCTGGGGAAGATTTGTCGTATAAATTATATTTCAACTGGAAGTTTATCTGGATTACAGTTGGAGAGGCTTCCATGACGACAACCAACACCACATATAACGGTGAGAAAGGTTATCGTTGCCATCTTATCACCAAAGGCAACTCCATGGCCGATAAACTATTTGTACTTCGCGATACGCTCATCAGCATTGTGAACAACAACATTACCCCTCTCTACTACCGTAAAGGAGCGTTTGAAGGAGACCGTTATACGGTAGACGAGGCCTGGTACAGTTACCCCGATGGTGTAAGTCATGTCAAACAACGTTTCAAGACACATCGTGGAGAAATCAAGAAATCATCAAGCAAGAGCAACGAATGCATCTATGACATGATGAGTATGATGATGAGAGCACGTTCGTTCGACGCGTCCACCTATAAGGTCGGCGAGAAGATTCTGTTTCCTATGGTCGACGGCGGAAAGGTAGAGCAACAGACTCTGATCTACCGCGGCAAAGATACCTTTAAAATGGAAAATACAGGAATCAAATACCGTTGCCTTGTGTTCTCTTTCGTTGAATACAAGGACGGAAAGGAGAAAGAAGTCGTCACATTCTATGTTACCGACGACAAGAACCATCTTCCTGTACGTCTGGACATGTATCTCCGGTTTGGCAGCGCCAAAGCCTTTCTGACTGACGCCAAAGGAATACGCAACCCTCAGACATCCATCATCAAGAAAAAGAAATAAACAGCCGGCCTATACAGTTTCTATATCTTCTCATTCTCATCCGCACCTTTCTGATGAGAATGAGAAGTTTTTTTATTACTATGCACAGCCGAACGCGCGCGGCTCAATGATTCAGGAGACATCAGCAGATAAGAGGCAATATGATTAACAGACGCCCGGTTGGCCACAGTAGGATATTCCTTTAAAAAACGTTCGTAACGCTCCTGTGCAGACTCAAAACGCCATGAATCGGCCTTTACCTGATGAAGTATCAGATTGTTTTCCAGGAAATGACGCAGCCATACGGCAATACCGCGATAACGGAATGACAGTTCTACAAGCCGGGCATAAGGTATAAGACAAAGTTCACACGGCTCCAAAGCCTCCATGACCAGACGTGACGGTTTATTTCTGAAAATGCTTTCAATGCAATAGGCTATGTGCCCTTCACTGGTAAAATGCTCCGTAATCTCACGTCCATGCTTATAATAATACTGTCGGAGCAACCCTTTGCACACATAAACCATATATAAACAAATCTGCCCGTCATTCACTATCTTTTCATTCTTTGCAGCCTTGCGCCACACAAGTATCTCGGACATGGCGTTCAGCTCTTCATCGGTCAGATTAGCAAAACCGGGTATCAGATCGGACAATTTAACAGTATCGTTATTCATAAAAAGCAGGTTTATAGCGAAGATACTCAAATCTGAGCAGAAAAGGAACTTCTGCCTTAAAAATTTCTGATTTAAATCAGAAAAATAAAACCAGGCTCATTTCCATCACTATTTTATGGCGAAATGACATACACCTTATTCGTTCTTAAACTTATATTTGCAACAATGAAATCATAATACCATCAATAACACACTTTACCCATATGAGTTACTTAATAGGATATGACATTGGTAGTTCTTCTGTCAAGACATGTATAGTAGATGCTCAAAGCGGAAAAACCATAAGCACCGCTTTTTATCCCAAACAAGAAGCACCTATCCTCAGTATCAAAGCCGGTTGGGCAGAACAGTCACCTGAAGACTGGTGGACTTATCTCAAGCAGGCAACCAACGAAGCATTGTCGGCGGCCGCACAGAAAACAAACACCGGTATAGAGAATCTGCGTGAAGGTCTTTCCGCCATCGGAATAAGCTACCAGATGCACGGACTGGTCTGTGTTGACCGTAACCAGAAGGTTCTCCGTCCCGCCATCATCTGGTGTGACTCACGTGCCATCCCTTATGGCAAACGTGCCACAGACGCGCTGGGAACAGCCTTCTGTCTGGAACACCTGCTCAACTCTCCCGGAAACTTCACCGCCGCAAAACTGGCGTGGGTAAAAGAAAACGAACCGGACGTTTTTGAAAAAATTGATAAAATCATGTTGCCGGGCGATTATATCGCCATGCGGCTTACCGGAACAGCCACAACCACCGTTTCCGGACTATCGGAAGGCATGTTCTGGGATTTCAAGAACAACACCCTTTGCAAGGAACTTCTGAATTACTATGGTTTCGACGAAAGCCTGATTCCTCCTGTCTGCCCTACATTCAGCGAACAGGGGCGCGTTACGGCAGCCGTAGCCGAAGAACTCGGTTTAAAAGCGGGCATACCGGTTACCTACCGTGCCGGCGACCAACCCAACAATGCCCTTTCACTTAACGTTCTCGACCCGGGCGAGATTGCCTCTACCGCAGGAACATCCGGTGTGGTTTACGGCGTAAACGGCACAGTCAACCACGACCCGCTGTCACGTGTCAATACCTTCGCACATGTCAATCACATGCACGACAACAACACACGTCTCGGCATTCTGCTCTGCATCAACGGTACCGGCATACTTAACTCATGGATACGCCGTAATATCCTCCCCGACGGATGCAACTACGAAATGATGAACGACATGGCCAACCAGGTGCCCATTGGCAGCCAAGGTGTCAGCATCATCCCGTTCGGAAACGGAGCGGAACGTGTTCTTCAGAATCAGGAAACAGGCTGTGCCATACATGGCATCAACTTCAACATCCACAACCGCAACCATATCGTACGTGCCGCACAGGAAGGCATTGTTTTCTCATTTAAATACGGTATGGACATCATGACTCAAATGGGCATGAACATCAACCGCATACACGCCGGACTGGCCAACATGTTCCTTAGCCCGATATTCCGTAATACCCTTGCGGGCATTACCGGAGCTACCATCGAACTTTATGAAACCGATGGTTCCGTAGGCGCGGCCAAAGGTGCGGGCATAGGTGCCGGAATCTATAAAAACCGTCAGGAGGCCTTCGCTTCGCTCGAAAAACGGGCCGTTGTAGAACCCGACCTGACCTTGCATGCACAATACGAAGAGGCCTACCAACGCTGGTTGCACACATTAAAAAGTATTCAAACAGATTTTTAATCAATATTTCTCTAACTTAATTAACTTAAACAATCAAGAACTATGGCACAAAAAGAGTATTTTCCCGGTATAGGAAAAATTAAATTTGAAGGAAAAGACAGCAAGAACCCGATGGCTTACCATTATTATGATGCAGAAAAGGTCATCATGGGCAAGAAAATGAAAGACTGGTTAAAATTCGCCATGGCATGGTGGCACACACTCTGCGCTGAAGGCGGAGATCAGTTTGGTGGTGGCACCAAGACTTTTCCATGGAATGAAGGGACAGACGCTCTGACCATTGCCAAACAAAAAGCCGATGCCGGCTTCGAAATCATGGAAAAACTCGGCATCGAATATTTCTGCTTCCATGATGTAGACCTCATTTCAGAAGGTGATTCCATTGAAGAGTACGAGGCCAACATGAAAGCCATCGTGGCATACATAAAAGAAAAGATGGCCGCTACCGGCATCAAGAATCTATGGGGTACAGCCAATGTGTTCGGTCATAAACGCTACATGAACGGTGCTGCTACAAATCCCGATTTTGATGTTGTGGCCCGTGCTGCGGTACAAATCAAGAACGCCATCGACGCTACCATCGCATTGGGCGGTACAAACTATGTTTTCTGGGGCGGCCGTGAAGGCTACATGAGCCTGCTGAACACAGATATGAAACGCGAGAAGGAACATTTGGCACAGATGCTGAAAACCGCACGCGACTACGCCCGTGCCAACGGCTTTAAAGGCACATTCCTGGTTGAGCCCAAACCTATGGAACCGACCAAACACCAGTATGACGTTGATACGGAAACCGTTATCGGCTTCCTTAAAGCTCATGGCCTTGACAAAGACTTCAAGGTTAACATCGAAGTCAACCATGCTACACTGGCCGGCCACACATTTGAACACGAACTGGCCTGCGCTGTCGACGCCGGCATGTTAGGCTCTATCGACGCCAACCGCGGCGATTACCAGAACGGTTGGGATACCGACCAGTTCCCCATCGACAACTTCGAACTGATTCAGGCCATGATGCAGATTATCAGAAATGGCGGATTGGGTAACGGTGGTACCAACTTCGACGCCAAGACACGTCGTAACTCAACAGATCTTGAGGATATCTTCATCGCCCACATCGCCGGCATGGATGCTATGGCACGCGCTTTGGAGAATGCAGCCGAATTGTTGGAGAAATCTCCTATCAAGCAGATGGTTGCCGAGCGTTACAACAGCTTCAACTCCGGTAAAGGTAAGGAATTTGAAGAAGGCAAGCTGTCTTTGGAAGACCTCGTTACCTATGCAAAACAAAACGGCGAACCGAAGCAGACCAGCGGCAAGCAGGAACTGTATGAGGCTATTGTCAACATGTATTGCTAAAAACAGATTACCGGTCTACGTTCAAACAACAGACCATCCAAAAAGGTTTAAACGTACAGCCTTTCTTTAAGAAGGCCAAATACACATAATACCTACTACGAAGGTATGCCAAAGTAATATTATGGCATACCTTCTTTATTTATATACAGACAAACCGTTTTTTTACAAACAGATAAGATTTTCATTTCATTATATCAATAAATTTTACCACATAGAAGCACAAAAGGAGTATATTTGAATAAATAACAGTTGTCATATTTCTGATGAAAATCATACTCCGGCGATATTCCGGAACTTTCCATATATCGACATTCATCTTAAAACAGAGAATATTGAAAATATCGTACAATCTGAAAATCTTATAGCAGAAGGGAAAAAGACTTTAAAAACACGTCGGGTATAAAAACAGATACGGTTACCAGTTTTTCATAACAGTGCATAAAAACATACTTAAATGATGGAGCCCTTCCGATATGTAAATATTCTATCATAAAACCTATATATAAAACACTGTTTATATGCATATTATTCTATACACTGTTAATTATTCTGCACATTAAAACACAAAAATACATAAACTTGACTGTTTTAAAAACGCATACGGTTGCGAACTTTTTTGTCCACGGTTACGAATTTCATCCTGTACGGTTACGAACTTTTTTCTGCACGGTTGCGGTGATGCCCGTAACCGTACCAAATGATATTTCCGCACGGTTACGAAAAAACTCGTAACCGTGTGCGTTTTTAAGACACAAATAGCCGTAACGTCTGAAAAGTAATCAATCCTTACACAGCAAAGAGCAATTCTCTTTGTTGTGTGACATGTTTTCCGTGGAGATATAACCAAATATTATCCGTATCGAAATAGCAAAACCATCAATAATACACTGATAACCAACTGTTTAATACTTTTAAAATCCCTTCTGTATCTTTCTGGGATTTAATGTTCTTCACGTCAAGCTGATAAAATCTGTCTGAAAAACGTATAGAGAGCGGAATTATAAGATTTCATTATGTTACAATAAATCCGCCACAACATAAAAAGTCACAATACAATCATTAAAATCAAATCATTCTGTTCTATATCCTCATACCAGACAGTCAAAACGTAATTAACATCCATATCAGTCTCACGCAGTGATAGAATGATAAAAACAATGAAAAAGACACCATAAACAATGCCGGAATACCTAAACAGATTATCTTGCATATATCAGTCATAGTGATAATCCCGCTCAGAATAAGTCAGGAATTTATACCAAAGTCAGGAATGTATTTCATTTACAGAACGTTTTACATAAATTACTGTTTTACATATCCCTTCCGGCCCGATACCACCGGTCTGACCGTGCAGTTGCGAAAGAGCATTAAATAATAGTAATCGCGCCGCAAAAACAGGATCTGCTCTAAAAAGGCCGCACAGCCGAACAGTTCCCGCCCGTTCCGTATGCGGAAACGGACGATGTGTCCATTTTCGGACATATCGTAAAAACACATTACGCTATCTATCAATATCTTATATTTTTGGCACAGAAATTGCCGTTTATAAAACAAGGAATCTATTATGACCTACAAATGGACAGAAACATACCCGAAAACGAAATCCGCCGCAGGCGTCTGCTTAATATCTTTAAAATATGTCTGGCCGCCGTCATCATCATCGGTGGCATCACGATTATCATCAACCGGCTTCAAAGCCGGGTAAAACGCTCGTCACTGAATATCTGCACTGTCGACTGCGGCACCATTGAGGCCAGCCTCAGCGCATACGGCAAAGTGAGACCGGCCTTTGAGGAAATCATCAACTCGCCCATCAACACACGCATCGTAGAGGTGTACCGCCACAGTGGCGACAGTGTGGATGTGGGTACACCATTACTGAAACTGGACTTGCAGAGCATTGAAAACGATTACCGTAATCTGCTGAACGAGGAGAAAATGAAATGCTACCAGATAGAGCAGCAGCTCATCAACACAGAAACATCGCTAAGCGACATGGCCTTGCAAATCCGTATCTCGGAGATGAAGCTCAACCGGCTGCTGGTGGATTATCACAACGAACAGCATCTTGACAGCCTCGGTTCGGGTACAGCCGACCAGGTCCGGCAGGCCGAACTGGCCTACACCACCGCCCGTCTGGAACTGGAACAGCTCAAACAGCGGTATGACACCGAGAAGGCGGTCAAGGCTGCCGACATGAAGGTGAAACAACTGGAGCTGGAAATATTCCGGAAAGGCATGGAAGAAACCAGACGTACGCTGGAAGACGCCCGGCTCCGCTCTCCGCACAAAGCCATTCTGACTTATATCAACACGCAGGTGGGCGCCCGCGTGGCACAAGGCGAACAGATTGCCATCGTGGCCGACCTGGACCACTTCAAGATTGAATGTGAGATTGCCGATAATTATGCAGACCGGATAAAGGTGGGCGGAAAGGCGCTGGTACGCATCAACAGGCACATTCTGGACGGCATCATCATTCAGGCAGAACCGCTGAGCAAGGACGGCGTGAACCGGTTCATCGTACAGACGGACGACCGGCAGAACAGTCTGTTGCGTTCGGGCCAGAAAGCCGATGTCTACGTGGTACAAACCATCAAAGAAGATGCCGTCCGCATCAAAAACGCGTCGTTCTACACCGGCCCCGGAAGCTACGATTTGTTTGTGGAGGAAGAAAAAGACAAACTGGTGAAACGGAGAGTCAACCTTGGCGAGTGCGACTTCGACCATATTGAGGTCATCGAAGGGCTGAAACCGGGCGACAAGGTAGTTATCAGCGACATGAGCGACTATAAGAGTACTCCGACCTTAAAAATCAAATAAAATGACCATTTATGATAAAAACGTAAATTCAAACAGACCCGGGAACTGCTGCGGCAGAACAAGACATTCCGGAATCATCCGGATACAAAAACAAACTTAGTCTAATAGACAGATCAAACAAAAAATTAAATCTATAAAATTATGAACAACATGATTCAACTGACCGGTATCAACAAAATATACCGCACAAACGAAATCGAAACACAGGCTTTGGAAAACGTCAACCTCACTGTGGAGAAAGGAGAGTTTCTGAGCATAATGGGACCGTCCGGCTGCGGAAAGTCTACACTACTGAATATCATCGGACTTTTAGATAACCCCACCAGCGGTACGCTGGAACTGAACGGCACACCCATCACTTCACGAATGAAAGACCGCGAACAAGCCGCCTTGCGCAACCGTATGCTGGGCTTCGTCTTCCAGTCGTTCCACCTTATCAATACGCTGAACGTACTCGATAATGTGGAACTGCCGCTCATCTTCCGCAAAATGTCGGGCAGCGAACGCACACGCCGTGCCAAGGAAGTGCTCGAACGTGTGGGACTGACGCACCGCATGAAGCACATGCCTTCGCAGCTGTCGGGCGGACAATGCCAGCGCGTAGCCATCGCCCGTGCCATCATCGGCAACCCCGAAATCATTCTGGCCGACGAGCCTACCGGTAACCTCGACTCTAAAATGGGTGCGGAAGTCATGGACATCCTGTGCCGCCTGAACAAGGAAGACGGCCGCACCATCGTTATGGTGACGCACAACGAAGAACAGGCCCGACTCTCATCGCGCACCATCCACTTCTTCGACGGACGTCAGGTGGACTAAACAGAGCGGAACTTTTGTTATATCTGATTTTAACCTCTCTTAACCTTAAAAAAATGATTAAACGATATATCAAACAAACCTGGGCGTTTCTGAAACAGAACAAACTGTTCGGCTCGCTCTACATCATCGGAACCGCCATACCGGTGGCGCTGACCATGATTGTCATCACGCTCCAATACATCCGTGTAGGCTCCATCTATCCCGAAAATCATAGAGACGAAATATGGGTATCCGAACGGGGCGCATTTTTGGGAGGAGTGAGTAATATCTCCCAATATCTTGTAGAGAAATGGTTCTACCCACTCCGGAAATACGGCCCTGTGACAGCCACCACCAACAGCAGCTTTTTTGTTCAGCTACCCGACGGGCAAAGCATGACAAACGCCAAGTGTCTGAGCACCGACCCGGATTTCTTTAAAGTGTTTGACTTTGAGTTTCTGGCCGGAAAGCCTTTTACAGAATCCGATTTCCACAGCGGCAGATATTGTGCCGTGATATCCTCCGCACTGGCCGGGCAGTTGTTTGGCAGCGAAGCAGAAGCCATAGGAAAAACGATGAAAATGAATTTTACCGACTATGTGGTGACAGGCGTGGTGCGGGATGCCAGCAGTCTGACACCAAGGACTCATGCGCAAGTCTACGTTCCATACACTTGTACGAATGGAGGGATTACCCCCAATCGTTTTGAGGTTACCGGTCCATACAAAATCTGTATCCGCGCGCCAAAGGATAAAGGACGACTGATACAGAAAGAGATAGACGAAAAGATACGTCGGGGCAGAATTGAGAACAAAGACGAAAATCTTATTGTGGAGATTCCACTCATCAGCTGGAAGTCTAATATCACCTCGGTAAGAAAAGCCAGTGATTGGAAAGACGATAATATGGTGGCCGACGCGCTCAAGCTTTGGGGAGGATTGCTGATTGTTTTCCTTATCGTGCCGGCACTCAACCTGAGCGGCATGATAGCCGGACGCATGGAAGAGCGTCTTCCGGAAATGGGTATCTGCAAGGCTTTCGGAGCTACCCGCCGGTATCTGCTTAAACAGGTACTGAACGAGAATCTGATACTGACCCTTACTGGAGGATGCATCGGCCTGCTCATTTCGTGGAGCATACTGGTTCTGGGGCGTCACTGGATATTCGACTTTTTCTTGCCCGGCTTTTACACCTTCTCGGAAAATACGGACGATGTCCTGTTAAGAGCCGAGATGTTTTTTTCTCCATGGATTTTTCTGTCGGCCTTCATGGTCTGCGCTGTACTGAATATAGCCTCAGCCCTGATTCCGGCATGGCACGCGCTACGTGCTGAAATAGTCTATTCGTTGAACCAGAAAAAATAAAAAATTATGATACGTTTGATTTTTAAGAACTTGTGGAGCAGAAAAAAGCGTAACGGATGGCTGCTGGCCGAACTGGTGGCCGTCAGCATCATCCTGTGGCATTTTGCCGACCCGCTGACGGTACAGACCTATATAGACAGTCTGCCCGACGGATATGAAAAAGACGGCCTGTATCGTATTTCATTCTCCGCTTACCCGTCATCATCCTCTCTTTATAATGAAGAAGCAGAACAAATAGAAAGCCAGCGTTCCAACATGTGGCGGCTGCTGGAACAGGTACGCCGTTATCCGGGTGTAGAGTCGGCCACTTTTCAGAGTGGCGGGAACGGTCCCGGAGGAACCGCATGGTGGATAAGCAGTTACAACTTTAAGGATTCTACCATGACTTCTGCATTTGACGTACAATATGTGCCTCAGAGCGATTATTTCAAAACTTACGGTTTTAAATCTGCCGGAGGACCGTCGATTGCGGAAATTGATTCAATAGGTTTCCGGGACAATGAAAGGATTATGACCGAAGGCGCTCTTAACGACGGGCCGATGTTAGGCCGGACATACACCAATGTCTGGAAATCGAAGGAAAAAATCATTGCTACGGTGCAGCCCGTTAAGATACGTCCGGATCACGCTCCCCAACATGTCATGTTCCAACAGGTACATGCTGAGAATTCGGCCATTGTGTTCCGTCTTCGCAAGGGTATAGATGAAGATGACTTTTTGTCGGATTTTCGTCCCTGGGCACAAAAGACACTTAAAGCCGGAAACTTTTTTGTTGTCGATGTGACTTCGTATAATGATTATATCAAACGCACCAAAGTCTGGACTGATTACGATTACCGGATTAACATGATACTGATGTTTTTCTTTATGTTCTGTCTGTTCTTCGGCGTGTCGGGCGCATTCTGGATGCAGACCCGCAGCCGCCGTGAAGAAATCGGCATCATGAAAAGTTTCGGAGCCACATCGGGCAAAGTCATCCGTCTGTTTCTGACCGAAGGGCTCATATTAGCCACTGTGGCTGTACTGGCCGGCAGCCTGATTTATATGCAATATGCGCTCCACGAAGGTCTTTTCATACCCGAAAGGTTCAACCAGGGCGACTTAGTATATTACTGGTATGAAGCGTTTAAGATTCATTTTGCCGTCATCACGGGAGTGGTATGGCTACTGACAGCCTTGGTGGTCAGTGTAGGCATCTATGTGCCGGCACGAAGCATCAGCCGTGTAACCGCCACTGAAGCGCTGCACGACGAGTAAAGCATAAGGCTGACATTGTTTACAGAAACGAACCTTACGATATGACGCGTTATTCACATCTCCCAATTTCACCAGAAAGCGTCCGCGCCCTACTGCTTGCATCACTGCTACTGCTTGCAGCCTGCCGGCTTGCCGCCCAAAACAAGAGGGTACGCCACATCACGCTGCACGAGGCCATCGCGTTGGCCCGCAAGCAGAGCGTGGACGCCGCCTCGGCACTGGTACAGCTGAAATCGGCCTACTGGAGCTACCGGACATTCAGGGCCAATCTGTTGCCCGAAGTCAACTTCTCAACCACTCTGCCCAATTACCGCAAGAACTATAATGTTTATCAACAAAGCGACGGTACACACACCTACGTGCGCAACGATTATATGAATATCAGCGGCTCGCTCTCGGTAAACCAGAACATCTGGTTCACGGGTGGTACGCTCTCGCTCAGTACGTCACTCGATTTCATGACCCAAATCGGCACCGGGCGTGCGGGACGCCAGTTCATGGCCGTACCCATGGTTCTGACACTGAACCAGCCGATATTCGGCGTAAACAATGTGAAATGGAACAGACGCATAGAACCGTTGCGTTACACAGAGGCACAGGCCAACTTTCTGTCGGCCACGGAAAAAGTGACAATGAACGTCATACAATACTTTTTCAATCTGCTGTTGGCACAGGAGAATGTGAACATCGCGCGTCAGAATCTTCAGAACGCCGAGAAACTGTGCGAAGTAGCGGAAAGCAAGCGGCGCATGGGACGTATCAGCGAAAACGATTTGCTGCAACTGAGACTCAACGTGCTGAACGCGCGCTCCAGCCTGACCTCCAACGAAAGTAACCTGAAATCGCAGATGTTTTCGCTGCGTTCTTATTTAGGGATAGACAATGCGGAAGAACTGGTACCGGTATTGCCGGACAGCGTGCCCCCGCTTCACCTCAAATATGAGGAGGTATTGGAGAAGGCCTTGGCCAACAATGCTTTTGCGCATAATATCCGCCGCAGGCAACTGGAAGCTGATTATCAGGTGGCGCAAGCAAAGGGCAACCAGCGACAGATTTCACTCTACGCGCAAATCGGCTTTACAGGTTCTGACAACGTACTCGACAAGGCCTACCGGGAACAGAAGGACAACCAGGTGGTTGAAATCGGCATGAGCATTCCGTTACTTGACTGGGGGAAACGGCGCGGACAGGTTAAAGTGGCTGAAAGCAACCGCGAACTGACCCGCCTGCAATTACGTAAGGAGACGACAGACTTCAACCAGAATCTTTTCGTCCTGACCGAACAGTTCAACAATCAGGTAGACCAACTGCATATCGCCATTGAGGCGGACACCATCGCCCAAAAACGTTACCGCACGAACATGGAAACATTTCTGATAGGCAAAATCAGCACGCTCGACCTGAATGACGCACAAACCAGTAAGGACGACGCACGGCGCAAACGCATCAACGAACTGTTCAGTTACTGGTATTATTATTACCAGATACGCAGCATCACGCTGTGGGATTTTGCGGCTCAGACTAATATTGATGCCGATTTTGAGAAAATAGTCCGATAAAAAGAATTAACTTTGTTTCTGTTATGATACTGATAATCGATGATGATCCCGCCATTCGCTCGTCGCTCACGTTCCTGTTGAAACGGAGCGGCATGGATGTCACGGCCGCAAGCGGCCCGTCTGAAGCCATGAGCGTTATCCGTGACCTGACTCCACAGGTCATACTAATGGACATGAACTTCGGTATTGCCACCGACGGCACAGACGGCCTTCGTCTGTTGGAACGCATGAAAGCGGCCCTACCCCATGTGCCTGTCATTCTGATGACAGCGTGGGGCAGCATTGAACTGGCCGTAAAAGGCATGCAGGCCGGCGCTTTTGACTTTATCACCAAACCATGGAACAATCTGGTATTGATGCAACGTATCTGCATCGCGCTGGAGCTGAACGGCAGCACCGTAACCACGGAACAGAAAGGTGGGGGAAACCATGACTTTGACCGCAGCCTCATCATCGGACATAGCGAAGCATTAGAGAATGTATTGGAGATTATCCGGCGCGTGGCCACCACAAATGCCCCGGTGCTGATTACCGGCGAAAACGGTACGGGCAAGGAACTGATTGCCGAAACCATACACCGCAACAGTCTGCGCGCAAACAAGGCTTTTGTAAAAGTGAATCTGGGCGGCATCTCGCAAAGTTTGTTTGAGAGCGAAATGTTCGGCCACCGTAAGGGCGCGTTTACCGACGCGGTCAGTGACCGGACCGGACGCTTTGAACTGGCCGAGAAAGGCACCATCTTTTTGGACGAAATAGGCGAACTGGACCCGGCCTGCCAGGTCAAGCTGCTGCGTGTGTTGCAGGACCAGACTTATGAGGTTCTGGGTGACAGCCGCCAGCGTAAAGCCGACGTACGTGTGGTCTGCGCCACCAATGCCGACCTGCGTCAGATGATTCATGACCATACGTTCCGTGAGGATTTGTTTTACCGCATCAATCTGATTACGGTACGGCTTCCGGCACTTCGGGAACGCAAAGAAGACATTCCTTTGCTGACCGAGCATTTCATCAGGACACAATGCCGGCAATATGGTTTTGACCCGGTATCGGTCAAACCGGATGCCATGCGTTTCCTGATGTCGCTACCCTATCCGGGCAATATCAGGGAACTGAAGAACCTTGTGGAACGTACCATGCTGGTTTCGGGCAAACGGGAACTGACAGCCGATGACTTCCAGACTCAATATAACGCCTCGCCGACCACGCTTAAAATATCGCCGGGGCAGACGCCCTCACTACAAGGACTCACCCTTGAAGAGATTGAGCGACAAACCATCATACAAAGCATACGCCGGTTTGACGGTAATCTGTCGCAAGTGGCCGCAGCATTGGGCATCAGTCGCGGAGCACTCTACAGACGTCTGGAAAAATACCGGATTCATCTGGAGAATAACACTTCGGTTACGGATTAAGCACTGATATTCTGACCTATGAAAATAAAATGGCTGTTTATTGTCTGGGCGCTGTTGTTAGGTGGTATGGGCATCATGTTTTTCCTCTTATTGCCGCAGTCGGAATATACCTTTTACATTGTAGAGGGCGTGGTCATTGTATGCCTGCTGTTTCTTATTTATTTTTACCGGAAAACAGTCATGCCGCTACATACCATAGGTAACGCAATGGACTTATTGAATGAACAGGACTTCAGCAGCAGGCTGAGCCCTGTGGGGCAACAGGACGCGGACCGTATTGTTCATCTTTTCAACAAATTGATGGTACAGCTTAAAAACGAACGGCTACACGTCAGAGAACAGAATCATTTTCTTGATTTGCTTATCCGTGTCTCGCCTATGGGCGTTATTCTTTTTGACTTTAACCGTAGAATAACAAGTGTCAACCCGGCAGCCCTGAAGTTTCTGGGGAATATGACAGAAAAGGAAATCATAGGCCATACCATTGACAAAATATCATCTCCACTGGCAGAGAAACTGACCAAAGTGACATATGGAAATGTTGAGACGGTACGGCTGAATGACGCCATGATTTACCGCTGCTCCTATCTGTCGTTTATCGACCGTGGATATACCCATCCGTTTCTGCTGATAGAGAGTCTGACCTCGGAAATTGTCAAAGCTGAGAAAAAGACTTATGAGAAAGTGATACGCATGATTGCGCACGAGGTAAACAACAGTGTGGCCAGCGTGACTTCCACACTGGACGCCCTGAATGACATTATCGGAACATACGACAGTTCGGAGGAACTGTGTCACATCATACAAGTCTGCTCGGACCGTTGTCTGGGCATGAATCATTTCATCACCAGACTGGCTGAGATTGTACGGATTCCGGAACCGCAACTGCAGGTTGTTCATCTTAACCATCAGGTGGACGCCTGCCGGCTGTTGATGGAAAATATCTGCCGCCAAAAACAAATCCGTCTGCACCGGTTCTTCGATTCCGGCGACCCGGTAGTCCGTCTGGACCCGGTTCTTTTTGAACAGGTAATGGTGAACATCGTCAAGAACGCGGCAGAAAGCATCGGCCATGACGGTGACATCGAGATACGTACATCCTGCCATCCTGCCACATTAGAAATAGCTGACAACGGAGCAGGCATATCAAAAGAGGATGAAGAAAAACTGTTCACCCCCTTCTTCTCGACGAAACCGGACGGACAAGGTATCGGTCTGATTCTGATAAGGGAAATACTGACCAAACACAACTGTCAGTTCTCATTAATGACTTATCAGGATGGCCGGACACGTTTCAGAATCTGTTTCCCCACAGAGACTGAGAAAGGCGTTCCCTCAGGAAAACAGATCTCATAAAACGCGACCTTGCTTGCCATGACTATTATCTGACCATGTCGTAGTGGAAATAATCCACATCAACATAGCCGTTTTCCTCTTTATCGTTAAAACAATAAATGCCGATACGGTCACCACGATAGTTTCCCCACGAAAGCTGATAAGGCTGTCCGAAGGGTTTAAAATGCCGGCCGTCGGTACTATACGAGAATTGGGACAAGCCGTCAAGTCCCCACTCTGAACGCAGCCAGAGCTTCTTCTTTTTCAAGACATCTCCACGGACAATCTCTCCATTCTGACGATACTCCAGAAAGCACTGACCGCCATCCATAACAGCACCTATGGCTGCATGTTTTGCCGCAAAATGGCATAATCCGGCTTTTTGTCCGTCGGCCATATCCGAAATATCCATTTTAATCGTCACGACATTGCCACGGGTCATGAAGCTACGTTGGGTCAGCGTATTGCCGGCTTTCATCAAATCGTTTTCACGCAATGGCTTGAAAGCCTTCAAACGGAGCCATCCCTTTCTGTCGGTCAAGGAAAACATCTCTTCACGAGGCTGATAGTTCCACTGCCACTGCACGGCAAGTTCCGGCTTTGAGAACTCATCATCTGTAGCTATCTCATAACGGGGCTTGTTCTGCCAAGGCATATCTCCGGTCCACGCCATCTTTCCGATGGAATCACCTATGACTTCGCCAATAAGCGGCCAGCCGTCTGTCCATGTCACCGGCAACAAGCTCATAAGTCTTCCGCCCCAGTCGCCACTGCCGTGATGAGTCAGAAAATACCACCGGCCGGTCTGCCCTTCGACGATACCGCCCTGATTAGGCTCCATGGCTTCTCTTCCCGGCAAGGCCAGTTGCCGCTCTTCAGTATAAGGTCCGGCAGCATGTCGCGAACGGCGGGCCATCACATAACGTCCCAGATGCGACTTGTGCTCACTGAATACCAGATAGTACCAATCATCAACCTTTATCAGTTTGTTTGCCTCACGATGGTTTCCCTGATGGATAAGTACAGCCGAGCTGCGGTCTATCCGCTTTCCATCGGCATCCATCCGGAAAAGGTATGTCTTATAACCGGCCGCAAAATGTGTGCCTACAAAGTAAGCCTTTCCATCATCATCCCACAAAACGGAACAATCGTCCCATCCCCTTTCTGCAAGTAAGGTTACCAAAGGCTCCCACGGTCCTTCGGCCCGAGGTGCAGAAGTCATGAAATAGCCTTCGTCGGGCGTACCGAAGAACAGATAAAAACGTCCGTTATGATGACGCAACGTACCGGCCCATATCCCCCGGCTATAACGGTTCATCCGCTGCCAGCCCAGTTCTTTGGAGATTTGTGTCAGGTCTGTAACGGCATGTCCGCAGATCTCCCAATTGACCAGGTCCTTGGAATGCAGAATCGTCATACCGGGTGAAAACTGGAATGTGGAAGAAATGGCATAATAGTCCTCTCCTACCCGAATACAGTCTATGTCACTAAAATCGGCCGGAACCACAGGATTGCAATAGGTTCCATCACCACAATCGCCCCATGCGGTCCATGTTCCCCACTCTTTTTGCGCATGGATTTCAGCTGATAATCCCACCATCAGGAAACCCGTTATCGCTATTAGCTTTTTTATCATCATATCCTTCGGGATTTACTTGTTTCACATTATTAATAAAGCTTCCATTCCCACAATCCTGCGATGCCGTCGGTAACAGTCACCCTGAGATAGCGGGCCTTTATGTTAAGTTTATCAGTATGTGGCGATTTCATGACCTTGGTATCATTTCCACCGCATTGACGCCACTCCTTACCATCGTTTGAAGCTTCAAGCTTATATGTATGTCCGGCTGTAGGACGGACAAAATACAAATCACTCTTTTTTATCCGGCGTTTCTTGCCCAAATCAATGGTTACACTTGGCGTCTTGTCATCGTCTGCCGCCATCCATCTTGAACCGTTTGAACAGTCGGTAATAAACTCGGGAAGGAAATATTCAGTACGATTGCTGACTTTATTTGAAATGGGTTTCACAAACTCTGAAGCCTTAACGCTGGAGGCTGTAACTGATTTAACCGGCAACAACTTTCCTTCGGTGTTTTTCCTCAATGCACCCACACCTTCCAATGATACCTCTACCGGCCGTATGGTACCGTCTTCATTAAAATACATTTTATTCACAAATGTCTGTCGGTTGGTGCTTCCACGCCCATATTCCAGAAAAGCAAAATAATACTGGTCTCCATCATTGAACACACAGCCGTGTCCCGGGCCCAGAACACCCGTACGCTCGCAACTTTGTGTGATAATGTCATTCTCAGGCGCTACATACGGCCCCATTGGCGACTCACGGCTCATTACATAAGCATATTTATATTGTTCATTACCGCCTAAAGTATATAAATAATAATAAATACCGTTTCGCTTAAAGAAAATCGGCCCTTCGGAATAGGCCGTGTGAGGTGTGTCTATCACTTTTATGTTTGAATCTACGGTAACCATATCCGAATTTAATTTCGCCACATGTCTTCTGCCCCAAAAGACATAGGCCTGATTGTCATCGTCGATAAATATCTCCGCATCGATGCCGGATGGGTCTTTGCCCGGCAAAAGTACAGACTCTGTAAAAGGTTTACGGAATTCATCCTTACCCTTGCCCAAACGGAAGGGACCATCCGGGCTGTCGGACACGGCCGGATACATATAACCGTTTATAGTGGGATAAATATAATATTTACCGTTTGCCTTTATTGCTTTACTCGGCGCCCAGTATTTCTCTTTTACCGCAGAAGGAAAATAAGTTCCTTCGAAATGCCAGTTCAGAAAATCATCGGATTTCCATACTACCGGAGGTCCCGAGGTTTTCAATCCCTGACCGTAACCGTCTGTGGTAGCATAACAGTAAAACGTACCATCAATAATCTGTATGCTGGCATCGGCATTCATCTCGGGTATCAACGCGTTACCAAAAGGATTTTTTTCTGTCTGCGCCAATAACCCGGTGGCAAACATCAGACAACCTGCAAAACATAAATTGCGCATAGATAAATGTGTATTCATTTAGCTTAGATTTTAAAAGTATTTAGATTTAACAGTGCTTCGCAACATCAACATCTATTTTCTATGCCTCAAAGATACAATTTTATTCAGGCTAACACTATGACATATTATCCCAAAATCATAGACAGTAATATTCTTTATAAACTTGCTTAAAATCACATAGCCATAATGGCATACAATCGGCACGTCTCCATACCTATAAACAGATACTAATAAAACATTTATACACACTAAATCATCTGAGAAGGCTTTTCTTACTCTTTACAAGTGAATTCTTACCGCTGAAAAATCAACAAAAAAGATAACCAGCAACAGTTTTAACCTTTATCATCGTATTTTCATCTTGCCGTCACAGCTTCGTAATACGAACAACGTACCTTTGCGGCAAAATTATGAAGGGTATGAGGAAATTTTGGTTTTGTTTATTAATCAGCGCTTTGGTTATTCCTGCTAATGCACGAGTTATTAAAGGTAAAATTAAGGATGCAAAAACCGGTGAAGAAATAATCGGTGCGCGTGTAAGCATTAAAGAGGAACCGTCGCAGGCAGTAGTAAGCGGATTGGACGGAAGTTTTAACATCAACATCGGCAAAAGTTGTACTTTAATATGTTCATATGTAGGCTATCAGCCCTATGAAATTAAAGTCAACTCTGAAAACGAAAATATTGAAATTCCACTGGAAAGTAAAGTCATTGAGTTAAGTGGCGTGACTGTTACCGCTGCAAACACCGGAAGAAGTGAAGCCGCAGCAAGACTTATCGAGAAGAATGCCTTAAACGTTGTTAATGTAATGAGCGCAAAGGCCATTGAATTAAGTCCGGACATTACAGTGGCCAACGTCATACAACGTATGAGCGGCGTAACCATCGAACGTAACTCAAGCGGTGAAGGACAGTACGCCATTCTGCGTGGAATGGATAAACGATATAATTATACATTGGTAAACGGTGTGAAAATAGCCTCTCCTGATAACAAGAACCGTTTTGTACCATTAGATATCTTTCCAAGCGAGTTACTGGACCGTCTGGAAGTAACCAAATCGCTTACTGCCGACATGGAAGGTGACGGTATCGGAGGAGCCGTCAATCTGGTAATGAAGGACGCACCGTCTGAACGACAGTTTACCGCGAATATCTCAACAGGCTATAATTCCATGTATTTTGACAGAGATTTCAAATCTTTTGCATGGGATAAGATTGTACGCGAATCACCTGATGAACGACGTGGAACCACGCAAACCGGCAGTAAGGTCAGCGCGTCTGATTTCAATTCATCATCTCTTAAAATGACTCAAAAACGCCCGCTTCCCGATTTAACGGCAGGCTTGTCATACGGTGACCGTTTCTTTAACGGCAAACTGGGAATCATGTTGGCTGCAAGCTACAGTAATACCTATCGCGGAAGAGAAAGCGACATTGAATATAAACCGGGAGAATCTGTACGTAACGGTACCATTCATCGAGATAATTCAGTACAACAAAGCAGATTGGGTACACACCTGAAACTGGATTACAAAATCAACGACCGGAACAAGCTGATGTGGTATAACGGTTACATGGACTTCCGTGAAGCTGAGGTCCGCGACAGTAAAGACGATGTTAATCGCTCAGTACGTCTGGAATGGAATCATCAGTATATCTATAACTCAACACTGACCGGAGAGCATGAACTGATGGATGACAACAAACTGAAAATAGACTGGGGAGCAAACTTCTCAAAAGCATACAATGAAATGCCCGACCGCGTAAAAATGGAGTTCATGGGAGGACGTATCATGAGTTCTGACTGTGCTGAACGTCGTTGGGAACACAATGATGACCGCGATATCGAAGGCCGTTTGAACGTAAGTTATAAACTGGACATCGAAAAAGGCGACCTTAATTTGAAAGCGGGCGGTCTGTATCGTGACAAAGCGCGCAACAGTTTCTGCAACTATTATACTTTCAACTCTGATACGGGCAGTGATTGGGATAATTTTGATGACATCGAATTTTATCCGCGCCGTTCATACGGTAATATCGGCGGCGCCCTTAATTATGACGCTTCAGAAAAAATAGGAGCCGCATATATCATGGCTAAATATACCCTGAACGACTGGGAAATCAACGCAGGTGTACGTGCCGAGCATACCGACCAGGGATACAATCTGCTCTTTCCGGAAGAGAGTGTTGATCCGGAAGGTCACCAGAAATACTGGGATGTACTGCCAAGCTTACATTTAAAATATAATGTTCACCGGAACGCTAATCTGCGCTTCTCTTATGCACGCGCCATCAACCGTCCCAGCTTCTTTGAAATCGCACCTTACAGCATAATCGGTGATGACTACAAGGAAGAAGGTAACCCCGATCTGAAACATACAGTAGCCGACAACCTGGACCTGCGATATGAGTTCTTCCCCGGCTCAAGCGAGCAGTTCATGGTGGGATTATTCTACAAAAACATACAAGACCCCATTGAATATGGTCTGATTACAGAAGGTCAGGACCTGAAATATAAGCCGATGAACTTTGGTACTGCACAGAACCTTGGTGTTGAGGTAGACATCATGAAATATTTCAACTGGTTCGGTATAAAAGCAAACTATACCTATACCCATTCAACCATTACAACAGATAAACGACAAATGAACGGCAACAACGTGGAAATGGTAAAACAAACCCGTCCGCTTTACGGTCAGGCTGCTCATGTGGCTAACCTGTCACTGTTGTTCAAGAGTCCGAAACACGGTTGGGAAGGCCAGATCTTAGGTTGCTATACCGGTAAACGCCTGGCAGACATCTCCAGCTGGTATGACGACGATATATGGGAAAAAGGATTCTTCCAGCTTGACGCTTCTCTGGAAAAAGGATTTAAATGTGGTGTAACCATATTCGCAAAAGCATCAAATCTGCTCGATACACCAATCCTGCGCTATATCCAGAATGGTCCGCACACCGTAAATGTTGACTCACGTCGTGACAATGGTAATGTGGTAGAACGTGAATCAGTAAGTGGCCGTAACTTCATGATAGGAGTAAGATATAAATTATAAATATTAATAACCAATTACAATTTTGTGTTATGAAAATCAAACATTATCTGATGGCAGCAGCCATCGTTGCCGCATTCGGCACAACAGTGACATCTTGTAGCGATGACAATGACCCTTCAACCGAACAACAAGGAGGCGGACAGGGCGGAGACGACCAAGGTAATTATGATATGACAGTCCAAGGTGACGTAGAAGGTGTATGGAAGAAAAACACGCTTGTACACGTTAATGGACACATCACCGTACCCGAAGGCAAGAGCCTGACCATTGAAGACGGTGTACAGATAATATTCTCAACCGAAGGTGTGGGTGCCAACCATGTTGCCATAGAATTTCTCGTAAAAGGAAATCTTTATTGCAAAGGTACAGCCGAGAATCCTATCCTTATGTCTATTCCGGAAGACCAACGCCTTGCTGACAATATATTTAAAGAGGAACATCAATGGGGTGGTATCGTAGCTTATCCTTCATGCGAAGAAATGCTTATCGACCATACTACTATTGAATATACAGGCGGCCAAGTTATTGAAGGCTCTCCAGCTGCTTCTGCCGGTATTTACGAAGCCGGTGACGACGCTTATCCTCAGATTACCACCAACAATCCAAACGGAAATTATGTCATTACCAACAGTGTAATCCGCTACGGATGGTCTGACGGTATTTACATGATGGGCGGTAACGGTATCATCGCCAATAATATCTTTGCCGGAAACGGATATGATGGTGCAGAATCTGTCAACATCAAGGCCGGATGTAAAGTCGACGTTGCAGGCAACATTATGTACGCACCTAATACCAACGGTTTGAAGCTCTCAAGCGACGGACAGGATGATGTAACCCGCGCACAAGGCAAAATAAAGGCTTACAACAATACAATCTTCAATGCCGGATGGCGTCGCGACGGTGAAAAAGGCGGTTGCATCTATGCTGAAAAGAATGTTCTGGCTGATGTTTTCAACAACATGATGGTCAACTGTAAATACCGTGCTCAAACCTCAGGTTGGAAAGATCCGAATAACATTGAAGAAGGTTATGATACAAAATCTGTCATCGACTATAACTGTTACGTTTCAGGCAGTCAGCAAAGCGATGTAATCTGGGGCGGTGAAATGAATGATGAAGGCGAATGGGAAGCCGGTTCCGGTATAGCATACGCATGGGAAGGTTATAATTATGACCATAAGAATTATCATACTGAACCTTATACTACAGCAGACGGAACTGTCGTTCCTGGAGTTGATGTACACAGTGTGATTGCGACAAGAGACAATCTTCCTAATCCGGGATTTGTCAACTATGATATCAATACAGCCAAAATGAGTAATGTTGTCTACGATGACGCATGGGATTTCCATACAACCAATGTAATAGTTGGCGCATACAGCGGAAACGAAGAGTTTGCAAAACCCTACTTCCAGACAAATGGTCTGACAGTAAACGGAGAAACTTACTACTCTCCGGCTGTTAAAGCTCAATTTGGAGTATACGGCGCACAATAATTATTAAACTAATATCAACGCCATAAAAAAGATAGGATATTCCGTCCGACAAATAAATACAGTCGTGACGGAATATTCTTTAAAGAAAAATTCTAATCATTATTACATGAAAAAAATACTTATTTGTATCGTTCTGCTTTCATGCTCATGGATAACAAAAGCACAAGATGTTGCAGCATGGAAAGCTATTGAGAAACCTCTGAATTTTTATTTGGCTAACGACCTTGGACGAAACGGTTACTATGACCAGAAACCTATTGCCGAGATGATGGGGAAAATGGCCGAAAACATTGATATAGAGTGTGTAGTAGCAGCTGGTGACGTACATCACTTTGAAGGTGTGCGCAGCACCTCCGACCCTTTATGGATGACAAACTATGAACTTATATACAACCATCCGGAACTTATGCTTCCGTGGTATGCCATATTGGGAAATCATGAATACCGTGGTAACACGCAGGCCGTTATTGACTACAGTAAAATCAGTGCACGCTGGAATGTACCGGCTCTATATTATACCAAGGTATTGGAAAGCGACGATGTAACAGTCAGACTCGTTATGATTGACACCGCCCCTCTTATCAATAAATATCGCAAAGATAAAGAAGATTATCCGGAAGCCGGATTGAAAGATGATGTCAAACAGCTCGAATGGATTGACTCTGTGCTTACTGTCGCTAAAGAAGATTGGGTCATCGTTGTAGGTCACCATCCTATTTATGCAGATACAGATAAGAGTGATTCTGAACGACTTGATTTACAGAAAAGACTCGACCCGATTCTGAGAAAACACAAAAACGTTGACTTCTACCTGTGCGGGCATATCCACAACTTCCAGCATATTCGCCAGAAAGGTGCTAATTATGATTATATCGTCAATACTTCAGGTTCATTAAGCCGACCGGTTAAAAAGATTGCAGGCACCCAGTTCTGCAGTGATGTTACCGGATATTCTCTTATCACAGCCGATAAAAAAGAACTTGATTTACATCTTATCGATAAGGAAGGACGTATCATCTATACAGTGAAACGCACAAAATAATCCTCTCTCTTTTTATTTTTAAGCAAGAGCTGTTTTCCGGTTTTCCGGGAGACGGCTCTTCTTTTATCAAGATATTCCAGCTTTACATATAAGCATTTCAGGTTGTACTTATACCGTTTCAGTCACAATACTGTTTTCATTCCTTATCGGTCAATGTATTTTTGCGTCGTAAGTTATCCTAAGAAAAAAATTATGAGCAAATTAAGAATGACCAGACATAGAAAATCCAGACTTTTTTGTTCCTGTATAAGCTTATCAGCCATATGTATTTTATTTTTATCTTCCTGTAAAAACGAAACAAATAAAGAACAGAACCGAATGGGAATATTCCCGTCCGGTTCTGTTCTTTTTATGAGCGAATTGGCTTTTTAAAGCCAACCGGTTCTTATCTTATTGACAGACTATTTATTCAGTTTCCAGGTGAATCCATCCTTAGTGTCCTTCACTTCAAAACCAAGTTCTGCAAGACTGTCACGTATCTTATCACTTGTAGCCCAATCCTTATTGGCCTTAGCAATCATACGCTGCTCAAGCAACATATCAACCACCTTGCCAAAAGCCTCTTCACGACCACTGTTGTCACCAACCTCTTCTTTCAAACCAAGTATGTCAAACGCAAATGTATGGAATATCTCTTCCATAGCAGACAACGCCTCTGGAGTAATAGAAGCTTTCTTGTCCGCAACGGCATTAATCGTATGACAAGCATCAAAAAGATGACTGATAACCATCGGAGAGTTCAAATCGTCATTCATGGCGTCATAACATTTACGACGCAATTCATTGACCTCATCCATTCCCACAGAACCGTCGGCCTGAGGCGTAATCCGTTTCATGGTAGCAAATGCTTCCATCAGTCTTGACAATCCCTTCTCACTGGCCTGAAGGGCTTCATTACTGAAGTCAACCGTGCTGCGATAGTGGGCCTGCAAAATAAAGAAACGGATTGTCATCGGACTGTAAGCCTGAGTCAGTTTCTCATGCTCTCCACTGAAGAATTGCGGCAAAGTAATAAAATTACCCAGACTCTTACCCATCTTCTGACCGTTTATCGTAATCATATTATTGTGCATCCAATAATTGACCATATCCGATCCCTGACTGGCTACGGCCTGTGCTATCTCACACTCATGATGAGGAAATACCAAATCCATACCGCCACCATGAATGTCAAAATGGTTTCCAAGATATTTGCGGCCCATCGCCGTACACTCGCAATGCCATCCGGGGAATCCTTCACTCCACGGACTGGGCCAATGCATGATATGCTGAGGTTGGGCGCATTTCCATAAGGCGAAATCCACCTGATTATGTTTCTCGCCCACACCATCCAGTTCACGTGAGTTATTAATCACATCCTCCAGATTACGGCCGGACAGCTTGCCATAATGATATTTCTTATTGTATTTATCAACATCAAAATATACACTACCGTGGCTTTCGTAAGCAAAACCATTGTCCATGATTTCTTTTACAAGCTGGATTTGTTCAATGATATGTCCTGTAGCATGCGGCTCGATGCTGGGCGGCAACACGTTCAGCGCAGCCATGGCATCGTGAAAACGGTTGGTATAATACTGTGCCACCTCCATCGGCTCAAGCTGTTCCAGACGGGCTTTTTTTGCAATCTTGTCTTCTCCCTCATCGGCGTCATGTTCAAGATGGCCTACGTCCGTAATGTTACGCACATAGCGAACCTTATAACCAATATGCTGCAGATAACGGAATAAAAGGTCAAACGTAATTGCCGGCCGCGCATGTCCCAGATGAGCGTCTCCATACACAGTCGGACCGCACACATACATACCTACACGGCCCGGAGTAATGGGTTTGAACTCTTCTTTTTTACGGCTCAGCGTGTTATAAATAAATAATTTCTGCTCCATATTATAATCGTATTTAATTTTTCACTTAAAAGAATACGTTACACGTTCTCACGTGATTCGGCATTCCATACAGGATCATCGCCGTTTTCGCGTATCAAGGCAAGCAATTTATCAACAGCCTCATCCTCCGGAATATTCTTCTCCACACATTCCTTCTGTTTATACAGACTTACCTTACCGCGGGCGGCCCCCACATAACCATAATCAGCGTCAGCCATCTCACCCGGACCGTTGACAATACATCCCATGATGGCTATCTTCAATCCTTTCAAATGACTTGTAGCCGCCTTAATACGGGCAATCGTATCTTCCAGATTATACAGCGTGCGTCCGCATCCGGGACAGGATATATATTCCGTCTTGCTGACACGCTGTCTTGCCGCCTGCAATATGCCAAAGGCTGTCGCGTCAATATCACGATGAGACAATGTGCCGCTGTTATACAAATATATACCGTCACACAAGCCGTCAAAAAGCAAGGCACCCATATCGGCCGCGCTCTCAAGCTGAAAATCCTCCTTTTCTTCCTGACTGTGCGCGTAATGCTGGAATACAATCACGGGATTGGTCAATCCCTCACACATCATCTCGTGTATCATGGCCCTCAGTTCACCCGGACGATTCTGGTGGCTGCTCTGAGCTATAACCACCACCTCAGGATGATATTTCAGACAGGCACGCGCTTCCTCATTCAACATCGGATAGTTCAGGAACAAGAACTTAAGATCCGACTTGCAGGCACTCATGAACGGCAACAGATTATGCGAAAAAGCGGGATAAGTACCGGGTTCGCCCGTCCATGCGTCGGCATCCACAATATAGGCACACGATTCACGATTACCCTCTGCCGGCAATTCATGGCCACAATAAATATAATCCGGACACAAATCGGCTGAACCGGCCTCATATTTCTTCCCAGCCAAATCCATACGGTCTGATACGACAACAGGCACCTGACCGCCGCCGATATTATGCACCGCATGTGTCTTACGTCGCAACGGATGCAGCCAGTCAAAGTCCGGAGCCACCTTGCCCGGTATCATCATATGCCCTTCCCGGCGTGTCACATAATCCACGAGCTTGCGCGCCACAGGGATTTCCGCTTCTGGCGCCTCGCTGAGCGAAACCCTCACGGTATCACCCACACCGTCTGTCAACAATGCGCCGATACCTACCGCGCTCTTTATGCGTCCGTCCTCACCGTCACCGGCCTCGGTCACACCCAGATGCAACGGATAATCCATACCCTCATCCTCCATGACCTTTACCAACAGGCGGACACTCTCCACCATGACAACCGTGTTACTTGCCTTAATGGAGATAACTACATTATCAAAATGCTCCTTCTTACAGATACGCAGAAACTCCATACAACTCTCTACAATACCGGCCGGAGTGTCGCCATAACGGCTCATGATACGGTCGCTAAGCGAACCATGATTCACACCGATTCTTACAGCTGTATGATTTTCACGGCACTTGTCAAGGAACGGCACAAAACGTTCTTCTATCTTCTTCAATTCTGCCGCATATTCCTCATCGGTATATTCCAAATGTTTAAAGGTTCGTGCGGCATCCACATAATTACCGGGATTGATACGTACCTTTTCGGCATATAGCGCCGCCACATCTGCCACACGCGGATTGAAATGCACATCTGCCACCAAGGGAACACGACAGCCCGCGGCACGTACGCCGGCATTAATCTGGCGCAGGTTCTCTGCTTCGCGCACTCCCTGAGTAGTCAAACGCACATACTCGCCGCCGGCCTGGGCGATACGCAATGTCTGCGCTACGCTGGCCGCGGTGTCCATTGTCGAAGTATTTGTCATACTCTGTATCCTTATCGGCCAATGTCCACCCAAAGGCGTCTCACCGATCTGCACCTCACAGGTCGGCCTGCGTTGATAGTTGAAAAGTTCCATGTTATCTGTTCGGAATCTTTAGTTGCACTTAAAAGCGTATTTCACTTCTGCCAGATCGGCGTTAGCCTTTACAATTTTCTGCTTAAGTCCTTCTTTATAAGCCTTCAGTTTGCCGGCAAGCGCTTCATCGGCCAAAGCCAGCATCTCGGCAGCCAATATGGCAGCATTCTGAGCTCCGTTTACACCAACCGTTGCCACGGGTATGCCGGGAGGCATCTGAACAATAGACAAAAGCGCATCCAACCCGTCGAGCATACCTTTAATAGGCACACCTATCACAGGCACTACCGTACTGGCGGCAATAACTCCGGGTAAAGCCGCAGCCATACCGGCACCGGCAATAATCACTTTCACACCCCGTTCTGAAGCACCCTTTGCAAACTGTTCAACCTCATCGGGTGTACGATGAGCTGACAAGGCGTTCATCTCGAACGGAATCTCCATTTCATCAAAAAACCTGGCAGCCTTCTCCATAACCGGAAGATCTGACGTACTGCCCATAATAATACTTACAACAGGTTTCATATTCTGATTCTGATTAAATTATAATTGGATAATATTCTTAAAATATAATACCGACAAAGCCACACACCACACCGACCAGTGTTCCTACCACCACTTGCGACAAAGTGTGCTGTCGAAGCCACATTCGGCTGCTGCCCACAGCTCCTGCCAGAAGAATCAACACGCATAACCAATTGACCGGATTAAACATGAAAATAACCGAATAGGCCACTAATGCTCCGATAATACCGCCGGCACCGGCCGCGTGTGTACTGATTTTCCACCATATGTTTATCACGGCACAAACCAACTGTATCATTAATGCCGAAACAATGATTCCCTGCATATAATGAGGCAAATGCATTCTGTGCATCAGATACCAGCAAGCCATATACGACACGATAGACCAGACATAAGGTACACTTCTGTTCTGGCGTATCCGCAAGTGATGGGCCGCCCATCCGTTGACTTTCCGGTAAACCCAGGCACCGGCCTGTGGAAACAGGATTGTAAACACATATACCACAACCAGAACATAAATCTTATAGCCTGCCGGAAGCAGTCTGAGATAAGTCAGTGTAAACAGTGCCACAAAACCGACCAACGGCATGTAATAGGGTCTGAACAGCCACGACAGCAGTCGTGCTATCCGTGAAACATATTTCGTTTTCATCTTCTTAATCTTGCCACCGGAATACCTAATTGCTCACGATATTTAGCCACCGTGCGGCGTGCTACCGGATAACCTTCTCCTTTCAGCTTCTCCGCCAGGGCCTCGTCGCTCAACGGTTTACTTTTATCTTCCTGCTCCACCATGGCTTTCAACCGGTTCTTAATCTGCCTTACGGCTATCTCCTCACCGGCTGCGGTAGTCATACCGTCTGTAAAAAACCATTTCAACGGATAAATACCAAAACGTGTCTCTACATACTTACTGTTAGTCACTCTCGACACCGTTGATATATCATACCCTGTACTCTGAGCCACATCTTTCAGTTTCATCGGCTTCAGCCGCATTTCGTCGCCGTCCTCAAAGAAATCATACTGCCTGCGCATGATGTCATTCATCACTGCCAGCAAAGTGTGACGACGCTGATTAATCGCGTCAATAAAGCCCTGAGCCTGCTCAATCTTTTGCCGGGTATACACCAACGCCTCCTTTTCCGCACGTCCCGGCTTATCCTTACGGTTTGCCGCATGTTCAAGCAACTCCTCATATGACGGACTGATACGCAATGCGGGCACATCACCGTTGTTTAATGACAATTCAAGATGACCTTCATCATCGCTGCTCACAATAAAATCGGGTACCACCTGATGGAAATTATGCCCTTCAACCTCTCCCATCGCACTACCCGGTTTCGGATTCAACCGGGCCAGTTCACGCTGTATGGTGCGTACATCTGTCGGCGAAAGTTTCATTTTCTCGGCTATCCTGTCCCATCGTTTGTGAGTAAAATCATCAAAATAACGTTCCACCACCTTTAACTCAGCCTGTTTGATGGGTGTTTTAAAACCGCTCTCACGCTTTATCTGCAACATCAGACATTCACGCAAATCCCTTGCGCCGACGCCGGGCGGATCAAAAGTCTGAATCTTCTCCAACACACTGGTCAACTCAGACACATTGGTCTTGATATTATGATAAATCTCCAATTCATCAACCAATGAAGACAAATCCTTTTTCAACATGCCGTCATCTTCCAGCGAGCCTATCAGATAATCCATCAGCAGCTTTTCATGTTCACTTAACTGTGCCTCATTCATCTGCTCTCTCATCATCTCATAAAACGATGTCGTGTCTCCATATTCCATGGTCCGGCCACTTCCCGAACCGTTATACCCGTTCGTCATGTAGTCGGGCACGTCATCTTCACTGCGATAATCATCCAACAGTTGCTTGAGTTGTCCTGAAGGCTCATCCTCATTAAAGAAATCAGGCTCTTCATTGGACATATCCTCCTCATTGTCAGTCTGTCCGGATACAGAATCATCACCATCCGACTCCGATGATGAAATCTTTTCCTCCAATGCACCATTATCCATCAATTCATTTTTCACACGTTGTTCCAGTTCAGCTATCGGCATCTCCAACAGTCTGACCTGCAATACCTGCTGAGGTGACAATGTCTGCACCTGCTGCAATGAATTGGTTTGTATGAGTTTTTGCGCCATGTTATTTATTTACTAAACTACTCTATCCAATTATTAAACGCCCCACAAATAACCTTTATAAAAGAGATTATCCCACAGGCATAAAAAGATAAAGTTTATCTATTGCAAAGATAAACAAATTTTCAGAAAACCTGTACTTAAAGGCCCTTATATCATTATTGTTAAAGCCATAATACGAAAAAATGCCAAAAACAGACTGACTGCCGGTATCGTTCTAACGCAATAAAACAAGCTTTACACACTGCTGTTTCTCTTGCCTCTGTTCCGTCTTCCTATGGTAAGAATATTTTATTTTTGTTCATAATGGTTATCGAGAGCGACAACGGTGGAAATGATGTATCAAAGAAACTCATATCCGACCTGAAAACCCTATTTTTCTTTCTATTTTTTACGTTTTTCTACTATATTAGGCATTAGCATAACATTGCTTTTTGTTTTAATTTTTCATGAAATTCGCCCGTTTTCGCAACACAAAACACAGCATTTGATAAGAAAAAACATCATATTAATGACAATATGACAAAACATAATCTTTCGTTTTCACCGTTTTTATATCACATTTTGGTGCCGAACATGAAAACCGTATGTATATCGGGAGAAACAGCGGGATATTTTCGCTATTTCTCCCTTATTTCTCTAAAAGTTTGTTTCCGGCAGTTTTTACCCGATTGGAAATATTTTTACTAATTAAAGGCACCCGGCACAGACATGTCAGGATATTTCCTTGCGACATAAAATTCACTTTGGAAAACCTAAACGCATACGGTTATGAAATTCCCCGTAACCGTGCAGAAATATCATCCGGTACGGTTACGGGCATCACCGCAACCGTGCAGAAAAAAACTCACAACCGTACAGGATGAAATTCGTAACCGTAGACAAAAAAGTTCGTAACCGTATGCGTTTAGACTGCGGAAGAACCCGATTCATATTATATGATATCAGCTTAAATTTATACTCGTTATCTATCTGAATATCAACAAGAAACAACATAAAGACAAGGAGCTTTACATACTTGTCAATAAAGACAAAATAAGCATTCCATCTGCTTTAATTTTCCACGGATGGTTTTAGCCGCATTTTACTGTAAATAAAAACGATTTCACCGCAACCAATAAAAGACAAATTATCTTTACACCATACTTCCAAATCTGGCAAATTTATCGGTTTTCGTGGGTACAAATAATATAAAAACCAAAGGGCCGGATAAGAGAAAACCGGCAGGAATAAAAACAAACTGTGCAATACCAACAGTTTGGTTCACGAATTAATCAGTCGTGATTTTTCATTTCAATCTGTGATTTTCAAATAAAATCCACAAGTAAAAAATCCGTATGATTCACAATGTAAACCATACGGATTTCATAAAAAGGTGTTTTTTATCGGGCAGAATATAATACTACATCAAACTCCCAATCAATCAATGCTGTCTTTTAACCGGTTTAATCATGTTGGCCGGACTGAGTATATTGTCCAGTTCTTCCTTGCTCAGAATGTTTTTCTCCAGCACCAAATCATATACGCTACGTCCTGTTTTCATTGCTTCCTGAGCAATCAAGGTCGAATTGTCATAGCCGATATATGGATTCAGGGCTGTTACGACTCCAATACTGTCATGCACTTCCGTCAGACATCTGTCGGGATTGCACGTAATACCGTCTATGCAGCGTTCGCGCAGCGTATCAAGGCCATTCATAAGCAGCTCGGCCGACTCAAAACAGCACTGAGCCATTACCGGCTCCATCGCGTTCAACTCCATTTGAGCCGCTTCTCCGGCCATCGTCACACACAAATCATTACCGATAACCTTAAAGCAAATCTGATTCATCACTTCAGGAATAACCGGATTGACCTTACCCGGCATAATTGAAGAACCGGGCTGCATGGCAGGAAGATTAATCTCTGCCAGTCCACAGCGCGGACCGCTGGCCAACAGACGAAGGTCGTTACAAATCTTACTCAGCTTAACGGCCAGACGCTTCATTGCCGACGCGTAACCTACCATGCACGACGTGTCTGAAGTAGCGCCGACCAAATCGTCTGCCAGCTTTATATCCCAGTCTGTAATCTCACGCAGCGCCTTGACACAAGCCTCGGCATAACCCGGTTCGGCGCAGATACCTGTACCGATAGCCGTAGCGCCCATGTTGACAGTCAGGAAATCTCTTGCCGCCTCATTAAGATGCTCAATCTCGTTACGTAATATATTGGCAAAAGCGCCGAATGTCTGGCCCAACGTCATCGGCACAGCATCCTCAAGCTGCGTACGTCCCATCTTGATAACATCGGCAAACTCTTTACGTTTATTGTCAAAGGACTCTATAAGCTGTTCAAGATGAGGAATAAGTGCCAGATGGGTGGCATAAAGTCCTAAATGAATGGCTGTGGGATAAGCATCGTTGGTAGACTGTGAACAATTGACATGATCGTGAGGCGAACAATGCTCATATTCTCCCGGCTTATGACCGAGAATCTGCAAAGCTCTGTTGGCTATTACCTCATTGGCATTCATGTTTGTACTGGTGCCGGCTCCTCCCTGAATCATATCAATGATAAACTCGTCATGCATCTTGCCGTCAATCAGTTCAAGACAAGCCTGTACAATCGCATTCTTTATATCATTATCCAAAAGATGAAGACTGTAGTTGGCTTCTGCCGCCGCCATCTTGGTAATCGCCATTCCTTTAATCAGCAACGGATAATCTTTCAGACAGGTATGACTGATACGGAAATTCTCTATTCCCCTCAATGTCTGGATGCCATATAAGGCATCAGCCGGAATATTACGTTCACCTATCAGGTCTTTCTCTACACGTGTTCTTTCATTCTTTTCTGTATTCATAGTACATTCTGATAAAAGTTATTAAACTAATATCAAATATAAGCATTGACAAATTGTCAGCAAAAGAAGAATATATAATATTTTATAAAAGACATGTTAATTAAATACAACCCGAAATCAAATACTTTTAATAACACTTTGAAAACCGAATAAAAAGATGATAGATTCTCATCCATATTGCCACTCATGGCATGGAAAAGGGGGTAAAGTTATAAGAAGACTCCATAACTCTACCCCCTTTACTTAACTAAAAAGATATCTCTTTATTTACGCTTTGACTAAAGCATAATCCAGTTGTTTCTTCTCAAGATTAGCTTTTGCCACCTTCACCTTTACAGCATCTCCCAAAGAATAACGATGATGATGCTTGCGGCCCCACAAACAATAATTACGCTCATCAAATTCATAATAATCATCATCCAAATCGCGTAACGGCACAAGTCCCTCACATTTGTTCTCGTTAATCTCTACATACAAGCCGAATTCTGTCACGCCACTGATTGTTCCTTCGAAAACCTGTCCCAAACGGGCACTCATGAACTCAACCTGCTTGTACTTGATGCTGGCACGTTCGGCAGACGCGGCAAGCTGCTCCATCGCGCTGCTTTGCTCACAAAGTTCCTCATACTTATCCTGGCTGACACTTCTTCCGCCAAGCGCATAACGGGTAAGCAAACGATGAACCATCACATCCGGATAACGGCGGATTGGCGAAGTAAAATGCGTATAGTAATCAAAAGCCAATCCATAATGGCCGATATTATGCGTACTGTAACGTGCTTTCATCATGGCCCTGAGCGAAACCGTCTCTATAAGATTCTGCTCTTTCTTTCCCTGCACTTCTGACAACAGTTTGTTCAGTCCTTTGCTGACTTCTGTCTTTGTTCCGGTGGTTTTCAGCTTATAACCGAACTTCACGACAAAATCACTAAGGTTCAACAGTTTGTTGGGATCCGGCAAATCATGTATTCGATAGGGGAATGTCTTAGGCTTTTTATTCTTCGGCACTTTTCCTATACTTTCTGCCACCGTTCTATTGGCAAGCAGCATAAATTCCTCGACCAGTTTATTGGCGTCCTTAGCTACTTTAAAATAGACACCGACGGGCGTTCCCTTCTCGTCTATTTCAAAACGTACCTCACTGCGTTCAAAATTTATGGCACCATTCTGGAAACGTTTTGCTCTCAGCTGTTTGGCCAGCCGGTTCAATTCAATCAGTTCTTCCGTGAAACGCTCTGCCGGTATCGCGCCGGGACCGCTAAAGGCCGGATCGGCAGCATGATCACCGGGAGCATTATAATCCTCGGGTGAAGCCTCATGATTCTTTTCCAAAACATCCTGAACCTCCTCATAAGTAAACCGTCTGTCGCTTCTGATGACAGTATGTGCCAGATGCCAGTCTTTGACCGTAGCCTGCTCGTCCAACTTAAATATCACGCTATACGCCAGCTTATCTTCATCGGGACGTAACGAACAGATGAAATTACAAAGACGTTCGGGCAACATCGGAATCGTACGGTCCACCAGATACACACTTGTGGCACGCTTTACCGCTTCCTTATCAATAATACTGCCCTCTTTTACATAATGGGATACATCCGCAATATGCACACCAATTTCCCATAAACCGTTCTCCAGTTTCCGGATAGACAGTGCGTCATCAAAATCCTTCGCGTCACGGGGGTCAATCGTGAAGGTTGTAACCTTTCTCATATCCTCACGCTTCGCAATTTCCTCATCGGTTATGCCCGGATCTATCTTTTCGGCCGCCTCTTCAACCTCTTTCGGATAAGAATAAGGCAAACCATATTCAGCCAGGATGGCATGCATCTCAGTGGTGTTGTCGCCACTCTTTCCAAGAATATCTATGACCTTGCCAATCGGATTCTTCGCGTTTTCGGGCCACTCGGTAATCTTCACTACGGCCTTATCGCCCGTCTTACCTCCTTTAAGCGCGCGTTTCGGAATAAAAATATCATTAGCCAGCGTCCTGTCCTCAGTCTGTAAGAAAGCAAAGTCTTTACGGACCTCGAGAGTTCCCACAAAATTCTTATCATTGCGCTTCAATATTTCTATAACCTGCGCTTCGCGCAAATGGTGCTTTCTACGTGCCAGTAACGTCACTTTCACCTTATCGCCGTTCATGGCATGCATGGCATTACGTTCTGCCACAAAGACCGGCTCACCGCCATCAAGCGGAGTCACTGTATTCTTACCGTTAGCCTTACGGTTGAATATCGCCTCAAACACCTGATCACTTGTATTGAGACAATACTGCTGTTTACCGTTATCCTTGATATAGTCATCCAAAGCCAGATCTTCCAACAAATCCATGCATAGCATTTTGGTAGGATGGGTATCAAGTTTCAATTCTTTAAATATCTCTTTCAGGCTGTAGAGCTTCTCGGGATTATCCTGAAAAAGCTCTATAAGCATTTTGGACAAATCTTTTTTCTTCAGGCGTTTTCCGCCCTTTTTTCCTGTCTTTCCCATATCGTGTAACTTTAAGGGTTATTTTTCCGGATAACTTTGCTGCAAGTTAGCCAAATTTATTGATTCTACCCGTTTTTTATCTCTTATTTTTTCTGAAATATTGTATCTTTGTAGCCTGTCAAATTAAAATGCGCAGAACTATGGAACAAGAGAAACGGACAAAGGAAATTTACCGGGTAACCTGGATTGGCAGCGCGGTCAATTTCCTGTTAGTTGCATTGAAATTCATTGCCGGAATAATAGCAGGCAGTGCGGCCATGGTTGCGGATGCCGTACACTCCCTTTCCGATTTCATTACCGACGTGGTGGTTATCGCTTTCGTAAAACTATCCAACAAACCACAAGATAAAGACCATGACTACGGGCATGGAAAATATGAGACACTGGCTACAGCCATTATCGGAATAACTCTGCTTGGCGTTGGTGTCGGAATATGCTGGAACGGGCTGATGGCCATTAAAGCCGTATGGAACGGACAGGTACTCGACGCCCCGGGATGGCTCGCATTCGCAGCAGCCATTATCTCAATTGTAGCGAAAGAAATACTTTACCGGTATACCGTAGCTGTAGGAAAACGTACAGAATCCGCAGCCGTGATTGCCAACGCATGGCATCACCGCAGCGACGCACTCTCGTCTATCGGAACCGCTGTCGGTATCGGAGGCGCCATTCTTCTTGGTCCGAACTGGCGCGTGCTGGACCCTATCGCAGCAGTTGTTGTCAGTTTCTTTATTATAAAGGTTGCTGTCGAATTGCTTAAACCGTGTATCGACGAACTGACAGAAAGATCTCTGCCCGACGAAGTGGAAGAACGCATAGAACAAATCGCAAACGAAACGCCTGGCGTAAGCGGTCTGCATAACCTGAGAACCAGACGCATCGGAAGTCACTATGCCATTGAAATGCACATCCGTATGGACGGCCATCTCACCCTAAACGAGGCACACGCCAAAGCATCTGAAATAGAAAAGAAACTGCGTGAAGTATACGGCAAGCAAACTCATCTAGGAATACATGTAGAGCCGGTTAAGAACGCTGACGGAAAATACGACCACGAAAACTAAAAACAGACATACCATGAAAATATTAGTAACAGGAGCCAGCGGCTTTATCGGCAGCTTTGTTGTCGAGGAAGGACTGAAACGCGGACACAAGATGTGGGCCGGCGTGCGCCCCACCAGCAGCAGACAGTATCTGCAGGACAAAGCCATATTAACAGTGGACCTGGACCTGGCACATCCCGAAGTTCTGCGTAAACAACTGGAAAAATGTAAAACAGAATTTGGGGGATGGGATATTATCGTACACGCTGCAGGCGCTACCAAATGTGTTCACCGCGACGGTTTTTTCCATACCAATACAGACGGAACACGCCACCTGGCCGAAACATTATGTCAACTGGACATGGTGCCACAACGCTTTATATTCATCAGTTCGTTAAGCGTCTACGGTGCCATAAGGGAGCAAGCCATCAGAACGGCAACCCCGGACAACCCGTGGGTTTACGCGCCAATACAGGAAGACGACGAGCCTCATCCCAACACGGCCTACGGAGAAAGCAAATTGGCAGCCGAACAGGTCTTAAAGGAAATGAAAGATTTTCCCTATGTCATTCTCAGACCAACCGGAGTTTACGGCCCCAGAGAAAAAGACTATTTCATGATGGCTCAGAGTATCAAACAACATATTGACTTCAGTGTCGGTTTCCGCCCTCAGGAAATTACATTTGTCTATGTCAAAGACCTGGTTCAAGCCATTTATCTGGCCATGGAGAAGGACGTTATAGGACGTGCCTTCTTTATCAGCGACGGACAAATCTACCACAGCAGCACCTTCAGTGACCTTATCGCGGAAGAAATGGGACATCCTTTTTTCGTAAAGATTAAAGCGCCTGTCTGGCTTCTGCGCGGCATTTGCACCATAAACGGTACAATCAGTTCATGGCGAGGACGAACGACAACACTCAACAAAGACAAATATCACATTTTAAGACAGCGTAACTGGCAATGTGACATTAAACCGGCTTTAACGGAACTGGGATACCAACCACAATATTCATTGAAACAAGGTGTAAAAGAAACAATACAATGGTACAAGAAGGAAGGATGGCTTTAACCGGCACTAAGTTAGCAGACAGAGTACGACAGCTTTTTCTACCGTCAGACATGGGTAAAGGACTGTGGCCTATGGATTTGCTTGTCATAACCTACGCCATGCTGACGCTGGGTTTCACCGCGGTATTGTGGCATCAGCTGGCCAATCCCTGGTCTTTGGTGACAAACCGTATCACAGTATTCATATTGATTGCTGTCATGTGGGGGATATATCGTATTTGGCCAACACGACTGATGTCTTTCTTCCGGATTTCCCTGCAAATGACGCTGCTCAACTTATGGTATCCCGAAACGTACGAATTCAACTGCATCCGTCCCAATCTGGACCATGTTTTCGCGAAATGCGACGCCATCCTGTTTGGTTGCCAGCCGTCACTGGAATTCAGCAGGCTGTGTCCATGGGAATGGTTCTGCGAAGCGGTTAACATGGGATATTTTTCCTACTATCCCATGATATTGCTTGTAATGATGTTCTTTGCCTTTTGCAGATACAAAAAATATGAACGCGCGTCATTTGTCGTAATGTGTTCGTTCTTCATTTTCTATTTTATATACATATTTCTACCCGTAGCAGGTCCTCAGTTTTATTTCTGGGCTGTAGGAACAGATACTGTAGCAAACGGCATATTCCCTCAATTAGGCACTTATTTCAGCAATCATACCGAAATGTTAACAGCACCGGGAAACCCCAACGGTCTGTTTTACGGACTGGTCAACTGGGCACAGGAAACAGGAGAGCATCCTACGGCTGCCTTTCCAAGCTCACATATAGGCATCACACTCATTCTGCTTTATCTGGTCTATCCCGAAAGCAAGAAACTGTTTTATATTCTTTTGCCTTTTTCAGTCTTACTGGCTTTGGCAACCGTATATATTCAGGCGCATTATCTCATCGATGCCTTTGCCGGTGTACTTACATCCATACCGGTTTTCTTCCTGAGTCAGTGGCTCTATAATGTATTCTTCAACAAAGAGTCCGGAACAGAGCATCATACGGTTTCCGCTTCAAGAAAATAAACACAGCCTCTTCGGCGCTATAATATAAAAACAAACTATTAACGATAATCAAAACATGGAGACAATCAACGAACTACAAGACGAAGTTATTGAGGAATTCAGTGACTTTGATGACTGGATGGACAAATACCAGTTACTGATTGACCTGGGCAGCGAAGAAAAGCCACTCCCTGAACAATATAAAACGGACCAGAATCTGATTGACGGCTGCCAAAGTCGTGTATGGCTTCAGGCTGACATGAAAGACGGTCTGTTATACTTTCAGGCTGAAAGCGACGCACTTATTGTAAAAGGTATTGTCGCGCTATTAATCAGAGTTCTCAGCGGACATACACCTGATGAGATTCTTAATGCCGACCTTTATTTTATTGACCGTATCGGTCTGAAAGAACACTTGTCACCGACCCGGAGCAACGGTCTTCTGGCCATGCTTAAACAAATGAAAATGTACGCTCTGGCTTATAAAGCAAAAGAGGCATAAACAAAAAGACAGAGGAGGCCGGCCTTAAAAAACGGCCTTCCCCCTCTGCTTCTCATCCCCCAAAATATGCTATATATATTTACTAATACCTGATTTGTAAGCTATAATACATTATCACCATCTTTTCATACAAACATTATAATCTTACCCCTTTGTTCCATAAATCAGAATATAATCTGTAAACGAGTCTGGAATGCATTGACTTTCTGATCTTCCTGCTCATAACGATTAGTCGCTTTCGTATAAGAATATCTGAAACGCCATATCATATACTTGTTAATGTAATAGTTAACGGTAAATGACACATCATTCAACTTTCCGCCAAGGATATTTGCTTTGGAATCACACATATCCGTGTAGTTATATCCTAATACACATTCCAATGAACCTGGTCCGGGAGTCTCAATTCCGCAATCGGAATGTGAATGCTTATAACTTCCGCCTATCACCATGGCCCGCAGCAAACCATACGCGCCGCTCGCATTATAGTTATCAAATCCCTTCTTTCTGTTCGCATACAGATAGTAATACTGGGATTCCAAAGCAATCGGGCCAACGCCAACCAATATTTCGGGTGTAAACTTCAATATATAATTCGCATCGCTGACCACAGCATTCAACGCACGTACCTCATTAATGCGTGTCGGGAAATTGGCCCCAAGCACAAAACTTGAATGATTAAGCTTCTCATCGCTGTTATAACGCGGAGACTCATAAGCTCCTGAAATACCGGCCTGGAACAACAAGCCTTCTGCACGAAGAGGACGATATACCAAACGGCTCATCGCACCATATCCCATCTTTCCGCCCATGCTTGACGCTTTCTTTTTAAGCGCTTCATTCTCGGCATGAACACTGGCTGTACCAAAGAAAGCATCCTTGTCGAAGATATACATCGCACCAATCAGACGGGAATTGAAGAAAGCTTCATTACTTGCAGGTTCTTCCATCGTAATCTTCATAGATGAACTGGTTGAACTTTGCAAACCGAACTGATGAACAAAATTACCTACGCGTAACAACGAGTGTGAAGTCATCTGACGTTCTACAAAAATATCTTTCAGACTAACCTTACCGTAAGCATAGCCCACATCCACCTTGGCCTTATATTTGCCGTAAGAGGCTTTCACACCGACTCTCACATCGGGTATTGCCACACCATTTACAAAATTATCACTCTTGCTTTGAAACATACCGCCGTCCATCAGGATGCGACCTGTAGGATTAACCTTCAGTTTATTTTCCTCCTGTGCGAAGCCGGACACTGCTGTACACATCAGAACAGACAGCCCAATAATATTCAATGTTTTCATGATCTTCGATTTTTTTGTTAAGGTTTAATTCTAATTTATTTTCTTTCGCTAGGTTTTACGGCTCCGGCTTTCTGAAGCTTTGCAAATTCTGCCTTCGCTTTTTGAAGCTGTTTCATGAAAGCATCGTTCGCATGCAGACGTGCAACAACCGCGCTGGCTACAATCCGTGCCGCATCTACGTCACTCTGGAAATGGTATCCGCAAATCACACGGCTCTGCCCCATCTCAAATCCTCGTTTAAGAATCTCATTCTGACGGTCGGGATTAATTTCTGCCAAAACCAGTGCTGTAGCCCAACCGATAGAAGTATGGCCGGAAGGATAAGAACCATTGGTAGAAAGTTCCTGCTGCTGCTCGGGATTACAAGTCATTTCATTAAAGAAGCTGAATGGACGTACACGCATATAGTATTCTTTGGCATGACGTGTTGCCAAATCACCGGCATCCTCACGCATATTGATAACCAGTTTATGAATCTCGGGTGTCTTTTCCTTACTGATTTCAATACCGAAGGCCTCGGAGAAAGCAAAAGGTACACCATCGCCCTCTACCCGCGCATCCTGAACAGCCTGATCACCTCTTGGCGTATCTCTCTGAAGCTTGCCCCAATCATAACGTGCCTTATCATACAAGAACAAAATGCTTCCGGCTTCAGGTGGAGGAGGCAATAACTCCAGACTGTTGGCAACTTCTGAAATTTCCAGATAATACAAATCAGGTTTTGTTCTATGATCTTTTATCTTTTGTTCCTGTGCAAAAAGACTAAAAGAAACTGCGCAACACAATGACAATAAAAAGAATCTTGTTTTCATGATAATAGGATTTTTAATGATGAATAATTAATTTTATCTGTTGTTTTCCGAAAAACGTTCTCGCCTGATGTTTCGTGAATGGGTTATCAAGCCCATCTGTCGTTCTGACGAGAGCAAAATTAGTCGGTGCGTACATCCGATTCATACCTTTTCAATCCTATTTTATCCTGATATAATCCTTATTTATCCTCTCTCAAAAAGGATAAAAAAAGTATTGGGAAAGCAGATAAATTCTGCTTTCCCAACACCAATAAAAACACGCTTAATTACACTGATTTCCGCTTCGGACAAATGCGCTCATAAAGCAACCTGATAATCGGACAATCAATATGTCCGTCAGGATAAAGCTGCTCTATTTCTTTCCTTACATTATATTTATGGCGAGTCACCGTGGGCTGGTCTACGTCCAACACCCTGGAAATAATATTAGCGTCTATATCCTCAATAAGTAATAATATCGTAATAAAATAGCGCTCTTTTCCCCGCCTTTTCATAAAAGACAACTTGCACAGGCCGGCATATTTATCCGCAAACTCCAGACAACATTGTTTCAAATCCTGGCGCATTTCATCTTCACCGTCTATCCGCCGATGTCCAAGCATATCAAAAAAAGCTTTCACTTTTTTCTCCAGGAACTGGATATTATGCTCTATTTCATCCATGTCAACAGGCGCCGGTTCTATCCTTTTTTCATCCGGAATTATCCTTTTTTCCTCCTTTACAGAAGGCACAGGCTCCTTTTTACGGGTTTTACGGGAAATCAAAAATATCACAATAAACATTGCAACAACCAGTCCTATCCATACCTCTTTATACGAACGCTGCTTCTCTCCTATATCTATGGCATACAATTTAGAACCGCCGTCAAAAAGGAACAGGCCGGACTCACACCCTAAAACAGCTTTCTTACCGTTCACAGCGACACAATGTTTCTTAAAGGCCAGGTCACAAAACAGTGGTACAAGCTCCTTATTGTCATCCCAGGGCTTAAAATTCAATCCATAATAATATAAAATAAAAAAGCCTTCATCGGGATTCTTCTCCTGAACGCCCACAATAGACTTCACATGCTTGACAGGCAACAGGTTTCCGTCACGTCCGACCAGTCCCAAAGATGTATTCAGATAAACACGGTCGCCATTAGCAATCATACCATAGGTCGTTTCATATTTAGCCAAATCATTTACCATTTTGAAAGGCACGGAAGTATTGACGGGCCTTTTATATAATCCTTTATTCAAAGTCACAGTCCAAACGCTCTCATCGGCCTCGCACAGTCCTGTGACATAAACATCCACCGTATCTCTATACCCGTTGGCCGCAATCAGCGGTACAGGCACAACCTTACGTTCCGACTCCGGCTCCACCACTCCAAGATATTTTCTTGTTCCGACATATACCTTACGTTCATCCGACGCATAATATAAAGCAGTTATATTGTTCTGCTCTTCTCTTTCTACAAAATTCAGAATGAGTTCGGCTTTATTATCTTTTATTCTATAAAGCTTGTTTCGTGTAGCGAGATAAAACGTATGCTGGTCTGCCTCAACAAACTTTATGATGTCGTGCCCTTCAATATCAAGTCCACGAATATATCCAAGTGCCTGAGATGTAAAATCCGGATGATTATAGACAAAACGGTAAAGATGCATTCTAAGATCATCCGTAATAAAATAAATGGAATCACCGGTCAGTTTGTCGCTCACAGCCACCACATCATGTTCTGCTCCTCCCGTATTCTGACGAAGTGCAAATGAGAACAAGGTTTCGTTACATGCCAGATACAAAAAATCTTCTCCAATAAATCCTGCCTGCTTGGCATTCATGCTGATACCACCGGGCAAGTCATGTCTCATAGTCTGCCCTTCCTTCTTGTAAATCAAAGCATCTGAGGTTACAAACCATTCGCTGTCATCCGGACTGTGGGCATATAAATGGAAACGGCCGTCATGCATCCTTATTATCTCGTTTTTCTCCGGCACCACCTTTACCACTGCATCCTCCAGAAGCGCATAAAGCGTATCCTGACAAAAAACAATATTTGTAACTACAGAACTGATAAGCGGTTTCTTTAAATCATTAAACGGCTCCTTCCACACAAACAATCCCTTCTCACTGGCTACATACAGTGTCCCGTCTCGCATAATGACCTTATTAATACCACACCTGCCACGACTACCTCCCAAAACAATCTGAGTCAATTCACAACAGGTATCCGCACGGTTCATATCCAATTTATACAAACCATTGCTCGTTCCCGCAAATACAATATGCCTTACGGTATCTTCTGTCAAACTGTACACTGAATAATTCAGATTCTTTCCCTTAATTCTATAAGAACCGGTACTCATTGTCTTTCTTGAAAGAATCTTCAGGCCACCGTCTCTTGTCGCTACAAACAAGGAATCTTCATTATATTCCAATATATCATAAATCCTGCGGTTGCTGTTTATGGAAAAGACCCGGCTTTCATTACCTGCCCTCTCTATAATACATCCATCTTCCTGCCCGATATACAGTTTCTCCTTATCTGAACGTGACTGACTGACACATGTTACCGGAGCATCATAAGAACATGAACGGCAAGACAATTTGGCCACCTGCTCATCCGAGAAGTCATCACATGCCGCCAATATCAATAAAAACAAAATGATGTGTAAGGGCTTCTTCATGCATAAGATTAAAAATAGTTCGACAAAGGATTGGCTGCTCACATCACAACTTTTGCAACCTATTACACAAAGTTATCAAACTTAAGCTACACACCAAATCTTATGCACCTTTTCTTTAGCATAAATCAGCATATTACAGTCTTTTTCGTCATATCAGGTTCTTTTTATCCCTTCTGTCAACCTTTCACAGTCAAGAACTGACAATCAGAACAGAGATATGCCAACAGTCAAAAGTCTATAATTCGCCCTTTTCATTAGCACGCACCATTTCACGTGCACGCTCCAATATACTGAACAATTCGTCTACTGTTTCCGCACGCAACATGGCAATACGTGTATCCCTAAAGTTCGGAATCCCTTTAAACACCGGTGAAGCAGCCAGATGACGGCGGCTATGCAATATACCACGATACTCGTCGATACGACGCACACTTGTCAGCACCTGCTCTTTTAATACATCTATCTTCCAGTCTGTACTCATCACCGGATAATCACTTTCTATCACAGTATGCGCCTTATCCAAATCAGCCCCGGGTTGCAGATAATCGGTAATCTCTTTAAATATCCACGGACGGCCAAAAGTAGCACGACCAACCATCACTGCATCTACTCCATAACGTTCAAAACATTCGCGGGCCCGTTCCGGTGACGTAATATCACCGTTACCTATAATAGGAATATGCATGCGCGGATTATTCTTCACCTCCCCAATCAAAGTCCAATCCGCCTCTCCAGTATACATCTGAGCCCGCGTACGACCATGAATTGTCAAGGCCTGTATACCGCAATCCTGCAACTGCTCTGCCAGACTGACAATAATCTTATGTTCGGCATCCCAACCCAAGCGGGTTTTTACTGTAACCGGCACATCGACAGCCTTCACTACCGCCCGCGTAATCTCCAACATCTTTTCCGGATTCTGAAGCATACCTGCACCGGCTCCCTTTCCGGCTACCCGTTTCACCGGACAACCGAAGTTCAAATCCAATACATCGGGATGAGCCTGCTCCACTACAATCTGTGCAGCCTCTACAACCGGTTCTACCTCCTTACCATAAATCTGTATGGCTACGGGACGTTCGTCATCACAAACTTTCAACTTTTCCAGACTGCGGTTAACACGCCGCACCAAAGCATCGGCAGCCACAAATTCAGAATACACCATTGCAGCACCAAACTTCTTGCAAAGTAAACGGAAACCGATATCGGTCACATCCTCCATCGGCGCAAGAAAGACCGGATAAGGTCCAAACTCAAGATTACCTATTTTCATGCCGCAAAATTACGAAAAAAACAAAGGACAACAAGCAAACCTACATTGGAATAACCACCACAAACATCATTTCATTCCATTTTAATGCCATCTCATAGCCGTTTCTGCTCCTCTTTTCTTTATTCCAACCCCTAATAATTATATTATAAGATTTAAAAGCAAACAATTGTTTAGTACTTATTATCAACAAATTAAGAGGAAGACATTAAAATAAAGCTAAAAATTATCGTCATATTCTTTGCTATTTCAAAAATAATATATAACTTTGCAACCGCAATCCAAAAGATATGCAGTAGCCCAGATGGCGGAATAGGTAGACGCGCTGGTCTCAAACACCAGTGGGGAAACCCATCCCGGTTCGATCCCGGGTCTGGGTACAGGAAAGAGAGCTAAGTATTTGACAAATAAATACTTAGCTTTTTCTTTTACCAAGACTTTCCCCACATTTTCCCCACGAGTGGGGTTAACGGGGATCAACGTAAAAATCTGAGGGATTCAAGTTCAGGCATAATTTTTAGTCAGTCTGAAGAGAAAGAAAGCTCTATTGACTTCATCGCATGTTCTCCGATTGAGTACAAATATATTTCACTGCCTCTTCCAGCATAGCATCCTTTCCTTGCCGGATGACTTCCGGATCGGGATAGACGTATTGATCTATCTTCACCCCACCGGGATAAGTACATACCCCGTTCGGCCAATAGACACCTTGACCAGTAATTCGGGTTGCAACTCCTGATACGAAAGGTACGTACAAGACACGCCCTAAAGTTCCACACGTAGGCTCGCCTATAACGTATCCTTTGGGGGCATTACCTATCATTGTAGCCACATGTTCCGCTGCACTCATGGCCAACCCGTTGACCAACACCACAGTTTTACCTTTATAATAATCCGGATTTTCTGTCCCAAACAGTTCCACATTGGGATTTTTTCGGAAAATACCCGGTTGCCAATAGTCGGCATAGGTGTAGTAGAACAAAGCCTTAGGGTGAGGATATAGGAAGGAAGCAATGGTGTTCGAGCAAGTCCACTCCTTGGGGTATCCCCTCATGTCGAAGATGATGCCTTTATAATCTTTCATCCCTTCCATTTGTATCCGAAGTTCTTCCGAATTCAACTGAGTGACATCAAGATACAAAATGCTATTCGCCAACACTCGGAACGGCTCATGGACCGACGGTTCCGGTTCCTTTCTCTTTTCCCAATAACGTTCATAAACATTGCGGATGGTCACGTCCATGCGTTCACCTCCCCGGTCTATTGTATAGACCACGGAATCTCCATCGAAACTGGTATAATATATGGCATATTGGTCGGCGGAGCCGTCTCCAAGATTGTTGTAAATGCGCTTTTCTTTTCTGATTTCCGCAATAGGCTTATGGTTGACGGCCACAATCACATCCCCCTTTTGCAATTCGCAACTGTCCACAGGCAAGAAAAAGAAATCCGTAATGATGAATTGGTCATCTTTGAGAACTCCATCCAATGGCAACCATGTAGATTCCATCATAGCATCGGCAGCCCTATTTTTCTCGCAACCATAAAAATCACTGTGCGTATCCCTTAATTCGCAGGAAATCCTGACGCAGGCCTCCTCGAACGTTTTCCTGTCACGTGCTGCGACGAAAAGGCGGATGTAATCCGGCAGAATCCGTTCCCATTTTTCTTCCATCTGATACATGTAAGGATGAAAATAGTACATCATGTTCCAAAAGCGGAATAGCCCTAACATGCGGTAACCGTCATCAGACGGGGGGATGCTGTCGTAACAAGTTTCATTATAAAAATAGGTCAACCGCATAGAATCTTGCATGTACCCCAAACAATAACAAGGCACTCTGCTGACCCCCTTCTGCAAATCCACTAAACACCGATAAAGCCTTTTCTCCTTTTTGTATGACTTTATCCAATTGAAATGCACTTGCGCCACAATGGAATCCGCCATTGGTGTGAAATGTTCCCTCTTGCCACATTCCGGCAACCACCGCATCAACTCTTTCACAAACTCCTTGTCGCTTTTTGCGGACAATGCGGAAGGAAGCATCCGAAACAATTGGTAATTCCAGTCATATTCTCCGGCACGAGCTGCCGGGTGGCGATATTTATACAAGCCCCACACTTTGCAAATCATGGCCAGACGACCAACTTCCACATCCGTCAAAGGCCGGTCGGGAAAGGTGAATTTAGAAGACGTATCAAACTCGTGGTCCGCATTGGCAAGAGGAATGGGACAACATTCGTCTATCGGCTTGCCGTCTAATAATACATTGATGTTTTTCAAGCATGTCGAGCTTTTTTGATTGCCTTGGACAGTAATGCAAAACATCAATGACCATTTGTCCATTGATTTGACAAATGGTTGTGTAATGCTGATTTGCTGCCATTCGGAAGACGGGCCGACATGGACCGGTTTATCCGTACTCTTCTGTCTTAAAAGGAAATATGCTGTATGTCCATTCCCTACCAATGCATCTGCACGGAAAGTGATGGAGTCACAATCTATGCCGAATGGATTGTCAATGAAATGCAAATAGCGGGTTGAACTTATCAACGAATCTGTTTGGACTATCTTTAAGATACTTTCATTTCCTTCGTTGAGCAATTGAACTTTCATAGAGCCACTTGAATAATGTTCCCACCAAGGCAAATCATTTATACTATAAAAATCATTTCTGTATTTATCTGTACGAATAGAGTCCGGAAGCACCTGAAATTCAGAAAACAAATTCCTATACTCCGTACGCAACAACTTTTGGGCAAAAAATGGCTGTAGAAAAAACATAAAGCCTAAAAGGCTAACGACAAGCGGTATAGCATTCATAATCACATTTTTATCCCATGAATCAAGTAATTGAATTTCAATATCAACATTCCCATCAATAGGCTCCTTCCCTAACAAATATTTCACAATTATCTCTCACAACGCATTTAAAGGACCTTAATCGAAAGGAATCGGCATTCCAAACAACAAGCAGTTTTTATCCGAGCAAGCACATAGTTAATAATTACCCTTAAACAGGTAGTCAAGGAACAATCCTGTAACTTACCGCATCGAACAGTCATGGCTTGACGGTCGATTTTTTCCAAAATTAAATTCGTTGGCACCACCATCAATCAATTGTTCTCCATTAAAAATGCAAAACACCATCCAGTGCCCAATAAACCATTCCGAAAAATACATATTTGTTGCAAAGGATATGCTTTCATAGATTGAATGATTTTGTGATAACACAAATATAGCATTTGTTTCCAATTTGTTCCCATTCATCCCAGATTTATTTCAATCCAATTAAATTGAATTAACTTTTCAATATTGTGTAATTTATTAATAATCAGCAAATTTATCTTAATTCTCTTCGTTTACTATTCAAGCTGATTGTTCCCGATTAAATTATTTCAAATGTGGGACTGGGTACAGAAAGGAATACTAAGTAATAAATTATCCACTACTTAGTATTTTTGTTTGTTTAAATTTTCCCCACATGTGCATAAACTTATTTAGTATATATTCTCATAGTGCTCAAATAGTGGTGGCGTAAAACTCAAATCGTAATAATCTAATTTATCTATAGTCAATCTAAAATATACCAAATCTTTATAAGTTTTATACAGTCGCGGTAAAACAGGATTATTGATATAGATATCTTTTGCAATGTTGTCTGGAACATCAAATATTGCTTCTCCACTAATGCGAACAGAAATATTTCCAGACATAGCAAGTATTTCCACATTGGAATTCTGTTTTAACTGGTGATGTACTTCTTTGTGCGGTGAAGTCGCAAAGTACAGAGTATGCCCTTCCTGTTTCATGATTTGAAACACTCTAATCTTAGGTTTATCCTGTTCCACTGTGGCAAAAGCCACATCCTTATGCTTGCTTAAAAAATCAAATGCTTCTTTCATAATTGAATCTCGTTTATTCATTGCTTGAAAAAGGCTTCGGATGGTATGACATTCAAATACCATCCGAAGCATCATGCACAGTATGTCTTATTCTTATTTGTAGAGGGCTTTGCCCAAATCTTCCAGTCCGGCTTCTCCGGGTAAACTGGGATAAGCTTTTTTCATTGCATCCACAAAATTCTGAGAAGATTTGTTTGCTGCCAATATTTCTTTCATTTTCTTCAGATAAGCGATTTTGAACTCAACTATATCGCGTTTTGCCGCACCTCCGTGTCCACCGATGAACAGTTCAGCACCCGAAACAAGAGACTTTTCAGCTTCAGCAATTTCAGCATCGATAGCTGCCTGAGAAGAAATCTGTAAATGGCTAACATGTGCCTTAGCCGGAGTCCAGTGTGTATAATAAGCTTTTCCTCCAATCAAGATACTTGCCCCCGGGAAGTCCGATGTCGATCCATGACGGAACTCAAAAGTAACGCCTGCCCATGTCTGTGTTGTCCCAAAAGCAACTTCCGTAGCCTTGCCTGTGGGCATGTCTGCCATTGCATCGCCAAAGGCCTGTGTAAAGCCTTTCATCATGCCACTATAAATTTCGCCTTTGGTAAATTCAGGCATACCTTGAGCCATTACAACGTCATGTTTCCCTGTTCCTCCTACATGATAATCCGCAATACGTTTCTCCACGGGTTTATCCAATTTGGAAAGATAGGCATCAAATTCAGCCACATTATCCTTAAACAGCGGTTGCTCCATTGTTACAAGAGCTTCTTTGCCTTCGATGATGTAACTCGCATCACCCAATGCATCGTTGGTATAGTAAACGTGCAGTTTGTAATTGCCGAGTTCATATACCTCGAAACGTCCTTTAGTTTGTGCCATAGCTGTTATAGTTAAAAGATTCAATAAGATAAATAATACCTTTTTCATTGTTTATGCCTCTAATTTGAGTTGTACAATAGTTTGCTTAATATCCGATGGTGAAACGCTCATAATGGTGCTCCGGGTTTTCCAGTTCATCGACCATCGCAACAGCGTAATCCTCCACAGAAATATGACTAATACCGTTACCATCTATGATAAGATCATCTTTTCCCAGACGAAATTTTCCGGTTCGCTTACCGGGTTCCAGTGTTCCAGCAGGTGAGAAGAAAATCCAATCAATGTCCTTTTCATTCATCAATATGTTCAAATAGAATTCACCGAGAGATCTGACACCGCCCATGATAGCATCGGGAATAGCGCCGGAATCTACCACACGAAGTCCCGGGGCACAGAACAAAGTGCCTGCTCCACCTACGCACAACAATCTTTTAACTCCAGATTTTTTAGCAGCTTCCAGAATCAGCGGATAATTACGCAGGGTCTCATCATAGATATTTGGATTACTCCACCCTGGATTATATGCACTTATTATAGCATCTTTACCTTTACATATTTCTATAAGCGTGGACGTATCGGAAACATCAGCTTTTATGACAGTCAGATTGGGATTCTTGATACCAATCTTTTGTGGCTGGCGTACGACGGCTGTTACCTTATGTTCTCTTGTAAGCAACTCATTCAAAATAGCGGTTCCAACGAATCCACTTGCTCCTACTAACACTACATTTTTCATAATCATAAAAATTTAATATCCAGTAATACTAACCAAAAGAATGTTTATATCTTTTCGTATGCAAAGATGAACTTCTTTTTTGTATTATGCAAGAAGGCACGCAGAAGGCAGTAAGTTACTTGAATGAAACTATTGTTGATAATGAACGTAATACATAAGTAAAAAAATAAAATATTTTTTTCACTTGCATAATAAAATATTGTTAGTTACTTTTGTAAAGCTAAGATTAATTCAAATGCAATGAAAAGAAACGAAATAATTAACGAGCTTGTTCCTGATTGCCCTATAAGGAATATACTTGCCCGTATCAGTGATAAATGGTCTCTTTTAGTATTATACACATTAAACAAAGAATCGGTAATGCGTTTTAACGCCCTACAAAAGAGTATTCCTGATATATCTCAAAAAATGCTCACCGTAACATTAAAAACACTAGAAGAGGATGGTTTCGTAAGTAGAAAGGTCTATGCAGAAGTCCCTCCGAGAGTCGAGTATTCCTTGACTGATAGAGCTCTATCTTTATTGCCTTGTATTAATATGCTTATAGCTTGGGCAAAAGAACATATGAATGCAATCATCCAAGATAGAAAAAAATCCCAAAAAAGAAAAGACAGAAAATCCTAAACTAATCCGGCAATTTAAATCTAAAGAGACATACGGAAAGTGAGTGATTCTCTTATATTAGTTTCTCTTACTGTAATTTTGTCTTATTCCATATCGTAACAAGTATCATTGTTCCATACCTTATCAGTTATCGGTTTCTTGTTTTTATAGTCTGATCCAGCTATCTTAATTACCAAGGTTATTCTTTCATCAATAGGGCACTATTCCTTATTTCAATGTTTCATCAGTGCTACTCCAAATAAAATTTATCACTAATTTTAAAGCTTCCTTACAAGAAAAATTCCGAATATTTCCTTTGAAAGTTCAAGCCTGGCACATAACTTTTTCATACGCAACCATTTCATTGAAAATCAATAACAAATTGAAAGCCAAGTCAACAACATTATCAAACCGCGATACTTCCTTTTCTTTCATACCAAGTCCCGGCTGCGCATTCCCAACCAGAACAGAGGATACCATCGTCTAAGGATAATAGAAGTTTGTTATTCCCCCCCAATCTACATCTTTGGAATCTATTATTTGAACTTGTTCAGTTTTTCTATCCATTTCATAATAATTATTACGGATAATCAGCCCGTCTACCCCTCTTGCCGAAATTGCTGATACATCAGGATTTTTCGATTCAAATACATTTTCTTCAATCAAAATAACCAATGCACAAGACCTTCGTATTTATCATATTTAGATTAAGATTACCATAGGAAGTACTTATGCAAACAATCAGTAGAAATCTGTTCACATAAAATAAACGAAGCAAATATATCACTTTATTCCCATAAAATCCATTTACCATAAAATTACTTTCTACTCATCCCTAGAAAAACCGATGATACTTATTTGAAAAAGATAAATACCTTTGTATTTACTTATCTTGCAAAGTAGCAATTTACATCGCTTAAAGTTATTTTTTACTACATCATATCCGTTGACGGAGTTAAATTAGCGCATATCTACCTCTTCCAACAGGTTAAGATATAAAATATCCGCCACTGAGAAGCACCCCAATGACGGACAAACGTACTCAAAACACGAAAACAAAACTAACGAATATTTATAAAGTCATAAGGAAACTGTAGCAGTTATCAAAGTGGTTACCAGTCGTCATGACTTTCTCCCATCTTTACTCTGTGGTCTGATTCTTTTTTCAACCATTCAGTACGGCGAAGGTCCGGCAAATGTTTTATTGTAAAATCATCAAACCTGGCATAGAACCCATCGCCATCGGGACATGCTCCCATGACACCTACCATAACAGGATGATTGTCCTGCAACCAGGCATTGCGCATCATGGTATATTCCTTATCATCAAAAGAATAAAACACCTCAACGGCATCCAGCCGTCTTACAGCCTTAATCCATACATAAGAAACCGGCTTTTCCAAAGGAATAATACTCCAGTCGCTCGTATGGTGCGTAACAACCGTACTGAGATTGTATTTACCGTCCACAAATTCTATTCCGGCCTTGATATAATTCTCATGATCAAGACGTATCATGAGTCCGGACTGATCGAAACGGGTTTTGTAGTCACCCGATATCTTAACCTTTACCTCAAACTCACCGCCTCTCATCGTATAAAGAAACGGCGCATCGTCAACAGTAAACCCGTAATGCGAGATACGCCAGTAATCGGTATGCGGAGTTACCTCCATCACAAGCGAATTATCCTTTATCTCCCACCGTTCGGGCTCATTAAACCATTGCATCTTTTCCAACGACTGAGCCTTGCCAGTCAATGAAGCAGCAATGGCCAATCCGCTTAACAATGTAACTTTCTTCATTTTTGTCATTTTTATTATATAACAGAATCTTATGGAATACTCTTCCTTTATTCTCTGATATACAGAAGTGAATCTAACGCAATACAAACTAAAAACCTTATTTTTTCAACCAACTGCATCATTAATTTCACCATTCTAAGGTGCGGTTCGACACATCCTAACGTTGAAAACTATATTTTCCGTTTGTCTCTGCTCTTACCTTTCGCTATATTTGCAAAAATAGGCCATTACCGTATAACCTGCAATAATTATAAATAACCATTTTTATCAGACTAATGAGTGCTGTAGACACATTAAATAAGAAATTCTCCTCACAAAACTTCCCGGAAAATCATCCCTATAATCAGATACTGGACCGATATAAAAATATTGCTCTCTGCTATGCGCAAATGGAAAATGCCATTGCAGTATTGAGCGATTTACGCGCTAAAACCAGCTACATTTATTATGGAGAATTTGCCCATACACTGGGTATAGGAAACAAAGTGAAAAACGATAAAATATCTTCTATTTGGGAAGAAGAAATCTTCAGGCTTATTCATCCTGATGATTTAATTGACAAGCATCTGCAAGAACTCTGTTTCTTTTATTTTATCAAGAATCAGCCGAATCGGAAATGCTGTGACTATTATTTAATGAGCAAACTTCGCATGAAAACCAGTACAAACAGCTATATCCCCGCATTACACCGCATGTTCTATATACCGGTCTCGTCTACTGACACACTGTGGCTTGCATTATGCCTCTACAGCCCATTGATATTAGACTTTAAGACCAAATCTCTCATTGTCAATTCCATTAACGGAAAGACCAGAGAACCGGAAAGACAACATTGCACAAAAATATTATCAACCAGAGAAAAACAAATATTAAATCTCATCAACAAAGGGTTAACAAGCAAAGATATAGCAGAAATGCTCTCTATCAGCATCAATACAGTCAGCAGACACCGACAGGAGATTTTAAATAAACTAAAAACCAAAAATTCTATTGAAGCATGCAGGGTAGCAAAAGAATTAGATCTACTCTAATTCATATCCCAATATGTTAAACTGCCTTGAACGACCTATACCGACCTCTCTTTGACAGAAATGTTATCACTTGTCCCAACCTCCGCCAAGGGCCTTATAAAGATTGACCATCGTAATCTGTTTGTCACGCACCGCATTGCTCAAACCAATCTGGGCATCCAGATAACTACGCTGGGCGTCCAGCAGGTCCATGTAACCTATTACGCCATTGATATACTGCAACTGTGCCAGGTCTAAGGCACTTTTTGTTGACTTCTCCAACAGTTTACGACTGTTATAAATCTCCTTTGTTTTGTTAAACTCTACAATGGCATTACGCGCTTCTTTGAACGCGTTGAGTACTACCTTCTCGTAATTGTACACTGCCTGCTCATAAGCGGCTTTCCTGGCTTTCAGCTTGGCACGATTCTTACCAAATGCAAAAAGCGGTGTCAACAACGTTCCGCTTATAAGATGATAAGGAGACTGCAACAGATTGCTGAGTTCTTCACTCTCACGTCCATAGCTGGCAGTGAGCGCCAAACGCGGAAACATATCGGTGAAAGCTACACCTACCGCAGCATTGGCCGCTATCAGATTCTGCTCAGCCTGACGGACATCGGGACGGCGTTCCAAAAGAACAGATGGCAGACCGACCGGAAGGACATCGGGCAAAGCCACGTCATCGGGCAATTTTGCGCGTGTTATATGGCTAATATATTCACCTGTCAGAAAAGCGATATCATTCTCCTTGACAGAAATCTTTTTTTCCAAGTCGGGTACAAGGGTGGCTGTACGCGCCAACTCCACCTGAGCCTGGCGGAAAGCGGTTTCATTGGTCAATCCACCCTCAAAACGGATACGTGCCAGACGCGAACTTTCCTTACGGGCATTAACCGTCTGACGGACAATAGCCAACTCATTATCTAAAGCCACCAATTCAAAATAAGCCTGCGCAACCTGAGCAATCAAACTCATCTTCAACGCACGCTGGTTTTCGACAGACTCCATAAACTCGGCAAGACTCTTATCGCGCGCCCAACGCAGATTACCCCACAAATCGAGTTCCCACGTCACTCCCGGCTTAATGCCAAACTCATCATCGGATGAGTATGCCTGTCCTTTCTCGTCTGTACCTCCTTTCTCAGCATAGATTTTCAGTCCCAAGGACGGAAACATGTTGGCATAATCGATGCGTTTCATAGCAGCCAGCTCTTTGACACGTGCAGCCGCTATAAGCATATCCTTATTGTAGGCTAGTGTCTTGCGTATGAGTGCCTGCAAGGTTGTATCCGTATAAAATTGCGACCAGGAATAATCGGACAACGAAACGCTATCGGTAGCCGTACTGTCCAACTGTGCAGGTAAGGAAAGTTCCGGACGGGTATAATGCTTACCCAGCTTACAGCCGCCAAGCGTGAATACCAGTGCGAAAAGAATCAATATATAACAGGACGATATGAATTTACGCTTCATCATATAAAAGTGTTATGCTCGTTTTGTATTCAACTTATTTTTTGCCTTATAAATCAGTACAAAGAAGAACGGCACCAATAAAATGCCGATAGTCACGGCTACCAACATACCGAAGAAAACACCCGTACCAATGGCCTGACGGCTGGCCGAACCCGGACCGGTGGCAAGTACCATAGGAAGCATACCCAGAATAAAGGCCAACGATGTCATCAAGATAGGACGGAAACGCAGTTTTGAAGCATGAACGGCAGCCTCGACAATATCGCGTCCTTTATCAACCTCTTCCTTGGCAAACTCTACGATCAGAATGGCATTCTTTGCCGCAAGACCTATCAGCATGACAAGACCGATCTGGAAATAAGTATCGTTCTCCAGTCCGCATGCAGCAACACCGGCATAAGCTCCCAATACAGCGACAGGTAACGAAATCAATACGGCAACAGGAATGCTCCAGCTTTCGTATAAGGCAGCCAGGAACAGGAACACAAAAAGGAACACCAGGGAAAGAATAATTCCGGTCTGACCTCCGGCTTTCTTTTCCTGATAAGAAAGGCCGCTCCACTCTACACCAATATTGTCAGGCAGTTTCTCACGGGCAATCTGTTCCAGAATCTCCATTACCTGACCTGAACTTGCGCCATTAGCGGCAGTACCGCGAATAACGGCTGAATTGAACATATTGAAACGTTTGATACTACCGGGACCGGTCGTATAATTGGTCGTACCCAACGCTGTCAGCGGTATCATATCGCCATTGCTGCCCTTTACAAAATACAGACCAATGTTATCACGATGTTCACGGTAAGGTGCCTCAGCCTGAATATATACACGGTAAATACGATTAAACATATTAAAATCATTGACATACACTGAACCGGTATAGGCTTTCATGGTTGAAAAGACATCGGCCATAGGCACACCGGACAATTTCACCTTGTCGCGGTCGACATCAAAATAAAGCTGTGGTATTTCGGCTTGCAGCGATGAGGAGAGTCCGGCTATCTCTTCACGCTGAGACGCATAATACATTAAAGTATCGGTGGCACGGACTAAATCGTCGAAAGTAGCCTCACCACGGGCCTCAAGCTGCATCTCAAAACCTCCGGCCGTACCCAGCCCCGGAATGACGGGCGGCGTAGACAAATAAACCTTACATTCGGGATATTCCTTCATCTCGGTACGCACCTCATCCATGATACGGTCTATCGTGGTATTGTCACGCTCAGTCCATTCTTTCAGAATAACCGTCAGCTGGCTTCTTGACTGGCTGGTGCCCACACGAGGACTGCTACCAGTCACATTCTGAACATAGGCCACAGCCGGATGTTTTATCAGATAAGCCACAGCCCTGTCGGTCACAGCACGGGTACGCTCCAAGGTAGCGCTCTCTGGAAGTTCGAGCTCTACAGTAAAGTATCCCTGATCCTCAATCGGCAAGAAACTGGTAGGAATTACTTTGTGAAATACAAATATAAACACAATTACCATTCCAAAGCCGATAATAACCCGTCGCGGATGTTTTACCATATTACGAATTACCGCAATATATTTTCCATTGCCTACATTCAGCCAATGGTTAATGCGGGTAAACAGTTTATTTTTGGGCTTATCGGGATTCTCCGGCTTAAGAATAAGTGAACACATTACCGGACTCAACGTAAGTGCAACAATGGTGGACAGTAATACAGATACCACAATAGTAATTGTAAACTGACGATACAATTGTCCGGTAATACCGGCCAGGAAACTGACAGGAACGAATACGGCAGCCAGTACCAGCGAAGTGGCAATAATAGCACCCACCAGTCCTTCCATAGCCTTCTTTGTAGCCTCGTAAGGGCTCAGTTTCTCTTCCTCCATAATACGCTCGACATTCTCCACAACGACTATGGCATCGTCCACCACAATACCGATCGCAAGTACAAGCCCCAGCAAGGTAAGCATATTAAGCGAGAAACCAAAAATCAGCATAAATCCGAATGTACCTATCAAGGAAATCGGTACGGCCACCACAGGTATCAGAGTGGCACGCCAGTTCTGCAACGAAAGAAACACTACAATGATGACAAGCACCAACGCCTCAAACAGAGTTTTATAAACCTCATGTATAGACTCCGAGATGTAGGTAGTCATGTCAAACGGTATGTTGTATTCCAATCCTTCGGGAAAATTGCGACTGATATCCTTCATTGCCTTTTTTACGTTTTCAGCCACTTCCATGGCATTGGCTCCGGGAAGCATATAAATGCCCAAAACAGCCGCATTACCGCCATTGATACCGCTCTCCGTATTATATGAAGAAGCTTCGAGAGACACGCGGGCCACATCCTTCAGACGAATAATGGAACCGTCGGGATTGGCACGCAGCACAATATCCTCGAACTGCGCGGCCGTAGACAAACGTCCCTGTGCTGTAATAGGAATGGTGATATCCAGTCCGGTAACGGGCTGTTGTCCCAATACACCAGCTGCCGATTCACGGTTTTGGTCCTTCAAAGCATTCTGAAGATCCTGAATAGTCAGTCCGAAATTAGCCAGTTTAGCCGGGTCTACCCAAATCTGCATGGCATAATAACGGCCGCCGACATTGGAAATACGCCCAACTCCGGGAATACGACGCAGTAGGTCTATGACGTTTAATGTGGCAAAGTTACTGAGGTATATTTCGTCAAACTTTGGATCGTCCGAAGTCAGACAGATAGTCATCAGCTGACTCGGTGCCTGTTTTTCAACAGAGATACCATTCTGTATCACTTCGGCCGGCAAACGGGACTCGGCAAGCTTAATGCGGTTCTGTATCTCAACGGCCGCCAAATCGGGATCAGCCGAAATATCAAACGTCACCGTAGCCGAAAAGCCACCCGAGTTAGAACTGTTGGACTCCATGTAAATCATACCCGGAGTACCGTTAAGTTCCTGCTCTATCGGTGTTGCAACAGCCTGAGACACTGTAACCGCACTTGCTCCGGGATAAGAAGCACTAATTTTCACCACCGGAGGCGTGATTTGCGGATATTGGTCAATAGGAAGCATCATCAGACCGATGATACCTACTATAACTATCAATATAGAGATGACAACCGAGAAGACCGGTCTGTCAATAAAAAAACTTACTTTCATTTATAGGCGAAGTTTTAAGCTCGTTATTAATCCTTTTTCTCTCTGTTATCTGTAGACAAGCGTACCTTCATACCGGGAGTCAACTTATTGAACCCTTCGGATACAATCATTTCTCCGGGTGCCAGTCCTCGTTCCACAACTACATCATTCTGGAACTCAGGTCCCAACTCTATAAAACGTTTCTCTGCTACCGCATCTCGACGCACAACGAAGATATAGGCACCGCCTTTCTCTATAATTAATGCTTTCTGAGGCACCACCGTAGCATTCTCACGCACATCCAAAAGAACTTTAACCTTGGTAAACTGCCCGGGCAATAAAACGTGATCGGGATTAGGTAGTTCGGCACGTACCTGAAAAGTACCAGTCTTCGGATTCACCTGCGGCGAAGCAAAATCAACCAAGCCTTTATATTTGTATACACTGTTATCGGGCAAAGTCACCGTCACCGTAGGTTGCCATGAACGGTTAACATCTGTCTGTCCGAACGTCACATTACGTTCCTTACTCTTCAGATAGTCCAAGGCCGTCATACTAAAATCAACCTGCACTGTATCGCTTTTCACAATTGTTGCCAACAAAGATTTACCGCTACTTCCAACAAGCGTACCCAAATCAACTAGACGTTCGCTGATATATCCCGATATTGGTGAACGGACAATTGTATATCCCAATTCCTGTTCAGCCTGTTCCAAGTCAGCCTTACTCATACCAACACTCGCCACAGCCGTTTCGTATGCGGCCACAGCATTATCCAAATCCAAACGACTGGCCGCATTCTGTTCATACAACGGACGGATACGGTCAAGGTCTCGCTTTGCCTTTCTGGCCTGTGCCTCATCTTTTTTTAATTGTGCACGCGCCTTATCTGCTTTTGCACGGTATTGATCTTGATTGATAACAAACAGCACCTGATTGCGACGGACATATGTTCCTTCCTCAAACAACATTTGTTCCAAAAAGCCTTCAACACGGGCACGCACCTCTACAAACTGTTGTGCACCTATACGTCCGACATAATCACCATAAATCTCGACGTCTTTTTGCTGAACCGGTTCTGCAGATACAATCGGAATCTCCGGTTTCGGGTCGGGTCGGTTAGAAACCACAAAATAAATTAATACAACCAATACAATCAGCGCAATTACAATTGCCAACTGTTTTCTTTGAAATTTAAATTCTTTCGGAGTTAAGAATCGACTCTTCATAAAAATTAAGTTAGAAATACTTAGTTAAAATGCCCCACAGTAAAATATCTACCAAATACTGTGCCATGCTTTGAATATAAATACAGAACTCTAATAATCAGAACATTAAAGCAGAATATTGTTTCATTAAATGTAGAATAATGTGGAAGTACTCAACACTACTGTAGAATAAATCTACAACTCCACACCCAATCATCTCATTATAGACCATACAAAAATTCAACTGCTTTTTTCTTTTAAAACAGCTGCAAAGATACGAAAAATCAATAATATAGCAGAACAGACTAGTGCCCTTAAAACATTCTGCATTTCTATACAACCAGTTTGAGGAACAGATTTTGTAGATTTATAATATTATATTAACTAAGAATTAAAAAGGCATGAAACATTATCGCAAACGACATATTTTGTTTTTATGAATTTATTATATATTTTTAGAAACCAATACTAAAATTGACTGCTATGAAAATAAGGACACTACTTATACCCTTGCTCTTTTCTTTCTGTTTATGCAGTACTTCGTGTGTAGTAACGCATCCTGGTCACAAACCACCTTATAAGGAAATACCGCCCAGGCACGCCAAGAAAAGACACAAAAAGAAACCTAAAAAGCCAAAACCTCATCAACCGCTTCCTCCAAAACCGGGAAAAGATTATTATTACCATTAAATATATGGTAAGGAGATTAATCTACATAGAAATATATAAATAGTGGTCTGCCACCGGAAAAATGACATCTGTAACAGACCACTACTTATATTTAAACCAGAAGCATTTTTACTCTACAGATGTCATTTCAATTTCAACAATAGTATCCTCCCATTTAAACATACGGGCTGTACCGAAATCTACTATAAAACCGGGCCAGAAAAGAATATTCCATAACGTGGAAGCATTAAAACTTGTTTCGAGCATGAACGGCACAGGTTTACAACCTTCCCTTTTAGCTATTAATTGTTTATCATCACGCCTTTTCCTGATATAAGTTGTCACCGTATTGTCTTTTCTGACCTCAGCTATCTTAGTATTTGTAAGCGCATCATAGATCTTTGTACCATCAGGCGCCATAAATGTCACCGCTTGTTTTGAACCTGTAAAAACTGTACAACATGATGCCAACAACATACATGTAAGCAGTAATAATAATCCCTGTTTCATCATTCCTTAATTTTACTCATTTGACAACCGCAAAATTAAAAGAAGGCCCTCGAAAAACAGTTAGAAGGAGATGTACATCAATTCTTGACAAGTCTCACATAATCAGCGTGATATTAAATAACACGATGTACATCTCCATCATTACGTGATACAACATGATTACTGCCTGTTGATAACAAGCAGACATATAACCAAATAGAAACAAAATCGGGCATAACAAGAACAACACCTGGTAACTATTGATATTATAATAGTTACCAGGTGTTGTTTATCAGTATATCCTATGCCATTCGCGGCTATCGGACACCTTTATTCATAACGTTTTTATTGTGGATTAATTTCCTTAATTAGACGGTCGCAATGTCCCCAACGGTCTATAATATAAAGTACGAAACGGATATCTACACCAATACAACGGGTCAGTTCTTGAGTGAAACTAATGTCATTACTCATTGCATCCCAATTGCCGTCAAATGCCAAACCAATGAGTTCTCCATTGCCATTAAACATCGGACTGCCAGAGTTTCCACCGGTAATATCATTGTTCGTTAAGAAACAAAGCTGCATTTCGCCGCTATTTTTATCTTTATACGGACCAAAATCACCAGCTTTAAACAACTCTGCGATAGAAGGTTCAACCTTATATTCATCATTTTTGTCACCTTGCGCTATTTTATCAAGCAGACTGGGCATCGTTGTAAAATAGTTCTGATGTCCACTCATACCGGTATAATCATTAACAAAACCGTAACTTAAACGCATTGTTGAATTGGCATCAGAATAATGAGGCCTGTCAAATTCCATCTCTACAACAGCCTGGCACAACAAACGTTCGTTGGCCGCAATGGTCAGATTAGCTGTACGGCAAGTGGTCTGCAAACTGTCTATTGTAGCCATTACCGCTCTCATGCAACCAAAAGCCATGTCGGCATCCATCTGATCGGCCGTAAGTTCCTTCTGCAAACAGTTGGTATCCGTCAATAACGTCTGCCCGTACAAAGCATCTACATAAGCTTTTACATTTCCTTTATAATCTTTCTCGATAGTCTTATAAAAGGCCGGCAATGATGTGCTGCTTACCTGTTTGGCACAGTTATCAATCATGGCTATCATAGTTTCACGGTCAACCTGCTCGTTCCAGTCCTTATACTGCTGACGGATACGGTCTTTCCATAAAGCCTTGGCATTAGGATCGGCATTCTGAACCATACTCTTATAATAGCGGGCAATCTTGATGATTTCAGGCCCGTTCAGGAAAGACTCGTTAAGGAAACAAACATCATGGTTAGCGCCACGACGATCACCATATGCTTTCTCAAGTTGGGGTAACATGTCGCCAAAACGTTTCTGACGGTCTTTAGACTGCTGCAACCATTCAGCAATACGACGTTCCTTATCCTGTTTCTGCTCTACGACTTTCAGCTCCTTAAGTGCTTTATTCATACCGATACTGTTCTTCCAGTAATTGGCACTCTGAGCGTATTTAGCAGAATATTGCAAATTGATTACCGGATCGGCATTCATCCATTTTTTCCATACCCCCTGTTTTACACCACGCACGTTAATACGGGAAGCATTGGTATTGTCCATACGTTCCTTTATACCAAAGGAAGACAAATAGCGATTAGTACTGCCCGGATAACCGATAGTCATACAATAATCGCCTTTCTGATATCCTTGCAAAGACACCTTAGCATAATTCTCTGCTTTCATCGGCACATTGTCTTTGCTGTATGCTGCCGGCTGGTTATTCTTATCGGTATAGATACGGAATACGCTGAAATCGCAGGTCTGGCGAGGCCACATCCAGTTATCCGTCTCACCACCAAATTTACCCAAACTTCTAGGCGGTGCAAAAACCAGACGAATATCATCATACTCTTTATAAACATTGACATAGTAAGCATTGCCACTGTAATAGGTAGACACGTAACAAACACAGCCCGGATATTTTTTTGTGTATTCTTCCTCAATCTCAACACATACAGCGTCAATATGCTTTCTTTTCAATTCTTCCTGCTCGGCACTGGTAAGATTTTTCAGATTCTTGCCTGCCTTACGGTAAGCCTTTTTAAGTTTCTTGTTAACTGCAGCTGTAACATCATCTGTACGCTGAAGAATACGCACAAATAAACCCTCAGCAGGAATCTCCTCTGCATAAGACTGTGCGGCAAAACCGTTTTTCAGGATGTCATTCTCAGGTGTAGCAATGGCCTGGATGCTATTGAAACCGCAGTGATGATTTGTCATCACCAATCCATTCTCTGAAACGATGACGCCGGAACAAAAATCACCGAAATCTACAACCGCATCTTTCAGGGAATTTCCTTTGGGGTTATACAACTCTTCCCGTGTCATTTTCAATCCAAGACCTTTCATAATTTCCATGTCTTTATTGGTGAGATGATTCATCATCCACATACCTTCGTCTGCCAAGGAAATGCTTAGTCCGCTAAACAAACCGACAGCCGCAAGAATACATCTCCCGGCAATAAATCGGAAATGTTTTGTTCTACGACTATTATCCGGAGTATTGGATATCAGTCGGTTAAATAAAAAATCTAAGTTACTCATTATTTTTTAGTTTTTGATTGTGGTTCAACAATAGAGGTCAACATAACAAGTTTAGTAGTATTCAACCTGGCCGATAACCAGTTTTCCATGCGTTTACGGCTGTCAGCACTTATCTTCTTAGTTAGTGTCAGATGGACCAACATAACAGAATCAGGTTTACCACTGTCTGAAACGGCCAACGACTGAGTTTGAGCAATAGAAATGCGGGATGCCTCTGGAAAGAGTGCTTTCATCTCCTTGCTGACAGACTGTGCCTTTCCTTCTATATTCTTATAAGGTGCCAATTCCTTCTCGAGCAAAGCAACCCGTTGCTGCTCACTGGCCAATAATTTAGCGTTTCTGTCGGCCTGTTTTAATGTAGGATCAACCAATAAAGTTTTCAATTCATTAGCATCCAGGTTTTTGGAGCCCTGAACAATATTCAGCTTGACATCGCTCAATCCAAAACGAGACAACTGACCACGCGCTCTCGCAATATCACGGTCAAGAATCTCCTCACCAATTGTAACTATTCTCACTTCCTTATTGCGATAGTTCACTTCTTTTGCAATGACCTGTGTTTGGTCACTGGTAATGACCTGCGCAATAAAATCATTTACTTTTTTAGAGAAAATATTTTCCCTTACAAGCATATAGGTCAGGAGAGCAGCAGGTAACATTGTAAGCACCGCTATAGTAATAATCAAATTCTTAACTTTCTTTTCACGTTGCTTGTCAACAAAAACCTTTTTGTTGAAATCCATCACATTAACCCCGATAAAAGTAGCCATACTGATAAAAATGGAATTTATCAGATAAAGATAGAAAGCTCCGGCCGCATAAAGCCAGTTACCGGTTGCCAATCCGAATCCTGTTGTACAAAGTGGCGGCATTAAAGCTGTGGCAATAGCCACGCCTGGGATTACATTACCACCGCGCTGTCCGGTACTGCAAAGTGCAACAATACCGGCCATACCGCCAAAAAAGGCTATCAGAACATCATAAATAGTCGGGGACGTTCGTGCCAGCAATTCAGACTGAGCTTCGGCAATCGGTGTAATGGCAAAATAGAATGTAGCTGTCAATACACTGAACAACGTAGCAATCACAAAACTCCTGAATGCCCGTTTAAGCATCTCAAAATCATAAATCCCCACACTAAGCCCTATACCTACAATAGGCCCCATCAGTGGAGAAATAAGCATGGCGCCGATAATTACAGCCGCTGAGTTTGTATTCAATCCCAATGAGGCTACAAAAATGGCGAAAATCAAAATCCAAAGATTTGCCCCCTTAAAATCTATTCCGGCCTTTATCATGGCAATGGTTTCTTCCTCGGGCGCCTTATCTGCTTTCAGATTCAACAATCCATGAACCATTTGTCTGAAATGACTGTTGATTTTTTCCTTATTTTCCTCCATAGCGTTACTCATTTAAAATAAAAACTAATGTTTACGGAAATATTTACCAATAACCGGCAAATTCTGTACCGGCAAATCATGTTTCAATATATGCCCTACAAAAAGCAATATCAGCACGGTATTAATTCCCAAGCGGGCCCATACAGACCAGTATTCCGGCAACAAAGCCATAATAGCATAAAAAAGACCGGCAATCAAGACATAAGTACCAATACTTTTCATTGGATAATTTATCGGATTTTTTTTCTGCCCTACAATATAAGACAGAACCATAGAAGTTGCATATCCGGCAAAACCACCCCACGCACAAGCCATATAACTGTATTGTGGAATAAAAATAAGATTAACTGCAATTAATACAATACATCCGGCTGCCGAGAACCAGGCTCCCCAGATTGTCTTGTCTATAAGTTTGTACCAGAACGAAAGATTAAAATAAATTCCCATCATGATTTCTGCAGCCATCACAATCGGAACTACCCGTAAGCCGTCCCAATAGTCTGGTGCAATAATACGTTTAAGAATATCAAGATAACCAATCACACACAAAAAAGCCAATAAAGTAAAAATGATGAAAAACTTCATGGCTGTAGCATAGGTTTCACCACTGTTCTTGTCTTTTGCCTTACCGAAGACAAAAGGCTCGTAGGCGTAACGGAACGCCTGGGTTATCATCGCCATGATCATGGCAATCTTAACACATGCCCCGTATATACCCAATTCAACCTTTCCCGCTTCGGAATCTCCATAAACAATAGGAAATATCATCTTGTCAACCGTCTGATTCAATATCCCGGCTATACCAAGAATCAATATAGGCCAACTGTATTGAAGCATACGTTTCATTAAAGATTTGTCCAAAACATATTTAAATCCTGTCAATTCAGGAATGAAAAAGAAAGTGATGGATGCTGTACAAACCAAATTCAAAGCAAAGGCATACCCTACTCCGAAATCGGCATCATAAATCAGTGCTACCGTATCGGGATAACGTGTATAAAGCGCCGGAAGAACCACAAAATAAACAATATTAAGCGTGATGTTCAGAATAATAAAAAGCAATTTCAAAGCCGCGAACTTAATGGGGCGTTTCTTATAACGTAACCACGCAAAAGGAATTGCCTGGAAAGCATCAATAGCAACACAAACAGCCATCATACCCACATATTCGGGATGTTCTGAATACCCCATGGCCGCCGATATGGGAGAGAGAAACACCAATACCAACAAAGCAAAAAATAAAGCTACGGAGCCAACCATAATAAGAGTTGTACTGTAGACAGTCAACGGTTTTTCATTTTCCTTATTGGCAAAACGGAAAAATGTAGTTTCCATACCAAAAGTCAAAATAACCATAATGAGAGCAACATAGGCATAAATATTTGTAATCACACCATAACCTCCACTCGACGCAGCCAGTTTTGCCGTATAAAGAGGAACAAGCAGATAATTAAGGAATCTGCCAACAATACTACTCAATCCGTAAATAGCGGTATCTTTAACCACCGATTTCAGTTCTGCCATATTTTCTTAACTTATGATCCGAAAAACAAATAAGCCACACTGATGGCGGCAATAATACCAGCCAAATCAGCCAAAAGTCCACAAGCCACAGCATGACGGGTATAACGTATGCCTACACTTCCAAAATAGACCGCTAAAATGTAGAACGTAGTATCAGTAGAGCCTTGAAAAATACAACTTAACCGTCCTACAAAAGAATCTGCCCCATATGTAGACATGGCATCTACCATCATTCCGCGCGCTCCACTGCCACTAAGCGGTTTCATCAGCGCCGTAGGCAAAGCACCGACAAAATCAGCATCTCCACCACAGACTGTTACCAAACGGGAAATACCATCAATCATGACATCCATTGCCCCTGAAGCTCTGAACACCCCAATAGCCACTAATATGGCGACCAAATAAGGAATAATACGTACAGCTGTACTAAAGCCGTCCTTCGCTCCTTCTATAAATGCATCATAAACATTAATACGTTTACGCACCCCAGAAAAGATAAAGAGAATAATGATGCAGAAGAGTAATACATTTGCAATTGTAGTACTCCACAGATTCATGCTTTCTTTATCCATCTGACTGAAACCCCACATAATCGTAGCCACTGCGATGCAGGCTCCGCCCAATGCAAGCAATATCGTACGATTCAACAAATTAATATGCTGATAAATACTGGTTACAATAATACCTGCCAATGTTGAAACAAAGGTGGCTAACAAAATAGGTAAAAAAACATCGGTGGGCTGTGCTGCTCCCATTTGAGCCCGATAAACCAATATGCTTACAGGAATAATAGTCAAACCGGAAGTATTCAAAACCAGAAACATAATCATCGGGTTTGTAGCCGTATCTTTTCGTGGATTAAGTTCCTGAAGCCCTTCCATGGCCTTCAATCCCAATGGCGTCGCCGCGTTATCCAATCCCAGCATATTGGCAGAGATATTCATAAAAATATGTCCGATAACCGGATGATTCTTCGGTATATCAGGAAAGAGTTTACTGAAAAGCGGACTCAATCCACGAGCCAGTACATTAACCAACCCTCCAGCTTCACCGACCTTCATGATACCCATCCACAAAGATAAGACACCTGTCAACCCCAATGAAATCTCAAAGGCGTTTTTAGAAGAATCGAAAGTTGCATCCATCATTGCCGGAAATACGCTGAAATCTCCCCAAAAGACAAGTTTCACGACAGCGATAATAAATGCAATACCAAAAAATGCAATCCAAATATAGTTGAGTACCATAAGAATGCGAAAGATATGTAACGTTTACTTCGACAAAGTTACATCTTTTTATGGAGAATTAAAGGTCGTTACACTGTAAAATGACTTTTTAATCACTTTAACAGTTCAGGCTTTACCTTTCCGTTTAAGGAAATCCGTAGGATTCTCTCCGAAATACTCCTTATAACACTTCGTAAAATAAGATGGTGATGTAAAACCTACCTCATAAGTGATTTCAGAAATAGTCTTTTCTGTAGACGCCAAAAGAGAAGCCGCCTTTTTTAAACGGGCTATACGTACAAGTTCATTAGGCGAATAACCGCTCAGAGCTTTGGTTTTACGATAAAGCTGTACACGGCTTAGCCCTATTTGCTCACCGAGATCTTCCACGCCAAAGTCGGGATCAGAAAGATTTTGGTCTATTAACTGATGCAACTTTTCAATAAAGCCTTTATCAGCCTCCGCCAACTGATTCTTTTGTGCTGACATTTTTCCTCCTTCAGCAAAGAAATTCTCCAAACGATGACGATTCTCTATCAGATTCTGCAATCTTACCATTAATAACTGAGCACTAAAAGGCTTCGAAATATATGAATCTGCCCCACAGGCATAACCCTTTATCTTCTGCTCGTCCACAGCATAAGCAGTTAACATCATGACTGGAATATGAGAAGTTTGCATCTCAGACTTCAAACGCCGGCAACATTCCATACCATCCATAACCGGCATCATTACATCACAGATAATGGCATCAGGCACATATTTCATAGCTTGTCTGATACCCTCCTGACCATTAGCTGCCTCAATTACCATATATTTACCCTGCAACAAAGAGCGTACATAATCACGGATATCCTGATTATCATCTATAATAAGAATCGTTTCTTTATCTACATCTTCTACGTCCTTAACCAGGGATTTTATATTTTCTTGATCCGCAGCTAATACTGCTCCTTCCTTCAGATTATTCAACATAACATTACGCGTAGGATTCTCGTCAATACTACCATTTTGCTCTGTTGGTATTTCTACAGTAAATATAGTTCCACGCCCCTGTGCCGTATTAACTTCAATAATACCATTGTGCATCTCTACGAATGCCTTTACCAATGCTAATCCTATCCCGGAACCGGCATGATGGACATCTATCTGATAAAAGTTCTCAAAAATGTGTTTCACATGTTCAGCTGGCATCCCGACTCCACTATCGGCCACCTTCAGCCTCAACCAACGCGCACCGTTTTTCTGAATAAAAGTGCAATCTACCGTAATGTTACCATTTTCAGGAGTAAATTTAAACGCATTCGAAAGCAGATTGTATATAATGCGTTCTAACTTTTCGGCATCGGCGGTAATCATACAATCAGCCAATCCTCCCCCATCATTATCCGGTGTCGTAATGACGAAATGAATATGCTTACGAAAAGACAAGGTACGGAACGCATCAGTCCATTCCTGCAATGATGATGCTATATTAAAATGAGACAGATGCATATCCAGTTTCCCTTCCTCAAACTTACGAAAATCAAGAATCTGATTAACCAGCCGAAGCAACACTGTGACATTCTTATTTATAATCTTTAGAAGGAACAGTTCATCTTTATTCAGATTATTGCTCTTCATCAATTGCTCCACCGGGTCAGCTATAAGTGTAAGCGGTGTCCGGAAGTCATGTGATACATTGGTAAAAAAAGCAAGCTTGGCATGTGTTGCGTCTTCAAGTTGCTGCGACAATACAATCAACTGGTCTCTTTGTGCCTCAAGCTGCTCTTTCTGTTTGGAGAGTTCGCTATTGAGACGGTTCTTTGTCCAAAATGCACGTACCACAAAAACCAAGAGTATAGCAACCAATACAATAATAACAATACAGGCATAAAGAAACATACGTTGGGCAGAATAACGCATCAGATATGCATCTAGCTGATGATTCAATGACTCAATTTTCCCATCCAGTGTCACAATATGCTCTGTTTGCATTTGCATAATCCTGGCGTTCTGATTATTTACAAGGGCAGACGAAAGCAAATTCTCCTTATTATATTTCTTTCCCTTCAATATATCCATTGCAATCTGCACAACCCTATCACCACCTGTTGGATAAATAAAAGTTGCATCGAGTATACTGTCGGTAACCATATCTACCCCTAGGCCTTTCCCCCATAAAGCATCAACACCGACAAACAACATCTCACGCTCACGATGGTGACGCTTAGCAGCCTCATGCGCACCTGCAGCCATACGGTCATTATGTGCAAAAACAAGATTTATATGCGACTGACTATTCAATATAGAATCAAATGCCAGTTCTGCAGAACGTCGAAACCATCCGGCATCTGCTGTCGCCACCACCTTTATATCGGGATAACTCCTCAGTTCATCCATCAATCCACGATGACGCTCCGAAGCCGGTGTAGACCCTTTCAAACCTGTCAGCTCTACTATGTTTCCTTTACCATGTAAACGCCCGGCTATATAATTACCAATATTACGCCCCATCAAATAATTATCCGCTCCTACATAAGCGGTATATTTATTTGACCGTATCTTTCTATCTACCAAAACAACAGGTATACCCTTAGTATAAGCCTTTTCTATCACAGGCGCTATAGCAACCGAATCATTGGGCGCAACAATAAGAAGATCTACACGATCCTTTATAAAACGTTCAATATCCTCAATCTGTTTTTTGCTATTATCATTAGCTGAACATATTTTTACCGATATTTCGGGATAAAAAAGCGCTTCGCGACTTATCTCACGATTCATCTGTGTACGCCACTCATCATCACTGCACTGCGAAACACCAATAGTATAATGTGTCTGCCGTTGCTGACAACTTGTTACCAACAGACAGATTCCAACAAAAAGTGTCAGCAAAAAACCAGAGAGATGTTTCATGTGTTTTTACGGTATAGGTTGATACAGCAAAGATAGAAAATAAAACGAAAAAGCCGCAACGCATTACGACAAAGATTCAGAAAAAACCAATATTCAACCCAATTACACTAAAAAAGAGCTGCCAATAATTATAAAATAACTTTTTTCTACCTTTCTACATTTCATACTCAAACCTTTTTAAATACATAAAAGCGCCACTTCAATTATTAAAGTAGCGCTTTTACAGAAAAAACCGACATGTTTTTCCTACTTAAATCATCATACCTATTATTTTGATTAAACAATAAGTCTGTTTCTTAAATCTTTAGGCAATTCGGGCATTGCACCATTCTGAGTACAAATATATGCAGAAGTATCAACAGCCAGACTATGAGCTTCCGATACAGAACGGCCACGCAATAACGCTGAAACAAAAGCAGCCGTAAAGGAATCACCCGCACCTACTGTATCTGCTACAGTTACTTTTGGAGTCTTCACAAATGAAACATGTCCCGGAGTGAAAACATAACTACCATTAACGCCACAGGTCAGAATAAGCATCTTAAGATTATATTTTGCCAAAAGAATCCAACATTTATCCTGCAGATCAATGCCTGGATAACCGAACATCCGACTTACAGTTACCAACTCCTCATCATTTATCTTCAAAATATTACAACGCTCAAATGAATCACAAAGAATCTCTTTGGTATAAAATCCTTGACGAAGATTTATATCAAAGATTTTCAGTGTGTCTTCTGAATCAGGCATATTGTCAAGGAAACGATGTATGGTTTGACGTGAAACAATACTGCGTTGAGCCAACGAACCGAAGCATACAGCGCAAGTCTTATGAGCCAAATCATCAAGAGCGGCACTATAAGGAATGTTATCCCAAGCCACACCTTCTTTAATATCATAACAGGGCACACCTTCTGCATCCAGTTCAACCTGCACTGTTCCTGTGGGATAAGGAACAGTCTCAATCAGATTTCTCAAACCTTTCTGACGGAAATTCTCCAGAATCTCCATACCCAGTTTATCCTCACCTACAGCACTTACCACACAACTGTCAAGACCAAATTGTGATACATGATATGCAAAGTTAGCAGGTGCACCACCAAGTTTTTTCCCTTCGGGCAGCACATCCCATAGTGCTTCTCCCATTCCGACTACTATATTATTCATTTTCTTTATTTTTTTATTTTACCAGTATAAAACAACAAGTAAATTACCCCCACTAACATAACTGTTACAGCGCCACTTTGTCCGACGGCATCACTGGCCAGTCCCATCAATAACGGGAATATCGTTCCACCAAAGAGCCCCATAATCATCAGGCCAGACACCTCGTTTTTCTTATCCGGAACAGCCAGAAGAGCCTGTGAGAAAATTATAGGGAAAATGTTTGAGTTACCAAAACCAATAAGAGCAATGCAGGCATAAATGATAAAATTGTCATCAAAAGCAAGCAATCCTATCATTGCCAACAACATACAACTCACACTGATTGCAAAAAAACGACGTGAAGTAATATGTTGTAAGATAAAAGTTCCCAGTAAACAACCTATTGTACGGAAAATAAAATAAAGACTTGTTGCAAAGGATGCTTCGTCAAGACTCAACCCTATACGTTCCATCAGCAATTTCGGTGCAGTAGTATTGGTACCGACATCAATACCCACATGACACATGATACCCACAAAACATAACAATATAAACGGACGTCCCAATAAACGAAGACAAGCCATAAAACCGGATGCCTTGTCCGGACGCTCTTCTTCAATAGGAGTAGACGACAGCCAAAGAATGGCAATTATAGCCACTACCATATAAATTGGAAACAGTACTCTCCATCCCAATCCAAATGTAGGAATAGACTGAGTTGCTCCCCACATGGCAATATAAGGAGCCAGAAACGAAGCAATGGCTTTCACGAACTGGCCAAAAGTTAATGAACTGGCCAGTTTATCACCAGTAATAATGTTGCTTAACAACGGATTCAACGAGGTCTGCATCAAAGCATTTCCTATCCCTAATAATGAGAATGCACACAACATCAGTCCATAACTGTCTCCAAAGAGCGGCAGCAACAATGATACTGCCGTAATGAAAAGACTCAATAACACAGTATGTTTACGACCGATTCGATTCATCATCATGCCGGTTGGCACTGAAAATATCAGGAACCAGAAGAAAACGAGCGATGGAAAAATATTTGCAGCCGAATCGCTCAAATTAAGATCAGCCTTCACGTAATTAGAAGCAATTCCCACAAGGTCAACAAAACCCATTGCAAAGAAACAAAGCATTACGGGAATAAGCTTACCATATTTCATTTGTTCTTTATTGGTCATAATCGTCAAGTTATGTTAGTAAGTTTGATTATTTAGTTCATTTAATATCACTGCGCTGTCAGCTCTACAACTCGGCTCTGCAAAGTTGCATACCCAAATACATTAAGACCGACCTTCATCAAATAATCACCTGAGAAAACCTTCCCATTCGCTTCTAGCGTGGACTGAGCAGAAGGCATCAGATTTATTTCCTCCACCTTATACATCTTATGTGGATCAAGCCCTTCGAACTTGACAGGCAAGAGTTTTTCCTCAAATCTCGGATAAATATCATAAGCAAAAAGCACAGCCTTACACAAGTCCTCAGAGACATAATTTACGGCCATATGATGGTTTTCGTATGGTGAAACCAAACGGTACTGTGTACCGTCGAGAATCACCGGCTCCAAACGTTTCCAATTAGCAACTGCCGTCTGACAATAGAGTAATTCATCCGCACTCAATTCGTTTAGCCCAAGATCAAAACCCAATTTACACATAGATGCCACATCAGTACGAAATTTTACAGAAGCAGCCTTGTTCCAGCTTGTCACATGGGCACACATTGCTTTCGCCGGGAAAAACTGAGAGAATCCCCACTGGATATATATTCGCTCTACAGGGTCTGTATTATCACTGCACCAGAATTCTGTAAAATATTTCAGAGCCTCATAATCACAACGTGCACCGCCACCGGAACACAACATCATGGGAACCTTAGGATAATTATCCTTAACACGTTTCATTACTTTATAAATGCCACGCATATAATCCACATACAACTGACCCTGTTTATTCTTCAGATATGGTGAATAAATATTTGTTATCGGACTGTTACAATCCCACTTAAAGTAAGCGATTTCCGGATTTTCCTTCATCAGGTTTTCCACCACGCCATAAACATATTCCTGTACATCGGGATTACTCAAATCAAGTACCAGCTGATTACGATAGTAATAAATCTCACGGTTCGGATAATGAATCACCCATTCCGGATGTTTTTCATAAAGCTCGCTTTTCGGATTTATCATTTCAGGTTCAATCCATAGTCCGAATTTTACACCGGCCTGTTTAGCAGCATCAGTCAATGCCTTGATTCCACCTGGGAGCTTATCATGAGTAACCTCCCAATCACCTAAACCTGCATTATCACTCTTGCGTGGATACTTATTCCCAAACCAGCCATCATCAAGTAAGAACATATCTACACCCAGATTCTTGGCTTCTCTCATTAAATCTGTAAGTACATCCTCATCGAAATCAAAAGCCGTATTCTCCCAATTGTTAAGTAAGGTCAGACGGGTACCTTTTCCGTCACGCAACTGGTAATTACGAGCCCATTGCTGAATGTCTCTGCTTCCCTGCCCAGTACCTTTCTGGCTTAACGTAAAAATAAATTCAGGAGTGGTAAACACCTCGCCACGTTTAAGTTCATAAGTTGAAGCATAAGGATTGATGGCAGGAATCACTCGTAAATTGCCTACATTGTCTACCTCAAAAGTAAATCTGAAATTACCGGTCCATCCTAAAGTTCCCATCAACACCTCACCCTGACGTTCCTGAGCAGGTTGGTCTAACCCTATAATAAAGAAAGGATGGGTATGCATGGCTGCACGGGTTCCAAGCTTCGTGTCAAGAACCTTTTTCCCGAACTGCAGTTGCTGAGTACTCATTTGAGCCTCTTTCGCCCAATCACTGCTGAACTCGGTCAGGAAGTAAGATTTACGACTGAAATAAAGCATCGTTGAAGCGTAAGCCGAAAGCTGTATGGGCTTTTTTTCCTGATGGGAAATTTCGCTCCATGTTTTGATGACATTTTCTTTCGGATAAGCCACATAATGCAAAGTCACATCAACCGGATACTTATCGTCACGCAATTTAATGTCGGTCTGTATACCCCCTTCTACCGATTTGGTAGAAGAGGATACGTAATACAGCCATGTAGAAGGATTACCATCGCTGTGAGTAATCGCCACAGCAGGTTCAAAAAAGTCCTCATTACCGGAACCACTGTACACTTCCCAACCACGCCGGCTTACGCTTTTATCAGAAGCTGGATAAACGCTCCAATCAAACTGTTTTAAATCAGATTCGTTCAACAGTTTCTCACCGAAATAACTTTGATAAAGTCTTCCGTTTTCAGCCACTTGCAATACAAGATCTGTCTTGTCTGTTGATATGCGGATAATTTTCTTTTCCATGGCGTTCATGGATGAAATGGCAAGCAACATAAAAGCCGCCGTAGCTATAAAGTGTTTCATGGTTACATTTATTTATAATTAAGGATTATAATCCCAGTTTGTAAATCTTAAGATTCTTGACAGAAGCCTCACCATTCTTAGTATAGAAACGCAGTCCATTGTATGGAGCTGTCGGAAATACCAGATTTGTCATGGCAATACGTCCGCCATCAACAAAGATTTCTACAGAACATTTATCTATAAATACATTCAAATGATAAGTCTGTCCGTTACAAAGAGACAGCGGAGCCCATGTTCCCAATGCAAAATCATTAATATAGTTCACTGATTCTGTTTTCCTGCGGTCACTTGTTTCTTTTGCATGAGGCTCAGCCTTCTCGCCAAAAGCTATCAATCCGCTCTGTGAACGGTCCATAACCAAACGACCAGCCTTCATATCAAGATAAATATCTGTTTTCTCACCCTTATCGTTCATTAGTTGGAAACCTGCAACCTGAGAATTATTCGGTGTAATATCCATTTCCAATTCACAGGCACCATCCTTACCCGTTTCCATCGGATTAATCAGATACTCATCTTTAACATTAAAGTCTTTTACTTCAGTCGTACCTTTTCTCAACAGTTCTGTCTCCTTCACAGCATTGGCTGCCATATAAATCTCGCCGTCTTTTGTATAAAGAGACAGTTCACGAGGTAATGCATTAGCTCCACGATACTGATGGATTGGAGTAACATTAGCATACTGCCAATTGCTCATCCAAGGCACAGCTACGGTGCGGTCTTTAATATTTGAGAAACAAACGGTAGCATAGTGGTCTTTTCCGAAGTCAAGCCATTTTGTTACATTTGGCTTAGAGTCACATTTAAATTCCTTTCCGTCAAAATCACCGACAAAATATTCCGTCGCACTACCTCCAAATGGACAACCCGGATTGATATTTACAATCATCACCCATTTCATGTTATTCTTATCCCCGTCTACAGGAAGCTGAATAAAATCAGGGCACTCAAACTGATTAGGCTGCACGCCGTAACCTTCACCGAACTGACTCAAATAGGTCCAATCCTTCAAATTATCTGATGAATAAAAACGCATGTTCTTATCTGCAGAAACAATCATATACCATTTCTGTGCAGGCTCATACCAGAATACTTTCGGATCACGGAAATCTTTCAATCCGTCAAAAGGAGTCAGAATAGGATTCTTTTCATATTTTGTATAAGTACGGCCATTGTCTGTACTGTAAGCCATACACTGTATCTGTCCGTGCTCGTCACTGGCAGATGTATAAAAAGCAATCATCGCGTCTTTACCATAACCGGCACTGTTTTTATGGTCTACCACCGTACTACCTGAGAAGATATGACCTAATGTATCACGAGCTATAGCTGGTTTTAAATGATCCCAATGCATAAGATCTTTACTGACGGAATGTCCCCAGTGCATGTTACCCCATTTTGAGCCATAAGGATTATACTGGAAATACAAATGATATTCACCGTCTTTGTAAATCAATCCATTAGCATCATTCATCCATCCATATAACGGCGTATGATGATAAACCGGACGATAATAATCTGTATTTGCTGTATTAAATGTATCTGATAACTGAATCTTGTCCCAACAAACAGCATCTGCTGCCACCTTTCCAATCGTCACTGTAGCCTCTTTAGCCCCTTGCGGCAATTCAAACGGTACAAAATATTCCACACTGTCAACAGCCAGACGTATATCCATAGCCATTTCTGCGGGATTTCCGGTATCCAACTTTACCTTACCCTCATTACATGACTCCTGAATAGGAAGAATCAAATACTTTGTCGGATTGGTAATATGTAAAACAGTAAGAGTATCATTCTGATGCTCAACAGTAAAACTGCTCTTTTGTGACTGACAAGCTGAAAAACCAGAAGCAATTGCCAGCACCAAGGCCAAATTAACAAAATGCTTTCTCATGGTGTTTTTATTTTAAAGATTAAAAATATAAAATTGTTCTTATAAAAGATCACCACGGAGAGTATTAATTGAGTCGCTTCCTCATTTTTTCCCTCCGTGATGACTCAAGGGAAACCTGAAACCAATAATTTTACCTTTTAACTAAAACCTCGTTTTTTATTACCTTAAATTAACCTTTCCCTTAAAATTTCAAACTTGCTGTAAATTCAACTGTAAACGGACGAATATAACTACCAGCCATTACATGACCTGCATATTGGTCTGCATCTTCTTTCTCTATCAGTTCTGCACCGGCTATACTACCCTTCGCACCGGTCTGATTAAGGAAGTTCACAACTGTACAGCCCAATGCCAGTTTATCGTTTACCTGCCAGTTGACACCACCGAATGTTTCCCAACGTCCGTTAAAATAGTAGGCGTCATTAATATTTGCATAAGTCTTGCTAAAGTAACGGAAGCTAGTCCATATTTTCAAATCCTTTGTAATCATATAGCTCGGGTCAATCTCTACGATAACTTGCGGAATTTCAGCCACAATATTACCTGTTGCATTTATACTACCCACATATCCGTCATCAAAAGTTACAGAAGTCTCATACTTCTTGTAGGTCGGTTTCTGATATGTAAAGAGGAAATGGAGATCAAAGCCCTTGAACGGACGAGCGACAACGTCAGTGGTCCATCCTAAAGTCTTAATATCATAGGTCAACGGTGCTGCCATAATCTGTGTCTGTCCGTTATCCATTTTATGTTGCAAATTCAGGGTTGAATTGTTATTAGTCTTTGAAATGTATGAGAACAAAGAAGTCAGACTCACCCATTTATTGTTATAATAAATACCTGCACGTCCCAGAGGTACAGAAATCTTGTCTGTATTCGGCATAGTAGCCGGTGCAAAATTCTCTATACGCGGATGCTGAGTGATATAAGTGAAATCACCGGTCAAACCGAAATCAGAAGTAAGTTTATAAGTCAAAGCTGCTGTTAAAGCATAATTAATCCAATCATAATCTATCGGAGTAGTAGCAATTTTTGTTGTTCCATCAGGTGCAGTCTGGCCAATATAATAATCAGCGAAACGTCCCACATAGTTACCATTCGCGTCTTTTACCGCTGCATTGTCTCCGCGAAGAGCCTGATATTCCAAACGGCCACCATAATATAAGTTCAACTTATCTGTAATATCCCAGTCATGAGTAAAATAAAGAGCAACTTTATTCTCATAACCTTTATAATATTCTGAGGCATTTTTGTTGAAATCGTAATAGTAACCGTTTCCGGCATAAGTACGGCCTGCATAAGTCGCATAATCTGCATTATACAAACGCACAGGATAACTGCCGTCCAATGGCACAGACTGATCGTACATGGTTGTACATGAAGTATAATCTACATTGTAATACCACTCGTTCAAGCCAAGACGCCATGTGTTGGTCGTATTTTTACGGGATAATTCTGTAGTAAAGATGAAAGAATCAATAAAACCACGGTTAAGACATGACATACGGCTTTGTACATACTGTCCTTCATAAGGAACCATCTGACCATTGGCAGCTTCATACAAGTAATTAATACCTGCTTCGTTCTGATCGAGCGACATTGGAGTCTGATAAACACAAGAACCGGTGGAATGGTCATATTTCATCACAGCCTTCCAGCTTAAACCGTTATCCCAGTTATAATTATTCATTAATGTAAACTGGCTTCCCTTATTCTGAACCGCGTCATAAAGATTGGTCTTCTTAACCTCACCCGTACGCATGTCACGATATATCATTTCATTATCAACCGGAAGATAAGAAGTTGTTCCCAATGAGAATTTACCAAGTTCTTTCACACTACCGTCACCCACATAAATGAACGGAGCAGACTGTGTGGCATACATATAAACCGGATGACTGTTGCTGTAATTATAAATAGCTGTCACCTCACCACGGTTTTTATTATAACGTTTGGTCAACGCAAACTTATAAATCTGTGTACGGTCTTGGAAAGGTGTAGACTTAATCTTGAAGGTTCCCGGATCAAAATCCTGATACAAGCTTCCGCTGTAATACCAGTCTTTAGCGATTTCACCGTTTACATTAAGTGAAACCTCCTGCATACCAAAATGATTACTCTTATAATTTAAAGTTCCATGAAATCCTTTCTCGCCAAGTTGCGTAAAAGAATTAACCGCATAACCGATATTACCCGTTGTAATAGCCGTCTCGGATATTTTCAGAAGTCCCACATGGCTCAAGCTGGCATCAGCACGCCAAAGCGTATTTACCGAATGTGGATTGGTAGCATAAGTCACAGGAATACCGTTCTCCAGCACATTCACATCTGCTGACGGCAAACCAATCTGAATCTCACGCGGGCCGTTAGCGCTTGCCGCGTTCAACATCACATTACGGTTACCTTCTTCCTTGCTTTTTACATTAATGGTACCAGTATCTACAGAATCTTTTTTTTCTGTTAATTCCTGAGCGAAAGTATTACTACAAACTAAACCTACCAGTAATGCTGCCGCTGTTTTACCGAATAATCCATTCTTTCTTTTCATGGCATTAAAATTTGGGGGTTGTCATTTCTTTGCCACAAAAGTATAAGGTTATTTTTCAGACCTATAAAAAGAATGTTTCGTTTGTTATCATTTATGTTTCATGTATCATGATTGATATTCAATGAAACATAAATCACAGTCCGGACAAGCATTCATGCATAAAAAGCCCCTCAGACAATATTTCCGGACTTAATATTTCCCCTCAACCGAATGCTCTTTCTGCCGTTTTCCAAACTTCAGGAACAAACCGGCCAGAATCGTTCCCGAGATAGAATGATAAGCACAGGATATGGCACAGGGCACTACGCTCAGAACAGCCAACGGATTTGCGGCTATAGCCGCCTGAGTAGCAAAAAAATTATTAGCCAATACGGTTGCCATACCGGCATTCTGCATACCCACCTCAATACTTATGGTCCGTTTTTTAGCCACATTAAACCGAAACAGACGCCCTACATTATATCCCAACAGATAACCAAGACCATTATGCAAGAATACAACGGTCAATGTAAGCATAAAAAGAGACCAACCGTTGGCAAGCAACTGTGGATGGACCTGATAAATCACACCACCGACAATCAAAGCCAGACAAATCACACTGATTCCCGGCATCACGCTCTGAATATCCTTAAAGTTCTCACGATGCCCAAACAGATAATTAAAAAGACTGCCCACGGCCACAGGAATCAGTGTCACAACCAATATATTCAGAAACATCCCCCAGGCATCTACCTCTATACTCGTTCCGGCCAGCCAATAAACCAACAAGGGAGTCATGACCGGAGCCAGGAGTGTTGAAGCTGTTGTCATGCCTACCGAAAACGCCACATCACCTTTACAAAGAAAGCTCATGATATTGCTAGACACTCCTCCCGGACAGCAACCAACCAAAATAATTCCGGCAGACATAAACGGATTCAGCTGAAAAATCTTTGTCAGCATCCAGGCGATAAAAGGCATAATGGTATATTGAGCCACTGCACCGATAAATATATCCAACGGCCGACTGAACAGAATACGGAAATCATCTGTTGTCAGCGTACATCCCATTGTCAGCATTATAATACCCAAAATAACACTCGGCCTGTTACCCTGCTGAATCCAGGCAAACATATCCGGAACAAGAAACGCCAGAACAGCTATTAAAATAATAAACAATGACGTATAATTAGCCAGCCATTTGCTGACACTCTGCAGAATTTTCAGCATATTATATTTTTATTTTGTGTTTTCAACAAAATGTGTCTTATATGTATAAAACTTTTGCAAATGTATAGCAAACAAACGATATTTATATACAAAAATCAGGAAAATATCTCACTTACCAATAATTTAACCATAAACCGGAAAGCAAAGGTACATACACCATAAATACAGACATTCTTTTCATAATCGGCCTTTTCTTTCGTTTTATTGTTTTATCTTTGCATCACTGAACGACAATATAAACAACAGACAAACATAGCATGGAAGATTTTGATATCAGAAAAGAGCAACAGGGTATGCCTGGCGAACGAGAATTCGAAAACGCCTTGCGGCCGTTGCGTTTTGACGATTTCAGCGGCCAACTTAAGGTCGTTGACAACCTGCGTGTGTTTGTAGAGGCCGCCAAATACCGTGGCGAGCCCTTAGACCATACGTTGCTTCACGGACCTCCCGGACTGGGTAAGACCACACTGAGCAACATTATCGCCAACGAACTTGGCGTAGGATTTAAAGTCACATCCGGTCCCGTATTGGATAAGCCGGGCGATCTTGCCGGCCTGTTGACCTCTTTAGAGCCCAACGATGTCCTTTTCATCGATGAAATCCACAGATTAAGTCCGGTAGTAGAAGAATATCTGTATTCCGCAATGGAGGATTTCCGAATCGATATCATGATAGATAAAGGACCTTCCGCCCGCAGTATCCAGATAGACCTGAATCCGTTCACACTCGTAGGTGCGACCACACGAAGCGGTTTGCTTACTGCACCTTTACGGGCACGATTCGGCATCAATCTCCATCTGGAATATTACGATATAGAAGTCTTGACACGCATCATTATGCGCTCTGCCGGCATTCTGAATGTTCCCATTGAAAAAGAAGCCGCACAGGAAATAGCCGGACGCAGCCGCGGAACGCCACGTATTGCCAACGCGCTGTTGCGCCGTGTACGCGACTTCGCACAGGTTAAAGGTTCAGGACGTATTGATATTCCTATTGCCAGATATGCACTGGAAGCACTGAACATCGACCGCTACGGCCTCGATGAAATCGACAATAAAATACTGCTCACCATTATAGACAAATTCAAGGGCGGCCCTGTAGGCATCACCACAATCGCCACCGCAGTCGGCGAAGATGCGGGTACCGTAGAAGAAGTTTACGAACCATTCCTCATAAAAGAAGGATTTATCAAACGTACTCCACGGGGACGCGAAGTCACAGATCTGGCTTACCGCCATCTGGGCCGCAACCGATTTAACACCGGTACCCAACCCGGATTGTTTGACTAAACATTCTAAATATGATTACTTACAACGTGGAAGGCGTAAAAATGCCGAAAATCAAGAAACGTGAGAACTCCGCATGGGTAAAGGCCGTTGCGGCCTCATATGGTAAGAAGGTCGGTGAAATCGCCTATATTTTCGTCAACGACGAGAAAATTCTGGAGGTCAACCGCCAGTATCTGTCTCACGACTACTATACCGACATCATCACCTTCGATTATTGCGAAGGCGATACCATATCAGGTGATTTGTTTATCAGTCTGGACACCGTACGTACCAATGCCGAACAGGTCGGAACTACATATGAACAGGAACTTCATCGTGTCATCATACACGGCATCTTGCATCTCTGCGGTATTAACGACAAAGGGCCGGGTGAGCGCGAAATCATGGAAGCCGCCGAGAACAAGGCGCTTGCAATCTGTCCGGAACTGACCAATAAGGCTTAACTTTTTCAAACCGGCACACCGAAATTACCATTTGGTAAGCTTCAGTCTTTACAAACGCCATATCTTTGCGCCAAAATCAAAAACTACTCAAGATGAAAGATAGTATTGACTTTGGAAATATGGCAATACCAAAGCTATTCAGGAAATTACTTCTACCGACAGTACTCGGTATGGTGTTTTCTGCCATTTTTGTTATTACCGACGGTATTTTCGTAGGACACGGTCTGGGCAGCGACGCCCTGGCTGCGGTAAACATTACGGCTCCACTGTTTCTACTCAACACCGGTATCGGACTGATGTTCGGTGTAGGAGCATCCGTAGTCGCTTCAATCCATCTGTCACACGGCAAACAGAAATCGGCCTGTATCAATGTGACACAGGCTATTATTGTGTCTACCCTTTTTCTTGCGTTAATCTGGCTCTTTGTGATTCTCAATACAGAGAAAGTTGCGCTATGGTTGGGAAGTTCCGCCCGACTTTTGCCTTTAGTAAAGGAATACATGCACTGGTTCCTGCCTTTTCTTGTTTTCAGCGCACTGTTAAGTTCCGGAATGTTTTTCATCAGACTGGACGGCTCACCTCAATACGCCATGATGTGCAATGTCATCCCCGCATTGCTGAATATAGTTCTCGACTACTGGTTCATATTCCCCCTGCAATGGGGAATGCTTGGAGCGGCGTTGGCAACCAGCCTGGGATATATCGTAGGAGCGGCCATGATTTTGTGGTATCTGCTGTTTAAAGGACAAACCATCAAACTCTACCGCATCAAGACCCACCTTAAAAGTCTCAGAATGACATGCCGCAACGTAGGCTACATGTGCCGGCTTGGTTTCCCGTCGTTTCTGTGCGAAGCTGCCATTGCCATGATGATGTTTACAGGAAACTATGTGTTCATGCGCGATGCCGGAGAGGACGGTGTGGCAGCCTACAGCATAGCCTGCTATTTTTTCCCCATTATTTTTATGGTCTACAACGCCATCGCCCAATCCGTACAACCGATTTTAAGTTATAACTATGGTGCCGGAGAACAACGTCGGGTATACGAAGCCTGTAAAATAGCACTCCAAACTGCCATCGGCTTCGGCGTTTTATGTTTTTTCCTGACCTCGGCATGTATCCACGGAATAGTGTCATTGTTCGTCTCACCGGCCTATAAAGCCTATGAACTGGCAGTCGAAGGTTTGCCGCTGTTTGCTTCGGGATTCATATTTATGGCTGTCAATATGGTCGCGATAGGCTACTTTCAGAGCATCGAGCGCGATGCCACAGCCATGACCGTTACTATCATGCGCGGTTTCATTTTCCTGCTGTTAGGTTTCTGGATTATGCCACAAATAGCAGGCATGGCCGGCAACTGGCTGGCCGTACCATTGGCCGAGTTTCTCACTTTTCTGCTTATCATCGGAATTTATTGGTCAAACCGCAAGTGATTGTTATCTTTGTATGTAAAGCAATGACATACGATTATGGTCAACACATTTGTAGAACGTCTGTGTAAACGTTATGATATACCTCAGGCCGATATTCTTGAACTTATTACCAGAATGTCTCCCAAGGCATATAAGAAAGGCGATTGCATTGTCGAAAACGGCAAATGCAACACCGATTTCTATATCATAGCCAACGGCATCTGGCGGGCATCATACATTAATGATAACGGAGACGACGTCACACTGTGGTTCGCCTCACAGGGAGAATGTCTGTTCTCTTCATGGGGTTTTGTTGCCGGCCGCCGTTCGATGTTGAAAATCGAAGCCATGAGTGAAAGCCTTCTATACAGCATCAGCAAAGAGAATCTGGAGAGTTTTTACATGTCATCTGTCAACGCTGCCCGCATTGGCCGGCGCTTGCTCGAACGTCAGATTTTTGAACTCGACACCTGGCTGATGAACAGCGGCGCCCCAAGAGCAAAGGAACGTTATCTGACTTTATTGGAAGACAACCCGGAACTTCTGCAACATGTTCCGCTAAAATATATTGCCTCCTATCTTTGGATTACGCCACAATCTTTAAGCCGCATCAGAGCAGAAATAGCCCATCATAAATAAAAGCACATAAAGACCGGCAACATTTAAGACTAATAAAAAATGCCTTGTCTTGCCGGCCTCCATCCCCCATACAGCCAACAATGACAAGACATCTGTCAGGTCTGGTGATTCACCACAAATTTATTTCTTCTTCGGACGACGGCGTGCCCAGCCTTCCTCCGTAAAATCCGGCTCCTCGCCTTTCAGCGGTCTGTTATCTACAGGCTGAAAGAACTGTTTCCAGTCATCCTTGGTATATTTCTTACCACGTGCCGCCGTATAGCCACGTTCCTCACGGCTTGGTTTTTCCTTCTTAGGCTTTTCATCGGCCTGTTTGCCCGACTTTTTCTTGTCTTTTCCGGCAACATTGTCCGAACCGTTTTTAGATTCGCCGCGGCGTTTCTTTCCTCCACGCGATTTTTCCTCATGCGGATCACCGCTGGCCACTTCAACCGTCACACGGCGGCTCTTGGCATGCACCTTATTAAGTGCTTGAATAACACGGTCGGCCTCTTCTTCGGCCACCTCAAAGAATGAGAAATTCTTCATCAAGTCAATACGTCCGATTTCCACCTTGCCATGCACATTGTCATTCACAAGTTTCATGATTTCCTTGGCATAGAAACCGTCCGTCTTACCGAGATTCAGGAACAGACGCACATAGCCTTCTTCCGCCGTACGACCTTTACGCTTGCCTTTTCCATCCTTCTTTTCTCCTCTTGCCGAAGGCTCCTCTATCTCCGGTGCATTGGCATAATATTGCAGAAAACGTCCGAATTCA
>CAJMNM010000005.1 GCA_905214795.1 uncultured bacterium
AGAGCATCTGCCTTACAAGCAGAGGGTCGGCGGTTCGAATCCGTCAACGCCCACGAGAGATACCAAAATGGTATCTCTTTTTTGTTTTTAGGAAATTCATCTAAGATTTGAGGCTTAGGTGGGGTTAACGTAAAAACCTTAGGGATTCTCATTTTAAGCATAATTTTAAAGTCTTATTTGAATAGCATGTAGAGTGAGACATAACAGAATGCCGGCAATAAATCATTTATGGAACAATTTAAGGATAAAGTAGTAGTTATAACGGGGGCGGCCCGTGGTATAGGGAAGTGTATAGCAGATGAATTTGCGATTCGGGGTGCACATGTGGCAATAATAGATATCTTACCCAATGATTATTTTATTGGTGATTTGTCTGATAAGGTCGTTCTTGAACGTTTTGCAGAAAAGGTGTTGTCTGATTATGGCCATGTCGATATTTTGGTCAATAACGCTATGCCTTTATTTAAAGGGATAGACGAATGTTCTTATGAGGAGTTTTGTTATGCTCAGCGTGTTGGTGTTGTTGCTCCGTTTTATTTGGTAAAATTGTTTAAGGAACATTTTGCTTCGGATGGCTCAATTGTTAATATTTCCTCTTCGCGCGATCGTATGAGTCAGCCTCAGACTGAAAGTTATACGGCTGCGAAAGGAGGTATTTCTGCTTTAACACATGCTTTGTCTGTCAGTTTGGCCGGTAAGGTTCGCGTTAATTCTGTTTCACCTGGTTGGATTGATACTACAGGGGCTGTTTTTGATGGTGCTGATGCCTTACAACAACCATGTGGCCGAGTAGGACATCCTCAGGATATAGCTCAGATGGTGTTGTTTCTTTGCAGTGATAAAGCCGGATTTATTACGGGAGAGAATATTTGTATAGATGGTGGAATGACTCGGCAAATGATTTATCATGGAGATAACGGTTGGAGTTATGAATCCAAGTAGAATATTGCTGAGGATAAATACATATTTGAATATATTTATATTGATATGCTGTTTTTGAGTGTAGGAACTCAAAATCAGAGCTTTTCCGTGCTTTTTATGTAAGGCTGTCAACAGAATTTATAACATTCACAGCAAATCATTGGGTGTTGGTACAAGAGAATGTGTTTTCACATGAAGATTTTCTTTATTTAGGATATGAAAATCAATAAAATGAATTAACTTTGTAGCTCAAATAATACGTATTGTTTATGGAGTTAGATTTATTAACGGCTATCTCACCTATTGATGGCCGATATAGAGGTAAAACAGAGGCTCTTGCTTCTTATTTTTCAGAATATGCATTGATTCGCTATCGCGTGCGTGTTGAAATTGAGTATTTTATTACGCTTTGCGAATTGCCATTGCCGCAATTGGCCGGTTTCAATCATAATCTATTTGAAACATTGCGTGATATTTACAGAAATTTCTCAGAAGTAGATGCACAGCGCGTAAAAGATATAGAGAAAGTTACCAATCACGATGTAAAGGCTGTAGAATATTTCATCAAAGAAGAATTTGATAAAATTGGCGGTCTTGAGGCTTATAAGGAATTTATTCATTTTGGACTTACATCTCAAGATATAAACAACACTTCGGTGCCATTGTCTATTAAAGATGCGTTGAATGAGTGTTATTATCCTCAGATTGAAGAACTGATAGATCAGTTGCGTACGTATGCTGAAGAATGGAAAGATGTTCCGATGTTGGCAAAAACACATGGGCAGCCAGCTTCTCCTACTCGTTTGGGTAAGGAAGTAATGGTGTTTGTTTATCGTTTGGAACGTCAGCTTGCCATGTTGAAAGCATGTCCTATTACAGCAAAGTTTGGTGGAGCAACAGGTAATTATAATGCGCATCATGTGGCTTATCCGGATTACGATTGGAAAGCTTTCGGAAACCGTTTCGTTGCTGAGAAATTAGGATTAGAGCGTGAAGAATATACTACTCAGATTTCCAACTATGATAATTTAGGCGCTATTTTTGACGCCATGAAACGTATCAATACGATTATTATTGATTTGGATCGTGATTTCTGGCAGTATGTATCTATGGAATATTTCAAGCAGAAGATTAAGGCTGGCGAGGTAGGATCAAGTGCAATGCCTCATAAAGTTAATCCGATTGATTTTGAGAATTCTGAAGGTAATCTAGGAATAGCAAATGCTGTCTTAGCTCATTTGTCTATGAAATTGCCGGTTTCACGTTTGCAGCGTGATTTAACGGATTCAACCGTTTTGCGTAATGTCGGTGTGCCGATGGGGCATATGGTGATAGCAATTCAGAGTACATTGAAAGGTCTGCGCAAATTGTTACTCAATCAGAATGCAATAAATGCTGATTTGGATAACTGTTGGGCTGTTGTAGCTGAGGCTATTCAGACAATCCTGCGTCGTGAGGCATATCCTCATCCTTATGAAGCTTTAAAAGCCTTGACACGTACAAATCAGGCTATCACAGAAGAATCTATTAAAAATTTCATAGAAGAACTTAACGTAAGCGAAGATATTAAGAAAGAACTCCGTGCGATTACACCGCATTCATATACGGGAATGTGATAGAACATTTTTAAATATAACAGGCCGCGAGGTCGATATAATCTTTTTAAATTATTGAATTAATGAATATGGAAGACGAAAAATGGCGCGAAAATTTCGCTGAAAGCGAATCAGATCGTAACCGTGAGGGTTACAAGCCATACAACAGAGAAAATTACAAGAGTTATAACCAAGATGGTAGCCGTCAGCATCGTCCGCGTGTGCAGCGTACAGAACGTGCATATTCGGCTGATGGTTCACGGGGTGAACGTGTTTACCGTCCTTATAATTCTGTTGGCGAGCAGAAAACTTATCGTAGTTTCGGACAGCGTCCTGGCTATAATCGTGATGGTAGACAAGGCGGTTATCGTTCAAATTATAATCGCGAGAATACTGGATTTAATCATGAAGAAGGTTATAATCGCGAGGGTAATTATAATAATAGAAATACTGGTGCTTATAACAGAAATGGTGGCTATAACCGTGAAGGCGGCTATGGACACAGTAATTACGGCGGTTATCGTAAACAGCAGGGAGGTTATGGCTATAACAAACCTTCATTTGGTGGTCCTCGTCCGGCACGTCGCCGTACGGCGGATTATGATCCGAATGCAAAGTATAGCCTTAAGAAACAGATTGAATATAAAGAACTCAATGTTGATCCCGATGCACCTATACGCTTGAATAAATTTTTGGCTAACGCAGGCGTTTGTTCTCGTCGTGAAGCGGATGAATTTATTACGGCAGGTGTCGTTTCCGTTAATGGCGAGGTTGTTACGGAATTGGGAACTAAGGTTAAGCGTTCTGATGAGGTGAAGTTCCATGATCAGCCGATAAATATAGAACGTAAGGTATATGTCCTTTTAAATAAACCTAAAGATTATGTAACCACCAGTGATGATCCTCAAAATCGCAAGACTGTGATGGATTTGGTGAAGAATGCATGTCCTGAACGGATTTATCCGGTAGGACGTCTTGACCGTAATACGACTGGTGTGTTGCTGTTTACCAACGATGGTGATTTGGCTTCAAAACTGACACATCCTAAATTCTTGAAAAAGAAGATTTATCATGTTTATACAGATAAGAATGTGACAGCTGCCGATTTACGTCGTATCGCAGAAGGTATTACGCTTGATGATGGTGAAATACGTGCTGATGCTGTTGACTATGCGAGTCCTACAGATAAAAAACAGGTAGGCATAGAAATTCATTCCGGTAAAAATCGTATTGTACGCCGTATATTCGAGGCATTAGGCTATCGTGTTGTCAAACTCGATCGTGTGTTGTTTGCCGGATTGACCAAGAAGAACCTGCGTCGTGGCGACTGGCGCTTCCTTACAGAACAGGAAGTGAACATGCTTCGTATGGGCGCTTTTTAATTGAATATAGTAATATTGTATAATATGGAAACTATTCGTAGAACAAGGGTTGTTGATGTATTGAAACGTGATGATTTCGGTGCAAAAGTAACGGTAAAAGGTTGGGTGCGTACTCACCGTAGCAGTAAAGCCGTTCATTTTATTGCATTAAATGACGGTTCAACCATAAATAATGTGCAGATCGTTGCAGACTCTGATAAGTTTGCAGACGATTTGTTCAAGCAAATTACAACAGGTGCATGTTTAAGTGTGACTGGTGATTTGGTACAGAGTGTAGGTTCTGGGCAGAATGTAGAGATACATGCTCAGGAAATTACGGTTCTTGGCTTGTGTGGTTCTGACTATCCGATGCAGAAGAAAGGCCAGACTATGGAATATATGCGTAACTATGCTCATATGCGTTTGCGTACAAATACATTTGGAGCTGTATTCCGTATTCGTCACAACATGGCGATGGCCATTCATGATTATTTCCATAAACATGGTTTCTTCTATTTTCATACCCCGATTATTACAGCCAGCGACTGCGAAGGAGCCGGACAGATGTTCCAGGTTACTACAAAGAATTTGTATGATCTGAAGAAAGATGAAAATGGAAAGATTGATTATTCTGATGATTTCTTTGGAAAAACGACCTCTTTGACCGTGTCTGGACAGTTGGAAGGTGAGTTGGGTGCAACCGCACTTGGTGCGATTTATACTTTTGGTCCGACATTCCGTGCTGAGAATTCCAATACCCCGCGTCATTTGGCTGAATTCTGGATGATTGAACCCGAGGTGGCATTCAATGATATCAACGACAATATGGATTTGGCTGAGGACTTCATTAAGTATTGTGTACGTTGGGCATTGGAAAATTGTCAGGATGATTTGGCGTTCCTGAATAAGATGATTGATAAAACATTGCTTGAACGTTTGAATTTTGTGGTAAACAATGATTTCGTACGTTTGCCATATACTAAGGGTATCGAAATTCTGGAAGAAGCGGTTAAGAACGGTCATAAGTTTGAGTTCCCTATTTATTGGGGAGCTGATTTGGCGAGTGAGCATGAGCGTTATCTTGTGGAGGAACACTTTAAGCGTCCTGTTATATTAACAGACTATCCTAAGGAGATTAAGGCATTCTATATGAAGATGAACGAAGATGGTAAGACTGTTCGCGCAATGGATGTCTTGTTCCCGCAGATCGGTGAAATCATCGGAGGTTCAGAACGTGAAGAGAGTTATGATAAACTGTTGGCCCGTATCAATGAATTGAATATTCCGATGAAAGATATGTGGTGGTATCTTGATACCCGTAAGTTTGGTACATGTCCGCATAGTGGATTTGGTTTGGGCTTCGAGCGTCTGATTCTTTTCGTGACTGGAATGCAGAATATTCGTGATGTAATCCCATTCCCACGTACACCGAAGAATGCAGAATTCTAATTGTATGAGGGAGCGTTCTCTGTTTGAAGATTTTTGATTATCAATATCATATTTATCATCAAGGCCGATTTTAAGAAGCCTTGATGATATTTTATTTATAACTGTAAGTCGTTTTATTTTTTGTGGAATTGGATACCGGTGCGTTGTCGGTACTGATTACGTAATATAAAAAAGAAAGCATGCATACAAGAGAAGAACAAATGGCAGCCTTCGGACGTTTTCTTGATGTTCTGGATACATTGCGTGAGAAATGTCCGTGGGATAGAAAACAGACAAATGAAAGTTTACGTCCCAATACGATAGAAGAGACGTTCGAGTTATGTGACGCATTGATGAAGAACGATAAAAAGAACATATGTAAGGAATTGGGAGATGTACTCTTACATGTCTGTTTTTATGCTAAAATAGCGAGCGAAACAGGAGACTTTGATATTGCAGATGTTTGTAACAAACTGACGGATAAATTGATTTTCCGTCATCCGCATGTTTATGGTGAGGCCAAGGCTGAATCGGCTGGTGAAGTCGTCCAGAATTGGGAACAAATCAAGCTGAAAGAAAAAGACGGCAATAAAACTGTATTAAGTGGAGTACCCGAAGCTTTGTCTTCATTGATTAAGGCTTATCGGATTCAGGATAAGGCAAGAAATGTCGGTTTCGATTGGGAAAAGAAAGAAGATGTTTGGGATAAAGTTATTGAGGAACTTCATGAACTCAAGGCTGAATTGGCAAAGGAGGATAAGGAAAAGTCAACAGATGAATTTGGCGATTTTCTGTTTAGTGTAATTAATGCAGGACGGCTTTATCATATTAATCCGGATAACGCCTTGGAACGCACTAACCGCAAATTTATACGTCGATTTAATTATGTAGAACAGCATTCCATACGTCAAGGGCGTTCGCTTAAGGATATGACATTGGGAGAGATGGATGAATTATGGAATGAGGCGAAAGCTTTGGAACGTGAAGGTAAATTGGATGAATAGATCTTATATATTCCGTAGAACCGGCAAATGGTTTTATTGATGTATTCGTTTTCTAACCAAGTTTTACGGTTTAACTTACTGTGATAAATAAAAATATAAAAACGCTGCGTGTGATGGAGAAACGCAGCGTTTTTATGTCTTTAATGTTTGTTTCCTTTTTTGTGAGGTTTAGGATTACTGAACCGTCGAAGCATACGCCGGTGGAATTTGTCTTCAGCCTGCATGGCATTGTATACTTTCTGTGCAGGTATCGCTTTGCACATCTTTTTATAATATTCACCTTCCAGTTCTATGGACTCAGTCTTAAGGTTTGTGATATTTTTTATCAGATTATAAAAGTCCTTATCAGAAGCATTCGGAGTCGGTTTTTGTCGTTTCATTTCGATTATTTCCCAATTGATAGCACGTTGTTTATTGCGCATCTCATGAAAAAGAGGGAAAAATGCATCGGCTTCTGACGGACTCAAACAAGCTTGTTGGGCTATGAATGCTTCCAGTTCTTTGGCATATTCTTTGGGTGAGAATCTGCCTTGAGGCGGTTGTGCTGAAAGTGGCAGGTTAAACCAGCATGCACATAACATGACAATTAATATAATTCTTCTCATCATAATAATTTCTTTTTAATAGACATCTGTTAGATAAAGGGCAATTTCTTGGTTACTGACCATTGCATAATCTAAGGCATCATTGATGTATTCTTCTTCACTGTCAGTATATTGTTCTGTTTGCAAATGAGAAGAGGCTGTGGCTGATGAGTTTAGATTGTGATGATTCATCAGTGAGGAAACTCCGAAAAGCATAAGACCACAGATACACGCTGCTGCTGCATAACTCATAAGTCTGATTCGCCACTGGCGTACTGTAGACTTATGAACAACTTTTGTTGTACCCTGTGGAGAATCCGGCAATTGCGCCATAATGTTGGTCGTCAATTGTTCGAAATATCCTTCAGGTACGGTAAACGGATTACCGCAACCGAATTTCTGTTTGATAATCTCTTCTTCTTTCATTGTCTTAATCCCTTTCTTTATTAATTAGACGCCGGTGTGTGATTATGGTTTAATCAGTAGCATTAAAAAAATCACTGATTTTTTTTACTGCATGATGATATGAAGCTTTTAAGGCTCCTATGCTGGTATCCAGAATACGGCTCATATCTTCATATTTCATTTCCTCATAATATTTCATCGTGAATACGGCACGTTGTTTTTCCGGAAGTTTGGAGATGGCTTCTTGCAATTGCAGAGCGGTTTCATCGCCATCAAAATAAGGATCACTGCTTAGTTGGTTAATGATGTTTGCCTCACTGGAGTCTATACTCACATGTTCTTTCTGTCGTTTTATGAAGTTAAGCGTTTCATTGATGACAATGCGATAGAGCCAGGTAGATAGCTTGGAATCGCCACGGAATTGTGCAAGATTGTTCCAGGCCTTGATGAAACATTCCTGTAAGACATCGTTGGCATCTTCATGAGAAAATACCATACGACGAATTTGCCAGTATAAAGGCTGGCTGTATTGGCGGACTATTTGTTCAAAAGCCTGTCGTCTTGTTTTTTCGTCCTGTAGCTGGTTGATTAGGACTTGTTCATCATTCTGTTGTGTCATGTCGTGAACGGGTAACGTCTTTTTGACGGTTCTGGATAAAAAAGGTTTAATGCTTATCGGTGTTTTTCTTGAACCTGTCAGATACAAAAAATCGCCTTGTTGTTGTTAGGGGGATAAACAAGGCGAAATATTGAGAGATAAGAAAAGTTACATTATTGATATAAAATGTTTCATTAAGGTATTGTGATTCTTCGCGTCATCTTGTTGACTTTTATAATATAGAACCCTTTTTTCAAAGTCAGAACCAATTCTTTTTGATTCCGTCCTATTCTGTAGGACGCGATTTGTACACCTGTAATGGCATATAATTCTACCGCCTGTCCTTCGGCATTTCTGATTGTGACAGTAGAACCATTCAGACTTATGGTCACTTCAGAAGCAGAGTTCTCAATTCCTCCATCTTCTGTAGCCTGAGCAAAACATGTGCTTGCAGGCATCCACAAGCATATTGCCATTGCGATTAAACATATTTTTTTGACCATATTATTACTGTTGTTCTCTGAATCTATTACTGCAAATATAGCAGAAAGCAACGTAAAAAACAAATATTATTGTGTATAAACCCCAATAATTATAGTTAAATTTGAATGGTCAGATTTTCTTTGGCTAAAATTGTGTTGTTAAACACTGTTTTAGCTTCTTCAAGTAAAGTGTTTTCATCTTCGTATCTGGCCGAGAAATGTCCTATGCAAAGTCGTTTGGCGTTACAGGCTTTGGCTAATGTGGCAGCTTGGAGTGCGGTGGTATGGCAGGTTTCAGCAGCCCGTACTGCGTCTTCATTAAGAAATGTTGCTTCATGAAACAAAAGATCCACCTCTTGAAGGTAATTCTGTAATTCCGGTATATAGCAAGTATCCGAACAATAGGCATAAGAACGTGCCGGGTCACCTGGATATGTCAGATATTCATTAGGTATAATCTTTCCGTCAGGAAGTGTCCAGTCTTCTCCATTCTTTATACTGTTGATGGCATAGTAGGGAATTTGGTAAAAGTCAATCATATCCCTCCGTATATGGGGCAGGGGGGCTTTCTCTTTGAAAAGGAAACCACAGCATGCAATTCGGTGGTGTAGTGGTATACTATATACTGATACAGAGCGGTCATCGTGTATACATGTATATTGTGTCGTATCAACAGGATGAAACTCTACTTTATATTCCATTCCTTTGCAGAAAAACTCCAAGGTATGATTTAGCATAGCCTCGTAACTGGCCGGAGCATGTATGTGCAGCGTAGAAGTCCGTCCCAGCAGGCCCAATGTGGAAAGCAGTCCCGGCAGGCCGAAACAGTGGTCTCCGTGCAGATGAGAGATAAAGATATGGTTAAGTCTTGAAAACTTCAGTTTCGAGCGCCTGAATTGCATTTGTGCGCCTTCTCCACAATCTATCATGTAGAGTTTGTCTCTCATATTGACGACTTGCGAAGTCGCAAAATGTCTTGTTGTCGGCAGAGCCGACCCGCATCCCAATATGGTCAGTTCGAATTTCTCCATGTATTTGATAATGCTTCACTATGTGATGCAAATGTACACAAAAAAAGAACGACAGATAAATCTGCCGTTCTTTTTATTTATTAAGAGGTGTGAATAAAATTATTCGCCCTTTTCCATCTGTGCTTTCAAAGCTGCCAAAGCGTCGATATCGCCAAGAGTTGTTGAAGCTGCCTGATTCTGAATCATTGGAGCTTCTTCCTTCTTGCTCTTCTTAGTTGCGCTGGCTGCTGCTTTCTTAGCTTCCTTAGCTTCTGCACGCTGAGCATCTTCGTAGATGCGGCTGTGAGAAAGGATGATGCGCTTGCTTTCCTTGTTGAATTCGATAACCTTGAACTGCAACTTCTCGTTCAGCTGAGCCTGGCTGCCGTCTTCCTTAACGAGGTGTTTCGGAGTTGCGAAACCTTCAACACCATACTCCAACTGGATTACAGCGCCCTTGTCCAACATTTCAACGATAGTACCTTCGTGGATAGAATCAACTGTAAATACAGTTTCGAATACATCCCAAGGATTCTCTTCCAATTGCTTGTGGCCGAGGCTCAAGCGACGGTTCTCTTTGTCGATTTCCAATACCTGAACTTCGATGTCTGCACCAATCTGAGTAAATTCAGAAGGATGTTTGATCTTCTTAGTCCAAGACAGGTCAGAGATGTGAATCAGGCCGTCAACACCTTCTTCGATTTCTACAAATACACCGAAGTTAGTGAAATTGCGAACCTTAGCTGTGTGCTTAGAGCCAACAGGATATCTTTCTTCGATGTTCTCCCATGGATCAGCCTTAAGCTGTTTGATACCGAGAGACATCTTACGCTCGTCACGGTCAAGAGTAAGGATAACTGCTTCAACTTCGTCGCCAACCTTCATGAAATCCTGAGCTGAACGCAAGTGCTGGCTCCATGACATTTCTGATACATGGATAAGACCTTCTACGCCCGGAGCGATTTCGATGAATGCACCGTAGTCAGCCATCACAACAACTTTACCCTTAACCTTGTCACCTACCTTCAAGTTAGGATCCAAAGCATCCCATGGGTGCGGAGTCAATTGCTTCAAACCAAGTGCGATACGCTTCTTCTCGTCGTCGAAGTCGAGGATAACAACGTTGATCTTCTGATCCAACTGTACAACTTCCTTCGGATCGCTTACACGGCCCCAAGACAAATCGGTGATGTGAATCAAACCGTCTACGCCGCCCAAGTCGATGAATACACCGTAAGAAGTGATGTTCTTGACAGTTCCTTCCAGAACCTGGCCTTTTTCGAGCTTGCCGATAATTTCTTTCTTCTGCTGTTCCAACTCAGCTTCAATAAGAGCCTTGTGAGATACAACAACATTCTTGAATTCCTGATTGATTTTAACAACCTTGAATTCCATGGTCTTGCCTACGAATACATCGTAGTCACGGATAGGCTTAACATCGATTTGAGAACCCGGCAAGAATGCTTCAATGCCGAATACGTCTACGATCATACCACCCTTCGTGCGGCACTTGATGTAACCCTTGATGATTTCTTCTTTCTCGAGAGCCTCGTTCACACGATCCCATGAGCGGGTTGCGCGAGCTTTCTTGTGAGAAAGAATCAGCTGACCTTTCTTGTCTTCCTGATTTTCGATGTACACTTCTACAGTGTCACCAACCTTCAAGTCCGGGTTGTAACGGAATTCGCTCATCGGAATGATACCGTCTGACTTGAAGCCGATGTTGACTACCACTTCGCGTTTGTTCATTGCGATAACGGTACCGTCTACCACTTCGTGGTCATTTACCTTGTTCAAAGAGCCTTCGTAAGCCTTCTCCTGGCTTTCGCGGCTTACATTTGTCTGAGTGTCGCCAGAAGCATAAGCATCCCAATCGAAGTCAGCCAAAGGTGCTACGTTTTTTAAATCTGCCATTTAATTTAATTAATTGATAATAATTGAGTTAATACTATTAGACATTATATTGACTATAAATCCGGCTGCAAAGATACGATTTTATAATGATACTGACAATAAATAAGTTAAAAAAAGAAATACTTTCTTCACATCTGTCATCGTTTAATTCTTAATCTAGGCTAAAAACAGAGGCAAAATACAATTTTCAACGGGGTAAAAAGTGCTGATGTTTTTTTTATCACTATCTTTGGATAAGATAGGATGCGGCTCGGCATGTTCCAAATAAAAAACTATGTTTTTCTTTTGTCACTGCGCTCGCCTTTCACTATCTTTGCACCAAAATTATTAAAGACTAAAAGACTTATTTTTATTATATACGAAAATGGGAAAAATTAAATGTATAGGTATTCTCACTTCAGGAGGTGATGCACCGGGTATGAATGCGGCTATACGTGCCGTAACGCGTGCGGGTATTGCTTCAGGTCTTACTGTGAAAGGTATTTATCGGGGTTATGAAGGATTGATTAACAACGAGATCAAGGAATTTACAACAGAGAATGTCAGCAATATTATCCAGCGTGGAGGTACAATTCTCAAAACAGCTCGCAGCAAAGAGTTTATGACGCCCGAAGGACGTGCCAAGGCGCACGAAAATATGGTGGCTGCCGGTATCGACGCTCTTATTGTTATTGGTGGTAATGGTTCATTGTCTGGAGCACGTATTTTTGCTGAGGAATTTGATGTGCCCTGTATCGGTTTGCCCGGAACCATTGACAATGATTTGAGTGGAACCGATTCTACCATTGGTTATGATACCACATTGAATACAATTGTTGAGTGTGTGGACAAGATCCGTGATACTGCCACTTCTCACGAACGTATTTTCTTCATCGAAGTGATGGGACGCGATGCCGGTTTCCTTGCGCAGAACAGTGCGATTGCCAGTGGAGCCGAAGCTGCCATTATTCCGGAGGATTCTTCTAATGCCGATCAGCTTGAGCAGTTTATCAGCCGTGGTATTCGTAAGAGTAAGAGTTCAAGTATGGTCATTGTGTCCGAGAGTCCTAAGTGCGGTGCCATGTACTATGCCGACCGTGTGAAGAAAGAATATCCCGAGTTTGATGTGCGGGTTTCTATCCTTGGTCATCTTCAGCGTGGTGGTTCTCCAAGTGCATACGACCGTATTCTGGCTTCACGTCTTGGCGTAGGAGCCATTCAGGCTTTGAAGGAAGGACAGCGCAATGTAATGATTGGTATTCGCAACGATGAAGTTGTTTACGTACCGTTTACCAATGCCATCAAGAGCGACAAGCCAATAAAGAAAGAACTTATCGACGTGTTGGGTATTCTTTCTATTTAAAAAGCTCTGTCGTTACTAAAAAATAGATAGTGATAAAAGGTTTCCCGCAGATTCGGGATTTTCACCTTTTATCACTATTTTTTATTGATTGGAGCTGTATTTTACCAATACCAGCACAATCCGAAGGAATAGGGTACCGCGTCGGGACCTTTGTCTTTCTGGAACAACGGTATGGCAGAGTAGCGCAGATAGAAACCTATATCACCATAGCCGGCCTGTACAAGCAGGTTGACACCGACCGGATTTACGTACATGTCTCTGCCGATACGCTGTTTCTTACCGCCGTTGATATGGGTAAACGATTTTATGCCATGGCGGATTTCAACTTCCGGACCGAAACTGAAAAAGAGAGGATGTCTGTGAAAGCGTTTCTGTACTTCAATCTGAATCGGTATGCGGAAGAAGAAGTGACGCAGACGGCTGCTGCTGTAACTGATTTCTTCTTCTGTACCGGGAGTGGCTCCGGGACGTATACCGCCGTTTTCCAATGCGCTGAAACCGTCATATTTTACCAGGGCACGGTTGCCGTCAATACTGAATGAACGATATCCCCAACCAAGACCATAGTTTAATCCCCAGTGCGGATTCTTAAATGGGAATCCCGAACCTATCAGATTAAAGCCGAATTCCCAACTGAGTCCCAGATTGAGCGGAATGGCTTTTCCGGCCGAAAACTCAGGAATCTGTTCCGGCAAACGGGCAAATCCGATATAGATACTTGCGATGTGCGGCTCATACCGGTTATTATTCTTTTTGTTAGGTATAAAAGGTAGCGCGTCAAGAAAACTTCTTTGCTTTTCATCTGTTTGTTCCAGATAAACACCGTCGTAGATTTCCGTTTCATACGGTTCGTTTCCATTTCCTGTTTGTTCATACAGTTTGATGCGCACATTATTCTTACCTTTTACAATGATGATAGAATCACCGTGTGCTTCCACTTTTGTGCGTTCGGGATGATTGTCTGTCGTTTGGGCAAGGCAGCCTGTCGCAAGACAAAACAAGGCTCCCGTGAGTAAGGTTCTTGTTCTCATAGAATCTGATTTATATGAAAGTTTGTTTTTATTCTTGTTCCGTTAATACGTTATTCCTGATTTTGGTAAAGTATTTTAAGCATCTCTTTCTCGTTAAGTTCACCTTCTATATATACGAGTGCGGCTTTGTTTTTCCGGTCGCGTTTAAAAAGGATATAACGGTTCTTTGTTTTTTTCCGGTTTCTGACAGGTGTCAGGCAATAATAGGCACTAATTAGTTGCCCGCTTTCCTTTATCTCCTGCGTCTTGGTGACGTGGCTTGATGCGGCATCTTGTTTAAGGCATTGCAGTATGTCGTTCAGATAAGGCGTGACATTCTCAAAAACCATACTCTTGTACAACGTCATCCGGTATGCGTGAAGCATGCCGGCGTTAAGTTCCACCATGGTAACCTTTTTCTGCTCACCATATTTTTCAAAGAGTGACGCGATATGCAACCCTTGCTGTGCCCATGTGTTCAGACAGCTGCAAAGAAGCGGCAGTAAGAACAGTGTCCGCAGGCGGTATGTGATGCTTGTTTCTTTCATGGCATATGGTTTATAAGTCGGGAATGATTTGAGAATGTAGTTCTTCATCACTGAAGCCAACTATTTGTAATGCTTCTATGGCTTTGGCCTGGACAAGTTTCGGGTCATTATAACGTTCGCCGTTTATGATGACATAATTGCCGGACCGTTCCTCGCTGTATTGCAGTCTGGAGTGTATGCCGGTCACACATAGAATCACCAGAGCAACGGCACTTGCCGCATACCAGTAATACATTCGTCTGCGTGAGATAGGAATGATCGGGATTGCTGTCGGACGGCTTGCGGTGTTTTGCTGTTCTGTCTTCTCGTCCTCTTGTTGCCTGTTGGCTTTTTGTTGCTGTATTTCTTTCTCGAGACAGACAAACAACGGACGGTAACTTTCCAGACCGGGCGGCACGTCGGGACCTGAAAAGAACTGTCGCAACAGCCGTTCTTCCTCGCAGGACGTTGTCCCCTCGAAATATTTTTCCAGTAATTTTTCTATCTCCATAGGGTTATGGTGTTTTTGGTTATATTTTCATGTTTCTTTGTCTGACGACCATGAGATAAGTTTCTCTCACTTTCTTTCTGGCCCGTGACAGATTTTTCCGGACGGCTTCCGGCGAGCAGCCCGTAATTTGGGCGATTTCCTCGTTTTCATATTCTTCGATGTCTTTCATATGCATGATGTGACGTTGAAGAGGTGGAAGCATTCCGATGATTTCTTTTATCAGTCTGACTTCGTCCTTGATGTCTTGTAAATGCTCGGATAATATCACCGGTATGTCAGCCTGCCGGTCGTGCGCTTGGGCCGGATATTCAAACTTACGTCTTCTCTGTATGTCCATGCAGGCATGATGGGTCAGCGTCCTGGAAAAAGCCTCGATGCTGCGGTATTGCCCCAGTTCATGTCTGAGGTTCCACAGTTTAAGCATAACCTCCTGTACCGCGTCTTCGGCATCTTCCGGTCCGTCGGTCAGTTGGTTCGCATAGCTTAGCAACCGTGGTCTGAGTGGCAGTATGGTGTTTTTGAATTCCTTGGCTTCCATTTCTATAAATAAGACGTACGAAATAAAAAAACGTGACCTGACAGGAGCATTTTTTTATAAAAATATCCGGTCAGGTCCGTTTCAGATAGCTGTTAGCTCGTATTCCGTTGTGATTACATCACGGCTATTTTTGTATTATTGGCAATGTATATGCCCGGTTTCAATATCAGGCAGACGCCCTGATTGGGCTGAAGTTCTGTTGTTGTTTGCAGCTTGCCGTCAATGGTATATAGTTTCAGTGTTTGTGCCTGTGGTGATTCTATATAAACCTTTCCACCATTCTTCTGACGGATAGACAGAGATGAGGCCTGTGTCTTGGGCTGATTGACGTTGGTAATCAGGTCGTCGGGAACGCCGCCCCATTTATCGTTCAGGCGGGTTGCTTCCTCGCGTGTGATGCCGGTCACCGTACCGTGGCGTGGATTGAAATTCTTGGTGAAGGAGTAAGAGCTTGTGCCGAAGTCGAACAGGTCTTTGCTGATTTGGTATTCGTAACGCAGTGAGGTGTATAGATCGTACATCAGCACATATCCTCTGTCATCATTCAGTTTGAAGATGCCCGAACCCTCAACCGGTGTTTTGCCGGCATAGACATCCAGATAAATAAAGTCTTCTTTCCAGTCGCCGTGCAGGGTGGGGCACACAGCCTGCTGTATGCCGTTAATGTATTCTACGCCCTGCTCATCCTTGGTGTTGCCTTTGTAGAACAAATGCCACAGTCCGTCTTTATAGATGATGTCATTGTCAATGGAGCCGTATTTGGCGCTGAACAACACTTCCGGTTCTTCCTCAAAGGCCGTAAAATCCTCGTTGGCATAAGCATAATAGGTAATGAGGTCATTTGATGTGCTGCGTTTGAGCGTGAAGTAAATCATGTATTTACCGGCCGATGGGTCGTAGATGGTCTGTGGGGCCCATACCCAATGGGCATCGCCAAAGCGTTCCGGATAAGCCTGTGACAGGTTGATGTAAGCGTGCGACCAGTTGATAAGGTCGTCCGATTTCATCAGCACGATGCCGGGATTGGAACCCCATCCGTAGCGGTGAACATACATGTCGGTAGCTACAATATAGAATGTGTGTCCGTCTTCGCCGCGCAGGATGTGCGGGTCGCGTATACCGCCCGATTGTGAGATGGTGTCCGACATGATGATGGGCTGGTTCTTGTTCAGCGCACTCCAGTTTACGGCATCACTGCTGACACCGAAGCGGAGGTGTTCCTGCATGGCGCCGTCGCCCGAGCCTTCAAAGTAGGCAAACAGATAACCGTCATATTGCTCCTCCGGATAAGCGATGGTGACTTCAAAAGTCTTTTCACGCTTTTCATCGCCTTTACTGATGGTGGCAGTCATGGTCACCTTGGCCTGTGGCTCGCCTGCGGTTGAGAATTTCAGCAGCTCACCTTTTTCATTGATGTACGACGGGTCCGACGAAGTCCATGTAATGTGGCTTTCGCGTTCTCCGGCAGAGGGTAGGGGCAGATACCACTTGGCATTGTTCAGATAACCGGCCGGGATGGTCAGCTGCTCTGTGTCATACTCCACACTGGCCTGGTCGGTAAACAGATGGATGACGGTTACCGTAAATTCACGGCTCATGGTGGTGCCGTTGTAATTGACGGTGGCAGTCAGCACAACTTCTCGGTTGTCCTCTTCGGGGTGTGGTCGGTTTACGGTGCCGTCGGCCGAAATGGTTTCGGGGTGAGACGAACTCCAGCTGATGGCCACTCCATTGATTTCGGTCGGGAATGTCAGATTTGTTTTCACGTTGTCCAGATTACCCAGATCGATGGCGTTTAATATGATATAAGCAGACATGTCCTGATTCATACCGTCAAGTGACTGGCACAATGAGCCTACCTGCTCTTCAGTGAGAGCCTCATGGTAAATCTTGAAGTTGTCTATGTAGGCGTTTTTCAGATAGGAGTCTGCCGACCAGCATGAGCGTCCCAGCCAGTTGTAGATGAAATTGTCTGCCATGTCCGCCGGCTTGATGGTGATGCCATCCTTTTGTCCGATGACGTCTCCGTTGAGATAGAGCGTGCCGGTGTCGCCCGACTGCACGTAAGTAATGTTCTGCCACGTGTTGCAGGCAATGTTCTTGTCGTAGCCTACACTTTGCTGTGCGCCGTAAAGCTTGTTGTTAATGGTGTAAGACAGATTCTTTGCGCCGAGGAAAATATATTGCACCTCGTCCTGATTCTGTCCGTAAACCACAGGGTAAAGGCTAGAGAAACAGCAGATGAAATTGCCAAGATTATTCAGGTTGTTTACTGTCTCTGAATACAGGTCCAGACTGAGCGTGAAATCAGTTACACCGGAAAAGAACGCTTTTCCGGCCTGTTCGCCAAAATCCATGAAACCGTTGTTACTGCCGGTAAACAACACCTTGTTGTGTCCTATTTCCTGTATTAGCGCGCCATTTTCAACCGAGCCTGTCAAAGACTGGCTGTCATCTGCCGGCACACCGTTTTCAAACGAATAGTTGAACACCGGAACTGGTTCGCTATTTGTAAGAGTGGAACCTTTGCTTATTTGTGCAAGGCTGCCCGATGTGCTACACAGTATGGCGGCAGCCAGTGTATAAATATGATAAGCTTTCATTGATTTAATGATTGTGTTTTTATAGTTCTGTATGTGTTGCAAAGATAAGTCATATATTCGGGAGTCACAATAAAAAGAATATCTATTAGTCGGTAAGATATCATTGTATGGCCGTTTTCAGGTTAATATAAACATTGAATATTTTTCAGACCTTAGCGGCATTCTCGGATTTTCTTTGTACATTCACGTGGCAGATAAGGATTTTCTGAGATGATGTTCCGCATGGGCTGTGCATGGTCTGATAAATCTGCGGACAGCATCACCTTTCGAGCCTTGTCTTGCGGCTCGAAATCTTAAACATATTTTCAACAGACAGAATTGTGATTTTAATGACGGATATGGCGGCAGTTCATAAAATAATTATTTGTAATGCCCTCTTGAATGGGCAATCTGTAGACTTGCATATCACAGGAAACAGGATTTCACGTATCGTTTCACATCAGCACCCGGCGGTGCCTTGTTCCGATGGTCCGGAAACGGAATGCATTGACGCGCAAGGGATGAGCGTATTCCCCGCTTTTTATAATATGCACAATCATGCCGCGATGACGCTTTTGCGGGGCTATGCCGACGACTTGCCTTTAATGGAATGGCTGCAACAGCACATCTGGCCGGCTGAAGCGCGTTTTACCGACGAGCATATCCGTGTTGGTGTCCGGCTGGCTTGCCTGGAGATGATAAAGTCGGGCACGGTGTTCTTCAATGACATGTATTGGAAAGAAGAGGTGGCGCTGCCCGTTGTCGAGGCGATGGGGTTACGTGCGGAGTTGGGCGTTACGTTTATTGACGCACAGGACGACAGTGTGAAGAACCGGAGTTTCGACCTGCTGGAGCATTTTATGCCGGGGTCGGACGGGCGGGTATCTCTGGCTGTCGCGCCTCACGCCATTTATACCGTGGGCAAGGAACTGCTTTGCCGGTGTGCAGAAGTGGCCCGGCGTAACGGACAGAAAATTCATATTCATTTGAGCGAGACGCAAGGCGAAGTGGAAGCCTGTCTTAAGGAACATGGCTGTACGCCTGTGGCCTATCTTGACAGAATGGGGTTTCTGGGAGAGGATGTGGTTGCCGCTCATGCGGTGCATGTCACCGATGAGGATATCCGGATTCTGGCCCGGCGGAAGGTCACTGTGGCGCATTGTCCGGTAAGCAACATGAAGCTTTCGTCGGGCATGGCTCCCGTTCAAAAGATGTTGGATGCCGGTTGCCGTGTGACTTTGGCTACAGATGGCTGTTCGTCCAACAATAATCTGGACATGCGTGAGGAAATGAAGATAGCCGCACTGCTGGCAAAGGTTTGCAGCGGGCCGCAAGCCTTGTCGGCCGGTGAAGTGCTGCGCATGGCGACACGTGCCGGGGCCGAAACCATGGGACTGGATGCCGGCGTCATCGAAGAGGGACGGCTTGCCGATCTGCTGCTGGTGCGCCATGACAACGCATGTATGACTCCCATGTTTAACCCCGAGAGTAATTGGGTCTATGCGGCGGATAGTTCGATGATTGATACCGTGATATGTAATGGCCGGATTCTGATGCAGGGACGCAAGGTGGAAGGCGAGGAAGACATTTTGGCTGACGCCCGCCGTCTGGCGGCTACGCTGCTCTGAATTTAGCTGATGTATGCCAGTTCCTTGCCCAGCAGTCCGTTCATGCGGGTCACGTCGAGTACTTCGGTTTCGATTTCCTCGGGCGGCATGATGAGCCGGTAGGATTGCCGGTTATGCTGTTTTTTGAGGTATACGGCTCCGGCATTATGCAGAGCCATTGTGGCATCGATGTAACGTAAGCGGGTGGGTTCTTCGAGAATGAAGTTTAATGTTTTCTTGTTGTTTAATACATATTCCGGCGCGATGTGTGGACCGTATTCGTCTTCTACGCCCATATTGGCCAGCAATGCGCCGCTACCGGTGAGTGCTTCGGCCGGAATTGCCGTCAGGGCGTTGCGTATGCCTGTGGCCGTAACAACGGCATAGGCTCCCTGTAAAGCTTGGGTAATGTGTGCGAGGTCGCGATAGTCTATAATCTCAGCCGCATAGTTGCTGATGTTCGGCGGCAGACAACTGATGTCGCTTACTACGGTTGTTTTTACACCTTTGCTGTGGGCATGGAACAAAATGCCGGAGCCTACCTTTCCGCAGCCGAAAAGGATGAGTCTGCGGCCTTCCCAGTCGGTATATCCAAGTTGTCGCATGGCGCGGAAATAACTCTCGCCGGTTCCGAGGCAGGTCTCGATGCGCTTGATTTTTCCGCCGTCGGCAAAAAATACGGGTCGCCGGTTGTCACGGAACGAATCGATGCCGCTGTGTGTCAGTTCCACATAGCCGATTCGCGGAACCAGATGTGAGAAAGAACCGGCGCAGTCCAGAATCATATCAAAATCAGTCTCCTCCTCACGCTGCCCGGCTTCAGATACAGGAATACCACAGTCTTTCAGCAGGCTGACAATTGTCGGGTCGTGTGCCATCACGCCCGAAATTCCGACAGTCAGCTGTGCGCCGGCGTCAATCAGGGCCAGGTGTTTTAGGAGTGTGTTGCGGTACACGGGTGTCGCGTCCAGCAGACGTATACCGTCAAGCGGCCGTTCTTCCGACCACTGTGTCATTTGCTTCAGAAGAGCGGGGTATTCATTGGTTTGATAGGTGTGTTGCAGCAGTTCTTTGATTGGTTCCAGATTCATGATGATGAGAGCTTTTTTGAACAGGGGACACTTTCCCAAAAAAGAATGATTTAAACTCTCCGGCGCAGTGAACGGTTGTGGGCAAACTATTGTCTATTGTCTATGCTTGTTGTTCTGATACCGTGTAGGGAGTTAAATCAGACTTGTTCTTGTCCGGTATGGTAAAAGTACAAATAAAATCTGAGACGATGACTTTGTTTGTAGAACTATTTGGAGAGTAAACTAATTGAGCACTTCTGTTTCCGGTTAAAGACTCGTTTTATGGATAATGTCGGGTGGTTGTGTTTCGTATGGATACCTAATCAGTAAAGATTGTATTTTATATTCTTTGGTTAAATAATCAATTTTGTAAATTATAATTTAAAAACTGCTTTTCTTCTCTTTAATTCTGAATCCTGTTATCTGATTCTTTTTCTACGGGTGAAGAAAACGGAGATTAAATGCTGGAATTTAACTAATCAGAAAAGTAGGATAATCTAATTGTTTGTGAGCTTATGTTTACAATTTTATTGATTGCTTGAATTGTAAATATTTATTATTTTAGGCGCCGGATGCCTTGTTTTGTAACCGTAGATAAATTTTTCGTAACCGTAGGCGTTTTCCAGTAAAAATGGAATTATAAAGATGCTCTGTTGCAATCTTTTGATTATTAGTTATTTATAAACTGCTTTGGCGGAAGTTTTTTTCTTTGTTTTTTAGCCCAAATGTCAGGTAATATGTAATTGATACGGTTGTGAGTTTTTTTGTGTACGGTTGCGAATTTCATCGCATACGGTTACGAACTTTTTTCTCTACGGTTGCGGTGAACTTCGTAACCGTATGGAAATATTTTTCTGCACTGTTATGAGATTTTTCGTAACCGTACGCAATTTAAAAGGTTGCCGTAGCAATTTTTAATAAAGGTAATAGTTGTTTACATTTTATGGCATCCAAAATTTATGTCAGCACAGATGAAAAAGCGTAAAGTATTTGTTTTATTGCCTGTTTTTCTGATAAAAACTGCATTAAGATGCCGAGATTTTGTATTGACCTTGCTTTATGGTTGGAAAAAGTATCCAATAATCCGGTTTTTCCCGAATAAGAAAAAAGTGATATGAAAAAACGTGAAAACAATATGTTTCGTAATTGGCAAAAATCTGTTGATTATTGTTGTGGGCTTTCTAATTTATATCTTATATTGTGAAATAAGAATAAAAAGATATGAAAAATAAGGGTGAATAACGCAATATGATTTTTGCGAAAATCTAATGTCTTGAACGGACTTGTATTAAAAAACGGCGTTTTGGGGTGTGTTTCTTTCCAACAAAGCGAAGTTAAAGCCGGAAAGACGATATTTCTTTCCTGTTTGCCAGAATTAAAGGAATGTAAATATTTGTTGTTTGGAAAGCGTCTTTTGTTAGTAAATAAATATGTTATAAGTGAGCCGGAAAAAACATTCTGTGTATGTTGATTTTTAGGGGTGGACGGTAGAAGTGGTCCGAGAAAGCAGACATCGCTTTCGGACAGTATCCGGTACGGCGTGAAAAAATGAGTTTTTTGTATTGTATACGGTTAATCGTTTGATTTTAATATTTTAATTGCCTTTTCTAACACGTTGTCCCGGTTCTTTAAGAAAGATTCAATATCCTCTTCAACCACGATGTCCGGCTGGATGCCGTATCCTATAAACTCATTTCCTTCAGCGTCCAATTCATATTTGGTGCAGATGCGGCAGCCGATTCCAAACCCTAAGTCAATGAAGATGGGATTTCCGGTACTACCGCCGGTTGGGGTTCCGATAATCTTTCCTCTTTTGGCTCCTTTGAATGTCACACAAAAGTTTTCGGCAGAAGAAAACGTTAAAGCGTTTACCAACAGAACAATAGGTTTCTGATAGATTTCCTTGTCGCGGACCGGCGTGAGCGGATCGGGAGTCTGCATGTACCATTCTTGGGGATAATTCCACGAAGCATGGGCTGCAATATACATCGGTGAACGCCATGCGCCCTGTGGAATCGGACGGTTGCAGAAATGTCTGATAAGGAAATCGGCATGTGACGAATTGCCGCCGCCATTATCGCGTATATCAATAATCAGAGCGTCGGTCTTTAATATTTCATTGTATAATTTCTCAAAATAAGAACGGTTGAAATCTGAGTTGTCAAAACTGCGGACTGTCAGCAGGCCTATATTTCCATTGAGCGTTTTGAAATCTATTGCAGCGGCGTTTTGAGATAAATCCCACGCAATATTCCGATTGCTTTCTACGGTGAAGGCTTTTCCTTTTTTATCTTTAAATAAGATTTTACTTTGTTTTGAGCCTTTGTCTTTGGTCAAATTAAATCTGGAAAACGGGGCATACTTGGTCCATTGAGGTGTGGAAGATGAAAAATAGGGCTGAATATGTTTCTTGCCATGGTCCAAAACCTTTTCATTGCCTATCTCCAGGATCTCACAACCGGGATTTACTCCGGAGTTCTTTAAAAATGAACTGTATACATTGGTTACAAACACCCTGTCGCCAATTCGTTTGGTGGTCATCGGGAGCGGGCGAATCCAATCCTCTGTGTTTTCGGGATTGTTCATCGGAAAAATATAGGTATGACCGTCATGAAGCCGGGCACATAGTGTTTGCATCTCTTTCATGAAATCTTCATCAGAAGAGGTCGCAACTAATTTAGGCAGTGAAGCCATGCATAAACTGTCCCAATCGAATTTCAATTTATTGTAAGACGCAAAATTGTATTTTACTTCTGTGCAGAAACGGGATAAGATATAAGCTTTTTGGGAAGCATCCAGTTTTGTTTCGCCGTATGCAAAAGGTCTATTGATAAATAAACAGATTATAATGAATAGATGTATCTTTTTCATGTGGTTGGATTTAAAACCTTATTAAAAATAAACTTTTCTCTTGTCTTTTTAAAAAACAAGCGGTCTTTATTTGATTGTAAGGGCGGAAGAAATTCCCTTGTAAGTGGGACTCAGTTTCTATAAGATTTCTATAGTCTCTTCTTTGCTATTTCCATGTCACCAACGGTTGTGACGTACGGATATAAAAAAAGGGTCAGCGCTCTGACCCAACCTTTGTTAACCTTAAATCTAATACTATGAAAAACACAGTGCAAAGGTAGATATATTTTTTGAAACAACAAATTCTGATAAATAAATTGCTTTATAATTAACATATTTTAAAATTAATAACCTGTAAATAGGCTGTTTAAGGCTTTTATAAGCCTGTTTTTATGACAGGAAACAGATTTAGAGAAAATGGCTGTGTAAAAAAATAATCTGCATATAATGACTTTGTTTTTTACCGGATACAAAGTCGGGTTGAGAGGAAGGAAGAAAATGAAAACAGGCCCGTTCTAAAAATAAAGAACGGGCCTGTTGGGTGGGATGATTCCACTTTGGTTTTTCCCTATTGGGAATCCGTGATGGAATTATAAGGTCTGGAAGCAGGCTATTTTGTAAACGCGGCTGCCGATAACAATGCTATAGATACCTCTGCTTACCGGTATGCTTACGGTGCCAGACGCTTCCTTTTGATAAATGGTCTTTCCGTCAACACTGTATACGTTCACCTTTTCATTATCAAGGTTCTTGATGATAATCTTGTTGCCTTCGCAATAGCAGATATGTTTGTCGGGAGTATACTGGGCGTCTTTCAGTCCGTCAATGGTTGACGAGGTGATGAATCCTAGTGTGCTCACATTGGATGACTGTTTGTTGAGCTTCATGCTGACCTTGTGTGTACCTTCAATGCTGAGATTGTTGGTAGTAGTGCGGACAAATGTCAGTTCACCGTCGGTAGTGACAGCCGGTGCTGAGGCTACAGGAGTGGTTGCATCGTCAAGATAGAAATCAAATGTAGCGTCAGAAGGCAACTCGTTTTTGTTGGCAGAGTTGACAAAGAAGGTTACGTACTGTCCCTGACCGAAGTCAACATCGCCGATAACAACGGTACCGTCGGCGTTGCCTTCCGCATATCTGACATCTTCTGCTGAGGCTGTCCATGAAAGGTTGCTCAGACGTTCGGCCTCACTAGTTGTGAAGATGTATTCTTTGTCCGGAGCCGTAGCGTCATATTTAAACTCGGGCAGATATTGGTTCTCATCGCTGAGGACGCGCTGCAATTTGACTTCAATAGCTCTGAATTCCAAACGGGTAGAGGTTGTGAGGTCTGCAATCCAACCCAGGTAGACAGTTGTCTCCTTGTCGAGCTTAAACTTCAGTCCGTAATGTTCACCGTTGGTGATTACGTTTGAGATAGGATAGAACGCAATTGCTGTTTCATTGAGATTGGACATGGTTGGTACAGATTCTGACACGAACATGTAACCTTTTTCCATGCTTGAGCATGCGTCGTATGCAGCAGTGAAGGCGTATTCACCGGCCGGTAATGTAACCTTCTGGTAGATTTTTGCGTCAGAAGGGTCGCCTACTGCTTGTGCGCTATCATCCCAGAATCCCATCATTAAAGCGTTGTAGCCGGAGTAGTGGTCTATACCGTTGCGCAAACCTTCAGAGCTGGACTGACCTTCGAAATTCTCAACCGTCCAGTTTGTCGGCGTACCGAAGCGTGAGTAAGAGAGGTCTTTACGCTGAATAACCTGATAATTCTTCAAATAAGTGGAAGATACGTCACGCAGGCCTTTAAGAAGGTTTATCTTGTCAATTCGCATACTTCTGTTGGTGGCCGAAGCTCCTACAGTGGCAGATATACCTATGCTGACAGTGGTCTCTTCTTCAAGGCTGAATTTACATACGGTTTCTGTGTTGCCTGTTTTGGTGTTTGACATGTCGTAGTAAGCCAAAGCCTTGGTCGGAACATCTGCGGTTTCGGGCAATCCTTCACCTTGTGCAACATTGAGATAGACTTCTCCGCCGGCGAATCCTGTACACTCGTTTACGCTGATTTTGATTTTGTAATCTCCTGCAGGCAGAGTGGTAGTCTGATAAATCACACCGTTTTCAATGGCCGGGGTAGAGGCGTCCCATTTCTGTATACTGATTGAGCGGCTGTTGTTGTAGTTGTCATATCCGCCGCGAGTGCCATTCTCCTGATTTAAAATGGCGTCGTTGTATACCCATGGTTCTGCGAGCAGACCCCATCTGCCGGTTGCTGTAGGTTCGTCTGAACGTGAGAAGTTTCTTGCTTCCTTAAGCGTCTGTCTGGTAATGTCCTGTACAGAGTCGAAAGATAAGATTCCTCCTTCAATTTGTCCTTTTTCGTTGAAATCGTCGATGGCTTTCTGTAGAGTGCTGATGCCGTTTCTGATGACTTCATATTCCTCATCCTCGCCAATTTTTTCAGCTTCTGCCACAGCGCTTCTCAACATTTCGATATATTCTTCCTTGTACTGACCTGTTGAAGGACCGATATTCTTTTCTGCGGTTTCAATCATTTCGCGAGCTTCGCTGATGAGGTCTGTCAGACTGGAGAAATTGTAGGTGCTCGGACCGATTCTAAAGCAGACTGCGGTTTTGAAGTCCATGGTTTCGGGGCAGATAATCTTCAGTCCTTCTGCGTCCTGTACCCATTCGATGTCACCATCGTAGCCTAACATTTCGACAGAGGTAACAGGTGAAGAGAGCAGGTTCTGGCTAAGTCCCAGAGACTTTACATCCAGTTTGGTACCAGGTCGCGGAACTGTCATACACCATACATAGAGGTAGTCATCTTTACCTACTGTGAAACGGAAGTCTGATGTGGTGAAAGTCTTGTTTGCCTGGCTAGAGCCGATACGGCCGGTCGGGAGCACGTTGGAACCTTCACCGTAAACCTTCCATGCGCGGCTGCCATAGATACCTTCGCCGTTGATGCGCATCCATTCGCCTATTTCTTTCAACATCTGTATACATGCTTCGTCCAAAGAGCCGTCGGGACGCTGTGGCACGCAGACACAGAAATTACCGTCGCGCGATACGGATTCGAGCAGGAAGCGGATGGTACCGGCTGCTGTGTAGTTATAGTTGGGGCCGTAGAACCAGTCGCCTACAGGTACCTCGGTAATCCATGGCTGGTCGGTTTTGATATTACCGGGGAAGGTGTTCTCCTGTGTATTGACCGTTCCGTTTGTTTTGTTTCTGAATTTTACGATACTGAATACGTCAACTTTTCCACGACGTTCATAGGTCTGGTTGTAGAAGTTGGCAATGGCGCGCTGCATGGCGTCGCATTTGTAGCCTGTTCCTGTGCCATAACCGCTGAACGGTTGCTGGTCTGTACCGTCGGTATAGATAAAGTCAGGATTGTATTTGTCTACGGCATCCATGATTCTCAGAGTCCACCATTTGGCATACCATTCGGCATAAGAGAGATGGTTTTTGAAAATACCTGCTGATGGGGGTGACCAGTCTGTATTGGCTGCACTTCCTACGCCTTCATATTCACGAAGGTTGACACCGTAGAGCAAACGTGGATCAAAACCTTCCCACCATTGGCCTTTACCGTCTTCTAATGTGAGATTACCGTCATATGGCACACCGGCCAACGATCCTGAGGTGTCGCTTTGAAAAGCGGTCTGCCACCACCACCATGAATATTCATGATGGAATGTGATACCGAAATGCATATTGGCTGCACGGGCAGCAGTTTCCCATTCGCCAAGTAAGTCGCGTTTAGGACCTAGTTTGGTTGAGTTCCACGGCTGGTATTTTGAGTCCCACATGTCGAACTGGTCGTGATGTACGCCTTGAACAACAAGGAAACGCGCGCCTGCGTCGTTGTATATCTTTATCAGTTCTTCCGGATCATATTTGACAGGATTCCAGTCACGCAATACTTCCTTGTAGCCGGCTTTTGAAGGATGGCCGTATTTATTTACGTGGTTGTTGTAAGCGGTAGAGCCTTGCTTGTATAGGTTGCGGGCATACCAGTCACCGCTTTCTCCGGCCGATTGCGGACCGAAGTGAATCCAGATTCCGAATTTGGCATCTCGCAACCAATCGGGTGTTCCGGGATAATTCTCTTCGATAGATTCCCACGTCGGTTTAAAAGGACCGTCTTTGATGGGGAGATCAAGCTTTTCTTCGGCAAATTGTTGTGAACTGCCGAGTGGTACGGAATTTTCAGGCTGTGGAGCCGGAATCTCAGGGATTGGCTCGAGTTCGTAGTCGACAGTAGACTCATGTACCTGAGCATAGCCGTTCATGGCTGCCAGTAACGCCGCAGAAAAAAGTACGGGGCGTAACCGCTTTTCCAGATGCTTGGCATGAGACCTTACCTGACTGAACTTGCCGATAGGGCGTAAAGTCTGTTTGTCCATGGTAATTAATTTTAAAGTTTTTAATTAAGGGTTTGTTTTATAAATAATATCTATAGGTATCGGCACAACGTATGCTTATGGTAAGAATGCGGTGGCCTTGTTACCTTATTATAATTTAATGTGGATTCATGTACTTGTGCGTAACTGCCGGCGCCACACAAAAGTAATGTGGCGGAAAACATTAATGGGTACAATCGTTTTCCCGAATATGTAGTGTAGATTCGCCTGAACCTACTGATAGATAGAAAAGCCTGTTTCTCCATAGATGCTTCTTAAGCTCTTTTTATAATTAGATTAGATTAATGTCATATAATGGCAATCTGTTATTGTTTTCTTTTAAAACCAACGTAAAATTATATATTGTGTAGATATAAATAATAGGACTAAATCGACAAGAAATAGTACAATATCGACATTTTGTGTTTTTTAACGTTGTGAATATCGTTTTTCGGAGAGGCGTTCCGATGTTATAAAAAAAAGAGGCGTGCCGGCACGCCTCTTTGAGATATAATTTCTTAATATGTTTTTTGTGATACAGAGTCTGCCGAAGGCAGCAGTATCAATAACCGAGCGATTAGAAGAACAAATAACGATTGTCTTTAACGTTTGCTTTTTCGTATAAATCATTAACAAAACGGCTCACGGCACGCATGTTCATGCTTTCCTGTTGCATTTCTTCTGATTTTGCATCATACTTCTCTGCTGTTTTGTTCTTTGAAAGAACCTGGAATGCATATACACCACCGTTACCCTTCAACGGACTTATGAACTTGCCGTTTTCGGCTTTGCTGGCAGCACCACTGATGATTGGTTCGCTGTAGCCAACTTTAGAAACGAAAGTTGATGCGCTGAAGCTAACATGATTGATGGTGTCGCTGACCGCACCGTTGACTTTCATTACATCGGCGATACTCTTTGCATTGGCCATTTTTTCCTTAAGCATTTCGGCTTTCTTGTCTTCCATTACTTTTTTAGTAAGGATGTCTTTTACGTCTTCCATGCTGCGATAACCTTTTTGGTGAACACCTGTTAGAATGACAACCAACATATGATCGTTTTCGCCACATTCGTACATCGGAGATACACTGTTGATATCTGTATCTTCATTGAAAATCCAACGCATGGCTTCCTGAGTACTTCTGATTCCGCCTACATAGTGTTCACTGTTCATAAGGTCGTTACGGCTTTGAAGGTTGTAGCCATTCTTCAGTGCATTGGCTTCAATGTCTTTTAAGGTAGCGTTAGACGCTATGAAGTGACTGAAGTCGTTGTATGCTTTAGTATATGTTTCTTTGCTGAATTCAACCGGACGTTTAACCACTGCAATATCGTATTTATCAATCATTGCACGACGATCTGTAACCTTAACGATAATAGAACCCTGGGTAAAGTCGATTTTTTCGACACCGTTTACAGAAATCTTATTAAGTGTCTTGATGAAGTTCATGTTTTCAGGATCCATGGTCGCACCTTCATACTGGCGTGAAGTCATCCATGTCTTGTCTGCATTCTGACCATATTTTTTAGCAATACTGTCGAAGGGAGCGCCTTGGTTAAGTGCAGTCATGATACTGTCTGCAGTGTGTTTTACTACTGCCGCATCAGCACCAGAAACCTGAATCTGCTGGAATTGGATTGAGTCTGGAGCAGAAACTTTGCTGATGAGTTTGATGGTGTTCATGGTGTTATCGCCGGCGAAATAATAAGGAGCCTTAGTCTGTCCTGCAGACATAGAGTCTATTTCGTTTGCAATGTCACGAGGCAAGGCGTTTTTGCTGACTGGAAGTTCTGAATAGCTGATAGTAGAACCGCTTTCGCGAACGATCTTGGCGAAATCGCCACCTTGGGTCAACTTATTGTATGCTTCTTGCATTTCTTTGTCCAAAGCTGCTTTATCGGCAGCGCTGGCTTGAACCTCAACATCTATGTATTTGATGTCACGGGTTTCTGCGATTTGTTTGAAGCTTTCTTTCATTTCTTCATATTTAGCTTTCAAATCAGCATCATCAACTTTGATATCTTTGTCGTTGATGAGTGTGTATGGAAGTGCTGCCAACAGGATGTTACTTTCGTTGTTACGATCATTAAACGCAGCCTGGTTTACAATCTTGTTTGAAAGCAGAGATTTGCTGAGCAGTGTCTGGTATTTGCTGATCAGTGTTTCTTCACGAATGGTTTTCTCAATGAATGTCCACAAGTTGTAAAGTTTGGTATAATATTCGATATATTCTGCCGGCATTTGTGTAGTCTGACTCTTGATTCCTTCGTAATCGGTAAGGAATTTTTTTAGAACGTTAACATCAAATGCACCTGTTTTTTCGTTACGGAACGGTGTCTGCATCAACAGCGGACTTTTGCCGGAATTGATGATTGACTGAACTTCTGCGTCTGTGACAGTAAGACCTAATAATTCGGCCTCGTGTTCGATAAGTTTGTTGTTGACGTAAGTATTCCACACCTGATCGCGCAGTTGTGTCATTTGTTCGTCGTTTAATGAACCCATACCGTTGGTGAATTTTACGACTTCTGCGTATTCGTCGACCATGTTCTGGAAATCCTGAACAGAAAGTTTTTCTTTGTAAATTTCACCGACACGTTGTTTGCTTTCGCTTGAGGCCGTCTGTATGGAGCGCATGGCTTCTTCCGCGATGAAAGCGAAAAGTGCCAAACCGATAATGATAACCAACAGCGGGCCTTTACTTCTGATTTTTTGTAATGCTGCCATTTTTTATATAATTTATTAAATTTATTTCACGTTTTAAGCGCACGAAGATACAAAAATCCTTGCATATTTCCATATTTGCAAGGCTAAATTTTAGTTATTCAGTGATTTTCAGTCGTACTAGTTCGATTTTTGTGGCTGTATTCTTGATTATTTTGAATTCATAGTGATCGAAGGAAATGATTTCGTTAAGTTTCGGAAAACTTTGATAATGTTGTAGTATCAGTCCGCTTACTGTAACGTACTCTTCTGACTCGGGTAAATTGAGATTAAGCAATTCGTTAACCTTTTCAATTTCAAGGCGGCCGGAAATGATGTATTCATTTTCACCGATTTTCTTAGCGACATAATTGGTGTTATCGTGTTCATCCTCGATGTCGCCGAAAATTTCTTCGACAAGATCTTCCATCGTTACCAGTCCGGACGTACCTCCGAATTCGTCGACAACAACTGCCAAAGATTTCTTTTGCTGCATGAATTTCTGAAGTAGTTTCTGGGCAGTCATGGTTTCGGGAACAAGTGGAACTTCTTTAATTTGTTTGGTCCAATCGTCCGATGTGTGGAACATCTCTGATGAGTGTATGAATCCGACAACATGATCAATGTCTCCTTTGTATACGATGATTTTTGAATTACCACTTTCTATGAAATGATTTTTCAGACTGTCCAAACTGTCGGTGATGTCTATGGCTTCTATTTCGGTTCTGGGAATCATGCATTCACGAACCTTGATGTTTGAAAAATAAAGCGCGTTTTGGAATATTTTTACTTCGTCTGTTATGTTTTCAATATTATCTGTAGAGTCGATACTGGATTGGATAAAGTTATCGAGGTCTACCTTGGTAAATGCAGATTCAGAAGCTTTCTTGTTGACTTTTAATCCAAAAATGTATAGAATGACACGTGACAATGCACTGGTAAATCTGGCAACAGGAAATAGTATGATGTAAAAGATAAAAGCCGGAAGTGCAAAAGTTCTCATCATCCGGTTGGGATTGATTTTAAATAAGGTCTTGGGTAAAAATTCTCCGGTAATCAATACGATGATAGTGGACAGTATTGTTTGGAATAATACTTTGAGACCTTCGTTATGGGCCAAAGGAGTGGCGTCAAAAATAAATCTGTTGATGACATCTGCCATCAGAATACCATATACGACTAACGCGATATTGTTGCCAACAAGTAATGCTGAAATATAATCATTAGGGCGTGAGTAGAAAACGGAAAGTATCTTGGATGTAAGGCTTACATTGTTCCTGTCGAGTTCAACCTGTAACTTGTTTGATGAAACGAAAGCAATTTCCATTCCGGAGAAAAAACCGGAAAGGGTAAGGATAATGATAATTTCAATTATAGTGATGCCCATATGTTTTTATTGATGAGTTTTTGTTGGGGCTGCACGCTGGACACTGTCGGTTGGTGTGGCCGAAGTAGCCCCTTCGTTGAACGGAGTTTCAGCGTAAATGTTTTCTATATGATAGACTGTCATTTGTTCGTTGGAACGGAATTTATATCCTTCGAGCAAATCGTCCGGTTCGCGTATGCTCATGAACATATTGGAATACATTTCATGTTTGTCCATATCCCAGAATAATTCTTCGCTTTTGAACTCTGTACCTTTTTGGTTGCGGATAAACACACGACCACGAAGTTCCCATAATCTTTGATCGTAGCAGTATGCTGTATCGCATTGTATAAACCAGTCTACATGAAAGGTGGAGTCGAAGTTTTCAAGAAGCAGGCCTTTCATGAATGTCCATTTCGGGGGATTGGTTGTATTATATATGTTCCATTCTTCTGCTACGATTTTATAACGGATGACTCCGGAATCGGAAATAAGCGTAGATACGCCTTTTGATTGCATGTATGGTAAAGAGTCTTTTTCATTTACAGCAGGAGCCTCGTGTGATTGTTTGTTCGAACAAGAAAATACCGGCAAAAATAATACTAACCATATCAATGCCGGAGCACAGATATGGTTGATGTATGATTTAGAACTGATTGATGGCTTTCTTTTTTTCATTATTGAATCTTCCACTTCATGAACCATTTTTCGTTAAAGGTGATACCTACATTAAGACGGAAATAGTTTTCGGTAATGAGGGATGATGAACTGGCTGAAACATTAATCCATTGGGCGGAAATGTTTAACAGAGAGTTGCTGTTTGATTGCTTACTGAGTGGAAAACAGAAACCAGCGGAAACACCAATTTCTCGTGGACCAGTTACTCCGTTTACCTTATAATAAGGTGTAGAGTATGAAACTCCCATACTGTATTTTATTCGTTGCAGATATTTGTTGCTTAATTTATTTGGTTGATACGTACCACCTGCAATAATTTGTATCTTGTCATTATAGTTGTCAGAAGAAGATACGAATTGATTGTCAATGATTTGTGGAACATTACATTTAGACCACATTTGGTATTTCGCATCAAGTCCTAATGTTAATTTCTGCTTGTGTTGCCATGCAAGACCAAAACCAATGGTATGAGGCAGTGAGAATGCTTTGTTGATGTCAATCTTGGTTGTATCACCACTTGTTACAAAACTGGCATAGTGTGCTGTAGAGTTAAGTTTATGGCCTAATCCATAAGTTGCACCTAATGTCAGAATGTCGTTTCTGTTTATCTTGATGGGATATTGTATACCGATATCAAGTTTGTATGTGGAAAAGTCTGCATTAATTTGTCTGTTCAGACCGTTACTTGTAGTGCTGGAACTTCCGTTTTCGTAGAAAGTTTGTTTTACAGACTGACTGTAGTTTCCCCAAAGGAAACTGATATTTGCACCAATGGAAAAGTCAGCAAATGGATTCCAACCTAATCCTAAATAAGCTTCATGAATACCACCGTCACCGTTATAGGTATTGGTATAGGTCATACTGGAACCGCTGGTGAAATTTTCTCCTAGATATTTGCTTTCAGAAAAATTATATCCTATAGTAGAATAAGGTAAAAAACCAAATGACATACCTAACCCAGGGCAAAGGCGGAATGCGCCGTTTACATATTCTAACGAAGTATTATGAGCATTAACGCTGTTACCTCCGCTTTTGAAGTTGGCATTCTGCAACATCATGCCGACATCAAAGATAAATGTTAAAGAGTCAATTGCTGAATATGATGCCGGGTTCTGTTTGTTGATAATCTTTCCGTCGCGCCATCCCATTGATAAACCACTCATGGCTTTGTTGAAACCTTGTGACTGGTCGTTGAGACTTCCTACTCCAAATCGGGAGTAAGGAGAATTGGAACCATTTGTCTGCGAATGAACAGGAAGTGCAACAATTAACAGCAGGAATGAGTAGAATAATTGTTTATAATAAGTCATTGTTGTATTCTAAATATTCGGTTTTGCCCTTGAGGCATGATGTTTTTTATCTGCAAAGATGATATTTTTTATTCGGCTGTCAAAATGAATTTAGCATTGGCTTGTTAAAAAAACAAAAATGGTGTTTTTTTATAGGATATTCATAGGATTTGTTCTCTTATTCACATATGGTTATAACTTTTTTAATATCATATACAAAGAAATATATAGTTTTTGTGTAGCCTGATAATTTTATATTTGTTTTAAACCAAATAACTGTTTAACCCCTGTTTGTTTAATGGAGAATTATATATTTATTGTTTTTTTGAAAAAAATATATGATTATTTATAATATTTGTTTACTATTTGTTGGAAAAATAGTATTTTTGCAGAAATGTTAAATATATTAAAATATGGAATACGGTAGAGAAGAAGAAAACGAGAATAAAAATCTTAATTTACGAGAGATCTTTGATAAATATTTTGCGTTTTGGCCTTTGTTCGTGGCTTGTATCTTTGTTTGTGTTATCATGGCGTATTTGTATTTGCGGTTTCAAACACCAGTGTATAATATAAATGCTTCTGTTCTGATTGTAGAAAATGATACAAAAAAGTCCGGTAATAGTGCCATCCCGATTTCTGCTGTGTCGGATTTAGGTATGTTTTCATTAAGTAATAATTTTGATAATGAGATACAAATATTGCAATCTCGTAATTTAAATAGAACTGTAGTGTGCAGATTGAATCTGTATACAAATATTTATTTAAAACGTTTATTTTCTTATAATGTTCCCTTATATCATGATTCTCCTGTCAATGTATATATGGATTCTGATGATGCTGAGAAGATGATTGCTCCATTGAAACTAAATCTTGCATTGAGTGAAGACGGAACTGTTGACATACAAGGAATGTATGTATTGGGGGCTGAAAAGAAGATAATAGAAAAAAAAGCGGTTGTTTTACCTGCTGTTGTCAGAACAGAATATGGTAAAATCTTTTTATCTAAGAATGATTCTGTTGAAATTCAAAATGAAACTTGTGAGTTGGTTGTTGTAATTGCAAATCCGAGTTTGACAGCTGAGGCATACGTGCGTAATTTGTCGGTGGAACCGGCTTCGAAAACAACAACCATAGCAAAATTAAGTCTTAAAAATACTGTACCTGAGAGAGGTGTGGAATATATTAATAAACTTGTTGAAGCTTATAACGAGGACGCAAATACGATAAAAAATGAAGTGGCCAATAAAACAGCAGATTTTATTAATGTACGTTTGGGTATTATAGAAAAGGAACTTAGTGATAAAGAGGCTGATTTGGCAAATTTCAAGCAACGTTATAATCTTACAGATATAAGTAATGATGCTGCATTGTTTCTTCAGGAAAACTCAAAATATGAGCAAGAGCTGATTGAAAATGAAATACAGGTAAAATTAGTGTCGTCTTTTCAAGAATATCTGAATATACCTGAAAATATAGATAAGATGATTCCTGTCAATATAGGTATATCTGATAATAATTTGGCAAGTTTAATTAATGAGTATAATAGTATGCTTGTTGAAAGAGAACGTATTTGTAAAACATCTACTGAAAATAATCCGGCATTAGTTAATATAGATGTTCAGATTGACGCTGCAAGAAAAAGTATAGTATCATCAGTGAACAGACTTTTGAAGGGTTTGCAAATGTCTCAGAGTGAAATTGCCAGACAGACTGGTAAGTATGAAGAACGTATAAGCGAAACACCTATGCAGGAAAAAGAGTATCTGAGAATCGTCCGAGAAAGAGAAGTCGTATCGTCACTATATACAATGTTGTTAGAAAAACGAGAGGTAAATGTGATTAAGCTTGCTTCTACCGCAAATAACGGACGGTTGATTGAAAATGCTATGTTTGGACCGCAGCCGGTGTCGCCAAATAAGAAAATATTTTTGTTGGTTGCCCTATTTATGGGGTTAGGAATTCCTGTAGCTGTGATTTATTTGAAAGATTTGTTGCAATATAAAATTAAAACAGCTGAAGATGTTGGTAAGTTATCTGATGTGACACTTTTGGCAGAGGTTCCTGTATTCGACAATCATGAGCTTGGCTCTATTTGTGTGAGGGAAAATGCAAATGGAATAGCAGAAGAGTGTTTTAGAGAAATAAGAACCAATCTTTTCTTTATGTTGGAGAAAGACGAAAAGGTTATAATGTTTACTTCTACACAGCCAGGAGAGGGGAAGACTTTTTTGGCAAGTAATATGGCCGTCAGTCTTTCATATACGGGAAAAAAAGTGCTTATTGTCGGCTTTGATATTAGAAAGCCTCAACTTTTCAGAGCCTTTGATTTTAAAAAAGACAGTTTGGGGGTAACAAACTATTTGATAGATCCAGAACACAATCCGTTAGATTCTCTTATTTATCATGATGAGAGATTTGCAAATTTAGATATTTTGCCTAGTGGAACTATTCCACCTAATCCAACGGAGTTGTTGATGAGGGATAGTTTAAATGTGCTTATGACTGAGCTGAAGGTAAGATATGATTACATCATAATGGATACGGCACCGATAGGTATAGTTACAGATACTTCCATTTTAGGTAAGTATGCAGATGTTTGTGTGTATGTATGTCGTTCAGGGGTAACTCCGAAAGCCGATTTTACTTATATAAATACATTAAAGACCAATCAAAATATAGAAAAGCTTTGTGTTCTACTTAATTCTGTATCTCTTAAAAAAAGTGGATATTATGGAAAACGCTATACAAATAACCGTTATGGAAGATATTACGGCAATGGAAGGCGTTATGGATATGGTAATCAGTAATTTTTATTGTACTTTCTCATAAATGATAAATCTACATGAAAGTTTTTAACTTGTGTGGATTTGTACTATCTTTGTGTCGCATATGCAAGATAAGGTCAATATGAGAAATAATATGTTGAAGTGGCTGTTGTATTTCATTCTGATATTCTCAGGAGGAAATGCGACAGCTAATTCTTTAGATTCTGTAGAGATAAGTCTGTTGACTTGTTCCCCGGGAACAGCTGTTTATGAGCAGTATGGTCATACTGCTATCAGATGCCGTTTCCTTAAGACAAATGAAGATATTGTGTTTAATTATGGCGTATTCAGTTTTTCGGAACCACATTTTATTTGGCGTTTTATAAAAGGTGAATGCGATTATCAGATAGGTGTAGAATCTTTTGAAGATTTTTGCTGGCAATATGACAGACGCGGGTCAACTGTATATCAGCAGGTGTTGAATCTTACTCCTCACGAAAAAGAAAAGCTGTTAAATGCTTTATTTGAGAATATGCGTCCCGAAAACAGGCGGTATAGATATAATTTTCTATATGATAACTGTACAACAAGAGCTCGAGATAAAATAGAAAAGGCTATAGATGGAAAGGTGATATATAGTCAGAGTCGTAACAAGACATATCGAAAGATTATTCATCAGTATACCTTTGACTATCCATGGACAATGTTGGGTATTGATATTTGTTTGGGTGAAGATGCGGATAAAATCATTACTGAACGGGAAGAAATGTTTGCCCCTTTGTATATGTTGAAATATGCAGATGATGCAATGATTCAGAGTCCTGATTGTACGACAAGACCGTTTATCTTGTCGAAATCAGAAATCGTAAAAGGGCGTCCCGTTGTTCCGGAAAAAACGTTTCCGCTGTCTCCATTGCAGGTGGTGTGGATTGTTTTTGGTCTTGTCGGCATCTTGACTATTGTGGAGCGACGATACGGAAAATGTTTTTGGTGGTTGGATGCAATACTGCTGGCTTTACAGGGAGGAATTGGATTAGTGGTAGCTATGCTTTTTTTCTTTTCTGTGCATCCTACAGTAGATTCAAATTGGTTGATAATTGTATTTAATCCTATTCCGTTGCTGGCAATGCCTTGGGTCGTTTATTCGGCAATAAAACATCAACGTAATGTCTATCATTTTGTTGCAAGCGTTGTTTTAACATTATTTATAATATTTTCAGCGCTTATGCCACAAAATTTTAATGCGGTCGTTGTACCTTTGGTACTAATTTTGTTGTTGCGTTCTTGCAACTATGTTTTCATATATTTAAAAAGGTAGAGAGAAAGGCATGCATAATAGAAAATATTGTTTTCTTACACCGTTAATAATCGTGCTGGCTTGTACACAAGTCAGTGCTCAGACGGCTGCTCCTGTACCACGTCTTGTTGTTAATGTTATAGTGGATCAGTTGCGTACTGATTATATGGAAGCTTTTTCTGAACTTTATGGTGCAGATGGCTTTAATAAATTATTACGCGAAGGACGGTCGTATTTACATGCCCAATATCCGTTTCATGATATAGATCGGTCGTCGGCTGTTGCATGTGTCATGACAGGTACTACACCGTATGAGAACGGAATAGTCGGTTCGCAGTGGATGGACCGTAAAAATCTCAGGCCGGTTTATTGTGTGGATGATACGCGTTATGCCGGATGGTTGACATCGGAAACATATTCTCCTTCTCGCTTGACAGTGTCAACAATTACAGATGAGTTAAAGGTTGCTACAGATGGTCGCGCATTAGTATATGCCATTGCACCTACAGCCGATGCGGCAATCTTGTCTGCCGGCCATGCGGCAGACGGCGCATTTTGGCTGAATGATTCAACCGGCTATTGGAGCAGTTCGTCTTATTATGGTAAATATCCGGATTGGGCGTTACGTTATGATTCTTCAGTACCGTTAGTTAGTCGTATTTCAGATATCGTATGGAAACCGATTAGTTCTATTGTCGGTAATTTCAATTATTTCATTTCTTCGTCAGAAAACAGAACGTTTAAGCATAAATTTACAGGTGATCGTGCTATGATTGAATTTAAATCGAGTGCGATGGTTAATGATGAGGTGAATCGTTTTGCGGAACATTGTCTTGATAATACAGAATTGGGACAGGATAAGGTGACAGACTTTTTGTCTTTGACTTATTATGCCGGCAATTTCGATCACAAGACGATTGCTGAATGTCCTGTTGAACTGCAAGATACCTATGTCCGTTTAGATCAGGATATAGCGCAATTAATAAAGATGCTGGAGAAACGGGTCGGTTCAGGACGTTTCCTGCTTGTCTTGACTTCAACCGGGTATATGGATGATGAGTTTACTGATTTGAGTAAATATCGTATCCCGACCGGAACTTTCAGTATTACCCGTGCTTCAGCTTTGCTTAATCTTTATTTAAGTGCAATATACGGACAAGGGCAGTATGTTGAGGCTGAGTTTGGTTCTCAGTTATTCCTTAATCAGAAACTGATAGAGGAAAAACAGCTGAATATGGCTGATGTCTTGACACGTTCTTCTTCATTCTTAATGCAAATGGCCGGCGTTAAGGATGTATATACGTCTCAGCGTCTAGCTCTCAGTGCCGCAACAGCGGGGTTGAATTTAATCAGAAATAGTTTTAATAAGGCCCGTTCCGGTGATATTTATATAGAGGTGGCACCGGGATGGAAATATGTGAACGAAGAAACCCACGTTCAGGATTATGTACGTGCGTCTTATATGGGATTCCCTATATTTTTTATGGGATGTAATGTACGTGCAGAAACCATTAAAACTCCTGTAACGGTAGACTGTATAGCGCCTACTGTTGCGCAATTTATGAGAATTAGAGCTCCAAACGCTTGTTCTGTAGCTCCTTTGAGTGCTATTCGTTAAAGAAAAGGCATGTCAATAAAAACAGTCAGTAAGATAAGATTGTTGCTTGAGATTCTCAATAAGGTTAGGCATTTAAATATGCCTGAAACATAAAAACAGATAATAAAAAATAAACAATATGGATATAAATAAATTTTTAAGTAAACTGTTTGGCAATAAGTCAACACGTGATATGCGGCTTATTCAGCCATTAGTGGAAAAGGTCAAAAAGGCTTATCCTGAAATTCAGGCTTTAAGCAATGACGAATTGCGTGCTAAAACACAGGAGATTAAGAAATATGTGCAAAGTTACGCAGATGACCTGAAAGCAAAGATTGCCGAGATTAAGGCTAAGGTTGAAGAAACACCGTTAGAAGACCGTGCTGGTCTGTTTTCACAGATTGATAAATTAGAAAAACAGGTGCTGGATAAATATGAAGAAGCCTTGAACGAAGTTATGCCGGTGGCTTTTTCAATTGTGAAATCAACAGCAGAACGCTTTGCTCAGAATGAAGAGGTGTGTGTAACAGCAACAGATTTTGACCGAGAGTTGGCTGCAACACATGATTTCGTTGAGATTCGTGGTGATCAGGCTGTTTATTATAATCACTGGAAAGCCGGTGGTAATGATACAGTATGGAATATGATACATTACGATGTGCAGTTGTTTGGTGGCGTCGTACTGCATCAGGGTAAGATTGCCGAAATGGCTACCGGTGAGGGTAAAACATTAGTGGCTACTCTTCCTGTATTTTTGAACGCGTTGACCGGAAATGGTGTTCATGTTGTGACCGTTAATGATTATCTGGCAAAGCGTGACTCTGAATGGATGGGCCCACTCTATATGTTCCATGGTTTGAGTGTTGATTGTATCGATAAGCATCAACCTAATTCTGCCGCACGTCGGAAGGCATATTTAGCGGATATCACTTTTGGTACAAATAATGAGTTCGGTTTTGATTATCTGCGTGATAATATGGCTACCAATCCGAAAGATTTGGTTCAGCGCGCACACAATTATGCGATTGTCGACGAGGTAGACTCCGTATTGATTGATGATGCTCGTACACCGTTGATTATTTCTGGTCCGGTACCTAAAGGTGACGATCAGCTTTTTGAAGAATATCAGCCTTTGGTAGAAAAACTGGTAGGAGTGCAGCGTCAGTTGGCCACTCAATATCTGGCTGAAGCAAAACAAATGATTTCATCAGGCGATAAGGAAAAGGTAGAGAAAGGTTTCTTGCAGCTGTATAGAAGTCACAAGGCATTACCCAAAAATAAACCATTGATTAAATATCTGTCAGAACAAGGTATAAAAGCCGGTATGTTGAAGACAGAAGAGATTTACATGGAAAACAACAACAAACGTATGCCAGAGGCAGTTGAACCTTTGTATTTTGTTGTTGATGAGAAACTCAATAGCGTAGATCTGACTGATAAAGGAAACGAATGGTTGGCCAGCATGACTTCTGATCCCGATTTGTTCGTATTGCCGGATATCACATCCGCTATGTCGGCTTTGGAAGCTGATAAATCATTAAGTGATGAAGAGCGTCTGGTTAAGAAAGATCAGCTGTTTACCGATTATGCTATCAAGAGTGAACGGGTACATACTATTCAGCAATTGTTGAAAGCCTATACCATGTTTAACAAAGATGATGAGTATGTCATTATCGATGGTGAGGTGAAGATCGTAGACGAGCAGACCGGACGTATTATGGACGGACGTCGTTGGAGTGACGGCTTGCATCAGGCTGTTGAGGCTAAGGAACATGTAAAGGTTCAGGCTGCGACACAGACCTTTGCAACCATTACTTTGCAGAACTACTTCCGTATGTATCATAAACTTTCTGGTATGACAGGTACTGCCGTAACCGAGGCTGGCGAGTTTTGGGATATCTATAAACTGGATGTAGTTGAGATTCCGACAAACCGTCCGATTGCCAGAATCGATATGAACGACCGTATTTATAAGACTCAGCGTGAGAAATATAAAGCGGTTATCGAGGAAGTTGAGAAAATGACAAAAGCTGGTCGTCCTGTTCTAGTGGGTACAACATCGGTCGAGATTTCCGAGATGTTAAGTAAAATGTTGCAAATGCGTAAGATACCACACAACGTATTGAACGCCAAGTTGCATCAACAGGAAGCTGATATTGTAGCTAAAGCCGGACAGACAAGTACAGTGACTATTGCTACAAACATGGCCGGTCGTGGTACCGACATCAAGTTGAGTGACGAAGTGAAGAAAGCCGGTGGTTTGGCTATTATCGGAACAGAACGTCATGAAAGCCGTCGTGTAGACCGTCAGTTGCGCGGACGTGCCGGTCGTCAGGGTGACCCGGGTTCATCTGTCTTCTTCGTATCATTAGAGGACAAACTGATGCGTTTGTTTGCCAGTGAGAAGATTGCTAAAGTCATGGACCGTTTAGGATTTGAGGATGGCGACATGATTGAGCATAAGATGATTAGTAATTCTATTGAACGTGCACAGCGCAAGGTAGAGGAGAATCATTTTGGTGTTCGTAAACGTTTGCTTGAATATGACGATGTGATGAATAAGCAGCGTACCGTGATTTATGAGAAACGTCGTCATGCTTTGATGGGTGAACGTATTGGCATGGATATTGCAAATATGATATGGGATCGTTGCCTGAATATCATAGAAAATAATGATTACCAAGGTTGTAAGGAGGGTTTCCTCGGTATCATGGCAATGGAGGTTCCTTTTACAGAACAGGAATTCAATGACATGCGTCGTGAGGATCTTTCAGAGAAAGCATTCCAGGCTGCAATGGACCGTTTCAAGCAGAAGACAGATATGTTGGCAGCGGTAGCCAATCCGGTAATCAAGAAAGTCTATGAGGAGCAAGGTTCTATGTACGAGAATATCATGGTTCCTATAACAGACGGCCGTCGCATTTACCAGATTGCGACACCTTTGAAAGAGGCTTATGAAACAGAAAGTCATTCTGTAGTAAAAGCTTTCGAAAAGGCTATTATGTTGCATACTATCGATGAGGCATGGAAGGAAAATCTGCGTGAGTTAGATGAGTTGAAACATTCTGTTCAGAATGCAAGTTATGAACAAAAGGATCCGTTGTTGATATTCAAACTCGAGAGTGTGAAGATCTTTGACAATATGGTGAATAAGATAAACAATCAGACTGTCAGCGTATTGATGAGAGGCCAGATTCCTGTGGCTGCTCCCTCAGATGTACATGAAGCTACAGCTCGTCAGACACAGGTTCCGAAAGAAAAATATGTAGAGTCACGTTCTGATTTGACAGATCCGGCTCAGAAAGAGGCTGCCGCTCAAGATACACGTGAGCAGCAGAAGGCTCAGCCTGTGGTAGCTGAAAAATTGCCGGGACGTAATGATCCCTGTCCATGCGGAAGCGGAAAGAAGTTTAAGAATTGTCATGGCCGCGGACTGTAATTACAGTCTGCAGACCATGTCGGTCTGATATTTTTTTGGAACATTAAAATTTGAGTCTTATGAAAAGGGCAAGTAAAATTTCAATGAGCGGTAAGTGTTTAAGACATATAAAGTCAGGTATTGGCTTGGTCGTGAAACAATATTGGCATGGAGTTTTACTTGTCCTTTTGTCTTTCACATCATGTGTATCTCCGGTCGGGATTTCTGTAAATGTATTAAAGCCTTCCGCAATTAAACAACAGTATAAGCTGGACAGTGTGGCAATTGTTGATAATTGTGGAAAGTGGGATTCTTTTACTTTTAACGATACACTGGTCTTGTCGGCAACCTCGGATAAATTGGTGAGCGCGTTGGCTCAAAAATTGGCGGATAGTGATGATTTTAAATATATTATCCGTGTTGATTCTTGCATGGCAACTCCTGATTCCTTACACGTTCATCTGTTATCAGACAGTGTCTGTCGGCAAATTTGTACAGATTTGGGCGTTTCGTCAATTGTATCTGTTGATTTGGCCTATGCCAAGATTCCTTTAGTGTCATCAACCGGTCGTGGAGACGTTTTGTCCAAGATTTGTTTTTCTGTCTATAAACCAGGCGTAACAGATTCTGTGAAGACTTTTGATGCTGAGAGTGCTTTCTTTTATCCAGGAACAACGATAAAGGAAGAGATGCTAGAAGAAGATTTGGTGGATGTGCTTTCTGATGCGGTCAAGAATAAATTGAGTTCATATTGGACCACTGTAGGACGTATACTTTATACATCTTTAGCCAGTGATTTACGTTATGGTTATTTGGCATATACATCGGGAAAATATGACGAGGCACGTAGCTTATGGGCGGAAACGGCAGCCAATAGTTCAATAAGAAAATACCGGGTGGCAGCTTTTGTCAATTTAGCGTTCCTCGATGAAATGGAAGATCATTATAATAATGCGCTTATCAATCTGGATAAGGCAGAGGAGGCGATGGGTACGAAGCATTATTCCGATATAAGTGCTTTCATAGAATCATATCGGAAGGTTTTACGCGAACGTCAGCTTATTTCAGATAATAAGAAGTAAATAACTTGTTTCTTAAAAGTATATTTTTAGGTATATTGTGTCTGTTTCTTATGTTTTTTTTGTATTTTTGACCTATTCAATAAAAAAAGAACATTATGAAAGCCACACCGCAGACAATCCAACAGATAGAGCGCGCCTTGAAGAAAGTCGTAGCGAAGTATCCTAAAGAAAATGAAGAACTGGTTTTAACTGATATTCATCTTCAGGTTAAGCCGGAGTCGGGTGAATTATTAGCTTTCAACGATGATGATGAAGAATTGACCCGTTGTGTGATAGAGCAATGGATTGATAATACCGACGAGAACTTTTATGAAGAGGTGACTCCAATTCTTCGGATGTGCATACAGAACATGAAAGACTCACTCGAGGGCTTGTCTATATTAAAGCCTTATTCATTTGTTCTGGTAGATGACGATAAAGAAACATTGAGTGATCTTTATCTGGTAGATGATGAGACTGTAATACTTGACGGAGAGTTATTGAAAGGATTGGACGAAGAATTGGATGATTTTCTGAAAAAACTGCTGGAAGAATAATTTATTCATCATCACATTTATGAATGTATTGAGGAATCATCTTACCCACGTGTTGGCCGTGATTATTGTGTCAATATGGGGTACGACATTTGTGTCAACAAAGGTACTGATGAATGCAGGGCTGCAACCCAGTGATATTTTCTTCGTTCGTTTTTTATTGGCCTACATTTGCATTATTCCTTTCTCGTACAAGCATCTTTGGGCAAGAAATGTGAAAGATGAATTTTTGCTGTTGCTGACGGGAGTGATGGGGGGCTCATTATATTTCCTTACAGAAAATATTGCCCTGAAATATTCTTATTGTTCAAATGTGTCTTTATTAGTGTGCAGCACACCAATGTTGACAACGCTCATTCTCGGTATGTTCTATCGTGACGAAAGAATAAATCTCCGTCAGTTTATTTGTTCATTGGCAGCCCTTGCCGGAATGGCTTTGGTTGTTCTGAACGGTCATTTTGTCTTGAAGCTGTCACCTAAGGGCGATTTATTGGCTTTGGCAGCAGCACTTACATGGGCATTGTATTCTTTGCTGATGCGTGTGTTTAATGGCCGCTATTCCATGCTGTTTATTACACGTAAGATTTTTTTCTATGGTCTTTTGACCATTATTCCCGTTTTTTGCGTATGGCCGTTGAATACCGACTGGGCACTGTATGCACGTCCCGTTGTATGGGGTAATCTGTTGTTTTTGGGAGTAGTTGCCTCATTCTTGTGTTATTTTGGGTGGAATTATGTCATGTATAAATTAGGTGTGGTACGTTCTACAAATTATATCTATCTTAATCCGGTAGTTACGTTATTGACCTCTTATTTATGTCTTGATGAAAGAATAACGCCGCTTGCTTTGGCCGGAGCTGTTATGATTCTCGGTGGTATTTATTTTGTGGAACTTTTTAGAAAAAGAAAATGACAGAGCATAAGAATTTAATTGATAACCGGGATTTTACTCCCGAATATATTACAGCTTTACGTCCTGATGAAGTCTTTGTTTTTGGCAGTAATCTGGCCGGCTTTCATGGAGGAGGCGCTGCAAGGATTGCTTATAAAAATTTTGGTGCTGAATGGGGACGTGGAGTAGGACATTTTGGTCAGACCTATGCTATACCGACAATGCAGGGTGGTGTGGAGACCATTAAGCCTTATGTGGACGATTTCATAGCTTACGCGCGTGTCCATCCGGAATTCAGGTTCTATGTCACTCGTATCGGATGTGGGATTGCTGGTTTCCGGGACGAAGATATAGCCCCGTTGTTTAAGGAGGCTTTGTCTTTGTCTAATATTGTTTTGCCGCGTACCTTCTTTGACATTCTGGTCCGGTAATATAAGGTTAAATAAAGTAAGTATGTAGCTAAGCTGTATCAATCAATTGTTGTGGTTCTTTTTTACGGTTTTGTAGTAGATTATATGTATTATTGTCAATAGATTATTAAAAATAGTTCAATTAAAGGCTTCTTGTAATGACCGGTATGTCTGTTTCGTAGATATACCGGTCATAATATTTTTTTGTATGTAGTGAATCCAATATTTAATCTCTCTTTCCGTATGTTTTAGCTTTTTATGACCATAGATAAATTACAGTACCCGTGGATATTTTTTACATTTAAGGATTTTATTACTTATAGATTGTTTATATCTCTAGTACTGTTATGATAAGGTGAGGATAGAAATAACTTTGATTATTTGATGTTACTTTCCGTTTTTGTATGCCGTTACATTGCTTTTTGACAGGCTGCTTTTTTGTATGTTTGGCCGGATAAAGTTATGTGAGATGGCAGTGAAAAAAGATAATAAAAGATGGCATATGGAGTGATTAATGTTGATAATCTTCATATGCCATTTTAATTTTTAAAGGGACATTTATTTGAATGTCTCTCATTATTATATTAGTCTGGTTTTAGAACAGACTCCATGAAACGGTCAGTCCGGCCATAACGATGGCAACCATTGACATCAGTTTAATGAGGATGTTCAAGCTAGGACCGGATGTGTCTTTAAATGGGTCGCCTACGGTGTCGCCAACAACAGTCGCGCGATGTACCTCACTGCCTTTTCCACCAAAATTGCCTTCTTCAACATATTTTTTAGCATTGTCCCATGCGCCACCGGCGTTAGCCATGAAAATAGCTAGAACGAATCCGGCAGACAATCCACCAACTAATAGCCCGATAACGCCCGGAACACCGAACACCAGTCCGGTTATGATTGGAGCCACAATGGCAAGAAGTGACGGGAATACCATTTCGCGTTGTGCGCCCTTGGTTGAAATCTGTACGCAACGTGCATAGTCTGGTTCGGCCTCACCAGTCAGAATACCTTTTATCTCACGGAACTGCCGACGTACCTCTTCAACCATGTGTGCTGCAGCACGGCCAACAGCGTTCATGGTAAGTCCGCAGAACAAGAAAGCCATCATGCTGCCGATAAACATACCTGAGAGTACAGTCGGGTTCATTAGCGTAACGTCATAATAGGTCATGAAATCAGTAAAAGATGCGTCCTGTATCTGAATTTGGTCACCGTTTGGCATTTCCAATACGGTTTGTCCCAAACGGGTTAGTCCGATACGTATTTCTTCAACATATGATGCTAGTAATGCCAGGCCTGTCAGTGCTGCCGAACCGATGGCGAATCCTTTGCCTGTAGCGGCGGTTGTATTACCTAATGAGTCTAAAGCATCGGTACGTTTACGTACAGCCTCGCCCAATCCGCTCATTTCTGCATTTCCTCCGGCGTTGTCGGCAATAGGACCGTAAGCATCAGTTGCCAATGTGATGCCCAGTGTAGAAAGCATGCCGACAGCAGCTATACCGATACCGTAAAGTCCCATGCTGACGTTACTCAAATCGAATCCGGAGGCCAGCCAGTAGGATAGGATAATACCTATGACAACAGCAACGACCGGAATTGTGGTAGAAATCATTCCCAATCCTATACCGGAGATAATAACGGTTGCGGGGCCTGTTGTTCCGCTTTCGGAAAGCTTCTGAGTCGGACGGTAAGACTGAGAAGTATAATATTCTGTAGAGCGTCCGATTACAATACCGACTAACAGGCCGACAACTACAGCAAAAGCGATGTTAATCCAATTGTCTAACTGCAACGCCCACAAAATGACAAATGTTGCTACGACAATGAGTGCGGAACTCAGATTCGTACCTACAGCTAGAGAATTCAGCAATTCTTTCATTCCCGCGTCTTCTTTAGTACGTACCGAGAATATTCCTATAATGGAAAGTATGATACCGACTGCGGCAATCAGCATCGGGGCTATAACAGCTTTGTATTGCATGTCAACATCGCCACTGCTTATAAACGCGGCTGCACCTAAAGCTGATGTTGCCAAAATGGAACCACAATACGACTCGTATAAGTCTGCTCCCATACCGGCAACGTCGCCGACGTTGTCGCCTACATTGTCGGCAATAGTAGCGGGATTACGCGGGTCGTCTTCCGGAATTCCGGCTTCAACTTTACCAACCAGGTCTGCTCCTACATCGGCAGCCTTGGTATAGATACCTCCACCGACGCGCGCGAACAGGGCTTGTGTACTTGCTCCCATTCCGAATGTCAGCATGGTGGTTGTAATCATACATAGTTTGGCCGTCGGGGTAAAATCGTCGGCAGGAATAACCGCGTCGAGTAACAGATACCAGAACGAAATGTCAAAAAGACCAAGTCCGACAACAACCAGTCCCATTACCGCACCGCTTCGAAAAGCTACACGTAAGCCTTTATTTAGAGAGTCACGTGCCGCATTGGCAGTACGTGCCGAGGCATAGGTAGCGGTTTTCATTCCGAGGAATCCGGATAATCCAGAGAAGAAACCACCGGTAAGAAAAGCCACCGGCACCCATGAGTTTTGCAGGCTGAAACCATAAGCCATAATTGAGAACAGAATGACCAGTCCTAGAAAAACCAATCCAACAATTTTGTATTGTTGTTTAAGGTAAGACATGGCGCCTTGGCGCACATGTAAGGCGATTTTCTGCATGAGATCCGTACCTTCACTCTCTTTCATCATTTGACGGTAGAAGTACCATGCCAGCACAAGGGCCAACAATGACGATACTGGTACCATCCAAAATAATTGGTGTTCCATATGATTTTAGATTTAAGAAATTAATTAACCGTGATAAAGGTATATAAAAAGTAGTTATCAAGCAAGCAAAATACCGGCCTAATATATCGCAAGAGAAGTATGATTTAAATATAAAAAAGCATCGCGGCCGGAATTCTGTGTTTTGCATTCCGGCCGCGATGGCGATTTGATGTAAAATTTAAATATCGGTTACTTCTTTAGGGCAGCTAGACTTTCTTGTAAAGCCGCAATTTTGCTCTCTGCGTCAGCCTGTTTCTTACGTTCCAGTTCAACAACGGCAGCAGGAGCGTTAGCTACGAAACGTTCGTTTGAAAGTTTCTTCTTTACGCCAATCAGGAATCCTTCAAGATGTTTCAGTTCTGCTTCCTGTTTGGCAATTTCAGCCTCCACGTCAATCAGATTGCCCAATGGTACTGCATATTCTGTTGTGCCTACCATGAATGATGCGGTTCCTTCTGCTTTTTGTGATACGGTCTTTACACTGTCAATGTTGGCCATCTTGCAGACTACGGAGTCAAAGGCAGCATAAGGATTTTCACCTGTTACCTCCACGCTGAGTGTCTCTTTTGGAGCTATATTTTTCTGGTTGCGTACGGTACGTACACCGGCTACAATATTCTTTACTGCCTCAATCTGTGCAATCAGTGCGCGTTCTTCGTCCGTAGGAGCAGCTATATGGAGCGGTGAAATCATGATGCTTTCGCCTGGCAGACGGTCGTAGATGTGCTGCCACAGTTCTTCGGTAATGAAAGGCATGAACGGGTGAAGCAGTTTCAGCAACGTATCGAAGAAACGTAATGTCTGGTCGTAAGTCTTTTGATCGATAGGTTGTCCGTATGCGGGCTTAATCATTTCCAGATACCAGCTTGAGAATTCATCCCAGAAAAGCTTGTAAATAACCATCAATGCTTCGCTCAGACGGTATTTCTTAAATAAATCGTCAACTTCTGCAGCTGTGTTCTTTAACATGGCGTCAAACCAACGTGTAGCGATTGCCGCGCTTTCAGGCTGTTCGATATCAGCGGTTTGCCATCCTTTAACCAGACGGAACGCATTCCATATTTTATTGTTGAAGTTACGTCCCTGTTCGCAGAGGGCGTCATCGAAGAGAATGTCGTTACCTGCAGGTGCTGACAGCATCATACCCATACGGACACCGTCTGCGCCGTACTTGTCAATCAATTCCAACGGATCGGGTGAGTTTCCGAGTGATTTGGACATCTTGCGGCCCAGTTTGTCACGTACGATACCGGTGAAATAAACGTTGCGGAACGGCATTTCGCCCATATATTCATAGCCGGCCATAATCATGCGGGCTACCCAGAAGAAGATGATATCCGGACCGGTTACAAGGTCGCTTGTCGGATAATAATATTTCAGTTCTTCGTTGCCCGGATTGTTAATGCCGTCGAACAGCGAGATGGGCCAGAGCCATGAAGAGAACCATGTGTCGAGGCAATCTTCATCCTGACGCAGGTCTGCAATAGTCAGTTTGTCGTTGCCTGTTTTTTCTTTAGCCAGTTCAAGTGCCTTTTCCGGAGTCTCGGCAACAACATATCCGCCTTCAGGCAAGAAATAGGCCGGAATACGGTGTCCCCACCATAATTGACGGCTGATACACCAGTCTTTAATGTTTTCCAGCCAGTTCTTATATGTATTTTTGTATTTTGCCGGATAGAACTTCAATTCATCGTTCATTACCGGTGGTAATGCCATGTCTGCAAAGTGTTGCATCTTAAGGAACCATTGCATTGACAGCTTAGGTTCGATGGCAACGTTAGTGCGCTCTGAAAAACCTACCTTATTAGTATAAGCCTCTACCTTTTCAAGCAAGCCGGCTGCGTCAAGATCCTTTTCAATCTGCTCACGTACATCGAAGCGGTCCATACCTACATACAGACCGGCAGCCTCGCTTAAGGTTCCGTTGTCGTTGAAAATATCAATGCTTGGCAGGTTGTATTTTTCGCCTAGCATGTAGTCGTTTACATCATGTGCCGGAGTTACTTTCAGACAGCCTGTACCGAATTCAATATCTACATAATCGTCTTCGATAACCGGAATAATGCGGTTAACTAACGGAACGATAACCTTTTTGCCGCGTAACCAGTGATTTTTCGGGTCAGCCGGATTGATACACATGGCTGTATCACCCATGATGGTTTCAGGACGTGTCGTAGCAACAACGGCATAACGGCGACCTTGTGCATCGCGGTGTACCACTTCGCCTTCTTCGCCTGTTTCTCCACTCATGTCATCATCGGCTACATAATATCTCAAGTAGTACAGTTTGCTGTGTTCTTCCTTGTAAATAACCTCTTCGTCACTTAACGCGGTCAGTGCTTTCGGATCCCAGTTTACCATACGTACACCACGATAGATAAGGCCTTTGTTGTAAAGGTCGACAAAAACCTTGATGACACTTTCACTACGTTTTTCGTCCATAGTGAAGGCCGTACGGTCCCAATCACAGCTGGCGCCGAGTTTGCGCAACTGCTTAAGGATGATGCCTCCATGTTCTTCTGTCCAAGCCCATGCGTGTTTTAAGAATTCTTCGCGGCTGAGGTCTGTTTTTTTGATTCCTTCAGCGGCCAGTTTGTTTACCACTTTTGCTTCGGTGGCAATAGATGCATGGTCTGTTCCCGGAACCCAGCAGGCATTTTTGCCTTCCATGCGGGCACGGCGTACCAGAATATCTTGAATAGTATTGTTCAGCATGTGTCCCATGTGGAGTACACCTGTCACATTGGGTGGCGGGATAACAACGGTGTACGGTTCACGACCGTCGGGTTTAGAACTGAAGAGTTTGTTGTCCAGCCAGTATTGGTACCATTTGCCCTCAACCTCGGCCGGATTGTATTTACTTGCTAATTCCATGGTGTATATTGTTTTATGTATAATATGCTTTTTAGCCTGCAAAGTTACAAAAAATAGGGCAAACGGCGATAATGTAACGGTAATTTCTTATAAATTAAGCGGATGTTTGTTTTAACCCTTTATATGGGATTATTCTGTGCTATTGTTGGTATTCTGTTTTTCGTAAGAAAGGCCGTGGATTTATGGAAAATAATCGTACCTTTGCAAATTATCATGAAAAACCATGCATCAGCGAAATAAGGATAAAGGAAGGGCTACAGCTTACGACCATATCATAAAGTATACCGGTCTTTTCGGCGGTGTACAGGGTATCGGTTTGTTGGCTTCGGTTGTACGCAACAAATTGGTTGCCGTGATACTCGGTCCTTCCGGATTAGGACTTATTTCGTTATATAATACAGCTTTGACATTGTTGGGAAATGCAACCAATCTGGGTATATCATTCAGCGCTGTACGTCATATATCCGAACTTAGCGAACGTGGTGATGACCGACAGATGATGCATTACATTATGGTGGTACGCAGTTGGAGTATGGCGACAGCCATTCTGGGTATTTTGATTTGTGCGCTTGTGTCACCTTTTCTAAGTTGGTCTTACTTTAATGATTACAGTCATTGGCAATCTTTTGTCTGGTTAGCACCGATTGTCGGACTCACAGCACTCACTGGTGGTGAGTTGGCGATATTGAAAGGCATGCATCGTCTCAAGCAGGTGGCGCTTCAGTCAATTGTTGTTTCGTTTGGTACATTGTTTACTTCCATTCCGTTTTATTTTGCGTGGGGAGAGGATGGTATAGTGCCGGCTTTGTTGTTGACAGCCTTGTTGACCCTTTGTTCTGTACTCTGGTTTTCTTTCCGCGACTATCCTTTCCGTTTCCGTCTGATAACCCGTCGCTTGTTTGCCCAAGGAATGGGGATGGTACGTTTGGGCATGGCATTCACGTTAGCCGGTGTTCTTGGCTCGGGAGTAGAATTTATTATACGTGTGTTTATGCAACAGTTTGGCAGTACTGCCGATGTGGGACTGTATAACGCCGGTTATACTTTGACTGTTACTTATGCGTCTATGATATTCGTGGCGATGGAGACTGATTATTTTCCGCGTCTATCGGCTGTCAATCACGATGTGAGCCGCTCGAATGAGATTGTAAATCGTCAGATGGAGGTGTCTGTGTTGTTGATAACTCCGCTTCTGGTTGTTTTTCTTATCGGGTTGCCTGTTATACTTCCGTTGCTTTATGCGCAGAGTTTTATGCCGGTAATAGAAATGGCCCAGTGGGCGGTTTTCAGTATGTTTCTTCGTGCTGCCACATTGCCGGTTGCTTATATGTCTTTGGCAAAAGGCTGTTCCAAAATATATCTTTTCACAGAAGCCGTTTATGACGTAGTGGCTGTACTGTTGATTGTATGTGGCTATATGTTTGTCGGATTAAAAGGAACAGGAATGGCGTTGTCGTTTGCAGCACTGATTGATTTGTTGCTGGTATGGCTGACTTGCCGTAAGATGTATGGCTTCCATATAGACAGTCGTGCAATCAGAATGTTGTTTATACAGCTCCCGTTTGTAGTGATTGCATTTTGTGTGGCTCGCAGTCTAAATGGTATGGCTTATTGGTTGTCGGGATGTTTCGTTGTTCTCCTGTCTTGGGCTGTGTCGTTGCATATTCTTTATAAAGAGACAACGCTGATACAAAAAATAAAAGAGCGTTTTAACCGTAAAAACAAGGCATGACATGAAAGTAACAGTCCTGGTAGCCGTATATAATGCTTCGTCTTATTTGTCTGTTTGTATGGACTCTTTGCTCGGACAGACACATGCTGATATAGAGATAATCTGCATAGATGACGCGTCGACAGACGATTCCTGGGCTATCCTTCAACAATATGCGGCCCGTGACACTCGTGTTGTTCTTTTAAGACAGACCGTAAATGGGGGACAGGCCAAAGCGCGTAATAGAGGATTGACAGTGGCAACGGGAGATTTCATAACCATGGTTGACAGTGACGATTGGCTGGCGCCGGATGCTATTGAGCAGGCGTGTGCGGTGGTGGCACTTCATCCCAAAGCCGATGCTGTATTGCTTGATGTGGTATATCATGATGATTTGACCGGGCGTGAATGGCCATACCATTATAGAACTGAAAAGAAATGTTTCAGTGGCGAAGAGGCTTTCAGGCTCAGTTTGGATTGGCGGATACATGGCCTATATCTTGTGAGAAGAGACATACACGTGCGTTATCCTTATGATGACAGCTGTCGGCTTTACAGCGATGATAATACTACCCGTTTCCATTATCTGCATTCACGTGAGGTGTGGCGCAGTAATGGACGATACTATTACAGGCAACATGGCGCTTCAATGACTCATGCGATAAGTATGTTGCGTTTTGATTATCTGGCCGCCAATTACTCTTTGAAACAAACCATGTTGGAAGAAAATGTAGATAAGACTTTGGTGGATTTTTATGAACAGTTCCGTTGGACTAATCTTATAGGGCTTTGTATTTATTACGACGAACACCGTAAAGACTTTACTGTATCCCAACGGCGTGAAATCTGTCATAAACTGCAGTATTATTACAAGTCGGTAGAAACAGATAATTTGCCGGTCCGATTGACCTGGAAATTCGGATACATACCGTTTAAACCCTTTTTCAGACTGTTCATGACAGAAGTCCGGATTTATGCCCGTTTAAGGAGAATATTCTATTTTTGTTTAGGACGAGAGCTGATTTCGGATTGATTTTTTTTCTTTTATATAGAATGAAAATCATAAGAACAACTTTCCTTGATTTTCTCTAGGAAGTGTTTATCTTTACATACTTGAAAAGAGCTCCACTGAAGTCTTATTTAAAGACATGCAGTGGAGCTCTTTTTATCTGATTATAAATGTGACAGGTCCGCCTAAAATAATAAACGGAATGGATTGTCACATGTTTTTGTTATCTTCTTTTTTTAACCTTAACCGGTTTTACGCCTTCTTGAGTAGGAGTAACGGGCTTAATAGTACCGTCCTCGTTGAATTCCATTTTGTCGATGCAAACTTCGCGGTGGATTCCCGGTTGATGTTTAAGATAATTTTTGTTGATGCGGTGGTAAACAATGTACCATTCGTCTTTACCCGGAATCTGAAGTACAGAATTGTGTGCTGTACCGTAGATTTCCTGGTCTGGACGCTGAATCAGTATGACAGGCTCTTTGGCAACCTCGATGGGGCCGAGCGGTGATTTTGAGGTACCATAAGCTACATGATAATTAGGTGAACCGGTATCGTCCACGCTCCATAAGAAATAGTAAAGACCATTGCGGTAGAATACATAAGCGGCCTCGCGGAAGGCATAATCCTGAAGTGTACCGCCCTTAGGTGTTAATACGGTTTCTGTTTCAGGCTTGATACTCATCATGTCATCGTTCAGTTCTGCACCGGCCATATAGCCGTTACCCCAGTAAAGATAGCATTTTCCGCTGACAGGATCTTGGAATACATCGACGTCGATTTCCTGACCGTAGTTAATGCCTTTGGGGTGCTTGTTGATGATGGGATGTCCGGCGTCAGTAAACGGACCGGTCGGATAGTCTGCTGTGGCTACACCGATAGCTTTACCCTTAGGGGTATTTCCGCTATAATAGAAGAAGTATTTGTATTTACCGTCAATTTTACGTTCGATGATACAAGGTGCCCACGCATTACCGTCAGACCATGGAACCTGGTTTGTGGCTAAATCAAGCATGATGCCTTCATGACGCCAGTCGGTCAGATCTTTTGAACTGAAAACCGTAAAATAGTAACCTCCCCATCCCGGTGCGCCATCGGTAGTGGAATAAATGTAGAACTTGTTAGTTTGTTCAGCATAAAGAACTTCAGGGTCAGCGTGAAATTCCGGTAACACAGGATTGCCTGTAGCTGGACGCTGAGCATAGGCTGTTGCAGTGCAGCTTAATGTCAGTGCTAGAGCCAGATTCTTAAGTTGATTTTTCATGATAATGATATTTGTTTTTGATATTTGGTGAATATTTTTTGCACGATTAATATATTTATAGAATTAACATCCCATAGATTCACGGTAAAAATCCAACATGTCAAGTATATCTTCCTTCTCCATGGTCTGATTGATCAGAATGTCGCCAACATTTTTCAATAAGGTGAAGTTGATATGTCCCGATGTGTTCTTTTTATCATGCGTCATCAGTTCGTACAGCCGGTCATACGATTTGCAGTCGAATGTGAATACGCCATAATTGTTTTTCACGAATTCGATGGTCTGACGCAATTTATCTTTTGGGAAACCGGTATGTTTGCAGCTTAGATACAATTCGCAGACCAGTCCCCATGCTACGGCATATCCGTGTAGTACGGTGCGGTGTTCCTCCAGGGCCAGGCTCTCAAGTGCATGTCCTGCCGTGTGTCCCAGATTAAGTGCTTTGCGTATTCCTTTTTCAAAAGGGTCTTCCTTTACGATGTTTTCTTTAATGGATACACTTTGTGCCACGAGATTCTGAAGGTGGGCATAGTCAATGTCGTTGAGATCAAATCGAATAAGTTCAGCCCAATGCGCTTCGGTACTGATCAAACCGTGTTTCAGCATTTCAGCATAGCCGGAGCAAATGTTTTTATAGTCAAGCGTACGCAGAAATGTGGTATCAAGGATAACAGATGACGCGGGATTAAAAACACCGACCTCATTTTTTAAACCGTTAAAGTTGATTCCGGTCTTTCCGCCGACAGCGGCATCGACCATTGACAACAGTGTTGTGGGGATATTGATATAGTTGATTCCTCTTTTAAAGGTTGAGGCTGCAAAGCCTCCTAAATCGGTAACCATTCCACCTCCCAGATTGATTAATAACGAATGACGTGTACCGCCGCCATTGCTGAGTGCGGTCCATACTTCGGCTAAAGAATCAAGGGTTTTATTTTCATCGGTATCTTTGATAACAATAATCCGGGCTGATTGTATAAATGGATTTTCTGCGATAACGGGCAGGCATTTTTCATGTGTAACCGTATCGGTCAGAACAAAAAGTTTGTCGTGTTCACATTTCTCAATGGCTTGGGTCAGGCTGAGATTGAGATTTTTTGATATGATAACGTCCTGCATGTTGTGTGTTGATAGATTTTATTTATTTACAAAGATAATTTATTCTGTTCCATGAAGCCACAATGTTGGTTCCTTTTTTTAATAAGAGTTATGTTTTTCTTATGAACTCGCACAATATATATTTATTTTTGTTAAAAATAGGCAGACTTGTTAAACCTTGCGGCAGACGGCAGGTCTATTCAATTGTGATTTTTTAATAAGAATAAAATAAGTAAGAATAAAATATCGCAATGAGAAAGAAAATTGAGTTGACACTCCTTTTTTGGCTGGCAGGCTTTTGTGTCTGGGCACAAAAAATAGCGGTGAGCGGCACCGTGATAGATGGAGAAACAAAAGAGCCGGTGATGTCGGCATCTGTGGTTTTGTTGAATGCGGATAGTACAATGGCGGGTGGTGCCAGTTCCGGACTTGATGGTAAGTTTGTATTGCCAAAAGTTAAGGCCGGTAAATATATTTTCCGTATCACATTTGTGGGTTATAAGAATTATTTTAAGAATGTGCAGCTCACTTCAGATAAAACAAGTCTGAATTTAGGGCAGATTGCTTTGACGCCTGATGCCATTCTGTTGAAAGGAGCGGAGGTGACGGCACGTGCCGCTCAGGTAGAGATGAAAGCGGATACGTTTGTTTATAATGCGTCAGCTTATCGTGTGCCGGAAGGGTCAGCTCTTGAGGAATTGGTGAAAAAATTGCCTGGTGCAGAAGTGTCAGAAGACGGTACCATAACCATTAATGGAAAAGAGGTCAAGAAAATCATGATCGACGGTAAGGAGTTTTTTGACAATGATACAAAGATAGCTATGAAGAATCTGCCGACAAATATGGTAGAAAGAATTAAAGCTTATGACCGACAGAGTGATTATACACGTATGACCGGTATTGATGATGGTGAGGAAGAAACTGTGCTTGATTTGTCTGTGAAGAAGGATATGAAGCAAGGATGGCTTGCCAATGTGGATTTAGGATATGGTACAGAGAAACGTTATACCGGTAAGGCTATGGTGAATCGTTTTACGGACAGACTGCAATTCTCATTAATAGGTTCGGCAAATAATATTAATGATAATGGTTTTCCCGGTGGCGGTTTCAGAGGATTCGGCGGCGGTGGCGGCGGATTGATTGCCAGCAAGATGGCCGGATTGAATATAAGCTGGGACAATGGTAAAAAAGACCGAGAGGCTGGTATGCTGAAAGTTGGTGGAAATGTGCGCTATTCCTATAAAGGTACAGATTTGCAGAGTACATCCAATTCAGAAACCTTCCTGACCGGTAACTCCGGAAGCTCGTTTGCAAATAGTATGAGTCGTACAAAATCCGGTGCGACAAACGTGAATGCGAACTTCCGTTTGGAGTGGTCGCCGGATTCAATGACAAGAATCATGTTCCGTCCAAATTTTTCTTATTCGGATAATTACAGTAATGGGTTCAGCAATACCGTGACATTCAATTCAGACCCTTATCTGAAGTTGACAGATCCATTGACAGAATATGAATCTATTATCAAAGATAGTACAGTGGTCAATGATAATAAAAGGTGGAACAATACTAATGGTAATAGTAAATCGGCTGACGCAATGTTGATGGTAAATCGCAGATTGAATAATACAGGCCGAAATTTGACTCTGCGCTTGAGGGGAGGTTATTCCGGGTCAGAAAACTTTTCTAACAGTATTTCTGATGTAAATTACTATCTTCAGAAAAATCCCGATGGAAGCTATGCCAATAATTATACCCGACAGTATAGTATGAATCCGTCAAAGAGTTACAATGCCAGTGCGGAGTTAAGTTATAGTGAACCCTTGTTTACCGGAGCAAATCTTCAGTTCAGCTATAGCTATCAGTATCGTTATTCAGACTCAGACCGTTCTATTTATGAATTTGCGGAGTTGATAGATTCTTTATATGAGAATAATTTGGGAGATTTCCGTCAGAATATTGCTTATCTTCCCGGTACAGATTTGTTGGGAGCATATCTTGATGCACGTAACAGCCAGTATGCTACTTATAAAGAATACAATCAGAATGCCAGCGTTATGTTCAGATATAACCGTGGTGGTATGAGATTGAATGCCGGTGTATCTTTCCAGCCTCAGAAAACGGATATGGATTATATGAAGGATCGTATTGATACAGTTGTGACACGTCATGTGTTGAACTGGGCGCCGCGTATCGATTTCCGTTATAAATTCTCGGAAACCAGTCAGTTGAGAATACGTTATAACGGACGTTCTTCACAGCCCTCAATGACCAATCTGCTTGATGTGACTGATGATTCTGACCCGTTGAATATCTCGAAAGGTAATCCCGGACTTAAACCGTCGTGGACAAACAGCTTTAATTTATTCTATAATGCTTATTTACCCGAAAAGCAGCGCGGATGGATGGTTCATGCCAATGCCAGTATGACAAACAACAGTATCAGTACGGCAGTGGTATATGATGAAAAATCGGGAGCCAGAATTACGATGCCTATGAATATCAATGGAAACTGGAATGCAAATGCCAACATGATGTTCAATACGGCTTTGGATAAGGAGAAATATTTTAATTTCTTTACCTTTACAAGATTGGGCTATACTAATTCCGTAAGCTATATGAGTAATAATAACGGCTCTATTAGTGGAGGCATTACTCCAGACGATATTCTTAATTTGAGCCAGAAAAGTACGACCAAGTCTTTGAATGTAAATGAACGTTTGAATTTTAATTATCGTAATGACATCGTTGAAGTTGGTGTGAACGGTAGCATCAATTATCAGCATGCACGAAATGCTTTCCAGGAGAATGCTAATCTGGATACTTATACCTTCTCTTATGGAGCCAATACGATTATTAATTTCCCATGGAATATGAGCCTTTCCACAGATATCAGCGAGAATAGCAGACGGGGATATGATGATGCTTCAATGAACACCAATGAGTTGATTTGGAACGCTCAGCTCTCACAAAGCTTCTTAAAGGGAAATGCTGCAACTGTTTCAGTGCAGTGGTATGATATTTTGCAGCAGAAGAGTAATATCAGCCGTACGCTTTCAGCCATTGAGCGTGTAGATTCATGGAATAACTCAATCAACAGCTACGTGATGGTACATTTTATTTATCGTCTTAACCTGTTGGGTAATAAGGCTGCACGTGCACAAATGGGCCCTGGCGGTATGATGGGATTCCCTGGAGGCGGGCCTGGAGGAGGTCATCCAAGAGGCGGAGGCTTTGGTGGTCCGAGGTAGTACGATGTCGGAACCGATAGTGAAAAATAAATCTATATAAATATTTTATTCTTTACTGAATTCATTAGAAAAGGATGCGGGGCTGTTATGGCTTTGCATCCTTTTTCTTGATAATATTTCAGAAAAAAAGGACTAAAAGGAATGATTTCTGTCCTGAAAATAAAATCTTGAGACATACATTTGATTATTAGCCATTTATTTTGTATGTTTGAAATGACTACAGCTGAAAGGTTAGGTTATGGTGTTTTACACGGTCATTTCTGTCGTTTATTTTCTTTTTGTGCTGAGTCTTGTGCTGATTGTGGTGCTTGAAAACCGTCAGCCTGTCAAGACCATTGCATGGATTTTAGTCTTGCTGTTTTTACCGGTTATTGGTCTCGTGGCCTACTTGTTTTTTGGTAAGAACCGTAAGCGTGAGTTTTTTATGACCAGGGCTTGTGCGGCACAGTTGGCCAGACGTTCGGCTGTGCGGTTTTATAGTTGCGGTTTTCCTGAATTGCCTTCTGAGTATCATCAGCTTATTAAACTGTTTCGTCGTCAAAGCGGTGCTTTCCCATATTCGGATAATAATGTACAGATGTTTACCATGGGGCATGATATGCTTGATGCTTTGATGCGTGATATTCAATCGGCGCGGCGCCATATTCATATAGAGTTTTATATCATTGATGATGATAAGATTGGCAATCTGGTTTGCAATGCCTTAATCGCAAAGGCCAGGGAAGGGGTAAAGGTGAGACTTGTATATGATGATGTGGGGTGTTGGAAAGTAAAAAACCGTTTCTTCCAGCGAATGAAGGATGCGGGTGTAGAAGTAGAAGGATTTCTTCCTGTTCGTTTCCCGAAGTTCACAAGCAAGGTGAATTACCGTAACCATCGTAAGATAGTTGTCATAGATGGTTTTATCGGTTACATTGGTGGCATGAATCTGGCCGAACGTTACTTTATGCCCACTTTAAAGAACAGTCAGCCCTGGCGTGATACGCATTTAAGACTGACAGGCAATGCAGTGGCTGGGTTACAGCGTGCGTTTCTTACAGACTGGTATGTGGCAAGCGGGGAACTGATTAAAGATAAACTCTATTATCCGCAGGAGGATGAGCATTTAATGAGAATGCTTTCAGATAAAGAAGAGTACGTCTGTAGAAAAGCTTTGATACAGATTGTTACTGCGATTCCTACTTCCACATGGCCGGATATCATGCAGGGGATGATAATGGCTGTCATGCGGGCTAAAAAATACTGTTATTTGCAGAGTCCGTACTTTATGCCGACCGAAGGCATGTTGTTTGCCATGCAGACGGCGGCCTTATCTGGCGTGGACGTACGGTTGATGATGCCGGCCAAAGCAGACAGTTCTTTGTTGACCTGGGCTTCAAGATCGTATGTGTGGGAAGCCATGAAGGCCGGGGTGCGGGTTTATTTTTATAATAAAGGATTCTTGCATGCCAAGACGTTGGTCTGTGATGATTTTCTGTCTTCGTGTGGTTCTACCAATATTGATTTCAGAAGCTTTGAACATAACTTCGAGGTCAATGCCTTTATATATAATAAGGAGATGGCATTGAAAATGAAAAGTATCTTTTTGGAAGACCAACAGGATTGTATTCTCTTAAATGTGAATAATTGGCGTCACCGTCCTTTTTGGAATCGTATGGGAGAATCGTTTATCCGGGTTTTAAGTCCTTTGCTTTAATCGTTATGTTCAGTTTTGAAGAATGAGAAATTTACACTGCCGTAGGCGCGATGTTCTACAAAATAGGGGTGTGAACTGAACTCTTTGTCTTTTCCATGTTCAAGTACAAACAGACCGTTGGGCTTCAATATGTTATTCTCCATGATAAGGTCTGGCAGTGAGTCGAGCTCCTTTAAAGCATAAGGAGGATCGGCAAATATAAAATCAAAAGATTCGGGCTTGCATTTTTTGATAAAACGGAAAACGTCGGCCCGCAATGGTACTGCATTTTCAGCTTTCAGTTCCTTGATTATTTTTGTGATAAAACTGAAATGCAAGGGTTCACGTTCTACTGACACCACATTGTCACACCCTCTCGAAAGCAGTTCTATGGTGATACTTCCGGTTCCGGCAAAAAGATCCAGTGCCTGAACGCCATCCTCAAAGTCAATATATCCGTTAAGTACATTAAACAGATTTTCTTTGGCAAAGTCTGTTGTCGGACGTGCTTTGAATGTGCGAGGAATATCGAAATGTCTGCCTTTATATTTTCCGGTAATAACTCTCATGAATTTGTTTCGTTTGTATGGATGATTAATTAATGGTGTTGAAAGCCTGTTTCGTGGCTATACGATATTAAGTAACAACGTCAGTATATCAAGAGGAACATCGGGAGCCTGAGCCAGTGATGAACGTCTGTAGAGTTGAGATGCGGGTAATTTATTGATGTGGCGTATGTATTTTGATAGTGAGGCCGTCACATCCTGAATGAGTGTGTGATTGCCTAAGAATACACACACATCTTTTTCTGCATCAAATTCAAGGTCTTTCCACACTGACAGCAGAAAGTATGTCAGATTCCCTGTTTCGTCTGCAGAGAAGGTATTGGCAAACTCCAGCTGTTGCCCGTTGAAACAGAACGTAAACATGGATTTGTCGTGTAAGTAGACATACAGATGTTGATTTTCAGATGCCGGTTGCAAGGCCATCTTTTCAAGTAACATGGTATGAATATGGAAAAAACGGATTTGTGGAAAATGTTGCCGTAATACTTCTTCCACTGTTTTGTCTACTGTAAAAACTTCTGCAATCTCAAGTGAGGGTAAGATATTATAATAGGTTTTGCGTGCTTCTGTCTCCGCGTATGACAGTTGATAAAAAGCGGTGGCTTCTTCTTTCCTGAAATATTCAAGTGGTATTTGTATTGAAGGACCGGCTATAAGGCATTGTACGGTAGTATAGTTCCTTTTCAACAGATTAGATGTCGATAAGGCTTTTTCTATAACAGCAGCCTGATTGCTGTCGGTATCAAATCTGTATGATTCGTTTTCTATTGCCGGTAAGAATTGAGGACTGCAGCAATAAAAAGAAAATCCATCCGCACAGATGCGGATGGACAGACTATATGTTTTATGTTGATTATTCCCAGTTTCCTGCATTGTTGTTCGGAGTAGCGAGGTCACCAATTTTAAGACCACCGTAAACACTTCTTTGTTCTGCTGCGTCTTCGAGGTTGTAAATTTCACGTGAGCTTAAGCCTTTAAGATATGCTGCGTAGGGTGCACGGCATTCCATAACGTTCTGAGTTACACCGGAACGTCCTACGTGAATACTCTTTTCCAATTCAAATTTCTGTCCGCCACTGTAAGGGATGTATTGAATAGAATCGGCAACAAAGCCTGCACCGAAGATGGTGTCTGCCATATTAACCCAAACGGTATCACGTCTGAAGTTCTGCAAGCCGTTTGCAACGATTTCTGCCATGTTGCCTCTGTTTACAATAGCTGCTGCTTTAGCTTCTGTCAAACCTTTTTCCATTTGCTCGTCACTCAGGTCGCCCACTTTATTAACGAACGGAATCTTTGCGTTCTTAATGAAATCAATGAGAACGTGGAAGGAATCACAGAATTCTCCTTCATGAAGAAGACGATACTGTTCCTCTGCTTCTCTGATTTGGATAAGGCGTTCCTTTACTGCTGCTTCTCGCTTATCTTTTTCCTCGTTGAATTGGATAGGCTCCATGATGCTACCATAGCACAAGTAAAGCAAGGCAAGCGCACAAAGGCCTAAAATGACATTTACTGCTTTTTTCATGATAATTTATAATTTTATTTGTTACATTCGTATCGCAAAAATAGAATAAATAATTTTAATATTCGAGTTTTCGGCAAACTTTTTATGGTATATTTATGATAAATACTGAATTAGAGCGCTTAATCGGGGATGAATGTTCCTTTTCCATGACGGAGGATCAGAAACAGGCTGTTACAGCCATGTCTGACTTCTTGTGTTCCTCTGTTAACGAAGGCGTTTTTTTGCTTAATGGATATGCCGGAACAGGCAAGACTTCTTTGGTAAGTGCATTGGTGCGTGTGCTTGTCAGGTTGCGTCAGAATGTGGTGTTGCTGGCACCTACAGGACGTGCCGCGAAAGTGTTTGCCTTGAATTCTGATTATAAGGCGTTGACCATTCATAAAAAAATATACAGACAGAAGACTTTTTCTGAGAGCCTGAGTAACTTTTCATTGAATAACAATCTGCATAAACATACATTGTTTATAGTAGATGAGGCTTCAATGATTTCTGACAGTCTTGACGGGGACATGTCATTCGGTTCGGGCTCGTTGTTGGACGATTTGATACATTATGTTTATGCTGGTGAGTCTTGCCGGTTAATGATGGTTGGCGATGTGGCACAGCTTCCGCCGGTAGGCGGAGGATTTAGTCCTGCGCTCGTTCCTGACTGTTTGAAAAAATATGGACTGAAAGTTTGGTATAGCAGTTTGAAGACAGTGGTCAGACAACAACAGATGAGCGGTATTTTATGGAACGCTACTTTATTGCGAAGGATGCTTACGTCTGCTACCGGTCTTGCTTTTCCGTCTATCCGTTTTGCAGGCTTTTCAGATGTTCGGGTTGTCAGGGGCGACGAACTGATAGAGAGTCTTGAGAGCAGCTATTCGGAATGCGGATTTGACGATACCGTGGTTATCACGCGTTCTAATTGGCGAGCCAATGTGTATAACATGGGCATTCGCAACCGCATTCTGTATAAAGAAGACGAATTGAGTGGCGGCGACCGCCTGCTGGTGGTGAAGAATAACTACTACTGGGCAGCCGGACAACAGGTCAAGGCGTTTGATTTCATTGCCAACGGTGAAGTGGTAGAGGTACGTCGCGTGCGTCGCGAGCGTGAGCTTTATGGATTTAGGTTTGCAGATGTGTTGCTGCGTTTTCTTGATTATGATGACGAGGAGATAGAAGTGACGGTGTTGCTGGATACGCTTCATTCCGAAACTTCATCTCTGACTAGGGAACAGTGGGACAAACTGTTTTCTGCTGTAGAGGAGGATTACAGTGATGTGACTGTCAGACGTGAGCGGTTGAAGAAGATGAAGCAGGATGTCTATCTGAATGCTTTACAGGTGAAATACGCTTATGCGCTGACTTGTTATAAGGCGCAGGGCGGTCAGTGGCGGCATGTATATGTCGACCAGGGAACGATGACTGATGACATGTTGTCAGAGGAATATTACCGCTGGCTGTATACCGCTTTTACACGTGCTACCGAGCGCCTGTTTCTTGTGAACTGGCCGGATAAACAAATTGAGGACTGATTTTAACAGGTAGTTGTATGTTTCATCTTCAGTACTTTGTATAAAGGATATGAACCGGATTTCTGACTACCGGAATGCTATAGGCCCGACGATGATATGTATTCCGTGCATTCTGTAAGATATAGTCAGATGAGTGAATGATAATTGCCCGGTTCCGTGCTGAATTAATTTTACAGATAAAAACATTGACGGAATCAAGTGCCTTTATGCCTTAATTCCGTCAATGAAACTTAATGATGGGATGAAATCTTATTCAACCATTACTTTGCCGAAATAGTTGTCGTTGCCCTTCTTTGCTTTTACGATGTAAAGGCCATTGGTCAATCCCGAAGCATTGACTGCTTCCTCAGAGGTGCTGTTTACGATTGCGCCGTTAGCAGAGAAAACGTCTACTTGCTCGGCATCAATACCTTCCACTACAATCTGTTTTGTATTCTTATTAAAATAAATCTTAATACGGTTGGTTTCGCTGTCAGACTGTACGTTGTCTGCGCCACCCTCTTTGTTGATAATAATAAATGAGTCGAACAGTTCTGCGTTTGCGGCAGTATTAACAGTATATGTGTCAACAAAAATGGAGTCAGATTTTACAGTGATGTGGCTGAAAGTCGGTTCGCCGGTCTGGCCGAACTTACCGGAGAACAGGCCCCAGTAGTTTTCCACATTGTGATCCTCGAAGGCGTCAATCATGTCATCCTCACTGCGCGGCTCGTATTTCTTGACACCGGCTGAGTTGTTCAGGAAGTAAAGCGTACCTTTGTTTACGTTGAATACACCACCGGATTTACCGGTCATATTTTCACGGACACCGGACGGTTCCACAGTTTCAACCTTTTCTACAGCGCCGTCTACGAGCGTCTTGTCATTGGTAACCGGGCCGATTACCTCGTAGATGTGGTCGTGACCCTGCAGAGCGAAGTGGATATGCAGTTCATTGAATATCGGCAAGAATTTTTCACGGATGATTTTACCGTCTTTGTCGCTTTGGTGAGAGCGGCTACCGGTGAACATGTTTTTGTGGAATGATGCAAAACGCCATTTCACATTCGGATGTTCTGCCACCTCATTTCTTATCCATTTTTCCAGTTCGTCGAGCAGACCTTCCTTGCTGTAATCTTCGAAGCTTAACATCAGGAATAGTGCGTCGCCATGAACAAAAGAGAATACTGTACCAGGCATGGTGAGGGGCACTTTAGAGGTCTGATTGAATGTGGTATCGTTGTTGAAGTGCCAGTAGAAGTTATTATTGTTGTTATACTGGCTTCTGTCATGGTTACCCATTGTGACAGCCAAAGGATAGTTCATCCATATATCTTGCATGGTTTCAAACCACTGCTCGTTTTCCCACTCTGAACTGTTGCCAGACGTACCGGTGGTTTCAACCAGGTCGCCGTTGCACAGTACAAAAGAAGTTTCGGGAAATTCATCTAAAGCTGTGTGCAAGGTTTGTTGAGAGACATTGAACATGAAGTCGTTCTCTGCCTGAGTGTCTGTGATATAGATAAATGAGAATCCGTCTTTATAAGATTCGGCTGCGGTAGTGAATGTTCCGGTTTCGCTCCATCCTTCTGCATTACCGACACGGTATGTGTAGGTCGTAGCAGGTTTCAGACCGGTAGCCAAAGCCTTGTGGCTCATGTAATCTTTTTTAGTGTCAATCTCGATGCCTTCCAATTCGTTGTCATCCACAGCATAATTCAAAGACGTAGCTTTTGAAGTTGCGTTAATCACAGTGGCGTTTGTGAAATCAGTTGCGTCTTTTCCTTCTACAATCTGCACCATACCTGTAGTTACCTCGGGATTGGTAAACCAGGCGAAAGCCATACGGGTAGTCGGATCGCCATTGATGGTCATGTTGATGCTATAAGGCTTCTTGCTGTTCTGCCCTTCAAGTTGCTTGGAGAGTCTTACAATTTTGGTCCAGGCCGGAGTGGTGAAGTTTGCAGGATCAAAAGTGATTGCTTCTTGTGCGGAAACATTCATCGCACCACACAACAAGAGTGCACATAACGAACTTGCTTTCATGAGTTTTTTTGTTTTCATACAATCTTTTTTAGTTAAACAATTCTTTTTTAACGCATTGCAAAGTTCACCTTTTCAGATTACAGGGATATGTCTGTTCTGATAAGATTAATAGAAAATGTTGTTAAGTTTGGAATACATTACAGATGATTTAAAAAAGAGAATCCCTCTATTCCCATCCTTATATTATATAATAAGGTTAGAATAGAGGGATTCTCAAGTGGATAACTTATGACCTTGGGATAAATCATCTCAAGAAACGTGGCGTTTCTTTCTGAATGACCTGTCCCCGTTGATATCGTATGATTACAGGTTGAGGCTGGAGATGAACGTATCTACTGCAACGCTCAGGCCGTCTTTGTTCTTTCCTCCTGCTGTTGCAAAGTGTGGCTGACCGCCACCGCCACCTTGAATCAGTTTCGCGGCTTCACGAATGTTTTTGCCGACATTAATGCCGTGCTCTTTTACCATATTGTCCGAAGCGGCTGCTGTCAGCATTGGTTTGTCATCAAATATGCTACCGATAATAACAACGGCGTTTTCAGTCTGGTTACGTAACTGGAAAGCGATGTCCTTAACCAAATCGGCAGGCATGGGAACTATACCGTGATAAACAGTAACACCATTGATGATGCGTGCATGTTCAATAATAGACTGTTTCATGGAAGCGGCTTTTTCTTTGGCTACTTCTTCCATCTGTTTCTTCAACGAAGCATTCTCTTCGATGGCACGGGTAATGGCAGCCTTAACGTCGGGAGCATTGTTGAACATGGCTTTCAGACTGGTAACCAGATCTTCAAGGTTGTTTACCATTTCTTCAACCTTCTCGCCGGTTATGGCTTCAATACGGCGTACACCCGCAGCTACTGAACTTTCGCTTAAAATCTTAACCATTCCCAGACGGCCGGTAGACTTGGCGTGACATCCGCCGCAGAATTCTACACTGTCTCCAAACTGAACGACACGAACCTTGTCACCGTATTTCTCACCAAACAAGGCAATGGCACCCAACTCGCGAGCCTTGTCTATAGGCATGTCGCGATGGTCTTGCAATGGAATGTCCTCACGTATTTTGGCGTTGACCAACTGTTCTACACGGCGTAACTCCTCATCGGTTACTTTCTGGAAGTGTGAGAAGTCAAAACGCAGGTATTCCGGTGTAACCAGTGAACCCTTCTGTTCAACATGGTCGCCTAATACTGCACGGAGAGCCTGGTCCAACAAGTGGGTACAAGTGTGGTTGGCTTCGCTTGCGGCGCGCATGTCTGTGTCAACACAAGCCATGAAGTCAGCTTCAGGATGCTGAGGTAATGTATTGGTGATATGTACCGGAAGATTGTTTTCCCGTTTGGTATCTACTATTTCTATTGTTTCATATTCGGAGCAGATTACACCCTTATCGCCAACCTGACCACCCATTTCAGCATAGAACGGAGTCTTGTCCAGTACAAGCTGATAGAATGTCTGTTTCTTTTGGGTAACCTTGCGGTATCTCAGGATATGACACTCGTATTCTGTATAATCCCAACCTACGAATTCGGTTTCGCCCTCAGAAAGTACAACCCAGTCGCCGGTTTCAACAGCTGCGGCGTTGCGGGCGCGTTCTTTCTGCTTCTGCATTTCGGCGTTGAAAGCTTCTTCGTCTACCGTCAGACCATTTTCACGGCAGATAAGTTCTGTCAGGTCGAGAGGGAAACCATAAGTATCGAACAGGGTAAAGGCCTGAACACCGTTAACCACATTCTTGCCGGCAGCTTTGGTTTCGTCCATCACACGGTCTAACAGACGGATACCGGTTTCAAGTGTGCGCAGGAATGAATCTTCTTCTTCCTTCATCACTTTTGATATCAGCACCTTCTGAGCCTCCAGTTCCGGATAGGATTTGCCCATTTCCTGAACAAGTACAGGAAGCAGTTTGTACATAAATGCTTCTTTCTGTCCCAGGAATGTATAGGCGTAGCGTACAGCACGGCGGAGAATGCGTCGGATAACATAACCGGCTTTTGCATTGCTCGGAAGCTGTCCGTCGGCAATAGAGAAGGCGATTGTACGAAGGTGGTCTGCCACAACACGCATGGCAACATCTTTCTTCGGGTCGTCTCCGTAATGACAGCCTGACAAATCGCCAATCACCTTAATAATAGGCTGGAATACGTCAGTGTCGTAATTAGAGCGTTTGCCTTGCATCACAGCGCAAAGACGTTCAAATCCCATACCGGTATCGATAACCTTTGCGGGCAGAGCTTCCAGTGACTGGTCGGCCTTGCGGTTATACTGCATGAAGACAAGGTTCCATATTTCAATAACCAATGGGTTATCTTTGTTTACAAGCTCACGTCCGGGCACCTTTGCTTTTTCTTCTTCCGGACGCAGGTCAATATGAATTTCAGAGCAGGGGCCACATGGACCTGTCGCACCCATTTCCCAGAAATTGTCGTGTTTGTTGCCGTTTAAGATATGATCTTCGGGCAAGTATTGTGCCCAGTAGCCGGCCGCTTCGTTGTCGCGTTCCAAGCCTTCGTCGGGTGCACCTTCGAACACAGTGGCATAAAGATTAGCCTTGTCAATTTTCAGCACGTCCACCAGATATTCCCATGCCCAGTTGATGGCTTCTTTCTTGAAATAGTCGCCGAAGCTCCAGTTGCCAAGCATCTCAAACATGGTATGATGGTAAGTGTCATGACCTACCTCTTCCAAATCGTTGTGTTTTCCGCTTACGCGCAAGCATTTTTGTGAGTCGGTGCAACGTTTGCTTGTTGCGGGACGGTTTCCTAAAATAATATCCTTGAATTGGTTCATGCCTGCATTGGTGAACATCAGTGTAGGGTCATCTTTGATGACCATTGGAGCTGACGGTACAATGAGGTGTCCTTTTGACTCGAAGAATTTTACAAAAGAGTCACGGATTTCGTTTGCAGTCATCATATTTTTGAAATTTGCGTTATTATTCCCAAAAAAAGTTTTGCAAAGATAACGTGTTTTGCCTATTTTTGCAAGGAAAAGGCTTCAAAACGAAGGTTATCGAAATATTTTTTTATATGGTCCTGAATCCCAAAAAAGAACTGAAAATGTATTATTCAATCAGTGAGGTAGCAGATATGTTAGGCGTATCTGAAACTTTACTGCGTTATTGGGAGAAGGAGTTTCCGACTATCGCGCCGAAAAAAGTTGTCAGAAATATCCGTCAGTATACAAAAGAGGATATCAGCCAAATCAGAGTGGTGTATAATCTGGTAAAGGTTCGTGGCCTGAAGTTGTCGGCTGCAAGAGATGTGTTAAGACGTAACAGAAAAGGCGAAGAACGTACTGACGAGGTGATTGAACGTTTACAGGCCATACGCGAAGAACTTGTTGCCATAAAGAAAGAGCTCGACGGATTGGTTTGATTCTTAATACAAAAACGGTGCAGCTGTTTTCAGTGGTGTCAAAGGGTAGCATGTTACCGGATTTCTGGATTATTTGTTGGTTTTCGGTTCGTCGGGTTTTAATGGAGCCTTGATGAGGTTGAATATAACATTTGAATATTAGAAGATACAAAGCTTGTTTCTGCCATTTGTTGCTTTGTATGAAATGCATTTTTTTCAGAATGTAAATAAATTATACCATTTCGTATGATGCGTGTTTTTCTCTATACTTTTTTCTTTTGACAGATATAATCAGACGCTTTTTGTGGCGTTTTTCCGGAAAGTCAGTAGACGGAAAGTCTTTTCAAGTCTTGAGACTTATACCCGGAAAAGGGACGTTTTTTGTATCGGATAAACTTGATGGGATGGTGCGTATGGTAATATCTTATTACATTTTGCGCCAAGTGGCAGTTTGTGAATGAAAAGTCGTGCATGTATTGCTAACCTATGAAACGCCTACTGTTATGAAAAAATCCTCTACTGTTATGAAATATTTATGTACGGTTACAAAATCTCGATTTTGTAGGAAAAATATAGAATATCTACGGTTATATTCCTGGTTATTAGTAGATTATGAATACGGAGGCGCTGTAAGGGTGGCGGATCTGTTTTTTTGTAAAAATAATTTCTAAAAACGGGCGTGTTTCAGATGATGATATTTTTTCTGTACGGTTACGAATTTCGTTTCATACGGTTATGGGTTTAACCGTAACCGTGCAGAAAATAATTTGTAAAGTGCAGAAATAATTTTCTCTACGGTTACGAAAAAATTCGTAACCGTATGCATTTTGTTTTTATTCTGCGCAGAAAGTTCTGATTTACGATGAAATATTTACATTTTAAAAAGTATATTCCTGTGCCTGTAATGAGATTCCAGAGGGGTAATAAAGTGCGGAAAGAAGGAGAAATAGAGTGATTATTTGTGTGTCTCCGTGTCTTTATTTAAAAACAGACTTTCCGAATTGAGGTAAAAATCCTGTTTTTTACAGTCGGGTGGATGTGTTGACTGAAAAACGATTAAAAAATGCGGTTCCGAATTTTGAATTATGATAATATGATAACCGGATTTAAATTATTTTTGTTTTGTTTTCTGCTAAAATGAGATTAAAATATAAAAACAAAGGCGGTTTTTGTGTAAAAATGATAATATGAAAATATTGCAAAACGATTCCGAAAAAGTGGATTTAAGTGGTTTTTCGGGGTAAAAAGTTGAGGTTATGGCACGAAAAAATGCTTTTTCGTAAAGCGATGAGTAGAACCAGAACTTCTTAAAATTGATGTGATAAGTAAACTATATTTACCATAAGAAGAAAAGAAATATAAAAATCTTTCTCTTTTGCCGTTTGGCGGACAGTGTAATGATAAATATGTTTTAATGGTAGATTAAAAATAGTTGAACCCAATAGATTTTATCCAGACAAATTGGTTAAATTTTTAAATTATCGGTAAATTTGCCAAAGTATCATTTTAGCTAATAATATATGTATGAAACATAGTATAATTTGCATAGAAACATTATAAGTAACTTAAATAGTAAAGAATTAGCATAAAATTGAAAATATAATGGAAAATAAAGAAATATACGGAAACCAGTGTGGAAGTGATAGTGCTTTCACCAGGAAAGCGAGGCTGCTTCAGTCGATGTATAGGGTGGAGATAGGCGAAGAGGAAGGATTCGGACCAACAAGAACCTCCAAGCGTAAATACGGGAACATGATTAGTGGGGGTGAGGTGTCCGGAAAGAACTTTCTGATGACGGAGACTTTCGAGTATGCCAAGGAAAGAGTGGCTAACAAAAGGGAAAATGAGACGATAGACGGGTTTAGGCTGTTCAACAATCTGCTATCGAGCCAGCCGATGGCATTTAACTTGTTCCATCCCCTAATGTTGCTGTTGAAGCAGAATCCGGCAATGGTTACGCTTGCTGTGAAGTCAGTCTTCAGGAACTTCCCGGTATTTGAGGTAACGGAAATCGGTCTGGAGTTTATACCGACACCGATTGACAAGTACACGAATGACAAGTCTGCTATGGATGCGTATATTAGTTTCTTGGACAACAAGGGCGGGAAGCATATTATCGCTATTGAGACGAAATACACAGATGTGCTCGGTGTGAATGAGGCCAGCCATTGTGAGGAGCAGAAACAGATGCTCATTGATACCGGGCTGTTCAGTACAGACTTTGAGGAACTGTTGAAGGGAGGTAAGGTAAAATTAACGCAGATTTATAGAAATCTTTTGCTTACAGAGCGGTACAGGATGGTCGAAGGTTTGAAAGATTCGTATTCTGTGGTTCTTTCACCAAAGGATCATCCGTCAACCGAAGAGGAAATCAAGTCGGTTACAGAGTATCTGAAGCCGGAGTTTTCCTATAAACTGAGTGCTGTTTCCCTAGAGGACTTTGTGGATTCGATGATACAGTATCTGCCAGAATATTATGCCCAGGTTTATGAGAGGTTCAAAGGCAGATACTTGGAATTTGGGAAGGTGGATTTGAATTTATGACAGAATCAAAAGTGTAAATAATATATTAAATATCTATTATGGGAAATATCAGATTTACGATAAAAGATGAAGTGGAAAATCTGCTGTCAGATGCCATAGAGGTCAACATTGCTGTTGCTCTGTGCAGTAATTATGCAATCAATGCCTTACAGAATGTTCAAAAAAACTGTAAACTTCGAATAGTTATCGGCGTGGATTTGCCAACGCCTTTAGAAGCTTTAAGGACACTTAAAAACAGATATAAGAAGAAGGCAAGAATATATACCGAATCATTTTTCCATCCTAAGGTCTATATCTTCAGGCTGAAAAATAAGGAATTAGTGGCTTATATCGGTTCTGGGAATTTTACAGAAGGAGGTCTGCTTAATAATATCGAAGTATTCTATAAGATAGAAGACCAAGACGAATGTAATAATATATCAGGATGGTTTGAAAACGTATTCAATAAGTCTTTATGTATAACAGATAATTTTCTCATTGAGTATAAGGAATACAGCAAGAAATGGATTAAAGAAGAAAACAAAAGAAAGTTTGAGATTAAGTGCCTACTGAATGAGGTAAATGAGAAGAAGCGTCTGTTCGATAGTCTGAAGGTTAAACTAAAAGAAATAAGAGAAGGAAAGGAATATGAGGAAATTTGCAAAAAGAGAACAAATACGGTGTCAAGAATAAAGGAAGCATTAGATTATGATAACGGTTTTGTAAATATCGATATTGATAAGTTCTTGAAGATAAAGGAACTTGGGAACATCAGACAAAGCTATAAGAAGGATTTAAAGCAAGCAGTAAAATCACATAAATTGAGGGATTTGTTTCTTTTGTTATGTGATGATGATGAAAGTATTGAAGAACGATATAAGGCAGCAACAGAGGAATACAAAATACGCGGATGTGATAAAAATATGATTACAAAAGTGCTTGCTGTTCATGATCCTCAGAAATATATGTTATGGAATGGAGTGACCGAGGAGATTATGCATAGGTATGATATTAGGTTTGAAAGAGGAACAAAAGAATATCAGAAGTACGGTCATTTGTGTATTGAGTTTAAGGAAATAATATCAGAGTTGAAAATAAAGGACTTCGTTGTACTGGATTTGATGATGTTTTATGTGTAAGACATGTATTTCTTATGTATGCTTCAAATAATATTGAATTAGAACTTCATTTAGATATATAACAGAAGAAAAATATTATATTTGCGTTCAACACAAATAGTTTTGAGTTGATGGAAAAACTTAATAGGATAAAATTATACTGGTAGAGAATTTGAGGACCGGGAAATGGTTGACTGAAGCCCTTGGGTAAGGATTAGTCAACTGTTTCAAAGTGGTGTACAAACACATCGCAGTTGGATTTATATACTTTGGCTAAAATAGCAGAACTGTTGGAAATGAATATTAAGGACTTACTTAATAATAGATGATATGAAGAATCAAGAATCAGGGTATGTATATATATTAACCAATCCGAGTTTTAAGGAAGACTGGATAAAGATAGGGAAAAGTTCGAGACCGGTTGATGTAAGATCTAAGGAACTTGATAATACTGCAGTACCATTGCCTTTTGAGATATTTGCTACTATCAAGACTTCAAAGTATAATGAAGTAGAGAAGATTGTCCATAAGACAATAGACAGACTTACCAACCTTCGTATCAGGCAGAACAGGGAGTTCTTCAATGTCGCTCCGCAAGTAGCCCTGGATATATTCAGGGATATAGCAACAGCTATAGATGATGCTGAGATAATCGAATACGAAAACAACCAGCCTATAGACAATGAAACAGGAATTGCATCAGCCAATAGGGCAGTAAATCGTTCATCTGATACAGCTATGTCAGATACGGCTTCTATCCAACTGGAATTTTGGACGAGATTCAATGAGAATGCTTATACAGATACTGCATTTTCATCAAAGTTCAAGCTACGCAAACCATATGCACAACATTGGTATGATTTAAGTGTAGGCTCATCTAATTTTCATATCTGCATGACAGCCAGCAGACAGAAAAGAGGGCTGTCAGTTGGTCTGTATATAGACAGCGATAAAAGTATCTTTTACAAATTTCAGTCCATGTCACAGCAGATAGAAGAAGAACTGGGTATGAAAGTTCAATGGAGAGAAGCCAACAAAGCATCAAGATTTTTAATTGAGCGAGCTTTTGATATAGATGATAAGCGGACTTGGGATGACGGTATAAATTGGCTTTATAAGATGTGCTGCAAGTTTAAAGAGTTGGTGGAAAAATACAAGTAACAACTGTAAAACACTGAATTATAAAATAACAGAATATCATATTCAATTCATAGATAACGTGAATATAGGGGCATAAACAATAAGTTACCCGCCATTGATAGAATCTGTATCAATAGCGGGCTTTTCCTTTCAATGAAATGCCAGGCGGCTACTGCCGAAAGGTCTTTTCAATGAAGTTGGCAAAAGAATGGCATATTGTGAATATTCAATCTCTGAGATACTTCGATTTCGTTATACAGACTTTTAAAAGCTGTAGAGATGTCCGGGTGGGATATGATAACTCAGCCATATTCTCTGCATTAGGAAGGGGAACGGTTGGAACAGTTTCTGTACCGGCACTTTTAGAAAGTGAGTTTCAACGTCGCCATGCCGTATGGTTTCATCGTAAGTGACCCGTTTACAGGCTGCGTGGGCTGTTCCTCAAACTTGCAAAGTGACACGGAAGACGGACGGCGTGCAGGGAAGTCCATAGTCACATTCTCCTCCTTATCAGATACGGACCGCAGACGGACAACCATTTCGTTGTCTTTTTCTGTGGATTTCAGTATGGTGACGTATACGGCCGGATTGTCAATTGTGATGACCGGTTTTATGTCTGGAGCCTTATTGGAAGTGACATGTAACAATGGTTGTGCTTGTTCCAATCCGAAACGGTTTGCGGAAACGGCATCATATTTTCCATGCGGGTAAATACGGTAGCGGAAGGTTACAGGACCTTCCTGGGTCAGCGGGAAATTGGTGTGCCAATGGTTATTCATTGCCCAGGAGTATACCGTGGAAGAAGGCTCAAGCTTTGTAAGCCATGGACCTTGGCCACCCCAACCTAATGAGATGTTAGCCGTGCGGTCGCCATATTCGAACAATGGAGCATCGAGAGCGCACCAGGTTACGCCGTGCGTATCGTTAGAAATGTCTAACCAGCGTTGTAAAGCAATCCAATTACGGTTTGCCTGTGGCCACTGGTCTTTCTCTACCTCCATGATGCCCCATGGGATGTCTACTTTTGTAGTACCCCGCGGCACGTTGAAACCAAAACCGAAATGTATGCCGTCTTTATCCAATAACGGAAGTTTGTCTACCACGTTGGTAGTCTCAACCCACGGTTGTCCGGCTACCAGACGGATGGTACGGGTCACCGACCGGCATCCTTTCATTGTGGATTGTACTTTCAGTTCTACTACCAGTCCTCCCTGCTCGGTTACGGTAATAGACTGAACTTTGTCTGCTTCGGGTTTATTTTCGTTAGCCGGCAGCCAACTGCATGAATTGGCGCCACCGTCTGCCGACGGGTCGATATAGTTGTAATTATCTCCCACACGGGTCAAGGTTGCGATGTTTCCGGTCTTTTCATCAATTGTAACACGCAAGCAACCGTTGTCTAAAGTGTATCCTTCAATCTTGCAGGCATTTCCTGTGACGGCATCGCTTTCTACTACACGGTAATGACGCATTCCTAAGGCCGGTACGTCTGAAGCCAGAAATACCAGTTCGCCTGTAGATAGCCGTTGCGACGGAACAGCATTACCGGCATTGTCTACCACCTTGTTACCTTTCTGACTTTCTGAGATGGACAGTGTTATCAGACCGTCGTGTGGCCATGACTGTGTGTTGAAGACAGTGATACCACCGGCTGATGGCCCTTCGCGTGGTCCCAGTGCGCCATCAGACTTGTCGGCAGCTAATCCCAGAGCTTCGTCGAGTAAGGTGATGGAACGTGATTCCGCTTCCTGAAAATAAGACCGTTTTACACGACTGATAGCTTCATGAAAATATGGTTCCCAGGGATTCTCAAAATCCCATGTATGTTCTGACCCCATTATGATATAGCGCCAGCCTTCATCAAAATCAGCACGGGGAGACTGTACTCCGCCGGCTAACATAGACCACACTGTTTCTGCCTGCACAATACGTTCCTTGTTGCGACGGTTTATGGCAGTCAGTTCGGCCGCAGTTCCCAGTCCGTCTGTCCAGTATTCTGTATAATCTCCATGCACTACGGGCAGTTGGTCACCATACTTTTTTTCTAATGTAGACATGATTTCGTGTCCGCCACTGATGATAATTTTAGGAAAAGCATATTTTTTATTCCACTCATTCACTGCATATGGAACATCAGCATCTAACGGACTGTTATCCCATAATGTCCATGAAAGGACAATAAAGTCGTAGGGATATTTTTGTCGTTCTAATTCTGTTAAACGTTCACTAAAATCTACATTCGCACTTCCCATCTGTATACGGCTTGGTACTTTTGTCGGATTACGTTGGCCAAACCAAGGCCGTCCTGTGGTATTGCCTTTATCCATACTACCGCTGTTGGAATACTTTCCCGGTTGCAGAAACAATACCTTTGACGAGCCGTCCGGTCCTACCCACCAAAAAGGCATTCCGTCTATACCATAGGCATGAGCGTTTCCGCCACGGTCTGTATTCGGCCAGGAAATGACATATCGAATACCTTCCTGGGCCAGAACCGGTACTAATCCCCAGGAAATTCCGGGTATATCGAATTGTTGGAAAACATCTATCGGAACACCGGCCAACCGCTGCAATTCGCGTGAAAAACGGAACATGTGGAATAATTCCTCGTCCGAGCAGATGCTTGTATTTAAATTTACGTAGGCGGCATCAACAGACAAATCGCCACGTTTGATGGCAGATAGAATATCCGTTCTTTTTTCCTTATCCTTATTCCAAAGGCGTTCGATAGGCCATGTTACCTCCGGATTCCATACAAAACGCGCGCCGTCAACGTGACCGGACGTTTCCTGTGCCAGTCTGATACCTTCAATAACGTTTGTTGTGTGCAGTTTTTCCACGTTCTTGTGGGTGTTGGTGTAACCGATATCTACATGTGAATGATTGTATAGATATACGGTCCAATGACGCATGGGCTCCACTGTTACTTGTTTCTTTAATTTTTTAGTTTGGCTCCTTACGGTCAGCCAAATTTTTATAGTCTTATCGGTCGGCAAGGAAGAAGGAAGCAGCACCTCGATGGATGTTGAGTCGGAAGCATTAAGCTGGTATGACGATGTTTCTTTTAATTTTTTATAAGCCACATCTACCCAAATGTTACCTTTTAATTCCGTTCCTTTAATATTAACGTTTATCAGACGTCCGGCTGAACGGTCGGCTTTATATCCGTACAAAGGTTTTACCTCACAGGCAAAATCCTCTGGTATTACTTCTGCTGAAGCATGCAAAATTCCAGCAATACCCAATAAAAACACAATTCCAAATTTGTTTTTCATAGATGATGTTTTTGTGAAACATCTGCAAAGTAACTTTAAAAAGAGTCTTGTAAAGGGGTGAAAACGTTCAAAAAATACTATAAAACCGTCAAATGTTTAATATATCCGGTTTTGTTTTTATTTTCTCAAGAAAATAATGATTTTGCGGGATTCCGAACGGCGGTTAATGTTGAATGAGGTGACGTAGGAGTTGTTTACAAATATCCCTCCTTGTTTTTGAACAAACAAGGAGGGATTGGTATACTTTTTATTGAGGAAGTCGCATTCTGATTTGTTTAGCTGACGCGCGTAACTTCTTCTATTCCTTCCATATTTTTAAGCTTGTTGCAAATGTCTTTCACATCCTCAACATCATGTACGCCTAATTGGATTTCTCCTTCAAAGATGCCGTCTTTTGTTGTGACGGTGACTTTATTGATGTTGATATTAAGTTGGAATGAAAGAATACCGGTCATTTCATGTAATATACCGATATGGTCTATACCGCTGATTTTGATTGTAACAGGGAAATATTGGGTTTTATGAATGTCCCAGTTTGCGGCAATAATGTGATTGCCGTCACTTGTTTTCAGTTTCGCGGCGACAGGGCATTGGCGTTTGTGTATGTAAATACGCTGGTTGCTGTCAACATAACCAAGAACGTCATCACCGGGTATAGGATGGCAGCAGTCGGCTATAACGACACGCTTAATCGTTTCCTCATTTAATGTAATGGACTTCTTGTTGATAGGAAGGGCAGGGCCGTTGGATTGGACTTCTGCGCTTTCATCTTTTGTTGTCTTGTTTTTCTTTTTCAGGAATGGGATAAACTGTGTCCAACTACTTCCGCTGTTTTTATTTGTGGTCTTGTCGTTGAGTACATTCAGGTCATCCTCACCGAGTACAACATTTTTGCTGCCAATAGCCTGAAACAGCTCTTCACGGAATTTGATGTGATGCAGGTCGCACAGTTTATCAATATTGATGCTGTTGGGTTCGATATCCGCTTTCTCGAAAAATTCGTTAAGCATTTCTTCGCCCTGCTTCTGGCGTTCCCGCTCTTCCCGTCTTAGAATGGCCTGGATTTTACCTTTTGCTTTAGCAGTCGTGGCAAAATTAATCCATTCTTTTTGTACACGTTGTGTTTTTGACGTCAGAATCTCCACTTGGTCGCCGCTTTGCAGTTTGTGGCTTAACGGTACCAGTTTATGGTTGACCTTAGCGCCTATGCAATGGCTGCCAAGGAAGGTGTGTATGCTGAATGCGAAATCCAGTGCCGTACAGTCTGCCGGCATGGTCTTAAACTCGCCTTTAGGAGTTACTACGAAAATCTCTGAGGCATATAAGTTTAATTTTATGGCATCAAGAAAGTCCAGAGCATTGGGTTGAGGGTCATCCAGGATTTCTTTTATCGTATGCAGCCATTTTTCCAGTTCGTTTTCGCTGTCGATGGCTGTCTTTCCACCTTCTTTATATTTCCAGTGGGCGGCAAATCCCTGCTCGGCCATTTCGTCCATACGTGTGGAACGTATCTGTACTTCAATCCATTGGCCGGTTTTGCTCATCAGCGTGACATGGAGTGCCTGATAACCGTTGGCTTTCGGGTGGTTGAGCCAGTCGCGCAGACGTTCGGGATGTGGCTTATAGATGCGGCTTGCACAGACATAAATCTGGAAGCATTCGGCAATTTCGTTTTCTATGTTTTGTGGCTCAAATATAATACGTACGGCCAATATATCGTAAACCTCTTCAAATCCGATATGTTTGTTTTGCATCTTACACCAGATGGAATAAGGTGTTTTGACGCGTGCCTTAATCGTATATTTGACGCCAAGGCGGTCTAATTCCGCCCGGATGGGCCGTGTGAAATCTTCAAACAAACTGTCGCGGTGTGACTGTGTTTGCGCCAGCTTGTCGATAATCATCTTATAATCATCGGGATGCTCATATTTAAAGCTGAGGTCCTCAAGCTCTTCTTTGATTTTGTTCAATCCCAAGCGGTTGGCTAACGGCGCATAAATATAAAGCGTTTCTCCGGCTATTTTGTATTGTTTATTAGGTTGCTGTGAACCTAAGGTGCGCATATTATGCAGTCGGTCGGAGATTTTAATCAGAATCACCCGGATGTCATCACTCATAGTGAGCAATAACTTCTTAAATGATTCAGCCTGGGCAGAAGCCTTATCACCAAATATACCACCTGATATTTTGGTCAGGCCATCAACAATCTGGGCAATTTTAGGTCCGAAGATGTTCATTATATCTTCGGTTGTATAATCTGTATCTTCTACAACGTCATGAAGCAGTGCGGCACAGATGGAGGTCGACCCCAAGCCGATTTCTTCGCATGCGATTTGTGCCACCGCGATGGGATGCATGATATAAGGCTCACCGGATAGTCTGCGTACTCCTTTGTGAGCTTGTTTGGCAAAATTGAACGCTTTGGTGATAATATCAACTTTTTTCCGATGACAAGAAGCAAGATATGTATCTACGAGATGCTGGAATGCATCGTTGATCATCTTTTCATCTTCAATTTGTTTCTGGGTTATCTCATCCATGTAGACCTCCTTTTTTCAGTGTGATTTATCTGACTCTGATTTTCTTGCCGGCACGGATGCTGGAACTTTTCAGACCGTTGAGCCTTTTAAGCTTGCTGACAGTTGTACCATAACGTTTCGCAATGGTTGACAGTGTTTCTCCACGGCGAATGGTGACGGTCTTACTGCGTTTCTTGCTTTTTGTGCTTGTCTTTTTAGTGGCTTTTACTGTTTCATTAACTTCAACCACACTCCTGTTGGTAAAGAGCTCGTCTGATTTATAATTATATACAGAGTCACCGGCGGTGATAAACGCATTGATGCCATGAGTTGGTAGGCGTAATATGCACTTCGTTTTTGAGCCCGGAATAAGTCCTGTTCTGTATTGTGGATTCAGCGCTTTGACTTCTTCGGGTTTGACGTTGCACATGGCTGTAATCTGGTCAAAATGTACATCACGTGTAACAATGATTGTATCTGTATTTGCCGGCAGCCGTGTGTTCATAGGGCAGATATTATGCTCGCAATAATAGTTCATAACATAATTGGCCGCAATGAATGCCGGTACGTATCCTCTTGTCTCTTTCGGCAAATAGGGATATATTTGCCAATAGTCGTTTGTGTTACCGGCTCTTCTAATGGCTTTATTGACATTGGCCGGGCCGCAGTTGTAGGCTGCGATAACCAAAGTCCAGTCGCCGAAGATTTTATATAAGTCTTTCAGATAATGTGCTGCTGCATAAGAAGATTTGATGGGGTCGCGACGTTCGTCTATCAGACTGTTGATTTCCAGACCGTAAAGTTTACCGGTTGTAATCATGAACTGCCATAATCCGGCAGCACCGGCACGTGAGGTCGCATTGGGGTTTAATGCAGATTCGATAATAGGAAGATACTTCAGTTCAAGGGGTAGTTGATAGCTTTCAAGGGCTTCTTCAAAAATAGGAATGTAGAAGTTGTTGGCTCCCAGCATATATGATACAGAGTTGCGCAGCTTGCCGCAATATAAATCTATAAACTTTTGTACCACATCATTATAGGGCATTTCTATTACATTGGGCAGTCTGTTCAGTCGTGAAATGTATTCTTCCTTATTATATGTAGGATTTTCATTGGAACTGATGCAGTCTTCATCCGGTGAGAGATATGTTTTTGAATACCAATCCTGTAATAAACTGTCTATTTCATACACCATACCTTCGGGAAGATCAATTTCTTCGTCTACTCCGGTTTTCTCATTATGTACAATAATGTCATTCTGGGCTGGAAGAAACTGTGTTCCACAAAATAGTGCGATGAATATTATTCCTAATTTCTTTATCATTATTTAAATGTTAAATTAAATTGTATACCAACAGAGGCATTTGTCAGATTTTTGCTTGTGTTGAATATTGCCGGTTCGAGTTTTAATCCCAGGTCTCTGGAGATATCAAACGAAGACAATTCCGCATCGACATAAGCGTCGACAACGGACAGCAAATAAACCCCAATCATTGCAAAGATACTCATATCTCTGTATTTTCGGTAATAATTCTTTTTGTTTTTGAAAATTTCTTTGTATTGTTCCTCTCGGCCTGTAATGTCGTAATTAATAGGCAGCATGTTCACGTAGCTTTTGGTGTTAGGATCATCATCCATGATGTCCAAGTAAGCTTGTGAGTAGTCTTTGTACATCTGATTATTCCATGTCAATGCATATAAACAGCCTAAGAAACCGCCATAAACAATGGGTATTTTCCAAAGTTTACGGTTATAGAACTGTCCGGCGCCGGGAATAATCAATGAAAGCCAAAGTGCCCGTTGAGGGTCTGGTATAAAACGTGTTTTTTTATAGGCGTTTACGCCGAGCAATGAGTCTGTTTTTTGTACGATTGCAGTTGAATCCAAAATTCCGTCCTGACTGTTTATCGAATCAGATACCAACTTAACGGCTATGCTGTCGGGTAAGGACTTTGATATGGAGTCGGCACTGGCGCTCGCTTTTTTGATTAATGCGCTGTCGTTGACAATTTTATTTACCTTGGCAGAGTCGGAAAGCACTTTTTGAACAGCGTCTTTTCCGGGCTTGATAATGGTGACAGAATCTGATTTTTGCAGTTTGTCTGCTTTGCTCTTGCTCAATGCTTTTGCAATCTCGGCCTGTGTCTTTATTGGAGGATTAACACTTTGGGCACAAACGAAATGCTTCCCGCCGAAGCTTAAAAAGCCGCTCAGCAGGAAGATTTTCAGATAATATGTTGAATATAATCTTTTCAATGTTTCAGACGGTCAAACAGTTCAATAATACGTTCTAATTCCTCTTCGTTAGTGAACGGAATGCTTATCTTTCCTTTTCCTTTTTCAGAACAGGTGAGTTGGACCTTTGTCTGGAAGAATTTAGACAGACTGTCTTTCAGTATATTATATTCTTCCGGTAATTTAGCGTTTTTGGGAGTCAGTTTACGGTCTTTTGTCTTGACTGCTTCGCCTTCCATGAGCGCTCTTACCATGTCCTCAACCTTGCGGACAGACAGTTTTTCTTTGATAATTTCCTGGAACAGCTTGATTTGCAGGGTGGGATTGTCTAACGTCAGCAAAGCCCGGGCATGTCCCATGTCAATTTCCTTGTTTTGGAGGGCCATCTGTATGGGCGCAGGCAAGCGGAGCAAACGCAGATAGTTGGTAATTGTTGTACGGTTCTTACCGATGCGCTCACTTAAACGTTCCTGTGTCAGATGGTACTGTTCTATTAAATGTTGATAAGCTAATGCGATTTCTACAGAGTTGAGATCCTGACGCTGGATGTTTTCAATCAGTGCCATTTCCATGACATTCTCATCGTCTGCTGTGCGGATATATGCCGGAATTGTACGCAGACCGGCCATACGTGACGCTCTCCATCGTCTTTCTCCTGCAATGAGCTGATAGGAGTCATCGTCGATTTTACGAAGTGTGATGGGCTGAATGATGCCTATTTCAGCAATAGAGTCTGCAAGCTCTTGCAGACTGGCCTCGTCAAATTCCTTGCGAGGTTGGTTGGGATTGGCCGTAATTTTGTCCAGCTCAATTTCGTTTATCGTTGAAGATCCGCTAGTGTGAACTTCTTCTGTAGAGATCAGTGCGTCTAATCCCCGGCCTAAAGCAGGATATTTTTTGTGTACAGCCATATTTGATTATTTGTTTTTTTCGATAATTTCTTTGGCAAGTGCCAGATGGTTTTTTGCTCCTGTTGAGTCTGTGTCGTAAAGTATGACGGGTACGCCGTGACTTGGCGCTTCGCTTAGTTTGACATTACGCTGGATGACAGTATTGAATACAAGTTCTTGGAAATGCTTCTTGACTTCGTCATATATCTGGTTGGCCAAGCGCAGACGACTGTCGTACATGGTCAATAGAAAACCTTCTATTTCCAGCGATGGGTTTAATTTAGATTTAATAATCTTAATGGTGTTCAGTAGCTTGCTGATACCTTCAAGTGCAAAATATTCACATTGAACCGGGATAATTACAGAATCGGCAGCTGTCAGTGCGTTGACTGTAATCAGTCCTAAGGATGGTGAGCAGTCAATCAAAATGAAATCATACTCATTTTTCATGGGGGCCAGAAGCTGGCTAAGGACCTTTTCGCGGTTTGGAAGGTTTAACATTTCAATTTCTGCACCCACCAAATCAATATGGGAGGGAATAATGTCCAGACCTTCGATGTCTGTGGTATAGATGGCTTCGCGCACGTCAATATGGTCGATGATACATTCATATATTGAACTTTCAATTTCTGAAATGTCCACTCCTAAACCTGATGAGGCATTGGCCTGTGGGTCAGCATCGACTAATAAGACTTTTTTTTCTAATGTGGCTAATGAAGCTGCCAGATTCATGGATGTGGTTGTCTTGCCGACACCACCTTTTTGATTGGCTAAAGCTATAATTTTTCCCATTTTCTTATTCAATTGGTTGTCGCAAAGTAACGTAATCATTTTGGTTGCACCTAATAAAACCAAAGGAGAAACGTTAAATTGTTGAAAACTCAATAGGATTGTTAATAACTTTCGTTACACCTGTTTTGCAAAGATAATGTTTTTATCTGAAAAGATTAGCCTTTAAACCTTTTTTCGTACTTTTGCATGACCTAAACCTGAAAGGATTTATAAACTAATGAGACCGTTGATATTAATCTCTAATGATGATGGTGTTCAAGCGAAAGGTTTGAACGAACTGACAGCAATGATAGCGCCGTTTGCGGATATTCTGGTTATGGCTCCGGATGGACCACGTTCGGGTGCGGCCTGTGCCATATCTTCCAATATGCCGCTTTCTTATAAGGTTGTGAAGGATGAACCCGGTATGCGCGTGTGTGTATGTAACGGCACACCGGTAGACTGTGTAAAACTTGCCCTTGAAGTTTTTAAAGACCGTAAACCGGATTTGTTGGTGAGTGGAATTAATCATGGTGATAATTCATCGGTCAATGTGCATTACTCAGGTACGATGGGAGTGGTTTTGGAAGGATGTATGAAAGATATTCCTTCTATAGGCTTTTCTTTGTGTAACTTTGATGCCGATGCGGATTTCTCGCCACTTGGCAGTTATGTGCAGGCCATTGTACGTCGGATACTCGAGACGGGGTTGCCGGATAGAGTCTGTCTGAATGTCAACTTTCCTAATATGTCTTCGTTTAATGGGGTTAAGGTGTGTAGAATGTCACGCGGACTTTGGACGGGAGAATGGTTTAAAATGCGGCATCCCAGAGGAAAGGAGTATTATTGGCTGACGGGTGAATTTTGTAATACAGAGCCTGATTGTACGGATACGGATTCATGGGCCTTGGGCCATGGCTATGTGGCTGTGACACCGATACAGATAGATATGACAGCTTATTCTGCGATGAAAGGGCTGAAAGAACTGGAGTCTTTATAGGAATCTGTATTATCAAAAAATAAATAATTCATTTAACGCTAAACCGGGCATATATGAAATATTATTTGATAGCAGGAGAGGCTAGTGGTGATTTGCATGCCTCCAATCTGATGAGGGAACTTAAAGCGCATGATGGAAATGCGGAGTTCCGTTTCTTTGGTGGCGAACTGATGGCAGCACAAGGCGGAACTTGTGTAAGACATTATCGTGAAATGGCTTTTATGGGATTTATACCGGTCTTACTGCATTTACGTACAATTATGCGTAATATGAAAAACTGTAAGCAGGATATCCTGAAATGGAAGCCCGATGTGCTGATTCTTGTTGATTATCCGGGATTTAATCTCTCAATTGCCGAATTTATACATCGCACAACCGATATTCCGGTTTATTATTATATTTCTCCTAAAATATGGGCTTGGAAGGAGTATCGTATCAAGAATATCAAAAGGGATGTAGATGAGTTATTTTCAATCTTGCCGTTTGAGGTTCCTTTCTTCCAGGACAAGCATCATTATCCTATTCATTATGTAGGGAATCCGACGTTGGATGAAGTTGATGAATATCGTCGGTTGAATAACAGTGATACGATGGCGGATTTCGTAGCTGACAACAAACTGAGCGGAAAACCTGTCATCGCGTTATTGGCCGGGAGTCGTACTCAGGAAATAAAAAGTAATCTGGCGATTATGTGTAAGGCGGCTGCTTCATTTTCAGATAAATATGAACTGGTACTGGCAGCAGCACCAAATATAGACGCAGCGTTCTATCATAAGATATTGGGGAATCGCATTCCGGTAAAGATTCTCTATGGTCAGACTTACCGCATTCTGAATCATGCTACAGCAGCTTTGGTTACTTCGGGGACAGCGACACTGGAAACAGCTCTATTTAACGTGCCTCAAGTGGTTTGTTATTATATGGCGTGTGGTAAGGTCGTTTCGTTGTTACGTCGGATATTGTTGAAAGTGCCTTATATTTCGCTCGTCAATCTGGTAGAGGGTAAGAATGTTGTGCCGGAACTGGTGGCTGATGGAATGACTGAAAAGAATGTGCGTTCTTGTTTACAGCAGATTCTGCCGGGTGGCATAGGGCGTGATGTGATGTTGGATGGTTATGCCGACATGCGTCGGAAACTGGGGCAGGTGGGAGCACCAGCTAAAGCGGCTCAATTGATTATAGATTTATTAATGGAGAAGAAACGGGTAATTTGATATTAGCGTTTTTATGAAAAATAATAATTCCCTGCTTTGTTTGTTAAATGGAAACATCAAAGCAGGGAATTATTTGTATGACAGAATTTCTCTAATTTCTTTTATAGAAGGGTGAGTGTATAAATGTAGATGACAGATGCCGGAATGGCAAGTAACGAACTGTCAAATCTGTCGAGCATACCGCCATGACCGGGCAGGATATTTCCGCTGTCTTTAATACCGAGCTGGCGTTTTAACAGACTTTCGACTAAATCGCCCCATGTGCCGAATACCACCACTACCAAACCAAATCCTAACCATTCCCAATGGTTGAGAATTGTGTCATAGTATGCCAGAATCTGTGAAATAATCAGAACGACTATTGCACCGCCGATTGAGCCTTCCCATGATTTGTTCGGAGAAATACTGGGGAATAATTTATGTTTTCCCAGCATAGAGCCGAAACAATAAGCTCCGCTGTCGTTAGCCCAAAGGAATATGAATACCGATAAGGGGAGCAAATAATTGTAGGATACACCGAGACTGTATGTGGGTTCACTTTGAAAAGCCAGAACATTCAATGTAGCGAACGGGAGTGCAACATACATTTGGCTCATCATGCTGAAAGCCCAATTGTTCAGTGCGTGCTCACGGGATCCGTAGAGCTCGTTTATTAGCAGATAGACGATAGAAAGTATGTAGGGAATAAATATCCCTGAAGGCGTAATCTGGCTGCAGAAACCTGAAATAGCTAAAAACAGGTAGGTGCCGGCAATGGTACATATCGTCGTATTGATTTGTACATCATCCCGCTGGTTGACAATATTGCAAAATTCTTGTACGCTGAGTGCTGTGATTACGGCAAAAAGTATCGTAAATGATGCCCAACTCCATAAAATACATCCTACCAGTACAGCAACGAATACAACACCTGTTGTGGTTCGGACTATTAGGTTCTTCATTTTATCTGTCATGGAATTTATGCTTTTGTATTGTCATTCTCTTGAGATTCCTTTTCGTGGTTGGGGGCTGATTGCTCTCCTTGATTGTCCTGAGGATTGTTTTGTGATTCCGGAGTCTCAGACTGTATGTCATCATGGACGGCCTTTTTGTCTTCAGAGGATTCCGGTTGAGATGTTATCGCAGGAGTATCCTCATCTGCTTCGCCGGTATTTTCATTAAGACTGAGCAACTCTTCTGTACGGCTGGTCCATGGACGTTTGCCGAATATCTTTTCTACATCTTCAGCAAAAATAACTTCGCGCTCAACCAACATCTGTGCAAGTTGTGCATGTCCTTCCTTATGTTCGGTCAGCAGTTGCTTTGCACGTTCATATTGTTCGTTAATCATTTTTTTGACTGCTTTGTCGATGACCTGCGCAGTGTTATCTGAATATGGCTTGTTGAAGCTGTATTCTTCGTTGCTGTAGTAGCATAGATTAGGTAACTCGTCACTCATACCCAGATAGGCAATCATACCGTATGCTTGTTTAGTGACACGTTCCAAGTCGTTGAGTGCACCTGATGAGATATGGCCGGTAAATAATTCTTCTGCGGCGCGGCCTCCTAATGTGGCGCACATTTCGTCCAACATTTGCTCTTTGGTTGTAATCTGACGCTCTTCCGGTAAATACCATGCTGCGCCAAGTGCTCTTCCGCGCGGAACAATTGTAACCTTAATAAGCGGATTGGCATATTGGAGGAACCATGAAATAGTTGCGTGTCCGGCTTCATGTAAGGCTATTGTTTTCTTTTCTTCAGTTGTCATGACTTTGGTTTTCTTCTCCAATCCGCCTACGATACGGTCTACTGCGTTAAGAAAATCGTCTTTACCAACTGATTTTTTACCATGTCGAGCAGCAATCAATGCAGCTTCGTTGCAAACATTGGCAATATCGGCGCCAGAGAATCCGGGTGTTTGACGTGCCAATAAGTCGACATCAACACTGTCGTCGATCTTAACCGGGCGTAAATGGACCTTGAACACTTCTTTGCGCTCATTCAAGTCTGGTAGGTCAACGTGAATCTGGCGGTCGAAACGTCCTGCACGAAGTAATGCTTTATCCAGAATATCTACGCGGTTTGTGGCTGCTAAAATGATAACACCACTGTTGGTGCCGAAACCGTCCATTTCTGTCAACAGTTGGTTTAATGTGTTCTCGCGTTCATCGTTACCGCCCATAGACGGATTCTTTCCGCGGGCACGTCCAACAGCGTCAATCTCGTCGATAAAGATGATACAAGGTGCTTTTTCTTTAGCTTGACGGAATAAGTCACGTACACGACTTGCACCTACACCTACAAACATTTCAACAAAATCGGATCCGGACATGGAGAAGAACGGTACATTGGCTTCACCAGCTACTGCTTTAGCCAATAATGTCTTTCCGGTTCCCGGAGGACCTACCAAAAGGGCGCCTTTGGGGATTTTTCCACCAAGGTCAGTAAATTTCTTTGGGCTTTTCAAAAATTCTACGATTTCCTGAACTTCCTGTTTAGCGCTAGCTTGTCCTGCAACATCTTTGAATGTCACCTTGATGTCAGAGCCTTTTTCTATCAGTTTGGCTTTGCTTTTACCTACATTGAAGACATTGCCACCTGCAGAACTGCCGCCGCCCATTCTTCTCATGATAAAAATCCAAATGGCGAAAATGATGATAAAAGGCAAGAAGTTCCAGAAAATATTTTTCATTAAATCGTTGCTACGTTCATAACTCAAATCGCCTGTAAATTGGTTAGCAGTTTGAGCTGACTCAATAAACTCTTCCAACTTGTCATTGGAGGGATATTCAACTTGCACATAGGGGGTGCTTCCCATTTTGGATACTCCTCCGTTAAATACGTCGCGGATGTGTTCTGGCTTGACAAACATAATCAGTGAGCCTTCATCTTTATTCGCAACAATTTTGCTGGCATATCCACTTGTGACATATTTTTTAAATTGAGTGTAAGTGACAGATTTGCTTGCACTGGTGTCTGTTCCTGTAAAGAACAGATAAAGCAGTACCACAACAATGATACCGTAAATCCACGACATATTGAATCGTGGCATTTTATTTTTGTTTTCGTTTCCGTTCATAATTTTACTTTGGGCTTCTTCTTAATCAATGTCTTCTAAATAAGTCAGCTTCGCGTCTTCCCACAAGTGTTCCAAATCGTAAAAGTCGTGCGGCTCCGGAAGAAATACATGCACAATTATGTTACCATAATCCATAGCTACCCATTCAGCATTTTGTAATCCGTCAATGGCGCTTGGTTTGATCTGTGCTTTCTTTCTTGTAAATTCTTCAATAGAATCTACGATTGCTGCCACATGTGTAGGAGAGTTTCCTTGGCATATAATGAAATATTGACAGATTGTGTCGCCAATGTTTTGTAAATCAGCAGTGACTATTTGTTTTCCTTTTTTCTCTTGAATGCCGTCAATGATGGCGTTAATTAATAGTTGTGTTTCGTCCATTCTTTAATTTAAACATATATAAATAATGGACAAAGATAGTACATTATATGTAACATACGTCATTTATATCCCTAAAAAACATCTTATATTTTGAGTTTTTTAGATAAATGCTACATGTTTTTTGTGACATTTGATGAGCTTTGATGTTCAAGATTGGAAATGAAGCTGATTTTCTTGCGTTTTTTAGTATTAAATAGACATGTCTATTAAGATTAAAAATAAAAAAATACCATTTAAGTGATAAAAAAGGTCTGAAAAATTTGCTGGTTCAGAAAAAGTCGCTACCTTTGCAGTCGAAATGAGACATTGGGCTATGGTGTAATGGTAACACAACAGATTCTGGTCCTGTTTTTCTTGGTTCGAATCCAGGTAGCCCAACACAAAAAGAGAATTCCGGTGGAAAGGAGTTCTCTTTTTTTTTATACTGTTTTCATTATAAAGAATCTGGGTGACATTTTATTTATAATGAGGTGTAAGTTGTTGTGTGCTATTAGAGATTACAGATTGTTTTTATTGAAAACCGAGAAATAAAAAACTGTATCAAGCATTTATAAACATGTGTTTTGTAGCTTGATACAGTTTTATATATGTATAATGAAAATTCAATTATCTATTGTGACGATGGTTAGGCTTGTTTCGCAATTTCCTCTTCAATAGCTTTGATTTTCTCACCGAGCAGATTGAGTTCGTCTTTCAGCTTCTCTACTTTTTTATTCATCTCGTTTACCAGACTGTTTCCTTTCTTTGAATTGGAGGTTAGGAATCCGAGATTGTTTTCGTATGTTTTGATTTCGTTACGCATGTTTTCGTAGGCTCTGAGAAGTCTGTCTCGTTCTCTGTTAAGTGTGTTGCCACCTTCTTGAACATTGTTTTTAAGATTGTTCTTAAAGTTGTCAAGATGCTTACGCGCAGCACTGATGTTGAGAGCTTTATATAGTTTGTCAACAGCTTCGTGATAAGCTTTATAGATTTTGTCTTTTTCTTTAAACGGAACAAAACCTACCTCGTTCCACTCTTTCATGAGTGCTTTGAGTGTTTCTGCTTTATTTTCGTCGTCAGCGTCAAGAAGTACATTCAATTTTTCGATAATTGAATTTTTCTTCTCTAAATTGTCATGTTCTTCTGTACGTTGAGTGGCGTTAACCTTATTTTTCTGTTCAAAGAAATAGTCGCATGCTCCCACAAAACGCTTCCATAGGCTTTCTGAATACTTTTTAGGTACAGCGCCAATGTTCTTCCATTCTTTTTGTAAATCACGCAACTTGTCGGCAGTTGCACGCCATTCTGTGCTGTCTTTTAAAGCTTCTGCTTTTTCACACAGTGCTGTTTTTAAGGCCAGATTCTTAGCTTGGTCTTCTTTAAGTGTTTTGAAAAATTCAGCTTTAGCGGTGAAGAATTTGTCGCATGCATTACGGAAACGTTCGAATATCTTTACGTTCATTTTCTGCGGAGCAAATCCGATAGTCCGCCATTCTGTTTGTGCATCAAGAATTTCTTTTGTAGAAGATTCCCATTCAGAAATACTTTTGATGTTTTCGGGCAGTATAGCTTCAATCTTTTCACAAAGAGCTGTTTTCTTGGACAGATTTTCTTCTTCTTGAGCTTTTATAGCTTCGAAATGTTGCTGATGACGTTTGTTGACGACTGTAGATGCAGCTTTAAATCGTGCCCATATTTCGTCGCGAAGTTCTTTGGCAACCGGTCCTGTTTCTTTGAATTCCTGATGCAAAGACTGCAATTGTTGGAAAGCAGAGATAACATCATCTTCTTCAGCTAGCTTTTCTGCAGCTTCGCAAAGATGTGTCTTTATTTCCAGATTCTTTTTGAAATCGTATTCGCGGAATTCATTATTCAGCTTTAATTGATCGTAATATTGTTCAACATAAAGCTGATAAGTTTTCCATAATTCGTTGGCACGTGTAGCCGGAACAAGGGTAATTTCCTTCCATTGGTTTTGAAGCTCTTTAAATTCTTTATATCCTTGATTGGCTTCTTCCGGTGTATTGCTGAGTGCCTTTATCTTTTCCAGTATTTCAAGCTTCTTTTGAAGATTTTCTTCTTTTATGCGTTCTTGTTCAGCTAAAGCTTCTGCTTTTTTCTGCTTGATGGTATTCATGGCTGTTTTGAATTCATCCTCAAGCACATTTGGTGCAGGCAGAAAATCTTCTGGTTTTCCACCGTTTTCGATGAAGGCAGTTCTTGCTGCGTTGACTTCTGTTTTATGTATTTTGTAAAATACTTGTTTAAGTGTATCTAACTCTTGCTTTTCTGCAAGTTTATCTGATTGAGCAAGTTCTTTAAGTCGTGCTATTACTTCTTCTTGGGTTTGTGGAACGGAAATAGTCACCTGATCAGTAGTGTTTTCAATGATTTGATCCTGTTTTTGTTCCTCTTGTCCTGTTCCTTCCAAGGAAAGGTTGTCTTGAACGTCCATGGTTTATTCTTGTTTTTATGAATTTTTCGTGTTATTAAATCATTTGGTTCGCAAAATAACTATAAAAATATCTTCTAACCTAAAGAAAATTGTTATTTTTTTATTTTATGGCATTAAATCCATGATTTTCTTTTAAAATACCAAACGAAAAGTGCGGTTACACCAATGGTGAGCACTAATGCAAGTGGAAAACCCCAGGCTGAATCTTCCATGCCGTTAATGAGGTTCATTCCGAAAAGGCTGGCTACTAATGTCGGGAACATAAGTATAATGGATATTGAAGTCAACATTTTCATGACACTGCTTACGTTGTTGTTGATGATGTTGGCGTAAGTATCCATTGTTGATTCCAAAATGTTTGTGTAGATATTAGTCGTTTCGCGAGCCTGGCTCATCTCAATATTGACGTCTTCAATCAAATCTGCATCCAATTCGTCGACAGGAAGTTTAAATTTCAACTTGGACAGGAGTGTTTCGTTGCCACGGATGGATGTTATGAAGTAGGTTAGACTGTCTTGTAAACGTGAAAGACTGATGAGGTCTTGGTTATTGACGTTGCGGTCTAAATGTTGTTTAGCCTTTTCTATTAATGCATTAATCTGTTTAAGGCGTTTAAGGTACCATACTGCAGAAGAAAGAAAAAGTCGAAATACCATATCAACAGAGTCTGTGAAACCTTGTCCGCGTTTCTGCTGATAGCTGACAAAGTCTATCATCATATTTGTTTCAAAATAACAGACTGTAATACAGATTTCCTTATTGAGGATAATACCTAATGGGATGGTCGTATACGGGGTGCGTGACCGCACTTCTTTTACATAAGGAATACGAAGAATGATAAGAATCCATCCGTCGTCAAACTCATAACGGGCGCGCTCGTCGGTATCGGCGATGTCCATTAGAAAATAGTCTGGGATGTGGAGCGTATTTTCGAGATAGTCGATGTCATTGTCGTTAGGGCATGTAACTTGTACCCAGCAATTCGGCTCCCAATTTTCAAGTGTGCGTAGTCCGCGGTTTGTGTTCCAGTAAGTTCGCATGAATAAATCCTCCAAAATTAGTTTGACGGAGGCTCTTAAATTGCGAACCTCAGTCTTTACAAAATCATATTTTCCGCGTAATAATCGTCCATTTTGATTAACACTCTATTTTATTGCAGTGCAAAAGTACAAAAAGATTTTAAAAAAACTATTTTTTTGAACCTCTTTTGTGGTTACATCTGCTTAATTTTAATTTTTATGCGATTTCCTGTGCCACTGCATTTGTGAGCGAAATGAATTCAGCAACAGAAAGTTGTTCGGGGCGTTTACTGAATATAGCTGCAGAGAGAAATGCTGAGTGGTCATGAATTGTTAAACCGTTTTGAAGAGCCTTCTGGTCTGCCAAAGCAAGAACAGGACGGATAGAATTGCGTAAAACCTTGCGCCGTTGGTTGAATGTTGTTTTTACAATTTGTTTGAAAAGTTTTTCGTCACATCCTAAATCAATGGTGTTGTTACGTGTCATACGAATAACTGCGCTTTTGACTTTGGGAGGTGGATTGAAGACATTTTCATTCACTGTGAACAGATATTCTACATTGTACCACGCTTGAATAAGTACGCTGAGAATGCCATAGGTTTTGTTGCCGGGAGCTGCGGCTATGCGTTCTGCAACTTCTTTTTGTATCATGCCGGTACAACACGGAATGAGTGATTTATAATCAAGCATTTTAAAGAAAATCTGACTTGAAATGTTATAAGGATAATTACCGGTCAACACAAATTGTTTGTTGTCAAATGTGTGTTCAAGGTGCATTTTCAGGAAGTCATCCTCAATAATATGTTCTTCAAGTTCTGGAAAATTGTCACGAAGATAAGCGACAGATTCAAAATCTATTTCAACGACTTTAAGAGGACGTTGTTTTTTTATAAGAAACTGTGTCATGACTCCCATACCCGGTCCGACTTCAAGTATAGGAAGTTCCGGGCATGCGTCTACGGTGTCGGCTATGTCTTGCGCAATTTTCAAATCTTTTAAAAAATGCTGTCCAAGAAACTTTTTAGGCTTGACTGACTTCATTCTTGCTTTTTTGTACTACTTTTGCATACAAAGATAAAGAAAAAACTAACGTGAAACGCATAGACACATCAAAGATTATATCAAACCTTCTGAAAATAGTGTTGCCCATATTAGCATCCGGACTTATATTGTGGTGGATGTATCGTGATTTTGATTGGGAAGAACTAGAACGTGCTTTGAGTCGTGATATGAATTGGACCTGGATGTGGATTTCAATGCCGTTTGGTGTTATTGCTCAGGTCCTCAGAGCCCTGCGCTGGCGTCAGTCTTTAGAACCATTGGGCGAACGGCCACGGATTCATACTTGTATTAATGCTATCTTCATGTCATATGCTTCCAGTCTGCTAATACCTCGGGTTGGCGAAGTGTTGCGTTGCGGACTTTTGCGACGATATGATAACGTGCCGTTTACTAAGGCTTTGGGGACAGTCGTTACGGAACGGATTGTTGATTCCTTACTTATGATTGTAATAGCTGTCGTGACTGTATTTCTTCAAATAAAAATTTTTATGGTGTTCATGACGCAAACGGGAATGGGAATTGATGACTTGACCGGACGTTTTACCGTTGCAGGTATTTGGGTAACAGTAGCTTCATGTCTTGCCATAATTATATTGATGGCGTTTTTGGCGCGTAAGTTAGCTTTGTTTGATAGAACAAAAAATCTATTCAAAAATATAATGGATGGTATTTTTTCTTTGAGGAATATTCATAATATACCTCTTTATATTATTTATTCTTTAGGTATTTGGGTGGCTTATTTCTTGCATTTCTATCTGACTTTTTATAGTTTTGCCTTTACGGAGAATTTGGGCGTGATGGTTGCGCTCGTTGCTTTTGTGGTAGGAAGCTTTGCAGTATTAGTTCCTACTCCTAACGGTGCTGGTCCTTGGCATTTTGCAGTAAAAACCATATTATTGTTGTATGGCGTTGGAGCTTCACAAGGAGTTATGTATGTTTTGGTTGTTCATACATTACAGACATTACTCGTTTTGTTGCTTGGTCTGTATGCATTATTTGCCTTTTTCCAGACAAAACCTGTTACAGGGAATTTAAATGAGTAGTTAATTATAAAAAGAAACAATTATGTGCGAAATCAAACATTTGGAGCCTCAGATCGTATGGAATAATTTTTATCGTCTGACTCAGGTTCCACGTCCGTCTGGACATTTGGAAAAAGTTCAGCAATTCCTTTTGGATTGGGCAGTAGAAAAAGGCGTAGAAGCTTTTAAAGATGGCGGAGGAAATATTGTAATGAAGAAAGGTGCAACTCCGGGTAAAGAAAATTGCAAGACGGTTGTATTGCAGGCGCATATGGATATGGTTCCTCAAAAAGTGAAGGATAGTAATCATGATTTTGAGAAAGATCCTATTCAGGCTTATGTAGATGGTGAATGGGTTAAGGCCAAAGGGACAACATTGGGTTCTGATGACGGTATAGGTGTAGCTTCTATAATGGCTATATTTGAAGATGATACATTAGAACATGGACCATTGGAAGCATTGATAACAGCAGATGAAGAAACTTGTATGTATGGTGTGAACAATTTATCTGCCGAGACTTTGAGTGGCGACATCCTGTTGAATATAGATAATGAGACAATGGGAGAGTTTGTTGTAGGAAGCGCCGGTGGCGTAAATGTTACTGCTACGATGGAATATAAGTCTGTTGAGGTTGAAGCAGGTGATGTTGCATATAAATTTGCTGTAAAAGGATTGCGTGGCGGGCATTCAGGTTTGGAAATATCAGAGAATCGTGCCAATGCAAATAAGTTGATGGCAAGAATCCTGAATGTGGCTATTGCTCGCTATGAGGCCCGTTTATGTTCATGGTATGGCGGTAATATGCGTAATGCGATTCCTCGTGAATGTGAAGCTGTTGTTACTGTTCCTGCCGATGATGCAACGGATCTGAAAGAGCTCGCAGATTATTTCCAAGAGGTGTTTGCTGAAGAATTTAGAGGAGTAGAACAGCAAGTGACAGTTTCTGTTGAGCCTGTTGCGTGTCCGGTAGAGCAAGTTCCTGAAGAAATACAGGATAATTTAGTGGATGCGCTAGTGGCATGTCATGATGGTGTGTTGCGTAATATTCCTTCTATGCCTCATATTGTAGAGACGTCCTCAAATCTGGCGGTTGTAAGCATTGACGCAACAAAAGCAGAAATTCTTATCTTGGCTAGAAGTTCAAGCGAGACCATGATGGATTATATTTCGGTGATGCTAGAGAGCGTATTTAATATGGCTGGTATGAAAGTGACCTTCAGTGGACAGTATGGTGCATGGCAGCCGAATTTTGATTCGCCGATTACAGCTCAAATGGTTGACATTTACAAAAAACTGTTTAATGAAGACGCTGTAGTGCAGGTTGTTCATGCCGGCTTGGAGTGCAGTTTGATTGGTGAGGTTTATCCTAAAATGGATTTGGTAAGTTTTGGTCCAACTTTGCGTTCTCCTCATACTCCCGATGAACGTTGCAATATTCCTTCTGTAGCTAAATTCTGGATTTTCTTAAGAGAACTAATTCAGCAGATTCCGGTAAAAGATTAAACGTAGACAACAAGAAGTTTATGAAATAAAATGGAAAAGAGGGTACGCGTTGATATATTTGCGTATCCTCTTTTTTATATATAGTCAGTCTCCGATGTTGAATATATATATGGCTGAGTGATTTTTATTCGTGTATTTCAAAATGTTATGGTTTTTTTTATATATTTGTCGTAAACAAAATCATAAGACTATGACACAGGAGAACTTTCAGCTTTTTTTATGGATAATGTCTGCATGTGCGCTGGTCGTGTTTGTGGCATTATATTTTGTTAAGGCCGGATATGGTATATTCCGCACCTCATCGTGGGGATTTGCTATTAATAACCGTTGGGGGTGGTTATTGATGGAAGCTCCGGTTTTTGTTGTAATGTTGGTATTATGGTGGCGCAGTGATGTTGGTTATACTTGGCCCGCTTTCTTATTTTTCTTGTTGTTTGAACTCCATTATTTTCAGCGGTCTTTTATATTCCCATTTTTGATGAATGGTAAAAGCAAGATGCCGATAGCTATATTGTTAATGGGGATGGTTTTTAACATATTAAATGGAATCATGCAGGCTGGTGGCTTATTTTATTTTCCGGCCATTGATTATGCGGTGGAAGATTGGTATTATTTTTTGCGACCACAGGCGATGGCCGGATTGCTTATTTTCTTTTTTGGTATGATGGTAAATTGGCATTCCGACCGTGTGATTAGACAGCTTCGTAAGCCCGGTGATACGGCTCATTATTTGCCTCAAAGAGGTTTTTATCGTTATGTGACCTCGGCTAACTATTTTGGTGAACTGGTGGAATGGGTCGGTTTTGCTTTGTTGACAGCATCTCCAGCTGCATGGGTATTTGCATGGTGGACATTTGCTAATTTGGTTCCTCGGGCGTATGCTATCAATCAGCGTTATCGTCGGGAGTTCGGAAGTGCAGTTGGGAATAGAAAATGTATCATTCCTTTTATATATTAGTTGGTAGATAGTTGTTTGATTAGAAGAAAACAAAGTTAGATTGATTGAAAAATGTCTGTTATGGAATCAAAACTGTTTACACCCGTAACGTTCGGACCATTAACGTTACGTAATCGTACGATACGTTCTGCTGCTTTTGAAAGTATGTGTCCGGGAAATGCTCCTTCAGAGCAGTTGCTTGATTATCATCGTTCGGTTGCTGCTGGTGGTATAGGTATGACAACAGTGGCTTATGCAGCTGTAACGCGCAGTGGTTTGTCTTTTGACAGGCAATTATGGATGCGTCCGGAAATAGTTCCGGGATTAAGGCGTCTTACAGATGCGGTACATGCAGAAGGGGCAGCTGCAGGTATACAGTTGGGGCATTGTGGTAACATGTCGCATAAAAGCATTTGTGGGTGTTTGCCTGTGGGGGCAAGTTCAGGTTTTAATCTTTATTCACCGACTTTTGTCAGAGGATTGAGAGCAGACGAGTTGCCAGATTTGGCGCGTGCTTATGGTCGTTCTGTTAATTTGGCCAGAGAAGCAGGCTTTGATTCTGTAGAAATACATGCAGGGCACGGTTATCTTATCAGTCAGTTCCTTTCGCCTGCGACAAATCATCGTAAAGATGTTTTCGGAGGCTCCTTGACCAATCGTATGCGTTTTATGGATATGGTTATGGAGGAGGTCATGAAAGCTGCTGGTAATGATATGTCGGTCTTGGTTAAGATGAATATGCGTGACGGGTTTAAAGGAGGTATGGGTATTGAAGAGTCATTGCAGGTTGCCGACCGTCTGGTTGAACTTGGTGCTCACGGCTTGGTGCTTAGCGGTGGATTTGTGAGTCGTGCGCCGATGTATGTTATGCGTGGTGAGATGCCAATTCGTACGATGACACATTATATGAAATGTTGGTGGCTTAAATATGGTGTCCGTCTCGTCGGGCATATGATGATACCTACGGTACCTTTCCGTGAGGCTTATTTCTTGGACGATGCTTTAAAGTTCAGAGCCAGAATAAAAATTCCGTTGATTTATGTCGGTGGATTAGTGACACGAGAGAAAATAGATGAAGTCTTGAACAGTGGCTTTGAGGCCGTACAGATGGCTAGAGCATTAATTCATGAGCCTGATTTTGTGAACAGAATGAAGCGTGATGATCAGGCTCGTTGTGGTTGTAAGCACAGTAATTATTGTATCGGTAGAATGTATTCTATTGATATGGCCTGTCATTGTAATCTGAAAGAGAAATTACCGGCAGATGTTCAGAGAGAAATTGATCAAATAGAGATGAGAGGATGATATCGGTATGGATGTATTGAAGTCAGAACGTTTGGCCGTAATAACAGGTGCCGACGGTGGAATGGGACAGGAAATCACACGTGCTGTTGCTTTACAGGGATACCATGTTATAATGGCTTGTTATAATATGGTTAAAGCTGAGAGTAAACGTGTTAAATTGGTGAATGAGACTGGAAACAATATGATAGAATGTCTGCATTTGGACTTATATACAATGGATTCTGTCGTATTGTTTGCAAAAGAACTGTTGCGTAGAGGAAAGACAATCACACTGTTGATGAATAATGCCGGCACAATGGAGACAGACCGGAGGCAAACTGCTGACGGATTTGAACGTACAGTGAGCGTGAATTATGTTGGTCCTTATTTACTGACCAGAAAATTGTTGCCGTTAATGGGAACCGGAAGCCGTATAGTCAATATGGTGTCGTGTACTTATGCAATAGGACATCTGAAGTTTCCCGATTTCTTTTCAAAAGGAAAGAGTGGCGGTTTTTGGCGTATTCCGGTTTATAGTAATACCAAGTTGGCTCTTACTCTCTTTACACTAGAACTTGCCAGACGGCTGAGGTCTAGTGGGATAACGGTAAATGCTGCGGATCCAGGTATAGTGTCGACAGATATTATAACCATGCATATGTGGTTTGATCCTTTGACGGATATATTCTTCAGACCGTTTATTAGGACACCTCATCAAGGAGCAGTCACTGCGGTAAGTTTACTGTTGGATGAGAAGTGGAGTAGTGTGACTGGCAGACTGTTTGTTAATGGGCATCCTAAAACGTTGTCTAAGAAGTTTGATTCACATCCGCAGCAAAAAAAATTATGGGATGAAACAGAACGGTTGTTAAAACGATGGTTATGATTGTTTTTCTTTATATGATTATTAATTAAGGTATATGTTTTTGTTTAGAATATTGATGATTGCGCTGTTCTTTGGACTAAGTTGTAAAAGTATTATAGTTTCAGCGCAAAGTAAAACAGCCAGAAAAATGGCAGCGATGGGCTTCGTTGATGTCAGAAAGGTAGATTCTACTATTAAAGTCAGTCTCATGTATGCACGTGCCGATAATTTTACAGGCAAGGTTTTGTATGATGATTTGCGGGAGGCATATTTACATCCAGCCGCAGCAAAAGCTTTGGCAAAGGCACAGCGTATACTTCATAAAACACATCCTGAATTGAGTCTGAAGGTTTATGATGCGGCTCGTCCTATGCATATCCAACAAAAAATGTGGAATGTAGTTGCAGGAACATCAAAAAGCATTTACGTTAGTAATCCGAAGAACGGAGGCGGATTGCATAATTATGGTATGGCTGTAGATGTGACCTTGTGTGATAGTAAAGGTGATACTATTCCAATGGGAACGCGTATTGATTATATGGGAGTATTGGCACATATAGACAAAGAGGCAGCAGCTGTGGCTAAAAAGCAAATGACATCCGAAGCAAAAAAGAATCGTGAATTGCTTAGAAGTGTTATGCGTCAGGCCGGATTTAAAGCATTAAGAACCGAATGGTGGCATTTTAATTACATTAGTCGTGCACAGGCTCGTGCACATTACAAAGTGATTCCATAAATAAAATATGCTGAATAAAGAAACTCTTGAATTTATTAGAAATCATAAAGATGAAGATGTAAGAACGTTGGCTATGAAAAGTTGTGGTCAAACAGTAGTAGATCTTCATCAGGCATTAATACAGATAGAGGGATGGCAGATGGCAAGAAAAAAATTGCCTGTCTGGGCCTCATATGATAACATCTTGTTCCCTCCAAAATTGTCTTTGGAACAATGTTCTTCAGAAGAAACCGCTTTATATAAAAAGTATCTTGTAGAGCGGTTTTTTTCAACAAACAGAAGGCCTTATGCTTGTATGGTTGATCTTACGGGGGGATATGGGATAGATTTTAGTTACATCGCACCTCTTTTTGAAAAAGCGGTATATGTGGAACGCCAAGATATTTTATGTAGATTGGCTGCTCATAATTTTCCTATATTAGGTCTGAAGCATGCACAAGTTATATGTGGAGATGGTGGAGAGACATTATCGAGTCTGGAAAAGATGTCTTTGTGTTTTGTAGATCCTGCAAGACGTGACAACCAAGGACGTAAAACTGTATCAATAACTGATTGTGAGCCGGATCTTACGTCGTTGCAAGAACAACTTGAGAAGAAAGCGGAAGTCTGTTTGTTTAAATTATCACCGTTGTTAGACATCAGTAGGGCTGTTGATGAGTTGCGTCATATCGCTGAAATACATGTTGTTAGTGTGCGTGACGAATGCAAGGAACTGTTGTTGGTAATTGATAAATGTATTACAACCAATCCAGTCTGTCGATGTGTTAATTTACAACGTAACCAAACGGATTTTATTTTTACATTTGAAGAGGAGCGTAATGCTTTATGCAATTATGCGGAGACTCTTGAATCTTATCTTTATGAGCCCAATGCGTCAATAATGAAAGCCGGTGCTTTCAAAACAGTAGCTAATCGTTTTGGTTTGAAGAAATTACATCCTAACAGCCATTTATATACTTCAGATGTTGTAATTCAAGAATTTCCGGGTAGAGTCTTTCGTATCGAGAATTTTAGTAGCTTCTCAAAATCAGATTTAAGAAATTTGTTGAAAGATATATCAAACGCAAATCTGACTATTCGTAATTTTCCTTCGGATGTTAGTGCGTTAAGAAAAAAACTGAAATTGAAAGATGGTGGTGATACTTATCTTTTTGCTACAACTGTAGCAGATGGAAGTCATATTCTGATAAAGGCACGTAAGATAGAGAACGTTTCTTAGCTTTTTTAGACACTAAAAGACACAACAAATAAAAAAAAATCCTATCTTTGTATATTATAATAGATTATAATTATAACGAAATGTCATCTGTTGTTATTAAAAAAGTGGCGAACAAAAAAGAATTGAAAGCTTTTGTTCGCTTCAACTATCATCTGTATAAGGATTGTCCTTTTGCTGTACCTGATTTATTGGAAGATACGTTAGATACATTTAATCCGAAAAAAAATCCGGCTTTTGAATTTTGTGAGGCCGATTTCTTTTTGGCTTATAGAGACAATAAAATTGTAGGACGTATAGCAACCTTAATAAATCATAAAGCAAATGCTACGTGGAATGTAAAAAACGCCCGCTTTGGTTGGATAGATTTTATAGATGATCTGGAAGTCAGTAAGGCTTTGCTTGAAACGGCTGAAGAATGGGGGCGTGAACATGGCATGGATAAGCTTGTCGGTCCGCTTGGCTTTACAGACATGGATCCGGAAGGTATGCTTACCGGTGGATATGATCAGTTAAGCACGATGGCTACTATTTATAATTATCCTTATTATCCGGTTCATATGGATAAACATGGATATACGAAGGAAGTGGATTGGGTTGAACGTAAAGTAAGCATTCCTGAAAAAGGACACGAAGAGAAAATGCAGAAATATTTTCGGGTTGCAGAAATGAGTGCGAAGCGTTATAATCTCCATGTTAAGAAGTTTAAGAGTGTGCGTGAGATTCGTAAAGGACATTATGCAAAACAGATTTTTGACGTTGTTAATAAAGCATATGCCAATTTATACGGCTATTCAGAAATGAATGAGGCACAGATAAATCAGTATGTCAATGTTTATTTGCCTTTAATCGACTTGAGATTTCTAACAACAGTTGAGACCGCAGATGGGAAAATTATTGCCATGGGTGTCGGTATGCCATCCTTGTCTCATGCGATTCAGAAAGCAAAAGCCAGAATTTTTCCGTTCGGATGGTTTCATTTGGCAAAGGCATTGTTCTTTAAGCATTCGGATATTATTGATTTATTACTTGTCGCTGTACTTCCCGAATATCAGAATAAAGGAGTAAATGCGATGTTGTTTGCCGATTTGATACCGATTAGTAAGGAAATGGGATTCAAATTTGGTGAAACTCATCCGCAGCTTGAGACTAATGATAAGAGTCAGGGACAGTGGGCTTATTTGGATGCTGTTGTACATAAGCAAAGACGTTGTTTCCAGAAAAAACTCAAATAATTAACATTACATGGCTGAAGAAGATAAACTCCAGAACGAGATACAAGTAGATTATACAGAAGAAAATATTCGCCATTTGTCGGATATGGAACATATCCGTACGCGTGCGGGTATGTATATAGGTAAACTGGGTGATGGTTCGCATGCAGAGGATGGTATTTATGTTCTTTTAAAAGAAGTGATAGATAACAGTATTGATGAATTCAAAATGCACGCCGGAAAGCGTATTGAAATCACTTTGGAAGAGCAATTAAGAATCAGTGTGCGGGATTACGGACGTGGTATACCTCTAGGTAAGTTGGTTGAGGCTGTGAGTATGTTGAATACTGGAGGAAAATTTGATTCTAAGGTCTTTAAAAAAAGTGTAGGATTAAACGGCGTCGGCGTAAAGGCTGTAAATGCATTAAGCTCACATTTTGAAGTTCGCAGCTATCGTGATGGTACAGTGCGTTGTGTGACCTTTGAGAAAGGACAGATGATAACTGACGAGACTACCGAGACAGAGGATGAAAACGGTACGTATATCTATTTCGAGCCGGATAATACGTTGTTTAAGAATTATTCTTTCCGTAATGAATTCATCGAAGTCATGTTGCGTAATTATACCTATCTGAATACGGGCTTGACCATAATGTTTAATGGTCGGCGGATTCATTCGCGCAACGGTTTAGTCGATCTCTTGAATGATAATATGACTAATGACGGTTTGTATCCCATTATTCATTTGAAGGGAGAGGATATAGAGATTGCTTTTACGCATACCGGTCAATATGGCGAGGAGTATTATTCATTTGTGAATGGTCAGCATACAACACAGGGAGGAACCCATCAAAGTGCTTTCAAAAAGCATATAGCAGAAACGATTAAAGATTTCTCCGGAAAGAATTTCGATTATGGCGATATCCGTAATGGTATAGTGGCGGCTATTGCTGTCAATATAGAAGAGCCGCTTTTTGAAAGTCAGACTAAAATTAAGTTGGGGTCATTGACAACAGAACCCGACGGAGGAGTCAGTATAGATAAGTTCGTGGGAGATTTTGTTAAAGAACAGGTCGATAATTATCTTCATAAGAATCCTGATGTTGCAGAAATAATTATTCAGAAAATTACAGAGAACGAAAAGGAGAGGAAAGCCATAGCCGGTGTTGCCAAATTGGCACGTGAGCGTTCTAAAAAGGCAAATCTTCATAATCGCAAACTTCGTGATTGCCGCATTCATTTGAATGATGCAAAGGGTGATTTGAAGGAGGAAAGCAGCATCTTTATTACAGAGGGTGATTCAGCCAGTGGTAGTATCACTAAAAGTCGTGATGTGAATACGCAGGCTGTATTCAGTTTGCGAGGAAAACCGTTAAACAGCTATGGCTTGACCAAGAAGGTGGTTTACGAAAATGAGGAATTTAATTTGTTACAGGCTGCCTTGAATATAGAGGATGGGCTTGATGGCTTACGCTATAATAAAGTGATTGTGGCGACGGATGCTGATGTTGATGGTATGCATATCCGTTTGTTGATGATTACTTTCTTTTTGCAGTTTTTTCCTGATTTGATAAAAAAAGGACACGTTTTTATTTTACAAACACCTTTATTCCGTGTACGTAATCGTAAGACGAAAATTAATAAGGTTCGTCTGAAGAAAATGGAAGATGAAGGGGTTGATGTGAAAGGAGATTTTATAACTCGATACTGTTATACAGAGGATGAGCGTCTTCAGGCAATAGAAGATTTAGGACCGGAACCGGAAATAACCCGATTTAAAGGACTTGGTGAGATTTCACCGGATGAGTTCAAGAATTTCATAGGTCCGGATATGCGCTTGGAGCAAGTATCTTTACATAAAAGTGACCAGGTGAAGGAGTTATTGGAGTACTATATGGGTAAGAACACAATGGAACGCCAAAACTTCATTATAGATAATCTTGTGATAGAAGAAGACCGTGCCGAGGAGGAAGAAGAAAGTCTGTCCGAGGCGGTCTTATCAGAATAAAACATGATGAAAACAGCTGTTTTCCCGGGAAGTTTCGATCCTTTTACCAAAGGACATGAATCAGTTTTGCGACGTGGCTTGAAATTGTTTGATCATATTGTTATCGGTGTCGGTATAAATGAAAGCAAGCAATCCTGTCAGACTGCGGAATGTAGAATTGAAGCGTTGCGCAAACTTTTTGATGGAGATGAACGTATATCTGTTGAAGGATATTCCGATTTGACTGTTGATTTTGCAAGACGCCATCAGGCAGATTTTATTTTACGTGGTGTAAGGTCTGTGAAAGATTACGAATACGAAATCAATATAGCAGATGTTAATAGAAGAATGTCTGGTATTGAGACTGTTTTTCTTTTTGCAGAACCGGAATGGGCTTTTCTCAGTTCAACCATTGTAAAGGAATTGATGCATTACGGAAAGGATATCTCGCAATATATTCCCGACGGATTAGAATATAAATAATTAAATATAAACCTTAATTAAGCCATAAAAAATGATGAGAAAGTTCATGCTGGCAGTCTGTCTGTTATGTTCACTGGGACTGTCTGCGCAGACCAAAGGAAAAATGTCTTTATTGGAGTCTTGCATGCGTAAGCTGACCATGGCTCAATTTGCTATTGAAGGTCTGTATGTAGATAGTGTTGATGTAGTTAAATTGACTGAAGATGCCATAAATGGTATGTTGACTAATCTTGATCCACATTCATCTTATACTAATCCTGAGGAAACGAGAAAAATGAATGAGCCTCTTCAAGGAAACTTTGAAGGCATTGGTGTTCAGTTCAACATGCTCGAAGATACGTTGTTGGTTATTCAACCGGTTCCTAAAGGTCCTTCTGATAAGGTTGGAATTATTGCCGGTGACAGAATTATAGCTGTAAATGATACGGCTATTGCTGGTGTGAAGATGAGTCGTGAGGAAATTATGCGTCGTCTTCGTGGACCTAAAAATACAAAAGTTAAATTAGGTATTAAGCGTTCCGGTGTTAAAGAAACCATGGATTTTGTTGTAACACGTGATAAAATTCCGGTGACCACATTAGACGCAGCTTTCATGCTGACACCGACAGTAGGACTTATTCGTTTGAATAGTTTTGGCAGTACCAGTCATAAAGAATTGGTTGATGCCTTGGAAAAACTCCGTAAAAAAGGCATGAAGGATTTGATTCTGGATTTGCAGCAGAATGGTGGCGGTTATATGGAAGCCGCTACAGATATAGCGAATGAGTTCTTGGAAAATAACGATATGATTGTCTATACAAAAGGCCGTAGCGTACAGAACAAGGAATATCGCGCAAACGGAAAAGGTTCATTCCGTAACGGTAGAGTGGTTGTATTGGTAGATGAATATTCGGCTTCAGCTTCTGAAATTGTAACAGGTGCCATACAAGATCAGGACAGAGGATTGGTTGTTGGTCGTCGTACTTTTGGAAAAGGCCTTGTACAACGTCCTTTCGTATTACCCGATGGTTCAATGATTCGCCTGACCGTGGCTCGTTATTATACTCCTTGTGGCCGTTGCATTCAAAAGCCATATATAAAAGGAGACAAGAAACAATATAACATGGATATGATAACCAGATACAATCATGGTGAATTTGTTCATGTAGACAGCATTCATTTACCTGATTCGTTGAAGTATCAGACATTGCGTAAGCAGCGTACAGTTTATGGTGGTGGAGGAATCATGCCGGATTATTTTATTCCTTTAGATACCACATTGTATACTAATTATTATAGAGATTTGGCTGCAAAGGGAATTGTTGTCCAAACGAGTTTGAGATTTATAGATGCTCACCGTAAGTCATTAAAGAAAAACTATCCGTCGTTTGAGAAATTTGAGAAAGAGTTTCAGGTGCCACAGGAAATGATTGATATGATGATGACCGAAGGTGAGAAGGCTGGTGTAAAATATAAAGACCAGGAGGAACTGGATAAAACCTGGCCTAGGGTGAAGCTACAGCTTAAGGCACTTATTGCACGCGATTTGTGGGATATGTCTGAGTATTATCAGATAATGTATTCAGAGAATGATTTTGTTAAGAAAGCATTGGATGTCTTACAATAGACAGTTATTACCATATTAAAATATGAACGACTGACCGGAAACAGCCAGTCGTTTTTTTATAAAGATTCTAATGTATATAATTGAGTAATGATGAATCCGCAAGAAATAAAAGATTATCTTTACACTCATGCTGATGAACGTTATGCGGCTTTCTCGTCTGCTTTAATGCCCGGTGAAAAGCTTGATGTAATTGGCGTACGGTTGCCTGTCATAAAAGATTTGGCAAAACGTTTGTCTAAGGAGGATTGGAAAGCCTATCTGGATAGTGCTTCAGACGATACCTTCGAGGAAATAATGTTGCAGGGATTTGTTATCGGATTGGCTAAAATGCCGTTCGAAGAACAACTCCGACGCATAGCCGGTTATGCAGATAAAATAACAAATTGGTCATTATGTGATTCACCTTGTGCCGGTTTTAAGTCTGTTCGTAAACACAGGGAAGAGGTTTGGACTTTTTTACAGCCATATTTGCAAAGTGAAAATGAGTTTAAGCAACGTTTTGGAATTATCATGTTGATGGATCATTTTATAACCGATTGTTATATTGTAAGACTGATAAATGTCTTAAGCGCAGTTCGGCCGGTCGGGTATTATGCATCAATGGCAGTGGCGTGGGCCGTTTCTGTCTGTTATGTCCATTATCCGGATATTGTTACAGATTTGTTGAAGAGTCATGAGCTGGATAAGGACACCCAGAATCGTGCTATTCAGAAAATTGTAGATTCGTTACGAGTTACTGCCGAGGCTAAAAAGGAAGTAAGAAAATTTAAAATCAAGTAATATAAGTAAGAATTGTCCTAATTATGTTGAAGAAACTATTGATTGCCGCTGGTGCGGTATTGGCGCTATATGCCGGCGGAACACGTTTCCTGTCTGATTCATTTGATATACATAACGAGCAGATATTTTCAGAACCAGATTATTCCAATCCCCTTAAAATTTCCGAAGAAGAATGGGGAGGGCAAAACATTGGACTGCCGGTTTTAACTAAAAAACGTCCTGAAGTCATTTTACGTCACAAAGGTTATACTGTGTCGTATAATGAAGAGCTGAAGTTGCCGAATTGGGTGGCATGGACTTTAGTGCCGGAGCGTTTTGAAGATAATGTGAGTAGGACTGGAGATTTCCTTCCTGATCCCGAACTTGATGGAGAAGATTGTGTGACAACAGATGATTATAAGCATTCCGGATATGATCGAGGTCATATGTGTCCGGCAGCGGACAATAAATGGGATGAACAGGCTATGCGTGAGAGTTTCTATATGACTAATATTTGTCCGCAACATCATAATCTGAACCGTGGTGATTGGAAAGAACTTGAAGACGCCTGTAGAGAATGGACCAATCAAAACCGGATTCTATATGTAGTCTGCGGCCCTATAATTTATAATTCCCGACATAAAACAATAGGCGAGCGTCATGTCGTAGTACCCGAAGCCTTTTATAAAGTCGTGTTGAGTCTGACTCCACCCAAGGCCATCGGCTTTGTATATAAAAACACATCCGGAAACAAACCTTTAGACTCGTATGTCAATTCGGTTGATCAGGTGGAACGTTTAACTGGTATAGATTTCTTTTCCGGTTTATCCGATAGTGTTGAGGCTGTTGTTGAGGCAGAATGTAATCTTGACGATTGGGAAATGTCACAAAATTGATGGTTATTGATGTGATGCGGTATCTGATGTCTTTTGTTTGCTATGACGTTGGTGAAATTTTTGCCACAAATCATAACTAAGAAGCAAGACCCAGAACATACAGAAGAAACTGACACCTGATATGGCGTTGTCTAGTCCTAGCGGGGCAAACGGAATGGCGCAAAAAGAGAAAAGCAGACAATATGTCAGTAACCTGTGGTTATGTATAATTCTGATTAATGATTTGCGCCTTCTTGAAGCCAGCATGAAATAAACGGTTATGAGTGCTGCAAAAATAAACACTTTAGTTTCCCATAATTGGATTAAACCGTCTGCTGTCTGGTTGGATAAGGTATGCCAGTTGCTGAATACAGCGATGTCAAAATAAGCAGACTGGAGAATTGTCAGTGTCGTGCCGATAACAAATCCTATGACCATAGGCCAGCAGGCCAGCTTGAACAGACGGTTGCGTTGTATGAACGATAAGACTAAAAATCCGGCACATAATGGAATGGTAATACTGTCGTGTGTGTAACTGCAGAAGATTCCCATCAGTAGCATCAGAAAGTACCCGTACTTAAAGTCTTTCGTTGAGATTCTGTTATATTGGGATATAAAAAACGGGACAATACAGGTTGATGTTAATTCCATTATGGCTGTTTCGTCACGATAGAAAAAATGGCGTGCGTCGGGGCAGAACAGTAAGACAAAACAAGCTGTACCGATAACACCTCCAACTGTGTCTGTGGTATGAGTGATGCGGCCTATCAGATAAATCAGTAATGTGAATAATGCGGCCGATAAAGTAATTATGAATTCCGGTTGCCATATATATCCGCCCCGTTTGGGCAGAAATGCTAATGTCAGTAGCATTCCCACAAAGACGAATAAATAAGCCAAACGAATTTTCATGTTAGTTTAATTTTTGCAAATGTACGGATTTATTTTTATTTTTGTATACCCTTTGGCTTAATCTCAAATATAAAATCATAATGAAGAACATTTATCTGACAGGTCTTGTCTGTCTTTTTAGCAGTTTGTCTATATCAGCACAAGAGCCTGCTTTATTACCCAAAAGACTTTCTCCGGTAAATTTTACTCAGGTACATTTTCAAGACTCTTTTTGGCTGCCTAAAATTAATGTGAACCGTAAGGTATCCATTCCTTCAGCATTTAACGAGTGTGAGAAAAACGGCCGGTTTGACAATTTCGCGTTGGCGGCAGGACTTATCAAAGGAGAGCATAAGGGAGATTTTTCTTTTGACGATACAGATCCTTATAAAGTTATAGAAGGAGCGTCCTACGCCTTGGCTACTTGCTATGATTCTAAACTGGATGCCTATCTTGACAGTGTGATACATATTATTGCTGCCGCCCAGGAACCCGATGGCTATCTTTGTACCTGTGTTACGAATAAATGCACACGCCTATCCGGATGGTGGGGAAAATCACGTTGGGAAAAAATCAACAGTCACGAATTATATAATTGCGGCCATTTGTACGAAGCAGCTGTGGCTCATTATCTGGCTACAGGGAAAAGAACGCTTCTCGATGTAGCCGTTAAAAATGCCGATTTGGTATGCCGGGTGTTTGGTCCTTCCGAAGGACAGATTCATCGCCCAAGCGGTCATCCCATAATAGAAATGGCTTTATGTAAGCTCTATCAGGTTACAGGAAAACAAGATTATCTTGACATGGCACGTTATTTTGTGGAAGAGACCGGACGTGGTACAGATGGTCATCAGTTAAGTGCTTACAGTCAGGATCATATGCCCATTCTTCAGCAGGAAGAAATTGTGGGACATGCCGTCCGTGCCGGATATTTATATTCCGGAGTGGCCGATGTCGCAGCCTTGACAGGTGATACAGCCTATTTTCATGCGCTTCTCCGTTTATGGGATAATATGGCCAATAAGAAACTTTATGTTACCGGTGGTATTGGTTCCCGTGCGCAGGGCGAAGGGTTCGGACCCGAATATGAGTTGAATAACCATACGGCCTATTGTGAGACTTGTGCATCTATTGCAAATGTATATTGGAATCACCGTATGTTTCTTTCTACGGGCGATTCGCGTTTCATAGACGTGTTGGAACGGGCGTTATACAATGGCGTGATTTCAGGTGTATCGCTCAGTGGCGACCGTTTTTTCTATGATAATCCGTTAGAATCTATGGGGCAGCACGACCGTCAGCGTTGGTTTGGCTGTGCATGTTGTCCCGGAAACATAACCCGTTTCATGGCTTCTGTGCCAGGTTATGTTTATGCCATGCAGGGAAATCATATTTATGTTAATTTGTGGATCAGTAATACCGCTTCTTTGAAAAATGACGATATGGATATTACAATCAGTCAGCAAAGCGGTTTGCCGTGGCATGCAGGATTAAGCCTTACAGTTAATTGCCGGAAGAAACAGAACGTGGCTTTACATCTTCGTATTCCGGCGTGGTTGACAGACCGGTTCCTGCCCGGTTCAGACCTTTATGAATATGCAACTCCGGCCGGCCGTTATGTGGTTACAGTTAACGGTAAGGTCGTAAAAGGGGTAATGGATAAAGGGTATCTGGTAATCGACCGCCGTTGGAAAGATGGCGATAAGGTTCATGTCGATTTTGATATGCCGGTAAGACGTATCCATGCTAATAATAAGGTAGAGGATGACCTACAGAAAACAGCGCTTCAGCGTGGTCCGCTGGTATATTGCCTTGAAGGGATTGACCAGCCCGATGGTGAAGTTTTCAATAAATATCTGACCGCACAGAGCCGGTTCTATCCGGCCGATTCTGCTCAGATGCTAGGTGGTATTACTGTGTTGCAGGGAAATGTGATGCGAGTGCCCGATGAGGGAGATAGCCAAGGTCGTGAGCAACAATCCAAAGCAACAGCAGTTCCTTATTATAGTTGGGATAACCGTGGTCCTGGTCAGATGGCAGTCTGGTTGCCCGAAACGGCTGAGGTGACGCGCCCGGTATTAAAGCCGTCTTTGGCTTCACGTGCCCGTTCGGTAATGATAAAAGCTCCCATTCAGAAAGATGCGCCGGTATCTGCTTCTACCGAAGAATGGGCTTTCGGGGTTAATGACGGTTGGGAATCGAAAAGTTCACATGATACATCAAAACCTTATTTTTATTGGTGGTTAAAGAGAGGCAGCCGGGAAACATTGGCTTATACCTTTGAGCAGCCCGAAACATTACATAGTGTATCGGTTTATTGGTTGGAGATGGATCATTATGATGGTAATTATCGTGTTCCGACTTGGTGGAAACTTTATTATAAGGATAATGATACGTGGAAGGAAGTAAAGGCTTTGTCACCCTATGGTGTGAAAACCGACCAGTATAATAAGGTTGAGTTTGAACCGGTGACAACCACAACATTGAAAATGGAGGTTCAATTGCAGCCGGGGCAGTCCGGCGGCGTCCTGGAATGGAAGTTAAATCAATGACATGATAAAAAAAGTAAAATAAAGGGTGACAATTTGTCACCCTTTGTTATTTTGGCATACTTTTCGTTTATTAGTAAGTGATTCCGGTTGCGAAAGCAGGGAATTGAAAAAGGAAAAAATATAAGTTAAACATTAAAAATACACAATGATGAACATTAAACCATTAGCAGACCGCGTGTTGATTGAACCCGCTCCTGCAGAGACAAAGACAATTGGTGGTATTATTATTCCTGACACTGCAAAAGAAAAACCATTGCAGGGTACTATCGTAGCAGTAGGTAACGGAACCAAAGACGAAGAAATGGTTTTGAAGGTTGGTGATACTGTATTATACGGAAAATATGCCGGAACTGAGGTTGAGCTCGAAGGCAAAAAATATCTCATCATGCGTCAGAGCGACGTGGTTGCGATTCTGGGATAATCAGAAATCATCTTTTTTATTAAAGAACAAATAAAATCATAAACAAAATGGCTAAAGAAATTAAATTCAATATAGAGGCCCGCGAACAGATGAAGCAGGGCGTAGACCAGTTGGCTAATGCAGTTAAGGTAACACTCGGTCCGAAGGGACGTAATGTTATTATCGAGAAGAAATTCGGTGCACCGCATATCACAAAAGATGGTGTGACTGTTGCTAAGGAAATTGAATTGGCAGACCCGTTCCAGAATGCAGGCGCACAGTTGGTAAAGAGTGTAGCCAGCAAGACCGGTGACGATGCAGGTGATGGAACAACAACAGCAACTGTTTTGGCTCAGAGCATTGTAAGCGTAGGTTTGAAGAACGTGGCTGCAGGTGCCAATCCTATGGATTTGAAACGTGGTATTGACAAGGCCGTAGCTAAGGTTGTTGAGCATATCAAGTCTCAGGCAGAGCAGGTAGGCGACGACTACAGCAAGATTGAGCAAGTTGCTACCGTCAGCGCAAACAACGATCCTGAAATCGGTAAGCTTCTAGCCGATGCCATGCAGAAAGTCAGCAAGGACGGTGTCATCACTATCGAAGAGGCTAAGGGCCGTGATACTACCATCGGTGTGGTTGAAGGTATGCAGTTCGACCGTGGTTATCTGTCAGCTTACTTCGTTACAGATACAGAGAAGATGGAATGCGTGATGGAGAATCCGTACATCCTGATTTACGATAAGAAGATTTCCAACTTGAAAGATTTCTTGCCTATTCTCGAACCGGCAGTTCAGAGCGGACGTCCGTTATTGGTAATTGCTGAAGATGTAGACAGCGAGGCATTGACAACTTTGGTTGTAAACCGTCTGCGCAGCCAGTTGAAGATTTGTGCTGTTAAGGCTCCTGGATTTGGCGACCGTCGTAAGGCTATGCTCGAGGATATTGCCGTATTGACAGGTGGTGTGGTTATCAGCGAAGAGAAAGGTTTGAAACTTGAGCAGGCTACCATCGAGATGTTGGGTTCTTGCGATAAGGTTGTTGTTTCTAAGGATAACACAACTATCGTAAACGGTCATGGTCAGAGCGAATTAATCAAAGACCGTGTTAATCAGATTAAGAATGAGATTGCCAATACAAAGAGCGACTACGATAAGGAAAAACTTCAGGAGCGTTTGGCTAAGTTGAGCGGTGGTGTTGCTGTTCTTTATGTCGGAGCACCGAGTGAAGTTGAAATGAAAGAAAAGAAAGACCGTGTAGACGATGCTTTGTGCGCAACTCGTGCAGCTATCGAAGAGGGTATCATCGCCGGTGGTGGTGTGGCTTACATCCGTGCCATTTCTGTTCTGGACGACCTTAAGGGTTGCAATGCTGACGAGACAACCGGTATCAATATCGTAAAACGTGCCATCGAGGAGCCGTTGCGTCAGATTGTTGAGAATGCCGGACTTGAAGGCTCAGTTGTAGTAGAGAAAGTTCGTCAGGGTGAGGGTGACTTCGGTTACAACGCTCGTGAGGACAAATATGAGAATCTTAAAGCCAGTGGTATCATTGATCCGGCTAAGGTTACTCGTGTTGCTCTTGAAAATGCAGCTTCTATCGCAGGTATGTTCCTTACTACAGAATGTGTCATCTGCGATAAGAAAGAAGACAAACCTGAAATGCCGATGGGCGGTGCTGCCGGAATGGGTGGCATGGGCGGCATGATGTAATCAGGTCGTGTAGTGTAAGACAGAATAAAAGCTTATATTTTAATAGGCGGACGTAGCGAAGAAAGTTACGTCCGCTTTTTTGTGTCTTGATGATTGTATCCCAATACAATTATTTATCTCTATAAGCAGATTGAGACAATTGTTCCTCAGAAATATAATAAAATATCTATTGGAGTCTTCAAATTATTAATTATAATCTATATCAAAGAATATGTAAGAAAAAATTGTTTTTTTTATACTAAGGCCACATTTTCACAAAAATAGTAAATTCCTAAAGAGTATAACTATCTGTTTTTACTAATTTTTAAGTAAATCATATCTTTTAATTGCTTACCCTCTTCAAAAATCGGATGATCATAATTATCAGTGAAGAAATTGGGTATCCGATGCGAATATACAAATCCGCAATTCTCGTAGAAGGATATGGTTATAGGAGAATCTCCTGTTCCGACAAGCATTGTATGACATCGATCTTTATAATGCTCCAAGAGAAAGAGAATCAACTTTTTTCCATACCCTTGACGCTGAAACTGTGGGTAGACTGCAATACTTTTGATTTCGTAGATGCCTTTGTCTTCCTCGGTTATAACGCATGAAGCTTTAACTTCATTGTTGTCGGTTAGAACGAACATATCCCCGCGTTCCAGATAGAGGTCAATCATGGACTCTTGTTCGTCGGCGAGGAGTAGTAAATCGAGGTATTGCTTTTTGTTGCAAAAGACAGGGCATATATTTATCATATTCAATTTTTATATAAATGGCTTGATTCACAATATGAATCAATATAATCTACTAAATAGGAACGTAGTGATAAAAGTATTAAATTTATAGTGCTGAATTTACAGATTTAAATGATTACTACTATGTTTCCAGAGTCTAAAATTACAGAGATTTATTGTATCACTGATGATTTTTGCAAGGAATTTGTGTTGCAAGAGGAAAAATATATGATTGAAGATAGCAGTCAGAAAATTAGAGACGGAAATACTGTTTTCTCTGACCATCTTCATCAAGAAAGTAGTGCTAGGAATTTGTACCGGAATCAGTTCTGTTGACTTCATCCTTTTACGTGTCTGTTGTAACCAAAGAATTTTGATATATAGTAAATCTGACACAGATTTGTTCGGTACAGAAAAACTTATCAAAATATTCTGTAATTTTATGTGATGGTATGTGCTGGTTGCAATTCATGACATTTTGTATCTATTGGCTGTAAACAGACGATGATTTTATACTATAAAATTTATACTAGATTCGGAGAGTAAGGATTTTTTGATTTTAACAATCATCTTATATGAATCGGAAAAACAGCTCGTCAACGGTTATGTTATTAAACGTCTTCTGTTACGACGAAAGCGATGTAGTTTTTAATTTGGAAAGGGTGTCAATATAATTTATATTCAAGTTCAAAACGGACAGTTTAAATGGTTTTTGTTTTCGGTCCTTTTTCTATCGTTTTTACTATAGAATGTTATGCAAACCCGTTGATACGAGGTTTTATTTTTGATTTGTATAATCGGGAAAATAAATCAAAATGTTTTGTTTTTGGTTTTAGTAGTGGACAATTTTTTATGGAAATGTTAATTCGATATTATTATGATAAAAGTGAGACGACTGATTTTTTGAGTTTTTTGCGATAAGTTGTCACTTGCATGAAAAACATGAATTCTTGCAGAAGCACAGAGAAAAAACAAAATAAATTATAGAGGCAAGATTCTCAATTAGTTATATGATTTTAACTTGGGAAAAGGATAAAAACGGCTTTTCATGATTATAAGGTGTATATTGTTGAAACATGACAGTCTTTATTTTTTATGTAAATGATATTTACTTTCCGATATTCCAGCCATTACGGATTTTTAAATGCGTACGGTTATGAATTTCTCCGTAACCGTGCAGGAATATCATTTGCTACGGTTACGGATATCACCGCAACCGTACAGAAAAAAATTCATAACCGTACAGGATGAAATTCGTGACCGTGCGGAAATAAATTCGTAACCGTATGCGTTTTATTGAGTATAATAATATGTTTTATCGTGAGTATATGTCATATATTTTAACGCTGCACGTGGCAGAGTATTCATAAACAATATATTATGTGTTTACTGCTATGTAAAACTATTACAAATGATAAAAACGCTTACTGTTACCATTATTTTACGGACTGTCGTGAAAATCTGGTAAGCGTGACTGATTTGTACTTAAAATGTGGCTGAAGTTGTTTCCTGTTGTAATATAATGTTTCTTGGTTGTAAGATATTTTTCAATAGGACCTTTATTCCTCACATACGAATTTCGCATAATAATTCCGGAGTAATATTTTCATGCTTCTCATTATCAAAAATATCATGTTTATCATTATAAACAGAGGTTTAAGGCTAATTCTTGGTAGTTATTGTTTACATTTTAAACTGATTTCAAGATAAAATGTAAATAAAAATATTGTTTAACAGCTCGTGTCTCAAACTATATTAAAAGCTACTTTCTCAAAGATAGTGGATAAGTATATTTTTATTGTTTTCTTTTCATGCGGAACTCTTTGGGCGTCATACCTGTGTTCTTTTTAAAAAAACGACACAGATAAGACGAATCGGGAAACATGCTGTTTATTGCAATCTCGGCGACAGACAGATGCGGGTTGTTAAGTTGTACTTTAATTTCGGCTGTAACTTGCTCGGCAATTAATTCCTTAGGTGTTTTCCCGTTGGCATAAGTTACTGTAATCTCATTTAAATATCTTGGAGAGATACAAAGCTTTTCGGCATAAAAACAGACTTTATGTTCTTTACTCGCATGGTCGTGAAGCAGATGCATGAAGCGGTGAAACAGCAGTTGCTTGTGGGTATATGAGCGGGCTATGGATATATATGTTTCGGGTATGGAACTGAATATCCACATGAACATGCTTTGCAGAAAATTCAGTTCCAGTTGTTCGATAAAGCTGGATGAAGGTTGGCTGAATAGCATTTGTCCCATATCCATCCATAGATTGATGTTTTTCCAACTTTGAAGGTCGTTGTTTTGTCCGTGTTCGAATTGTGGAAATTCTTTGATGTAATTGAAATAAGTCGTATCCAGTGATACTGCGGCTTGTAGAAAAATCTTTGAGGGATAAAACAGAATACGTACACGAAAATCAGCAGAAGCTTTAATAAGTTGCATGATGCTTCCACGCCAGAAGATAAGTTCAGATTTTTTTTTGAGGTGGAATTGTTGGGCACCGGTTGAGATAATGCCTTCTCCGCAGATACATATCATCTGTATACCACAATCGAAATGAAGCGGAGCTGCTTTTAAAAAGTCCAGATTGCTTTCCTGATAATGTATTCTGGAAGGGGAGGATAATGATGGCGTTTCCACTGGTTTCACTATTTTTGAAACAAAAATAGGCATATTTATTCGTTAGAAAAAGAATTTGTTCTGTTTTTGAAAGTTTTTGTGCGGTTAATGGTATGCGCTGTCTGTTATTCAATGTTTAATTTTGCAGCGTTTTTAAAAGGATTGTTTTTATGACAAAAGGAAATTCTCAATTATTTATTCTTGTTTTTCTTGGGATGCTTACGGCTTTCGGGCCTTTTGTGACGGATATGTATTTGCCTACTCTTCCGGCGATGACAGATTTTTTTCATACTACTTCTTCACAGGTGCAGTTGGGACTTACAGCAAGTATGATAGGTTTGGCCATAGGGCAGCTCTTTTTCGGTCCGTTGAGTGATAAATATGGCCGGCGGTTGCCGCTGATTGTGGCTATGTTTTTATTCTTGTTTTCTACTGTGGGATGTCTTTTTTCTGAGACAATCATGCAGTTTGTCGGATGGCGTCTGATACAAGGCATCGCGGGTGCCGGTGGTATTGTGATTTCGCGTTCTGTTGCGGCAGATAAATATTCGGGACGTGAACTGGCCAAAATGTTGGCGGTTATTGGAGCCATCAATGGGGTTGCGCCTGTGGCAGCGCCGATTGTTGGGGGCAGTATGGCAGACAGTTTGGGCTGGCAGGGTATTTTTTGGACGCTTTTTGGTTTAGGTATATTCTTATTGGCCGGCAGTTTCCATTTTCGGGAGACGCTTCCGGCTGCCCAAAGGCAGAATGCATGTTGGAGTGATGTTTATGCAAGTTTTCTGTCTGTGATGCGAAACAGACGTTATGTTTGCTATATTTTTCAATATGGTTTTGCTCAGGGCGTGTTGTTTGCAAACATTGCTTCCGCTCCTTTTATTATGCAGCAGCATTATGGGTTCTCGCCAATGATGTTCAGTGTTTGTTTTGGAATTAATGCCATTGCAATAGTGGTTTCGGCTGCTGCATCCGCCAAATTCGCTCATCCGGAGCAGGCTTTAAATGTAGGTAGTATTGGTATGGTGGCAGTTTCGTTTTTCCTTTTTATGGCGCTTGCGTCAGATTGTGCTTTCTGGATATACGAAGTGTTGCTTATAGGATTGTTATCGATGCTGGGACTCACTTTCACGGCTTCCAATACGTTGGCAATGGATGCAGAACGTGCCAATGCGGGTATGGCCTCAGCTTTATTGGGTGCCTTGGGGTTTGCGTTTGGTGGTGTTGTGTCTCCTGTTGTTGGTTTGGGAGATTGCATGCTGTCAACAGGCATAGCTTTTCTGGTCGGTTCTGTTTGCTCTTTCTTGTGTACACGAGCTGCTTTACACCGTACATTCTCTTTGGCGCGTCATTATAGCAATAAGTAACAGGCCGGTGATTACGGCGTTAAGGAAAAGCTTTTGGGGAAATAAAAAATGGCCGCAGATAAAAGATTCTGCGGCCAATGTTTTTTATTATTTCACATTCTCACGTATACGGGTGAGATAGCGGTTTAAACCTTCTTCGTCATGATTGTCTATGATGTTAATCAGGCTTGTCAACTCCTCGCGTATGCGGCTGACCTGGTGTTTTGTGCGGGGATTGAACAGAATTTCCCGTAAAAGACAGTCGTCCTCGCCCAATACACCATGCGCGATTTGCAGATGGCGCTTAAAGGTTGTTCCGGGAGCGTCCTGGTGCTTCATCACAGCAGAGAATACGAATGTTGAGATAAAGGGAATACTTAATGAGTAGGCCATTGTCTCATCGTGTTCGTCAAACGAGTATTCGCAGATGTGCAGTCCAAGACGGGTGTAAAGGTCGCGGAAGAAAATGCGTCCCATGTAGTCGCCTTCATTGATGATAATGGCATTTTCATTGCTGAGACTTCCCAAATTGGCAAAGGTCGGACCGAACATGGGGTGGGTGCTGACATAACGCATGCCTGTGGTTTCATAGAAATCCTTAAACCCCGTTTTGACAGATGAGATGTCACTTAATATGCAGTCGGCCGGCAAATGGGGAATGACTTGTCTGAATACATCGAGTGTATATTTCAGTGTGACGGCATTGATGACCAGTTCGGGACGGAAATCGTCAATTTCTTCCAGCTTGGTGAAGCGCTGGGTGTTGTAAAGAAAACGCATCCGGCGGGGATCTACTTCATAAACAGCCATCTCATGTTCAAAACTGAGCAGGTCGGTAAAGAATGATCCCATTTTTCCGGCGCCTAATACCAATATTCTCATACGGTTTCTTTGTTATTTGTTAATCAGTTCGGTTTGCTGACGGACGCTTTCTTCGTGTATGGCCTCGAATACTTTTTTGATAAATTCTGCGTCCATACCGCATAATTGACCTTGTGCGCCACGTTTTTCAAGAATCTCAGAGTAACGTCCGGTTTGTACAACTGCCATGTTGTGCTCTTTCTTGTAGGTTGCTATCTCACGGCTGACGCGCATGCGTTTGGTGAGTAAGGTCATCAACTCGTTGTCCAGTTCGTCTATCTGTTTGCGCAGTGCAGCCAGACTTTCTGTCAGTTCAACACTTTCACGGATAACCAGACGGTCGAGGATGAAGTCAAGCACATCGGGAAGGATTTGTTGTTTGGCATCGCTCCATGCGCAATCCGGATCGCAATGACTTTCTACAATCAAGCCGGCAAATCCCATGTCCATAGCCTGCTGACAAAGAGGAGCAATCAGGTCGCGGCGTCCGCCAATGTGGCTTGGGTCGCAAATAATAGGGAGTTGAGGGCAACGACGGTGTAATTCAATAGGGATATGCCACATTGGTGCGTTGCGGTAGATTTTTTGGTCGATGCTTGAGAAACCGCGGTGGATGGCTCCAAGGCGGGTTATGCCGGCACCGTTGATACGCTCTAGTGCGCCAATCCAAAGCTCAAGGTCGGGGTTGACCGGGTTCTTTACCAATACGGGAATGTCTATGCCGCGCAGTGAGTCGGCCAATTCCTGCATGGCGAACGGGTTTGCGCTGGTGCGTGCTCCAATCCATAAAATGTCGATGCCGGCTTTAAGGGCGCTTTCAACATGTTTTGGGGTGGCAACCTCTGTAGAGATAAGCATGCCGGTTTCTTTCTTTACACGAGCCATCCAAGGCAGAGCTTCTTCGCCTTTACCTTCGAAACCTCCTGGTTTGGTGCGGGGCTTCCAAATGCCTGCACGGAATATTTTGATACCTTTATTTGCTAACTGGTGTGCCGTTTGCATAACCTGCTCTTCGGTTTCAGCGCTGCACGGGCCGGCTATAATGAGCGGACGCTTTGTGGCGTCGATACCGGTCAGATTAAGGGGAGATAGATTAAGTTCCATAATATTTGTGTTTTTAAGTTTGAATCTTTTTATTTGAATACTTTGCGGATACGTTCCAATGCTTCTGCCATTTTTTCTTTCTTGGCACATAATGAAATGCGGATGTAGCGTTTGCCGTTGCTGCCGAATATGAATCCGGGGGTGATGAAAACCCGTGCTTCGTGCAATACTTTTTCGGTGAGTTGTTCCACGTCATCGTAGCTGTCGGGAATGCGTCCCCAAAGGAACATACCGACCTGAGTGGGGTCGAAGGTACAGTTTAATGTACGCATGATTTCTTCGGCCAGTGCCCGGCGTTCGGCGTATGTGGTGACATTGGCCTGATGATGCCATGTCGCGTCGTTTTCGTAAGCTGTGGCTGCGGCAAGTTGAAGCGGGCGGAATGTGCCGGAGTCGATGTTGCTTTTAACTTTCAGTATCCAGCGTACAAATTCTGCATTGGTGGCCAGTAGTCCGACACGCCAGCCCGGCATGTTGTGGCTTTTGCTCATGGAGTTGAACTCAATGCAGCATTGTTTGGCGCCTGGAACCTGTAACAGACTGATGGGTTTCTCGTTGAGAATAAAGCTGTAGGGATTGTCGTTTACAACAATAATGTTGTGGCGCTGTGCGAAATCGACCAGCTTTTCATATGTTTCCATGCGTGCATTGGCGCCTGTTGGCATGTTGGGATAGTTGGTCCACATGATTTTCACACGACTCAGGTCCATGCGTTCCAAGGCATCGAAATCGGGTTGCCATCCGTTTTCGGGTGTCAGGTCGTAGTTGACGATTTCGCTGCCGAGAATGCGGTTAAGCGAAGTGTAGGTAGGATAGCCCGGATTGGGTACAAGAACCTGGTCGCCCGGATTGACAAAAGCCAGTGTGACATGTAGAATACCTTCTTTTGAGCCAATCAAAGGCTGGATTTCGGTAGCCGGATCGAGGTCAACATTGTACCAGCGTTTGTAGAAACCGGCCATAGCCTTACGCAGTTCCGGTATGCCGGTTGTCGGCTGATAGCCATGCACATCGTTTCGTTGGGCTTGTGTGCACAATGTTTCAATGGTTTGTGGTGAAGGCGGCATGTCGGGACTGCCGATGGCCAGACTGATAATGTCTTTTCCTTCGGCGTTCATGCGAGCTACTTCCTTGCCTTTTGTTGAAAAGTAATATTCGTTAACCGATGCAAGTCTGTCGGCCGGTTTTATGTTTGTGTTATACAGTTTGTCTTCCATCTTGATATTCTCCTAATATTTTAAGTTCTTTGGTTAAGGGTGCTATTGCGTCTAGGCTTTGTGAATAACGGGTGTAGTCATCGAAAGCGAGATCGACATAAAACATGTATTGCCATTCTTTGCCGATGAGCGGGAGGGACTGGATTTTGGTGAGATTTTGTTTGTAGAATGAAAGAATGGACAGCACTTGTGAGAGTGAGCCTTCTTCATGTGGCAAAGAGAAAACCAGACTGGCTTTGTTGGCTTGTCGGATGTCGCGTAGCAGATTGGCGCGTTGAGGCTGGCTGATAACCAGGAATCGGGTAAAATTGTGCTTGTTTGTTTCGATTCCTTCTTCCAGTACTTTCATGCCGTAAAGCGGGGCGGCAAATTTGGAACAGATGGCCGCATGCCCGCGTAACTGGTTGCGACTGATAATTTCTGCAGATCCTGCGGTATCTTCTCCTTCGACAACTTTGAATTGAGGATGTTTGGCCAGAAAGTCACGGCATTGCATGAGTGCGACAGGGTGTGAATTGACTTCTGTGATATCTTCTATATTGTCTTCCGGAAGGCAAAGCAGACTGTGTGAGATGCGCAGTTTGTGTTCGCCAATGACAGTAAGTCCGCTTTGACAGAGAAGTTCATAGTTGTGGAGCAGGCTGCCGGCAATGGTGTTTTCTATGGCAACGAGGCCCAGAACGGTACTGTCGTTTTTGACAGTATCAAAAACTTCCTCAAATGTAGCGCAGCAAATCAGTTCGATGTCTTCTTTGTCGAAATAGTAATGTGCGGCCATGTCATGGTAGGAGCCTTTGATACCTTGGATAGCGATTCTTTTCATGTTTTGTCCTTTTAATGAAAAAGGTCCCGCCTCATTTTGAAGCGGGACCTTTTTGTTTTTATGTTTACGTTGTTTTTATCTTTATTTATATACACATACGAGTTCCCGCTTTACTTTGTTGCTAAAGTAAAAGTAAAAGAAGAAATAAAAGTATGTGTTAAATAATTCTTTCATATCTGTTTCTTTTAAACATTGCAAAATTAAATATTATTTTCTTTTTGGCAAATAAAAATTTAATTTTTTTGCATGAAGGCTTGAAAAAATATATCTAAAGTTTTAAAACGATGACATTTAGAAACCATAAGGATTTCTTGTTTTATACATGTCGTTCATTTCCTGTTCAATGTTGCTGTATTTGCCATCAAGGGCTTGTGCGGCATTAGGATTGCATTCCAAAGCTTTCTTCACGTCGTCCATGGCTCCGGCTTTATCATTGAGTAAAAGTTTGACGCGTCCGCGTTCTTTGTAACATTCAGATGAATCCGGCATGAATTCAACGGCCTCGTTCATGCAATTCAGTGACTGGTCTAGCTGGTGATTGGCTGCATAGGCTGTACTTAGTTTGACATATGCTTCGGGAAGGAGAGGATTGAGCGTCTTCACCTTTTCATAATATTCTATGGCTTCAGCGATTTGTCCTTTTTTCATGTTGATGTCGGCTTTAATCATCATGGCCTCTTCATTTTCATCAGAATGTTGTAGAACAAAGTCAACATCGGCTTCGGCATCATTCAGACTATTCATCAGACAGAGAATTTCTGCTCTGAGCATGTAAGCCTGCAGGAGATTTCCATCTTGTTGGATGGCACGGGTAAGCATGGCAATGGCCTGGAATTCATCGAGAAGTGCGTGCTTGGCCTTGCCGCTCCAATATAACAGTTCGGCTTGTTGTGGGCAGACTTGGAGCCCTTTGGTGCAGATTTCGTCCATGCGTTGGAAATTTTGCCGGATATCACAAAGCTTTGCCATGCTGATATAGGCACTGGAGGGGTCGCTGGCCGACTCTGCTATTTGTGACAAGGTGTTGTAAGCCGATTCTGTGTCGTGGTTTTGTAGTTGGGCTTGCGCGAGGAAATTCATGGTTTCTTCATCTTTTCTGATAGCCAATGCTTTATCAAAACAACGGATGGCGTATTGTGTTTCGCCGATTTTCAACGCACGTAATCCGTCATATTTTAAAACGTCAAACTCTCTTTCCTGATTTTTTTCCTGGTTATCTGCGGGTGTTTCTTCTTTGCCGCTGAAAAGTGTTTTAAAAAAGCCCATATTCACATTCATTTTATGACACAAATATACTAATAATGTTTAAAAGATAGTATCTTTGTTGTGAATTTAGTATTCAATAACAAATATATTATATATTTTTATACATCAAAATATCATAGTTTACAATGTGCGGAATCGTTGGATATATCGGTAAGAAAGATGCTTACCCAATTCTTATAAAAGGACTTAAACGTTTAGAATATAGAGGTTATGATAGTGCCGGTGTGGCCTTGATTAATGAGCGTCAGGAACTGAATGTATATAAAACCAAAGGTAAGGTAGCCGATTTGGAAAGAGTGGCGTCCGATAAGGATGTAACCGGGCATGCCGGTATAGCTCATACGAGATGGGCAACTCACGGTGAGCCTTGTGCTGAAAATGCGCATCCGCATTATTCTGCGTCTGGAAATCTGGCCTTGATTCATAATGGTATTATAGAAAATTATGCGACTTTAAAGGAAAGATTGATTGAACGCGGAATAAAATTCAGGAGCAGTACAGACTCAGAGGTCTTGGTACAGCTGATTGAGTATATTCAGGTCAATAATGATTTGGATCTTCTGAGCGCAGTGCAGGTGGCATTGCATGAGGTGATTGGCGCGTATGCCATTGCCATACTGGACAAACGTCATCCCAATCAGATAATAGCTGCCCGTAAGAGTAGCCCGCTGGTTGTCGGTATTGGTAAGGATAATGATTTCTATTTGGCTTCCGATGCGACACCAATTGTAGAATATACCGATAAAGTGGTTTATCTTGACGACGGCGATATAGCGGTAATTCAGCCGGGACATGAGCTGAAAGTGGTGGATATGGACAATACAAGAATGCACCCCACAGTGAAGACTGTGGATATCAATCTCGGACAGTTGGAAAAGGGAGGCTATCCTTTCTTTATGTTGAAAGAGATTTTTGAACAGCCTTCCTGTCTGAAGGATTGTATGCGTGGCCGTATCAATGTGGAAGCTGATAACGTGACGCTTTCTGCTGTAATAGATTATAAGGAGCGTTTACTCGGTGCACGGCGTTTTATTATTGTAGCGTGCGGGACATCATGGCATGCGGGTTTGATAGGACAGTATCTGATTGAGAATTATTGTCGTATTCCGGTTTGTGTAGAGTATGCTTCCGAGTTCCGCTACCGTAATCCGGTAATTTATCCGACAGATGTGGTGATTGCTATTTCTCAGTCGGGTGAGACCGCTGACACGCTGGCTGCTGTGGAATTGGCCCGTGAACAGGGGGCGTTTGTTTTCGGTATTTGTAATTCCGTAGGTTCTTCAATCCCTCGTGCGACGCATACGGGCGCTTATATTCATGTAGGGCCTGAAATTGGTGTCGCTTCGACAAAGGCATTTACCGGACAGGTTACAGTCTTGGCCATGTTGACTTTGGCTTTGGCAAAGGAATTAAAGACCATGACTCATGAGGAGTTTATACATATGGTGCATGAGTTGGTTGCAATTCCCGATAAAATGGAAGAGGCTTTGAAAGCTAACGATCAGATTGCACAATTGGCCAAGATGTTTACTTATGCGCACAATTGCCTTTATTTAGGACGTGGTTACAGCTATCCGGTTGCTTTGGAAGGGGCTTTGAAACTGAAAGAAATTTCATATATCCATGCTGAAGGTTATCCGGCAGCAGAGATGAAACACGGGCCAATTGCGTTGATTGACGCTGAAATGCCGGTATTTGTGATTGCTACTAAGAATGCGCTTTATGAGAAATTGATTAGTAATATTCAAGAGGTGAAGGCACGTCATGGACGTGTGATTGCGTTGGTTACGAAGGGGGATACTAAAATAAGAGAACTGGCTGACGATGTGATAGAGTTGCCTGAGACAATGGAATGTTTTGAGCCGTTAGTAGCTTCTGTACCGTTGCAGTTATTGGCTTATCATATCGCCGTTTGTAAAGGTAAGGATGTTGACCAGCCGAGAAATCTGGCAAAATCGGTAACTGTAGAATAACCTATTTTACATATTATTGCTTATTAAGCCGTGACATAACACTTAATTCTGGTGTTCATGTCACGGCTCTTTATTTTATGTGGCTGAGTATATTCCTGATAAAAAATGCTAAATAAAAATATTTTCCAATGGAAATTTGTTGCGAATGAATTTTATTTCTATATTTGCAAAGTTTTCCACTGGAAAATGTTTTATATAAGAAAGTATTAGAATTAAGAAATGATTAAAAAATAAATAAATGAAGCATGTAATTATAGGAGGAGTGGCAGGAGGTGCAACTGCTGCTGCGAGAATCAGAAGAGTAGATGAGCAGGCAGAAATTGTATTGTTGGAGAAGGGTGATTATATTTCTTACGCCAATTGTGGATTACCTTATTATATAGGTGGGAAAATAACCGATCGTGAGAAATTATTCGTGCAGACACCAGAGAGCTTTGGAAAGCGTTTTGCGGTGGATGTTCGTGTAGGGAATGAGGTGACAGCCATAGATGTGGCAAATAAAATGTTGACAGTACGAAAGAAGGATGGAACATCTTATACTGAATCTTATGATAAGTTGTTACTTTCCCCCGGGGCGGATCCGGTTCGTCCGCCTTTAAAAGGCATTGATCTGGAGGGGATTTTTACATTACGTAACGTAAATGATACAGATCGTATAAAACAATATATTAAGTCTCATGAGATTAAGAACGCCGTTGTTGTTGGTGCCGGGTTTATTGGACTGGAAATGGCTGAAAATTTATATGAAGCCGGTGCAAATGTTTCGATTGTAGAAATGGGTAACCAGGTGATGGCGCCGGTTGATTTCTCAATTGCGTCGCATGTTCATCAGCATTTACTTTCAAAAGGTGTAGCTTTGTTCTTAGAACAAGGGGTTTCGCATTTTGAACAGGGCGAAAATGGATTGAAGGTATGTCTTCAGAATGGTAAAAAGTTAGATGCTGATATCGTTTTGTTGTCAATAGGAGTGCGACCGTCAACAACATTAGCGCGTACAGCTGGTTTGAAGATAGGTGAGACCGGTGGAATTTGGGTGGATGAGTATCTTCAGACATCAGAAAAGGATATTTATGCGGTAGGAGATGCAATAGAGTATCCTCATCCGCTTACCGGTAAACCGTGGTTGAATTATTTGGCCGGACCAGCTAATCGTCAGGGGCGTATAGTCGCAGATAACATGGCCAAAGGTAATATGGTTCGTTATGAGGGGGCTATTGGCACATCGGTCGCAAAGGTCTTTGATATGACCGTAGCGTCAACCGGCTTGGCGGCAAAACGTTTGAAACAGATGGAGATTCCGTATGTCAGCTCTACAACTCATTCTTCTTCTCATGCCGGGTATTATCCAGATGCATTACCATTGACTATAAAATTGACTTTTGATCCGCAAAGCGGGAAACTTTATGGAGGCCAGTGTGTAGGGTACGATGGTGTGGATAAACGAATTGACCAGATCGCATTGTTAATTAAAATGGGAGGAACGGTTTATGATTTAATGAAAGTGGAACACGCATATGCGCCACCGTTCTCTTCTGCTAAGGATCCTGTTGCTATTGCAGGCTATGCGGCTGCAAATATTGTTAATGGAACGATGCCGATTGTGACCTGGCGTGAGTTATCAGGAATGAAACGTGAACAGATAATGTTGATAGACGTACGTACTGCGGAAGAATTTTCTTTTGGTTCAATAGAGGGTGCGGTCAATATTCCACTTGATGATATACGGAACCGTTTGGATGAAATTCCACATGATAAAGAGATTGTTTTATTCTGTGCTATCGGTTTGAGAGGTTATTTGGCTCAGCGTATATTAATGTCGAGAGGATATAAGCACGTGAAGAATCTTTCAGGCGGGTATAAAACTTATTCAGTCGCTTTACAGCCATTAGAGGCTATGACAGCGCAGCAAAAGCCGGAAGCGTCTGTTGTAGTGGATAATGATTCACAAAGAAGTCGATTGGAAGTGGTTAATACGCTTCGTATAGATGCATGTGGTTTGCAGTGTCCGGGGCCGATAATGAAAGTTAAACAGGCCATAGACAGTATGGATGAAGGCGAAAGAGTTGAGATAACTGCAACTGATGCGGGTTTTGCACGCGATGCGCAAGCATGGTGTAATACGACTGGAAACAAATTGATTTCCAACATTTCTGAGAAAGGGCGTCATACTGTAGTTATAGAGAAAGGGCAAGATAAAGCTTGTCATAATATTCCGGTTTCCGGAGGAAAAGGAAAGACCTTTATCATGTTCAGCGATGATTTGGATAAGGCTTTGGCAACATTTGTATTGGCTAACGGTGCAGCGGCGACAGGTCAGAAAGTGACAGTGTTCTTTACTTTTTGGGGACTTAATGTGATTAAAAAGACGCATAAACCGGCTGTTCATAAAGATTTGTTTGGAAAAATGTTTGGTATGATGTTACCGTCAAACTCCCGGAAATTACATTTATCAAAAATGAGCATGGCCGGCATCGGAGATAAAATGATGCGTCATATTATGAATCGGAAAGGAATTGATTCGCTTGAGCGTTTGCGCGATCAGGCTTTAGCTAATGGTGTGGAATTTATAGCTTGTCAGATGTCTATGGATGTGATGGGGGTTAAGCGTGAAGAGTTGCTCGATGAAGTGACAGTCGGTGGAGTGGCTACTTATATGGAACGGGCAGATGAGGCAAATGTCAACTTGTTTATTTAAATATTGAATTTTTGAGTTTAATTTAAAAGAGATAGAGTATGAAAACGATTGCATTAAATAAAGCCGAATTTTTAAGAAGAGTGATGGATTATGAGACTAATTCTCATGAGTGGAAATATTTGGGAGACAAGCCTGCTATCGTAGATTTCTATGCAGATTGGTGTGGACCTTGTAAGATGGTGGCTCCGATTCTGGAAGAATTGGCTGAAGAATATGACGGTAAAATTTATATTTATAAAGTCAATACGGGTGAAGAAGAGGAACTGGCTTCTGTTTTTGGAATTCGTTCTATACCGTCGCTTCTTTTCATACCGATGGAGGGGCAGCCGCAGATGGCACAAGGTGCTATGCCGAAATCAACCTTTAAACAGGCTATTGAAGATATTTTGCTTAAATAGAAGAAAATGCTAACTTTGTTCCAAAGTAAGAATGAATGAAAGAAAAAAGTATTAAGAGGCTTTGCAAGATTAGAGATTTGCAGAGGGCGGTCTATCAGTTTGAGCTGCAGTTTGAAAAATTGTATGGTATAAGCTTGAATGAGGGTATGGCACTTTGCAGTCTGTCAAAAACAGTCAGTCTTTCATCGGGAGAACTTGGCGAATTGTTAGGTCTAAGTTCGTCAAATACCTCAAAGGTGATTTGTTCTGTTGAGAAGAAAGGCTATGTAGAGCGTGTGGTCGGGACGAAAGATAAACGAAACATGTATTTTTCCTTAACAGATTCCGGACGTGATATTTTAAAGAATATAGGCGATGGAACGATAGAAGTACCACAAACTCTTGAAATGTTATTGACTGAAGAATAACAATATTATGGACGTAAAGCTTACCATATACGGGGCAGACCGGTCTACAGGGCTGGCTCTGCCTTATGCAGATGAAGGGGTGCGTGCGGGCTTTCCCAGTCCGGCTCAGGATTATATGTCGGAAAATATAGACTTGAATAGGGAACTGGTGCGTCATCCGGCTACAACTTTTTATGCCAGAGTGGTAGGTGATTCCATGCGTGATGCCGGTATAGATGATGGAGATTTACTGATAGTGGATAAAGGAATTGAGCCACAAGAGGGTGATGTGGTTGTTGCATATGTTGATGGTGAATTTACCCTGAAGCGGATTCATATTACAGATGACAGAAAAGAATTATGGTTAATGCCGGCTAATGACCATTATCCTCCAATACGGGTTACAGAAGAAAATCATTTTCAGATATGGGGGGTAGTGACATATAATATAAAACGGCAGCTTCATCGTCGCTGATAAAAAAATAGAGCCTGATATGTTTGGATTGGTTGATTGCAATAATTTCTTTGCTTCGTGTGAGCGGGTTTTCAATCCGTCACTGCGTAACCGTCCCGTAGTTATTTTGAGTAACAATGACGGATGTATTATAGCACGCAGTAACGAGGCGAAGGCTTTGGGTATCCGTATGGGTATGCCGTATTATCAGGCCAGACCGTTATTAGAAGAAAATCAGGTGGCGGTGTATAGCAGTAATTATACGCTTTATGGCGATATGAGCCGTAGGGTAATGATGCTGCTGTCTGAGTTTACTGCTAATCTTATGGTTTATTCCATTGATGAAGCCTTTCTTGATATGGATGGTATGGGCGATGGTGGAAGCTTGGCAGAATATGGTCATAAAATAGTGAATACAGTGACTCGAGGAACCGGCATTCCGGTGACACTTGGTGTCGCGCCAACAAAAACACTCGCAAAAATGGCCAGTCATTTTGGAAAGAAATATCCGGCTTATGATGGTGTTTGTTTGATTGATACTGATGAAAAACGTTATAAAGCTTTAAAGCTTTGTCCGATAGGCGATGTGTGGGGTATTGGACGCAGGCTTGGCCCTGAATTGGAACGTGTGGGAGTGCATACAGCATGGGATTTTATTCAGAAAAGTGAGGCGTGGGTTCGTCGTGTCTGTGCTGTGACAGGTGTGCGTACATGGAAAGAGTTGCAAGGATATTCATGTATTTCTCGTGATGACTTGCCACAGAAAAAATCAATTTGTACCAGTCGTAGCTTTTCGGATGAGGGGTTGGCTGAGCGTGATGCTTTGGAGGAAGCGTTGGCTAATTTTGCTGCTTCATGCAGTGAGAAACTGCGGCGTCAGCATTCATGTTGTACTGGTGTGACAGTTTTTGCTTATACCAGTCGTTTTCGTCCAGATATGCCGCAACATACCATTTATGAAAATGTGGTTTTGCAGGTTCCGACAAATGATCAGCAGGAACTTATTCATGTCGTATTGTCGCTTTTACGTCAGGCTTGGATAAATGCAGGCTATCATTATAAGAAGGCTGGAGTAATCGTATGGAATATAACAGCGGATGAGGCTGTTCAGACGGCGCTTTTTGATAATGTGGACAGGGCAAAACAGGCCGCTTTAGCAAAAGCAGTAGAAAAAATCAAACGGAAAAACGGTCGAAATGCCGTACGTGTAGCGGTACAGGGAGCAGACCGTTGTTCGCATTTGAAACGGGAACATCTTTCCTGTCGTTTTACAACAGATATTGACGAGATTATCCGGGTAAAGGTTTGATGATTGAATTCCCCAATCAATCGGGTATACAGTTTGAAAATAGTAAATTACACTCGTATTATTCATTAATTATATAGTATATGGAAGACATAAAAGCTTATATAGAGAAAAATGAGTCCAGATTTCTGGATGAGTTGTTTAGTCTGATTAGAATACCAAGTATTAGTGCTTATGCTCATCATAAGGACGATATGAATGCGTGTGCAAAACGTTGGCAGGAGTTGTTGCTTGAGGCTGGAGTAGACGATGCACGTATTATGCCTTCAGATGGTAATCCTTTGGTTTATGCTGAAAAAATTGTCAACCCTGAGGCCCGTACAGTGCTTGTTTATGGCCATTATGATGTTATGCCGGCAGAGCCACTTGAATTATGGAAGAATAATCCTTTTGAACCGGAAATCCGCGATGGTCGGATTTGGGCGCGTGGGGCGGACGATGATAAAGGACAGTCCATGATTCAGCTTAAGGCGTTTGAATATATGGTTCGTCAGGGGCGTCTTCGCCATAACGTGAAGTTTATTCTCGAGGGTGAGGAAGAAATCGGTTCTCCAAGTCTTAATGCTTTTCTTAAAGCACATAAAGATTTGTTGGCCTGTGATATTATTTTGGTATCTGATACCAGTATGCTAGCTCCCGAATTACCGTCTATTACTACAGGTTTGCGAGGTTTGGCTTATTGGGAAATAGAAGTGACCGGCCCGAATAGGGATTTACATTCCGGACACTTTGGCGGTGCAGTTGCCAATCCCGTGAACGTACTTTGTGAATTGCTGGCAGGAGTAATTAATGACGAAGGGCGTATTGTCATACCTCATTTTTATGATGACGTTGAAGAACTTTCGTCAGAAGAAAGAGCTATGCTGGCTAATATTCCTTTTGATGAAAATAAATATAAAGAATCCATAGGAGTGAAGGCTTTAAGAGGAGAAAAAGGATATAGTACGATTGAGCGTAACAGTTGTCGTCCGTCTTTTGATATTTGTGGTATTTGGGGTGGATATACAGGAGAAGGAGCTAAGACAGTTCTTCCTTCAAAGGCTTATGCAAAAGTATCATGCAGACTTGTTCCACATCAGCGTCATGAAAAAATCTCTCAAATGTTTGTAGATTATATGACTTCTATAGCTCCAGATTGTGTGACAGTAAAAGTAACTCCTCTTCATGGGGGGGAAGGCTATGTTTGTCCGGTAACGTTGCCGGCATATAAGGCCGCTGAAGCCGGGTTTACTAAAGCTTTTGGCAAAAAGCCTTTGGCGGTACGACGTGGAGGAAGTATACCTATAATCTGTGATTTTGAACAAATTTTAGGAGCAAAGACTATTCTGATGGGATTTGGTCTTGAGCGTAATGCCATTCATTCGCCAAATGAGAATTTTACATTGGATATTTTCCGTAAAGGAATTGAGGCTGTAACAGAATTTTATGAGCAGCTTGATTTCTAGTAAAGTTCAACTATGGTAAAAAAAACTATGAATTTGGAAGAATTATATTAAGATGTTGTATCTTTTTGTAGTATCTTAGTGTTAAATAATGTAAGAATGTAATCTTATAGATGATAAATAGAAATAATAATGTATATTTGTAATCAAGAGTTGTAAATGTCCGGATGAGATACATAATGGCCCAGATCTTGAAAAACCGGATAATTATTCTTGTGGGCCTTAATTTAATTATATGAAAAGGAATTTTTTGAAAATTGCATGCATAAGTGCTGCATTCTGCGTATTGAATGCGTCATGTATAGGTTCATTTAGTTTGTTCAACAAGTTTGCAGGCTGGAATCGTGAGGTTACAGGAAATAAATTCGTAAATGGATTGTTAGGTATTGTCTTTATTCCAGTCTATGGTATCTGTTTGACAGCAGACTGGGTTTTTCTTAATACAATAGAGTTTTGGACCGGTAACCAGTTGTTGGCTTCTGTGGGTGAAACTAAACATGTAGTCGGTTCGGATGGTAATCAGTATGTAATAGTAACCGAGAAGGATGGTTATAATATCCAGAATGAAACTACCGGTGAGAATGTAAGAATGGTATTTAATAATGAAGATAAAACTTGGAGTGTAGTGCAGAATGACGAAATGCACAAAATGTTCCGTGTTAATGATGATAAGACAGTCACAGTTTATCTTGAAGATGGACGTGAGTTAACCATAACACAAGATAATAAAGGCTTAGAAGAACTTAAGGCTAATATTTCAATGTCTGTTCCTTTTATTGTAGCAAGGTAATAAGGTAATATTGTATTGGAAGGATATTCAGATGAGATGCGTGGTGTTTTGTGAATAAAAACACTGCGCATACTTTTTATCTAATTTATTAGTCTTTGTGAAGAGCAGTCAAGATCTGGTAAATATGTCTTTTAAAGATGAAAACATATAGTTTTGCTATAAGAATGAAAAAATAGAAACTTTTCTATAAAAATTTTTATCTTATATAAATTGCAGATAATAAGTAGATTAAATCTACATTTAGGCCTTACTTGACAGAAAGACTTAAAAAATATAACTTGTAAAATTTGGTGGTAAAGAAAAAAGTACCTACCTTTGCAACCGCAAACGAGAAACAAACGGTTCTCCGAGCGAAAAATGAAAG
>CAJMNM010000006.1 GCA_905214795.1 uncultured bacterium
TTCTCCAAAATTAGATATTTTATCCTAATTATACAAGCAATGTGTTGAAAAACATATATTTTACGCAAATGAAATACACCCTGATTTTTTTCTGCTTTTTTTGAATAAAAACTAAAAACGCCTTTATAATCTCCACTAAAATCTACTTTTCATAAAAAAATAGTGATATAACACGTACTTAACTTTTATATCAAAAACGACAAAGAAACAATATTATATATTCAGAAATTAAAACTTGCACTTTTCTACTCTACAAATACAAAAAGAGGAATCTCTCCTCACGGAAAAATTCCTCATTTCTAATGTTAATAATGCGTATTAAATTTACTTAACGACACAAATACTGGCTCTGTTCCAGGATGGCTCACCAAATGTACTACCAATACCCATACCCTTTGCCTCAATTCTATTTGCATCTATCTTATATTTCTTTATTAATACTTCTTTCACTGCATCAGCACGTTTCTGAGACAACTTCTGGTTATAATCCTTATTACCCTCAGGAGATGCATATCCGGAAATAACAACTTTTGCATTATTATCCTGCTTCAAAGTATTAGCCAAACGTTCTATATATGGCATATGAATAGGCTCTATAGTGCTCTTACCCTGTCGGAATGTAAGAATATACTCGCCACCAGAAACCGGTTTTTCAACAACTTGTTTCTTGGATTGTTTCTTGCAATCATCCAAATCTCTCTGTAACTCGTTTATTGTACTCTGCGCATTTGCCAAGGCTCTATCCTTTGACTCTGACTCTGACTGCAAATTATTAATCATTGCATTCAATGCAGAAACAGCTTCTGCATCAGTACAATCATCCGAATAATAATGCTTTCCATTCTGATTCTTAAAATGATATACTATACCTGCCGTAAATTCATATACCGCCTGGTTAGCATCAAAATTCTGATGTGCCTGTCCTGGAATTGTCATATCCCAAACAATAGCCGGCTTGAAAGCCAAGGTCCAAGCTTTAGAATCACCTAAATTAAAATTAAAGTTTACACCGACTTTTGACCCAACATGATTGGCATTTGCAAAGCCTGTAGATGTAGGATAATAATCAAAAATCTTAATCCATCCAAAACCAGCTACAGCTTCTACCTCAAATAAAGTAGGTTTTCCTTTGTACGGACGGAATAAATTATTCAGATTTACACGATGTAGCAACATGAGATCAAAAGCATCAAAAACCTGTGGCGCTCCTGTTGTATTAATACCATACATGCTTTCCAAGGTCAATCCATATATTGGTGAAAACTGTTTATTCACATTCAAGCCAATAGTTCCACGCATATTCCCCCAAAAAGCAGAATGTTTCATTGGAGTAGTTCCTCCTAAATTTATACCTACAGACCAATTCTGACGGAACTTATTAGTTCTTTCCACTTCAACAGTCTGTGCATTAATAGTACTAAAACCTATTATTGCAGCGACTAACAATAATGACTTTTTCATAAGCATTCATTTTAAAGGTTAAACATATATTATGATCTATTCCTAATATTCTTTTACCCTTTACTGTTTTTGCGAAGATGCCTACATCTTTTATTTTGCCTTAATATAAGGTCTGTACCTCCCACCCACCACTTATTACAAAATTAGTCTTTATTTTTAAGAAAAGAATTCCTACAACGTTAAAAACTAAAAAATATTCAGTTATCCACGTTTAAAAAAGTGAATTAAAACTCTTTTTCTTCGTTATATAACATTTTATAACAGATATGGAAGCTCATACAATTTTGTGCTATGACTTCCCTTAATCAGAATATGATAGCCTTTCGGTTTTTTTATAGCCAAGGCCTCCTTTACCTGTTCCACATCATCAAACGTACGGAACGGATGATGTGTAGCCTTAAACTCTTTACCGACCAGCCATACATGATTAAAACCGGCCTCAACAAGAAGATCCACCATTTTCTGATGCTCTTCCCATGATGTAGGACCCAACTCCTTCATATCACCCAATATAGCCATTTTCTTATCAGCCTTCATCAAACTGAAATTCTCTATTGCAGCTTTCATACTCGTCGGATTAGCATTATACGCATCCACAACAAGTTTATTATCGGCCGTCTCAACCAACTGTGAACGGTTGTTTGTAGGCACATATCCGGAAATAGCCTCATTTATATCTTCGACCGAAACACCAAAAGTACGACCAATAACAGCAGCCGCCATGGCATTCTTTAAATTATACGAACCTATCAGATGAGTATTTACCTCCTGCCATTCACCACCTGCCGGATGCCATTTAAAACGTAAATACGGTGTGCAGTCTATAAGCTCACCCTCAACACTCAACACCTCATCGCACGGTGCTCCATAGAAAATCTGATGAAGGCCGTCTGCTATATTCTTCAGATAAATATTATCATAATCTAAAAATACAGTTCCGTGTTTTGCACGTAGATAATCATAAAGCTCACCTTTCGTCTTTATCACTCCTTCAAAAGAGCCGAACCCTTCAAGATGTGCCTTACCTACATTGGTAATTATACCAAAATCGGGGTCTACGATTTTGGCCAATGTCTCTATTTCGCCCGGATGATTAGCCCCAGTCTCTATCACTGCGAAAGTATGTTCTGCTGTCAAGCGCAACAAAGTCTTTGGCACACCAATATGATTATTAAAATTACCCTGCGTATACAATACGTTATATTTCTTTGACAAAACAGCAGCGATAAGTTCCTTCGTTGTGGTCTTACCGTTTGTACCTGTCACTTCCAGCACCGGAATATTAAATTGCTCACGGTGATAATGAGCAAGATCCTGTAAAGTCTTTAAAACATCACTTACCAGAATATACCTTTCATCACCCTGTGGCACAACCGTTTCATCATCTACCACTGCATAAGCACAGCCCTGCTCAAGAGCCTTTCCCGCAAAGGCATTCCCATTGAAAGTTTCACCCTTGAGCGCAAAGAACAGTGATCCTTGCGGACAATCTCTACTATCCGTTGTCACTACCGGATGTTGCTTATATATCTCATAAAGTGTTTCAAGTTCCATATTAAAATAATTTTATTCTGTACAAATATACTCCAAAGCTACGAAAAACCGAATAAATCTACTACATTTGCGTTATAAAAATAAGATAAATTCCATGAGCGAACAAATACCATCCTATTATACCATACAAGTAAACGGCCAGTTGATGGACTTGTCCGTTCCCAAAATCATGGGAATTCTTAACGTGACCCCTGATTCATTCTATGCCGGAAGTCGGAAAAATGACGAACAGGAAATAGCCGGACGCGTCCGACAAATCATCAACGAGGGAGGCGACATCATTGATATCGGGGCCTATTCAACCCGTCCCGGAGCAGCATTTGTCAGCCAAGAAGAAGAAATGTCACGTCTCAGAAAAGGACTGGCCATCTTACGTAAAGAAGCACCCGATGCAATTGTCTCTGTCGATACATTCCGTGCCGACGTCGCAGCAATGTGCGTTGAAGAATACGGCGTAGGACTCATCAACGACATTGCCGCAGGAGAAATGGACGAGCGCATGTTCGAGACTATCATACGTCTTAATGTTCCATACATCATGATGCACATGAAAGGTACGCCGCAGAACATGCAAAAGGCTCCGCAATACGATGATCTCAGAAAAGAAATCATTCTTTATTTCGCGAAAAAAATAGAAACACTCGCGTCACAGGGTGTAAAAGACATTATTGTAGACCCCGGATTTGGGTTCGGCAAAACGCTGGCACACAACTACGAACTGCTTAAGCATCTTGAAGACTTCAAAATGCTCGACCGGCCCGTTCTGGTAGGAGTATCCAGAAAATCCATGATCTACAAATTACTCGACAGCACTCCTGACGACGCTCTTAACGGAACAACGGTCATCAACACGATAGCCTTGACAAAAGGTGCACAGATTCTGCGTGTTCACGATGTCAAAGCCTGTGCCGAGGCTGTCAGGATATTCAACATGATGAACGAACAATAACCTCAGTTACCATGCCATTAGACTTCGGAGTTAAAGATTTTATCGATATTTTCCTTGTAGCCGTCATACTATATTACTGCTACAAAGTGATGAAAGAATCACGTTCGCTGAACATTTTCTTCGGCGTATTGATTTTCGTTGTCTTCTGGCTTTTTGTCTCACAGATTCTCGAAATGAGGCTATTGGGTTCCATCCTGGACAAGCTGGTCAGCGTAGGAGCCTTAGCCTTGATTATCCTTTTTCAAGAAGAAATCCGCAACTTCTTCTTTACTATCGGTACACACAGAAAGGTTAAAAGCCTACTCCGTCTCATACGTGGCAATAAAAACAAATCAAGCAACGGCCGTGATGAAATCATGCCTATTGTAATGGCCTGCATGAGTATGAGCAAACAAAAAGTAGGCGCATTGATTGTCATCGAAAAGACACTCCCGTTAAACGACATCATCCGTTCAGGAGAAATTATTGACGCCAACATCAACCAACGGCTTATCGAGAATATATTTTTTAAGAACAGCCCTCTACACGACGGCGCAATGATCATCAGCAAGAAACGCATCAAAGCCGCCGGTTGTATTCTACCCGTATCCCACAGCATGGATATTCCCAAGGAACTTGGCCTGCGCCATCGTGCCGCTATGGGAATCTCACAAGAAACCGACGCGCTTTCTGTCATTGTTTCTGAAGAAACCGGAAATATTTCTGTCGCCTACAAAGGTAATTTCAAACTCCGGTTGTCGGCGGAGGAACTTGAACGCATCCTTACTGAAGACAATTAAATTTTGGGGCGCTTCCTAAAAAGCATACAAAAACAATGTTTTCAAAAAATAAAGTACAAAACATATGTTGTTTCGCCCAAAATTGAGTACTTTTGCAGTATTGTTGAAATTGCAAAGTACAGTTATCAAAAACAATATTTTTTCGTATGGACTTAATTAATGAAATTGTTTCACGCGCACAAGCCAACAAGCAGCGCATTGTCCTTCCCGAAGGTACGGAAGAACGTACTCTCAAAGCAGCCAATCAGATTCTGACTGACGAAGTAGCAGACCTTATTTTGTTAGGAAACCCTGATGAAATCAACGAAGCTGCAAAGAAATGGGGACTGGGTAATATTTCAAAAGCCACTATCATCGACCCTGAAAATCATCCTAAAATGGAAGAATATGCCAATCTTCTTTACGAACTCCGTAAGAAAAAAGGCATGACAGAAGAAGAGGCACGTAAGAAAGTCACTGACCCGCTTTACTTAGGATGTCTGATGATTAAGGCCGGCGATGCTGACGGCCAGTTGGCAGGTGCCAGAAACACAACCGGCAACGTATTGCGTCCCGCACTTCAGATTATCAAGACCGCTCCGGGCATTACATGCGTATCAGGCGCCATGCTTTTACTTACCAAAGTTCCAAACTATGGCAAGAACGGCGTATTGGTAATGGGTGATGTCGCAGTAACTCCGGCTCCCGATGCCAATCAGCTGGCACAAATCGCAGTCTGCACCGCACGCACCGCAAAAGCCGTAGCCGGCCTTGACCCCAAAGTTGCCATGTTAAGTTTCTCAACCAAAGGTTCAGCAAAACACGAAGTTGTTGACAAGGTAGTTGAAGCCACCAAGCTGGCACGCGAAATGGCACCGGGTCTGAGCATAGACGGCGAACTTCAGGCTGACGCAGCATTGGTTCCGGCCATCGGCGCAAGCAAAGCACCGGGTTCTGAAATCGCAGGTCACGCCAATGTGCTGGTTGTTCCAAATCTTGAGGTTGGTAACATTTCATACAAACTTGTTCAGCGTCTGGGACATGCCGAGGCTATCGGCCCTATCCTTCAGGGTATCGCCCGTCCGGTAAACGACCTGTCACGCGGCTGCTCAATAGAAGACGTTTATACAATGATTGCCGTTACAGCCAACCAGGCTATCGCAGCTAAGGAACAAAAGTAATCACCCTATACAACAGACTACGGTTTATGAAAATATTAGTATTGAATTGTGGTAGCTCTTCCATCAAATACAAGCTCTACAACATGGACGACCATTCTGTCATGGCACAGGGTGGTATCGAGAAAATCGGCCTTCCGGGCTCATTCCTTAAAATGACTCTGCCCGACGGTAAGAAAAAAATTATCGAGCAGGAAATCAAAGAACACACTCAAGGTGTAGAATTTATCTTTAAGATACTGACCGACAGTGAGCTTGGCGCATTAAAGTCACTCAGTGAACTCGATGCAGTAGGTCACCGTATGGTGCATGGCGGCGAAAAATTCAATAAGAGTGTCCGCCTTACTCCTGAGGTTCTTGCCGCATTCGAGGCATGCAGCGACCTGGCACCGTTACACAACCCGGCAAACTTAAAGGGTGTTCACGCAGTGTCTGCCATCCTGCCGAATATTCCGCAGGTAGGTGTTTTCGACACCGCTTTCCATCAGACCATGCCAGACTACGCTTACATGTATGCCCTTCCGTACGAAATGTACGAAAAATACGGCATCCGTCGTTATGGCTTCCATGGCACCTCACACCGCTACGTCTCACAGCGTGTATGCGAGTTCCTCGGCATTAATCCCGAAGGCAAACGCATTATCACCTGTCATGTAGGTAATGGTGGTTCTATCTCTGCCATTAAAGACGGTAAATGCATGGATACCTCTATGGGTCTGACTCCGCTCGAAGGTCTGATGATGGGAACCCGTTCAGGTGACGTAGATGGTGGTGCAGTAACTTTCATTATGGAAAAAGAAGGTTTGACACCTGCTGAGATGTCTAATCTGCTGAACAAGAAATCCGGTTTAGCCGGCATTACAGGAGTTTCTTCCGACATGCGCGAAGTGTCATCTGCCGCAGCCGAAGGTAACGCACGTTGCCAGCTGGCCTTGAAGATGTATTACTATCGTATCAAAAAATACGTAGGTGCATATGCTGCTGCCATGGGAGGTGTAGACATCATCCTGTTTACAGGTGGTGTTGGCGAGAACCAGTCAGACTGTCGTGAAGCCGTATGCGAAGGATTAGAATTTATGGGCGTATCTATAGACAAGGAAAAGAACGCGACAATCCACGGTGATGAAGCCATCATTTCTACACCGGACAGTAAAGTTACCGTGTGTGTAATTCCTACTGACGAAGAGCTGATGATTGCAAAAGACACCATGAGCCTTATCTAAACATTAACATACAAACGGACATATACCCGTAAACATGTATATATAAAAGGAGGAATGCAAAATCACTGTTGCGTTTCTCCTTTTTCTATAATAAAAACAACGTCAAAATTAAGCTTGAGTGTGCGGAAACGCACTATTTTCGTGCGAAGATGCACAACAGAAAAACACACTTAAAATCGTAATATACAGGTTATCTGCGCATTACGAATTATGGCACGATTATTGTTAGTATATTAAATAAATGTTTATCATTTGAACACCATTTATACTCATCTAAGAATCATTCATAAACCATAATTAAACACATCATGATTAAGACTGTTAACTTACAAAAAATCTTCCGTACCGAAGAAATTGAAACACGCGCCCTACGAAATATCAACCTGGATATCAGTAAAGGAGAATTTGTAGCCATAATGGGCCCCTCGGGATGCGGCAAGTCCACACTGCTCAACATTCTCGGCCTGCTCGACAATCCTTCGGACGGCGCATACTATCTTGAAGGCACCGACGTGTCAAAGATGAAAGAATCTGAGCGCACCCGCCTGCGCAAAGGTGTTATCGGTTTCGTATTCCAAAGCTTCAACCTCATCGACGAGCTCAATGTCTACGAAAACATCGAACTGCCTCTACTCTATCTCGGCATCCCCGCAAAAGAACGTCGCCGCAGGATAGAAGAAGCCATGGCACGCATGAACATCACCCATCGCAGCAAGCATTTTCCCGCACAACTTTCGGGCGGACAGCAACAGCGCGTAGCCATAGCCCGGGCCGTTGTAGCCAACCCCAAACTGATTCTGGCCGATGAGCCTACCGGTAATCTTGACTCACAAAACGGACGTGAAGTCATGGAACTGCTTCAGGAGCTTCACCGCAGCGGTACAACCATCGTCATGGTGACTCACTCCCATCACGATGCCGGCTATGCCGAACGTATCGTCAATCTTTTCGACGGAGAAATTGTCAATCAGATAAGAGAATAAAAAAGTCCGCACACTTTACAGAATAAATTTACTACCAGAGCTTTATCAATACATGAAGCAACTCCTTCACTCCCTGCGCACCCTCGTCCGCTTCAAGACCTACACCATTATCAATGTGGCCGGTCTCGCCCTCAGTCTGGCTTGCGTACTCATCCTGATACGTTATGTCCATCAGGAACTGACTGTCAACCATTTCATCCCTGAACTGGAACGTACCTACATGACAGTATGCGTTAATGAGAAAAATCAAATGACATTCACAGACAGTCAAGACCCCAATAATGATCCCAACTACCGTAATCCGTTCAATGATGCGGCTGTAGAAACGCTTTCCCGGTTCATTATATATAAAGACGATTATGTTTTAATTGACCAGTGCCGCCATAACGTACAGACCCTGGTGGCAGACAGCGCATTTTTCAACATCATGCCCTACCCAGTGGCCGAGGGCGTAACCGACATCACCTATGGTCAGGCGCTGATAACCACCGATGCGGCCCGCAGGATTTTCGGTGAACAAAACGTCATCGGCCGGCAGCTGTCTCTTTCGTATGGCTCAACTGTTACAATAGTCGGCGTATTGGAAAGGCCGTCTACCAAGTCTTCTTTCGATTTCGACTTTGTCTTATCCATGGATCAGCAACAACGTTGGACTTTCGTCTGCAACGAACTGGTCCGTCTGCATAAAGGATGCAAGGTAGAAACCCTGAACAATAAGATTGCACATCCAATGCGACTGAAGATGTACACAAACGAACCCATTTTCTATCAACTGGTACCTTTGAAAGATGTTTATCTCCATACGCCTCATATTTCAGACTCCACAGATATCATACGTGGAAATGTCAGAACGGTCCGATATCTGACAGTTGCAGCTATCCTGATTCTGCTGGTGGGGCTGTTCAATTATATCAACCTCTATGTGGTCATGATGTTAAAACGCGGACGCGAACTGGCATTAAAAAAGATTCTTGGTGCCGGAAATGGTCGCCTGTTCATGCAACTGTATATCGAGAATGTCGGTCTATGCGCAGCAGCCCTCTTTTTTGCCTGGTTTCTTGTCGAGATTACGCGTCGGCCGGTAGCAGAATGGTTCGACATTCCGGTCGTGTCCGACATGCGTTTCGACCTCATGCTCTCTTGCAGCGTTCTGTTCATCCTCCCTTTATTGCTGGCTGTTTATCCTTACTTCAGATACGTCCGAACCATTCCCATACGCTCGGTTCGGTTTGCCACAAACGGCAAACAGACATCAGCCACACACGCGTTTTTTCTGTTTATCCAATATACCGTCGCGTTCTGTTTTGTCGTAGCGGCCATTTTCCTGAGCCGTCAGCTCGTCTTTCTGCTACACACACCTACAGGCTACCCGACCGACCATATCCTACGTTGCCAACTGTTTCCTTTATTTATATCATATGATGAAAAATCATATTTAAAATGGGAGGAAAAAATAAAATCCTACAGCCAGCCGGTAAAAACACGTATCAGCGAATCGCCACTTTTCAATGGTATGGCTTTCGGTCCGTCACCATACGCTATTAACATCGAACGGAAATTTACGGCAGAAAACGGTGAAAAGGTTAATGTTTACTTTGAGTATGTCGACAAACAATACATGGATTTCTTCGGTTTCGATATAATAGAAGGCCGCGGTTGGAACGACGAAGACGTATTCACACAATATAAGATGATTGCTACGCAGTCGTTTGTCGATGCCCTTCATCTCACAGACTGGCGGCATGCCAAAGTCATGCCGGAAGAACGGCTATGGCGGGCAAGCGGAGAAACGATGGAGAACAAACCGTATGAAATTGTAGGCCTGATTAAAAATTTCAAGACCGGAAATATGAGCAGTGCCGACAAACCGGTTGTTTTCCTGTTTCACGAAAGCCAACCATATGATCAGTGTTTCCTGTCCATCACGCCGGGACGCGAGCAGGAAGCCATCAGTTTTCTTCAGCATCTCTACGAAGAAGTCCATGGAACCGGCGATTTTGAGTATTCGTTCCTGAAAGACGATATTGCCCTTCTGCACGATGCCGAACGTCGTATAACCAACGTTATCATCGTCGCCGCCCTGATAACCATCGTCATCTCCTGTCTGGGACTATTCGGCCTCTCGCTCTACGACATCCGCCGCCGTTACAGAGAAATCGGCCTGCGTAAAATACATGGAGCCGAAGAGAAAGACATCTACCGCCTGCTGTTACGGAAATACGGATATATTTTCATCGCTGCTTTCGCCACAGGATCGGTCATCTCCTATCTGACACTCTCCCGCTACATGGAGCAGTTCGCGCGCCACATTCCGCTTTCACCTTGGGTTTTCATCATTGGAGGAGCCATTGTTGCTGTCATTGCCGGCCTGACACTGTGGCTACAAATACGTCACGCTGTACGCATCAATCCTGCTGAAACCATCAGGCAGGAATAGCATGTACCATTGACCTATCTGTGGCTTATTGGGAAATGTCATAAACAATGGTCCCGGCGTTTTTCCCCTAAGAAGTTTTTTTTCGTTTTCACCGTTCACCCCTTCACATCAGCACGTAATATTCAGATATGAAACAAGTTACATGTGAAGGGGTATCTTTCACCCCCCCTTCACACGGTCTTCATTCACCAGCCCGATCTCTGAAATGCATACGGTTACGAGTTTTTTTCTGTACGGTTACGAATTCAATCCTGCACTTTATGAATCTTTTTCCGAACGGTTACGGTAATACCCATAACCGTATCAAAATATATTTCTGAACGGTTATGGATAAAAACATGTTCTTGCGGTAAAAAACATATACAAAAGAACTTATTTCTTATGAATATTCTTACTTTTTTTTACAGTCTATAACACTTTTATATTCCGGAAATGACGATTCGTGCCCATAACGATTAGAATGAGGAATGTGAAGGATATGTGAAGGACACCCCTTCACACGTAACTATCTATCTACAAATATTTTACGCCACATTGTGAAGGGGTGAAGGATATTTCAGACATTACAAATATGATAGCCTTATGACTCTTTTCTATTACGTTTTATTCACTTTTCATCACCTCAGCCGGATTAATACGGGCAGCTTTATGTACCTGCCAAAACAACGTCCCGACCGTAAGAACTGTAACCACTGCAAATGCAAATAAAAACATACCGGCCGTCAAAGGCGCTTTAACCGCCAACCCTTCTGTATATATACCAATCATATAACACGACAATGGCACAGCCATCAGAAAGGCCGCTCCAAGTATCAACAGATATTTGCGGAACAGCAACCGATAAAGTTCCTTTAGGCCGGCACCGTTCACCTTACGGATAGCTATCTCACGATAACGCTGCCGCATATCAAAAAGCGAAATACCGAACAGCCCCAAACAAGACACCATTATGGCCATAAACGCAAAAACATTGTACAACACAGCTGTCTGCCGGTCTGATTCATACATCTGTCTGACTCTGTCAGCAAACATATAATATTCAAATTCTTCCGTTCCATATACCTCACGTTCCAGCTTTCTCAGATAATCAAGTACGGCCGGCAACCGGCCGGGATGTACCACCATCTGGAATATATTTCCTGACGTATACTTTGAAACAATAAAAACCATGGGACGTATACCGGACGTAATACGGCCGTCGTAATAATTGTCTATCACTCCAACAATAGGATACACCTGCACATCGCCGTCTTTATCTACCACTGTGGCCCCCGAACAAGACTCATAACCCAGCGCCTTCAGTCCGGCACGGTTAACCACATAACATTCATCCCATCCGTCATCAGTATCGGGCAAACCGCCTTCTACAAAATGAAGATCATAAAGGCGGAAAAAGTCGGGAGTCGCATACCATACATTAATATACGCCGTTTGTCCCTCAAATCCTTCAAACCTTGCCGCATAATCGCTCGATGTAAGCGTCTCACCATCCACGGTCCAACAATCAATGTCCGGACACCTGGCCACCATTTCGGCAATCTGCTTTTCTCTTTCATTGGCTGCTTTCCACTCATCTTCATCACGATAAGCCGCATAATCACCCGACTCGTGTATCAAATTGGCCACAAGAATATCTTCGGTACGATAACCCGGATCGGTATGCAGCAACAAATCAAGCTGTCTGTTGAAATATAAAGCCAGTACCACCAATAGGAAAGTCACCATATACTGCAAAAACAACAGTATCATTCTTGAACGTACTGAGCGCGGCACAGTGCCGACCGAGCTTATGCTGACCGAAGGCATATCATGCGTAAAACGCCAGTAAGGCCAAAGCGAAGCTATCAACGGCAAAAACAATATGATAAACAATGTCAGCCAACCGTCAAAACTACTATATGAGAAACTGATTCCAAAGCATTTTTCTACAGGGCTCTGTGTCAGTTCAACGATGGTCCACGCCAACCAAACTGCCAGAATTATCAACAGAAAATTTTCTGTAAGGATATGAAGAAACATCTGATATTTTCCGGCCCCGAAAACCCGACGTATACCGTATTCACGTGTACGTCTCAACATATAAATCATATAAAGGTTGACAAAATTGAGCAGTCCGGTAAATAAAAGCATAACACAAGTACCAATGAAAATATAAAGCTGCTCACGGTTTCCCCACAAAAAAAGCGGTGTGTTTTCACCCTCATTCGGATTATTCCAGTAACATTCCCTCACAGAAACGAATCTGAAAGTATATTGCCTCAAATCGTCCGGTACACGGGCATTTATTCTGCGCGGACGGCTGCCTATTTCACAAAGCCGCTCCATATCAGTTCCAGGAACAAAACGGTAAAAATCAAGCGGCATACGCTGCCAACGGTTGGAAGATGTATTCGGCAAAACCATGTCAAAATTCATCCAAGTCTTATTTTCCGGCAAAGCTACTACTCCTGTTACGACATAATCATTTCCATTGGAAAAACGTAACAAGCGTCCGATGGGATTACTGTTGCCATAGAGCTTGCGGGCATAATGCTCTGTCAGCACAACCGAATTGGGATTTCCCGACATGGCTTTTCCCTGAAGTGTACGGTATGTAAACAAACGGAAGAATGTACTGTCGGTCGCAATAGCATTACAGCGGAAACGATGCCCGCCACTGACAACATGATCATCTTCCAACGGAAAAACGCGACAACGCACACTGACCTGTGACGGGGCTATCAACGCACTGTCCTGATACACTTCAAAACTGCCGTAATAATGATTTCCATTTATATCGACCTGTACGGCATACACACCGTCTCGGTCCACACAGTTTGTATCTACTGACAGTTCACGATGAATATACCGGACCAACACAATAACGCATGCCAGACTTAATGACAAGCCCAGCAGATTGATAAACGTATAAGATTTGGCACGACTTAAAAAACGCCATGCATAAATCAGTGTCTTCATATTCTTATCATCACATTATTTCAACAACAATTCTTCCACGTCACCAAATGTATCATATCCGGTTGTAATGACCAAATCACCAGGCTGCAATCCACTGACAATCTCATACTGCAACGGATTCTGACGTCCGATGGTAATCGGTACCTTTACGGCACGGGTACGGTCTGCATTCAGCCTGTAAATCCATTGTCCACCCGTATACTGATAGAAGTTGCCACGAGGGATGAGCAACGCCTTCTCGGGTTGCCCCAGTTCAATCTGTATGCGGAAACTTTTTCCGGGACGCAGGTTGTCGGGAACAGAATCAGTAAAGAGCAGGTCCACATCGAAAACACGGTCCTTCACTTCGGGCACCACTTTTGATACACGTAGCGGATAGACACGTTCCTGCTGTCGTATCACTGCCGGCAAACCTGTGGTAATGCGGTCTACATAATATTCATTCAACGAGGCATGAATCTTAAATCGGTCTGTCACCTTGATTTCGGCAATCTGCGAACCAGCTGCCACCGACTGTCCGGGCACAACTGAAATCATACTGAGCTGGCCGTTAATGGGTGCCCTTACCACCAGATCTGTCATACGGAGACGCTCACGCTCAGCTTTCTCACGAGAACGTCTTAACTCGTCGCGCAATAACTGTCGACGGATAACGGCTACAGCGGAATCGTGTTTCAGTCCCTCCAGTTCCAAAGCTGCTGTAGCAGACTTGTACTGATATTCATCACGTGCCAACTCGAGCTGCGCCTTACTTTTAATGCCCATACGAAACTCTTCTTCCTCAAGTCTGAAGCTTTTTTCCAGACGCTTCAGTTCATAACGGGTCTGAAGCGTTTGCTTACGGAGCGTCAGACGCTGCTGTTCCATCTCAATGTCTTTTTCGCGAAATGTGGTAAGCTGACGCGCATATTCATCCTGCTGGTCGGTAATGCTACGCATCACAGCCGGATTGTCCAAAACAAGAATAGTATCCCCCTGCTCAAGCTGTTCGCCCTCACCGGCGACAATACGTGCCACGGAACCTCCTTCCGTCGCATTCACCATAAGGGTAAGGCTAGGTTGTACAAGCCCTTCGGCATCGACATATTCAAGGAAATTGCCCTCGGTCACCTCGTCGGTACGCACTGTATCAAGGTCTATACGATACCGACGCGGACCATTGGCCTGAATAATTACACATATAATCAACACCACAAAAAGAACGGCTGCCAACAAATAGTAACGGAAACGAATGTACCACGGTTTTTTCTTTAGCTGAATATCCATAATGTTTATTTTTCTCTTTTTACATTTCATTTAATGATTATATCACAGAAAAGCTCAATGCTCGGGCAGCGTATATTCAATCGGTCTGTCTGACGCGAAATCATATCCCGTAAAACTACGCAAACCATAATAAAGGCTCCAATAAGTCTGAAGCGCACTGATGAAACTGCGTCGGGCAGCATCCTTCTCGGCTACAGCTTCATTGAAATCGAGCAATGTTGACTGTCCGTTCAGATACAACCGACGTGCTACCTCGGTACGGCGTGCAGCCGTGCTGTCTGTACGGGCGGCAATATGTACTCTCCGGCCCTGAAGGTTAAACTGCCTTACCATTTTAAGCACATTCAATTCAAAATTCACCCGACTCTGCTCCACCTGTGTTTCGGTCAAAGCCAGTTGCGAGCGGGCCACCTTAACCCGACCGCGTCCACGCCCCCAGTCAAGTACAGGTAACGAAAGAGACAAACTTACATATTGCTGGTTGAGTGGCCGTCTGTAGGCCTCATCCAACGTCTCACCTGTCTGTGACAAACCGAACTTCATATAAAGATCAGCCTTCAAGCCGGCATCGGCCTTGGCCTGTGCCAGACTGCTGCGCTGCTCGATAAGACGACGTTCCAGGGCATCGGGCTCCGGGCTGTTCCGCCAAGCCTGACGCAAAGCCTCATCCTCGGGAATATATATATCGGGAACTCCTGTTGGCGGCAATACCCTGATGCGTGTTGTCTTTTCCATACCCAGAAACAAAAGTAAATCCTGCATACACGATTCCACTTCCACCAATGCATCCATACAATTTGTTTCCTCATTCAGCCGATTAACCTCAAGCTGCATCATCTCGTTCTGCGTGATGGTACCTATGCGGTAACGGCCGGCCGCATAACGTTGAAGCGTATCTGCCGAAGCATAATTGGAACGGGCAATATCAAGATTGGTCTGAGCTCCGGCCAGTCTGAAAAAAAGCGAAGAAGCCTGTGAGGCTACCAGTTCGAGCGACTCTGCATATGTTTTCCGCGCTTCGCGTAAACGAAGCGGTTCAATGCGACGATCCCATTTCAGGCTGTTATAACCTAACAGACTTTGCTGATAGCCTATTGTCAAGGGGGAAGTGTTATAAGCCGTAGAGCCGTCACTGAGTACATCTGTCCGACGGGCTGAAGTGGTGACAAAAAACGAACCACCGGTAAACCATACATTCTGATTTAAGGTCAGATTTAAATCGGTATTCAACAGATTCTGATTGACATAGCGTTCCGTTCCGTCCGATTGTGTAATACGGTTAATCTGACGGTTAAGTTCGGGATATGAGGATAATGTAAGTGAAGGCAAATAATTAGCCTTATAAAAACGGTAGTTCCAATAGGCAGACAAATAAATGTGACGGGCAGACTGGGCCTCCGGCGAATGAGCCTGAGCCCAAGCTATGGTCTGCGACAATGTGAGACAAACCGTATCGCGACCAGTCACAGCGGACCGAAGCGGCTGACACATACCGTCGGGAAAAGCCGCAAACAACGGCTGCCCTAATATGCCCCAAACGACACAGACCGTCAGACGACACAGACCGGATAATGTTATAAACAACACGTGCCGCGTTTTCCTATCATTACATTTCTTTTTCATATTTCTTAAAACCGGAATATCCTATCGGAACTATATTAATTGAATTTCGTAAGACTCTTTTTACTTAAAAATCATACAAAATCCATGCCACTATTCGTAACCATTTAACAAACAGTAATTTAGTACACACTAACCGAAAATATATGCGTGCAAAAACGCACAAAAATCGTGCGGATTCGCACGATAAATCCGATTTTCTTTCATTATATTTGCAGCATGCGAAGATAAAAGGAAACAAGATATGGAAAAACAAGGAAAGCTGTTGATTGTGGACGACAATGAAGATGTATTACTGGCCCTGAACTTATTGCTCGACCCTTATATGGAAAAAATAAAAACCACCACAAGCCCTGAACGTATCCCTTATTTTATGGATACGTTAAACCCAGACGTCATTCTGCTGGATATGAATTTCAGCCGTGACGCCATCAGTGGTGAAGAGGGCTTTGCCTGCCTGGAACAGATACTGCAACGCGACGCAGACGCGGTAGTTCTTTTCATGACGGCCTACGCCGATATGGAAAAAGCCGTACGTGCCATCAAAGCCGGCGCCACAGACTTCGTACCCAAACCTTGGGAAAAAGACAAGCTTCTGGCTACCGTATCTTCTGCCGTCAAACTCCGTCAGTCACGCAGAGAAGTCATCAGCCTGAAAGAACGCGTCGAAACGCTCTCATCCGAAAGCGGAAACAGCCCATGCCTGCTCGGCCGCTCGGAAGCCATGCTGAAGGTAATTGACACTATTGAACGTATCGCACAGACTGATGCCAACGTTCTCATTTTGGGCGAAAACGGTACAGGAAAAGATGTGGCCGCACGCCTGTTGCGTCACCAATCATCCCGACGCGACCAACCATTTGTCAGCATCGACGTGGGCAGTATCCCCGAATCGCTGTTTGAAAGCGAACTGTTCGGTTTTGAAAAAGGTGCCTTCACCGATGCTCACCGCAGCAAAGCCGGACGCATGGAGGCCGCATCGGGAGGTACATTATTTTTGGACGAAATAGGTAATCTTTCACCCGCCATGCAAAGCAAACTGTTAGCCGCACTCGAGCGTCGCACCATCTGCCGTCTGGGCAGCACACGTGAGATTCCCATAGACATAAGACTTATCTCGGCCACCAATGCCGACATCAGAATGGAAGTTCAGGAAGGACGTTTCCGCCAGGACCTGCTTTACCGCATCAATACTGTGGAAATACACATGCCGCCCCTTCGCGAACGCGGTAATGACATTCTGATGCTGGCCGAATTTTTCCTGAGCCGCTTTACCACAAAATATAAAAAGGAGGTCACAAAAATAAGTCGTGAAGCAGGGAAAAAACTGATGCACTACAATTGGCCGGGCAATGTCCGTGAACTGCAACACGCCATAGAACGGGCCGTGATTATGGCAGACGGACCGACACTGGGACCGTCTGACTTCATATTGGAACACCATCCGGTAACCGAAGCTACTCCGGAAGACCTGACCGAAGAAACATTAAATCTTGAAGCTTTAGAACGAAAGGCCATAGAAAAGGCCATGAGACAGAGCGAAGGCAACCTGACCAAAGCGGCAGAATGGCTGGGTATCACACGTTTCTCGCTTTATCGTAAGATTAACAAGCTGGGATTCTGAACACATCATTTCAATTATAACATCTCATTCCATGCAGACATCAACCAAAAGCCACCAACTCTGTCTCATATTCTGCACTCTGCTCATCGCTGGCGGAAGCGCAGGCGTCTGTTTGTGCTGGCAAAGCAGACTGATTTTCTCTTCAGTCTGTTGCCTGCTGATTGTCATCGGAGCCATGCTGACAATACTCAGACACAACCGCAGAATAACAGAACAGATACAATATCCGGTCAAAACCCTGTCTACTATTCTTACAACTGAGATAAAGGACTCATTAAATCAGACTCAAAACGGACCACAACAGTTGGAGCAGATTATGGAAGGTATTCACAAACAGTTCATGACTCTTGAGGCCCAAAGACTTTACTATAATTCACTTCTCAATACCGTTGACACGCCGCTTCTAGTTATCGAACACGACGGAAGCATACAATGGATGAATCGCAGCGCCAGAGAAAATCTTACCGGTCACGAGATTCACCATATCGATGAACTGGCCACACTTGACAGCGCGTTTCCCCAGTTCATCAAAACATTGCAACCCGGAAAGATTCGTTCCATCAGTATCACCCGTTCTAACAGCATACAAGAACTGGCTGCCAGTGTCACCATATATACAGAAGGAAACGGGAGGAAACATCGTCTGGTCTGTCTGCGTAATGTACACCAGCTCATGGAAGCCAAAGAAGAAGAATCATGGCAGAAACTGGTCCGTGTGCTGACTCATGAGATTATGAATTCCATCTCGCCGGTCATCTCTCTGAGCGAGACCTTATGCGAAAGAGCACAGAAACCGTGCGACCACTGCCCGAATGTTGCACACGAAAAATCAACAAATGGGTATGAATCTGAAACCGACAGCAACGAACAGCCTTCTACGGCAGCATGCGACCCGTTACTGTTTCAAGGCTTACAAGCCATCAGACGAAGGAGTGAAGGACTGATGCGTTTTGTACAGAACTACAGACGCCTGATGCGACTTCCCGCGCCGGAACTCCGTCCTATGATGTTACAGCCTTTAATAGATGATTTACAGAAACTTTATCCGGCCTGCAAATTCTCAATCTCACCTGAAGCCGGTTCCCGTATCTTACTGGCAGACCAGGGACAAATAGAACAGGTATTGATTAATCTGCTGAAAAATGCCACTGAAGCCTGTGAAGAGCAACCGGCTCCGGAAGTCGCGTTAAAAGCCGAGATCGCAGAGAACGATGATATAGAATTGTGCGTCACCGATAATGGTCCGGGCATACTCCCTCAAGTAATGGACAAGATATTTATTCCGTTTTTTACAACCAAACAAGGCGGCTCGGGCATCGGCCTCAGCCTGTGCAGACAGATTATCAGCCGGCACGGTGGAAACATCCGTGCCGACAACCGTCCGGAAGGAGGTTGCATTATCACTATTCAATTACCCATCTCTACAAGTTCCATAACTTGATTTATATTGCATAACCTTAAAAACACTTAACTCACAAGGAGTCTATTTTTATGGATTTACCAAGCATGAATATATAAAAAAGCCGTTCAGGCCACAGTCAACTGCGACCTGAACGGCATCAACAAACAAATTTCATGTTATAATTTCGTATCGCCTTCCACGTAATTCTCCAGGAAAAGATGCTCTCCATCAAATACCGCATAGGTAAACTGTGTAATCCAGTCACCAAGAATCAGCATGCGGCTGCTGCGTGTCAGCATCAAATCAAGCTCTATGTGTCGGTGCCCGAAAATGAAATAGTTTATTTCGGGATGTACCTTCAGATATTTCTTGGAAAATAACACCAGATACTCTTTCTCTTCACCCAAATAAGGCGGATCACCACCTTCATTGCCATGCTTTATACGACTATGTGCCGCCCAGCTTAGTCCGAACTCTATTGCCCAACGCGGATGCAGGCAGGAAAACAGACGCTGACATGTGCGATTATGAAAAAAGGCCCGCAACATACGGAACTTGGGATCGGGATCACCCAGCCCGTCACCGTGAGCAAGAAAGAAAATCTTATCACCGATTTCAACCGTCACCGGTACACGATGAAGAATAACACCACATTCTTTCTCCAGATAATCGCCACACCAGATATCATGATTGCCGATAAAGAAATGTACCTCCACACCTAAATCGGTCAGTTCGCTGAGTTTACCAAGAAATCGTGTATATCCTCTCGGAACTACAGTCTTGTATTCGTACCAGAAATCGAAGATGTCACCCAACAGATAAACCGCAGAAGCCTTATCCTTAATGTTATCAAGGAAGTTCACAAGACGGCGCTCACGAGTACGGTCATGTGGTATGGAACGACATCCCAAATGGGCGTCAGACAAGAAATAGACATTTTTCATTATAAAAATCCTAATTCCATTTTAGCCTCTTCGGTCATCATGTCTTTATGCCATTCAGGCTCAAAGACCAGGTTGACTTCTACGGCCTTAATCTGTTCTATACTCTCCAACTTCTCACGCACATCCTCTACAATGAAATCTGCCGCAGGACAATTGGGAGCTGTTAATGTCATATCTATATTAAGGGTATAATCATCAGTCAATTCAATCTTATAAATAAGGCCAAGATCGTAAATATTAACCGGAATTTCCGGATCATATACCGTCTTGAGTATATCTATAACCCTTTCCTCTATTTTCAGTTTATCAGGCATTTCATTTTCCATAACGTCTTTTATTCCTTTCTTTTTAATCTTATTTATGATGTTTGTGTCACAACAGACCTTCTTCAACATAACTGAAGTATTTACCATCTGTCACGATAATATGATCCAACAAACGTATATTCATCAGCTTACAGGCACTGTTCAATTTATCGGTAATGCGACTGTCCTCCGGACTTGGTCGACAATTACCCGACGGATGATTGTGCGCCAATGCAATGACCGGTGTCTGCCGAAGTAAAGCCTCACGCAAAACAAGCCGGATATCAACCGAAGTTTCAGTCAGTCCGCCTTTTCCTATCAATATGCAGTCAACGACCTTACACGCCTGATTCATCAGCAACGCATAGCATTCCTCATGTGCCAGATCCTGCATACGTGGACGAAAATAGTCATACAAATCACAACTTGAACGGATTGCCGGCAACTGAGCGGCTTCTTCCTGCATTCTGCGCCGCCCCAGCTCACATGCCGCCATGATAGTAATGGCCTTGGCCTCACCCAGTCCTTTATAACGATGCCTACGTTTCTTTTGTCCGGTCTGAATGTCGGTAAATTCCACCCATCCGGTAAGTTCTTCCAACGACATGCGTCCCAAAGTCTTCAAACTGTTATTACAGTCAGACAAAACCCTTCGCATCAACTCCACAGCTGTTTCCTCAACATTACCCGAACCTATCAGTATAGCCAGCAACTCTGCATTAGACAAAGCTGAAGCCCCTTTCTGCATCAGCTTTTCACGTGGCCTGTCCTCAAGCGCCCACTGATTAATGTTCAGCTTTCCGTTTTCCATAACTGTGATGATTTGATAACCCCTCAAGTATAATCTCCAGCTTATATTGGCTTATTTATAGAAATTCTTTTCAAAAGCAGAAAACTCGTCCTGCCCGCGTACACAACGTTTCCACCATGCACGAATAAAGCCAGTACCATAACCGACAAGCTGTACATAAGAAGCCGCCACCGACAACAGACCAATCCTTATACTTCTATAGTGCCATGACGCGTCAATAAAAATCAGCAGACAGAACAGCAGAAGCGGCAAAAGCGGAATCCACGACAAAGCATGAAAGACTTGAGTATGAGGAATTATACCGGGCATCTCTACCGCATAAACATACTTATGGGTCATTTGAAAAATCCACATCGAACCAATCCACCCAGTAAGTGCAACCAAACACAAAATCACTACACCAACAGTAAATACCATCGGCAACATATGAACCAATTTCAATGACTCAGGATATTTCTTGTATAGGTTAATACGCGCAATTCCGGAATTATGGACCTGCCGAAAGAACTTCTTTAAGTCTGTACGGCGTTTATGCCACACCCACGCTTCGGGAAAAAGCCGGCAAACATACCCGCCCTTGAATATACGAATACTGAAATCAATATCTTCACCAAAACGCATTTTTGAAAAGCCACCAAGTGACTTATAAACAGACGCACGAATACCCATATTAAAAGAACGCGGATAAAACTTATCCATTTTTTTCTTTCCTCCGCGGATTCCACCGGTTGTGAAAAACGATGTCATAGAATAGCTGATGGCCTTCTGAATATCAGTAAAAGAATCGTGTGCCTTATCCGGACCGCCAAATGCGTCTGCATATTCCCGCCGCAATTCATCCTCTATCGCCTGAAGGTATCCGGGCGGCAAAACACAATCAGAATCCAGAATAATCAGATACTCGCCGGAACTGCGTTCCGCACCATAATTACGGGTTTGTCCCGGACCGGAATTAGGCTTACAGTAGTATTTTACATCGAGAGTCTGCGCATACTTCTCCACAACATGCTGACAGGTCACTTGTGAACCATCCTCCACAACAATAACCTCAAAATCGTGACATGACTGTACGGTAAGGCTCTGTAACAGTTCATCGACCTCATCCGGCCGGTTATACACCGGTATTATAAATGAATATCTCATCCGTTTTTTCTGTTTGCAATTTGCTACAAACAAAGGTAACAAAAAAAATGAACAATAAGATATTTGATACCTTATTATTCATTTTTTATAAGAAGTTTATATCACTGATAATTACTTCACACGACCTACATAAGAACCGTCACGAGTATCAACTTCAATTGTCTCACCTTCGTTGATAAACAACGGTACGCGTACCTCGGCACCTGTCTCTACGGTAGCAGGCTTCAATGTATTGGTTGCAGTATCACCCTTTACGCCCGGCTCTGTATAAGTAATTTTCAGTTTTACCTTTGTAGGAACTTCTGCGAAAAGAACAGTTTCTGTTGAAGCATCGGTTACAACCTCAACAACTTCACCTTCTTTCATAAAGTCTACACCGGTAATCAAATCATGCATGATAGGAATCTGATCATATGTTTCCTGATTCATAAAGATATAATCATCACCTTCCTTGTAAAGGAACTGATAAGGACGACGTTCAACACGTACATCTTCAAGCTTTTCACCAATATTGAAACGACGTTCCAAAACGTAACCGTTCACAACATCTTTCAATTTGGTACGCATGAAAGTATTACCCTTACCCGGCTTTACATGCAAAAATTCAATACAGAAATACAACTTTCCATCCATACGGATGCAGGTACCGTTCTTAATGTCTTGAGCGTTAATCATAAAATAATAAATGTTATGTGTATATGAATCTATTTTCTTGTTTCCAACTACAAAGGTAATGGTTTTCTTAAAAAAAACACAAAACTTTTGTGTAAAAATGAGTTATCTCTTGTTTTATTGGAATAAAATCTCTATTTTTGCACCCCGTTAGCATAAGAAACAACAATAAAAAGCGATATAACAATGAAAAGAACATTTCAACCTCACAACAGAAAGAGAAAAAACAAACATGGTTTCCGTCAAAGAATGACTACTGCAAACGGTCGTAGAGTATTAGCAGCACGTCGCGCTAAGGGCCGCAAGAAACTTACTGTTTCTGACGAAAAGCATGGCAAATAATTATTGAGAATTATCTTTCAACGAAAAAACAGAAAAGAAGTAAGGAATCCCTTACTTCTTTTCTGTTTTTTATTAGTATCTTTGAACACGAATAGCAGGAAACATATATCATGACATTAAAAGAGTTTTTCCAGAAAATCACCAGTAAAATCATCTGGGTGAATCTGTTGGCAATGGCTATGGTTATAATAATCGTAGCTTTTGGTGTATGGAAAGGATTAGAAATATATACTCATCATGGTGAAGAAATAGAAGTTCCCGATGTCAGAGGCGTGCAGCTTGACTTTGCCAAACGAATGCTTTCAGACAAAGGATTAAAAGCAGTTGTAATCGATTCAAGCTATAACAAATCCTTGGCAGGAAACAGTGTCATAGATCAATTGCCGGCAGTCGGACAAAAAGTCAAACAAGGACGTGAAATCTATCTGACAATCAATACAACAAAAACGCCGACATTAACCATACCGGACATTGCAGATAACAGTTCATTACGTGAAGCCGAAGCCCGGCTTACCGCTTTGGGATTTAAATTAACACCATGTGAATACATTGAAGGTGAAAAAGACTGGGTATATGGTGTCAAATGCCGTGGTAAGAATGTATTCGGGGGTGACCGTATTCCCATTGATGCCGCCATTACGCTCCAAGTCGGAAGCGGCGAATTTACAGATAACAGTGACAGTCTGATGACAGACAGCATTGGTGAAGTAATGCCTGAAGAATCAGGAAGTGAAAGTGAAAGTGAAAATACAGAAGAGGAAACAGAAGGGCTGGCATGGTAAAAAAAGATTTATTAGCAAATAATATGACCGACCGTTATGACCATACGGACTGTATACCCACAGAAACTTCTTCTGACGAATGGGAAGACATGTTAGACGATGAAAACGACGCTACCGAGGATGACGGAACCGCGTTATTTGAACACCATCGTCTGAAAGTTGACAAGGGACAATCGCCAATGAGAATCGACAAGTTTCTGATGGAACACTTGTACGATACATCACGTAACAGACTTCAGCGAGCAGCAGAACAAGGTTTTATCCGCGTAAACGGCAAACCGGCAAAAAGCAGTTATAAAGTCAAACCCAACGATGAAATAATCATTGTGCTTGACCGTCCCAAATATGACAACGACATCATTCCGGAAGACATTCCGCTCAATATCGTATACGAGGATGACGACCTTATTGTAGTCAATAAGCCAGCCGGCTTGGTAGTTCATCCCGGGTGCGGGAATTATACAGGCACACTGGTAAACGCCATAGCCTGGCATTTACGCGACAATCCGGACTATGATCCCAACGATCCGACAGTAGGTCTGGTTCACCGCATAGATAAAGACACTTCAGGCCTGCTTGTGGTAGCAAAAACACCGGACGCCAAGACCAGTCTCGGCAAACAGTTTTTCAACAAAACGACACGCCGACTTTATAACGCACTGGTGTGGGGATGCTTCGCTGAAAATGAAGGACGTATTGAAGGGAACATTGCCCGTCACCCGAAAGACCGTATGCAGATGGCTGTTTTCGCACCAGACAGTGGTGTCGGAAAACATGCTGTAACTCATTACCGAGTATTGGAGAATCTAGGCTATGTGTCATTTGTAGAATGTCGTCTGGAAACAGGACGTACCCATCAGATTCGTGCACACATGAAACATATAGGACATACCCTGTTCAATGACGAACGATATGGCGGTAATGAAATTCTGCGTGGGAACCAATCCGGAAAATACAAACAATTTGTACAACATTGTTTCGAGACTTGTCCGCGACAGGCTCTACACGCCAGAACATTAGGTTTCAAGCACCCACGTACCGGCAAAGAAATGGACTTTTCCTGTCCATTGCCCGATGACATGGAAAAGCTACTGGAACGCTGGCGTATATATATGACCGGGAAAGAAAACATATCATAATACATCGTATTTTATAAAATAAGGTAAAAATGAAAAAGATTATTGCAATCGTAGCCGGAGGTGATTCCTCTGAACACGACGTTTCACTTCGGAGCGCCGAAGGTATCCATTCCTTCCTTGACAAAGAACGTTATGAGGTTTACATTATAGAGATCAAAGGAATGACATGGGAAGCTCATCTCAACGACGGTACTCATGCTACCGTAGACCGTAACGACTTCAGCTTCGAAGCCAACGGACAACGCATTCACCCCGATTTCGCATACATCACCATACATGGCACACCGGGAGAAAACGGTATTCTACAAGGATACTTCGACCTTATCGGTCTCCCCTATTCTACAAGTGACGTCCTCGTTGAAGCCATGACCTTCAATAAATTTACCCTAAACCAATATCTGAAAGGATTCGGTATCAGCGTCAGCGAAAGCATGGTTATCCGTAAAGGATTTGAAAATCTGGTTACAGACAAGGAAATTGTAGAAAAAATAGGACTTCCCTGCTTTGTAAAGCCAAACGCAGGAGGTTCCAGTTTCGGCGTAACCAAGGTAAAGAACATTGAAGACATCAATGCTGCTATTGCCAAAGCCATGAACGAAAGCGACGAAGTCATGGTAGAATCATTCCTGCAAGGAACAGAAATTACTTGCGGCTGCTACAAGACTCATACCAAGGATGTGGTATTCCCAATCACCGAAGTTGTCACAGGCAATGAGTTTTTCGACTACAATGCTAAGTATAACGGACAAGTGCAGGAAATCACACCGGCCCGTCTGAGTGAAGAAACCACAGAACGCGTCAAGCTGGTAACCTCTGCCATCTATGACATTTTGGGATGTAAAGGCATCATCCGTATTGACTATATCATTACCAAACATACTGATGCAGACGGTAAAGAAAGCGAAAAAATCAACATGCTGGAAATCAATACCACTCCCGGTATGACAGCAACAAGCTTCATCCCCCAGCAAGTACTCGCAGCCGGACTAGACATGAAGGACGTGCTGACAGACATCATTGAAGACCGTCTTTCAAAGTAAACTGCAAACCACGTGTATACTATACGCACAGATTCGTGAAACCTTTAAAAAATAACCTTATGAGAACTCCTGAAGAATTTGACGAGATTCGCCCATACGACCCAGAAGAGTTGCCGGCTATCTTTGAAGAACTGATTGCAGACAAAGAATTTGAGCAAGTTGTAAGCCAGGTCTTACCAGACGTACCCTATGAGAAGCTCTGTACCATATTAAGAAGCTGTAAAACCAACCTCGAGGTTCAGAAAGCTATCTTTTACCCGCTTCTCAAAGACTTATGTACCAAACTCAGCAATGGATTCTCACTAGGTTGCGAAGACCTGAAGGATAAAAATACTCCACATACCTATATCACCAATCACCGGGATATCGTCATAGACTCTGCATTTCTATCAATGGGTATGATGGATTATGGCTTCAATAACACGGTAGAAATAGCTATTGGTGACAATTTATTAATCAGACCATGGATTAAGAAACTGGTCAGAGTCAATAAATCCTTCATCGTACAACGGGGTATCTCCATGCGCGAGATTCTTCGTTCCAGCGCACGTCTTAGCCGATATATGCACTATGCCATCAATACCAAACATGAAAACATATGGATTGCGCAACGTGAAGGACGTGCAAAAGATTCTGATGACAGGACACAAGACTCTATTCTTAAAATGATGGCAATGGGCGGAGAAGGTAGTATTATAGACAGACTGAAAGAACTACACCTTGTCCCGACCACGCTATCATACGAATATGACCCCTGTGATTACCTCAAAGCCCAAGAATTCCAACAAAAGCGTGACATTCCAGGCTTCAAGAAAAGTCCTTCCGACGATCTGGAAAACATGAAAACCGGTATATTCGGATTTAAAGGCCACATTCATTTCCAAATGGGCTCCTGCATCAACGAATGGCTCGATACATTGCCTGCAGATATGCCAAAGACAGATCTCTTCACAGCCATTGCACAGCATATCGACCAGATGATACATAAACAATACAAACTTTATCCGGTCAATTATCTTGCAGCCGATAAATTAAAAGGTACACACCGTTTCAGTGAATATTATACACCTGAAGACGATGCACACTTTGAAAATTATCTCAAAACACAGCTAACCAAGATCAGCCTACCTAATCCTGACGAATCTTTCTTGCGTGAGCGTATGCTGACAATGTATGCAAATCCGGTGTTTAACCACGAAACAGCATGCAGTCAATAGGATGAATTTATGATAATGATTAAAACATTCTTACAAACTTGTTATTCTCTTTTCCGTCTCTCATACGGGAAAGGAATAACAGGTTTGCTTTTATTTTTCTGCCTAAGTTTTTCCGGGTGTAATAACGATTCTGACGATGATTATGTTTTCCCGGCACTCATCAATGAATTTGCAGATCTTTACAGTGACCAAAACGGATTTGGTACAAAACTGATAACAGACAACGGTAACACTTATATTCCACAGACATCTATACAGAATCTTTTACCGGAAGCCGTTTATCGCATTATCTGCGGATTTGAGCTGACAGGAAACGAAAAGAACGGTTATCCCGTCGTCAAAGTATATCAAGCTAGAAATGTCACACTCCTAAAAGAAGGAGATCTCACAGAAACAGATCCGACAAACGTTATTTCAGTTTGGAAAGGCGGCAATTATATCAATTTCCGTCTGACGCCAAAGACGCAAGGCGGCACACAAAATTGGGGATATAAAACAGAGCAGATTACTACTACGACAACAGGAAAAACATACCATCTCACGCTCTGTCATGACCAGGGAGATGATCCATGTGCTTATACTACAACAATCTACGCCAGCCTGCCTTTTTCCGGTCTGAATCTGCAAAAAGGAGACAGTATTGCCATAACTATACAAACCTTTGACACGACCAAAGTTTGGCAGTTTGCCTACTAAAATGCAATTTATGCTCCTCTTTACTCTATCCCAATAAACTTGTGAGTCTGAAGGCTTAAACGCCATTCTGGATGTTGCTTAACACAATCTACCGTTTCATTGATATTTTTACAAGAACAAGGCTGTAAAAAGAAATAACGTGCAGGATAAGCCTTATAAGAATCCAAAGGCTGCCCCTGATAAACTACCTTTAACTCATCCATACGCGTCAGTCTCACTTTGCCTCCGTCTTTTGGAGAACAGGTAATCCAGTCAATACCTTCCGGCAACTCACGAGTTCCGTTTGTCTCTATACAGATATACTTACCGGCCGCATGAAGCTGGTCAATAAATGCTTTATCAATCCATAATGAAGGTTCCCCACCGGTAAGTATTACCATTGCAGCAGGATACTTCTTTACTTCATTCATAATTTCCTCATCACTCATCAACACCCCTTCCTCATGCTGAGTATCACAAAACGGACATTTCAAATTACAACCCGAAAAACGAATAAATACTGCCGGCGTCCCCGTATGAAAACCTTCTCCCTGAAGGCTATAGAATATCTCGTTAATCTTTCTCATAAATAGCAGTATTTCCTTCTGACTCCTGAACCTCAACCTTAAAGCACTCCGGAAACTGATCACATATCCATCTTGCTATATTCTCTGCAGTCGGATTAAAATCAAAAACTTCATTCAGATTTCTATGGTCAAGCTTTCCCTTTACCACTTCCTTAATACGAGAAAAATCCAACACCATACCATCACTGTTTAACTCCTTTGAACGACAATGAACGGTGACAATCCAATTGTGTCCGTGAAGATTCTCACACTTACTCGGATAAGAAAGCGACAGTCTGTGAGCTGCCGATATTTCAATTCGCTTGATGACTGTATACATAAATACTGCTTTAAAATAAGAACCTATTTGAATTATTAGCATTTAATGTCACCTCAATGCCATTGCAAAAATACGTATTTATTCGCTATTTTCGTATATTTACACCATGAAAGTCATCTGCATTATATTAGGCTACGTGGCATTAGGGCTTGGAGTGGCAGGAATTATCCTCCCACTATTGCCCACTACTCCTTTCTTATTATTAGCTGCAGCTCTGTTTTTCAAAGGTTCACCACGATTATATGAATGGTTGCTTAACCAAAAGCACCTGGGACCTTATATACGGAACTTTCGCGAACACAAAGCCATTCCGTTACGCGCCAAAATCATCTCCGTGTCATTGGTATGGATTACATTCCTTTATTGTATCTGTTTCGTCATCGAACACAGCTGGCTCAGAGTACTTTTAATTACTCTTGCCATAGCTATCAGTCTTTACATTCTGTCTTTCAGAACCCTCCGATAAAGATACCTACCACTTTTTATCATATTACCACCGGCCAACATAACAGAACGCATCACCAAACTGTCCGTCTGTCAATACCGGTTCATTGGCAAAAATCCCGAATACGCTAGAACCGGAACCGCTCATCGAAGCATAAACAGCCCCCATATCATATAATGTCTGCTTGATATTTCCTACTGAGGGATATAAGTTGAAAATCCCCGGTTCAAAATCATTACTCATCATATTTTTCCATGAATCAAGACTTTGAGTTATCACATCGGTCAACCGGTAAATAGGTTTATGAGGAGTAATTTGCGCATAAGCTTCTTTTGTGGAAACAAAAACATCAGGCTTAACCAAGACAAAATACCAATCTTTAAGATTAAGACTGACCGGCTCAAAAATATTACCGATACCGGTCGCAAATGTCGCATGATTGCGAATAAAAAAAGCACAATCGGCACCAAGTGTAGCAGCACGTTTTTCCAACTCGTCATCACTTATGGACAGTCCAAACATCTCATTCAGCATTTTAAGTGTAAACGCTGCGTCAGATGAACCGCCACCTAATCCGGCTCCAGAAGGAATATTCTTTTTTAAACGGATTTTTACCCGTGGAATATTAAAATCACGTTTTAGATTTCTCAGTGCTTTAACTACCAGATTCTTCTCCGGTTCACTATCTATGGCAATACCTTCAGTCTGCAAAGTATAATCTGCCATCTGAACAGTAAATAGCTCATCAGACTTTTCGGGACTTTCTTCTATAACAATCTCCAATGTATCACAAAGCGGAATGGGATAAAAAACCGTTTCCAGGTTATGATAACCGTCACTCCTACGCTCTGTAACATATAGTCCGAGATTAATTTTGGCATTGGGATATGTAATCATATTCTTTCGTTTAATATATAACAAACTTAAAAAGCATCATCATACGGCTATCCGCAGACTATTCTATAAACATAAGCACATGAAACAAATATACGTAAAACAAATATAATAACCTAATAAAGCAGTCAAATAAGACATTTCCTCACTCGTTTTTCAAACAGACATTATGTCTTCTTTTATGCCATAAAATCAGTCAACGTTTGTAAAAAAGAATCGCCAATATTTAAATTATCAGAGCTGAAATTTAAAGAAACTTTCGTATGTTTAAATTATCAATATCTTACACTGTCATGTTGACACATGGCACAGAGATTGTAATATAATAAGTGAACACGAAACCGAAAGGTGAAGGGTTCAGAAATAGAAAGTTAAACTTAAAAATATAGGAGATTTATATTATGACACCCATTAGAAAGTACAACAGTCAGAATTGGTTACCAAGTATCTTTAACGATTTCTTCGACAACGATTGGATGGTAAAGGCTAATGCAACCGCTCCTGCGATCAATGTCATAGAAAACGAAAAAGAATACAAAGTTGAAGTTGCAGCTCCCGGCATGACTAAGGATGATTTCAAGATTCAATTGAGCGACAACAATGAGTTAGTCATCAGTATGGAAAAGAAAAACGAAACCAAAGAAGGTGAAGAGAAGAAATACCTACGTCGCGAATTTTCTTACTCAAAATTCGAACAGGCTCTTGTCTTACCTGATGATGTCGACGCTAGCAAGATTGGTGCAAACGTTCAAGACGGTGTTTTGAACATCACATTGCCTAAGCTCGCTCCCGAAGAGAAAGCAAAAGTAAACAGAATGATTGAGATTCACTAATTCTCAATTATTATAAAATTAAAAAGGACACCATTGGTGTCCTTTTTTTTATGTCTACAAATATTAACATCATTCTAACTCCAGTATAGAGCAAAAATATCAATTCATCCTATTATATACAAATTTTTATTACCTGGTACTCGTCTTTTCTGTTCCAAAAGGCAATCAAATTTGATATAAACAAACAAATTTCGTAATTTTACATATTTAATTTTTACATTGTTTCATATCAAAGACAGTACTGATTCAGTATTCCATCTGAACAAATAAAATGATAAAATTAATAGGAATAAGCCGCGCGCCCCTCTTTTCTCCAAACTCAGTCATGCGCGACACTGCGATTTTGCAATCTGTAGCAAAATGTCTATCAAAACAATATGGCTGTAATATCCGGCTTATAGATGAACGGTTTCTCATTCCATCTGACTTGGAGGACATTCAAGGCGCATTCTCAATGGGCCGTGCTCATGAAACCTTAGAAATGTTATCTGCCGCCGAAACTAAAGGGCTATATATGCCCAATAGTGCCACAAGTCTGCTCACATTAAACCGGCGTAAACTACGTTCTTTATACCAATCGTTACAAATAAATGCCCCGAAAGGATGTGACGAAACAAACCTGCCGGATGATTTGAACTCACTTCAGTATCCTTGCTGGATAAAAAGAGATGACGGATGTGCCCAACACCAGGAAGACATACAATTCATCCCCACTTCAACAGAGCTGGCCAATGCGTTAGAAATCTTCAGAATTAGAGGCATTCGCCATTTTGTTACAGAAGAACATACCGAAGGAGACTTATTGAAATTCTACGGCGTAGCCGGAACAGACTTTTTCTTCTCAACCTACCCCACCAAGAACGGTTACAGCAAATTTGGTTTGGAACGTTTTAATGGTTCATTTAAAAATTACGACTTTAACGAAAATGAACTACGTGAACAAGCAAATAAATTATCAGCCAGCACAGGTATCTCAATCTACGGAGGCGATGCCATCATCAGACCGTCGGGCGAGATTGTCATTATCGACTTCAACGACTGGCCCAGTTTCTCCGCATGCTGTAACGAGGCCGCAGCCGCCATTGCAGAACTCATTTATCAACATATTTCTCAATAATCATTTTGACTAATCATGGAAAAAGAAAAAAACAAATTACAGTCTACTTTCAAATCACAAGATACAGAAGAGTGGTTAGACATTCATTTTACCCGTCCATTAGGATTGATGTGGGCAAATTTCTTCAATAAATTCAATGCCCACCCTAATGTAATTACAATCCTGTCCATTATTTTAGGCGGAACAGCGGGAATTATGTTCTATTTTCCTGATCTAACTCATACCATTATCGGAATTATCCTACTCATTTGGGCAAATCTGTACGACAGCGCAGACGGACAACTGGCCAGAATGACAGGCAAAAAAACACTTTGGGGACGTATCCTTGACGGTTTTGCCGGTGATGTATGGTTCTTCGCCATTTACGTAGCAATTTCATTAAGATTAACTCCCGAATGGGGTATTTGGATTTGGTTACTCTGTGCTTTTGATGGATTTGTCTGTCACGTTAAACAATGTCAGCTGGCTGATTATTACCGCAACGTCCATCTGTATTTCCTCAAAGGAAAAGACGGTAGCGAACTGGACAGCTATGAAAAAGTAAAGGCTGATTATAAGACTACGCCATGGAAAGGCAATCTGGCCTGGAAAGTATTCTTATATTCGTATTGTAATTACACTCACTCACAAGAACAGATGAGTCCGCAATTCCAGAAGTTCAAAAAAGCCGTCAAGGAAAAATTCGGTGAAAATATCCCCCAAAAACTTCGTGACGATTTCCGTGCCGGTAGCCTGCCACTAATGAAGTATACCAACATACTTACCTTCAACACCCGTGCAATAGCCCTCTATATTGCTTTACTTATTAAAATGCCGTGGCTATACGTTGCATTTGAGATTATTGTACTTTCTGCGATTTTCTTCTACATGCGTGTCTGCCATGAAAAATTGAGTAGAACACTTAATGCCAAACTTAACGAATATGCCTGATTTCAAAAATATAAAAGCCGTCATCTTTGACTATGGCGGTACACTTGATACCGGTGCACGCCACTGGGCTAATGTTTTGTGGGAGGGATTTCAAAACGCCTCCGTACCTGTCAACGAGAACCAGTTTCGTGAAGCATACGTTTTTGCAGAAAGAGCTCTTGCAAAATCACCCATCATTCTACCTACAGATAATTTCCACACCTTATTACTTAAAAAGGTCAACATCGAGACACAGGAACTTATCCGTCAAAACTATTGGAATGCATCTGAAAACAACCGTCTGACTGCCGTACAGAAAATTGCAGACTACTGCAACAGCTACGCTATGCATACCTTAGACACCAGCCGCAAAGTTCTAGACGAGTTAAAGAAACGTTATAAACTGGTTTTGGTATCAAACTTCTATGGCAACATTGAAACCATTCTGAAAGATTTCAATCTCGAATATTTCGACAGTATTATCGAATCAGCCGTAGTAGGCGTACGTAAACCCGATCCGGAGATCTACCGCATGGGAGTACGTGCAACAGGTTTTCCGGCTAATGAAGTTGCCGTTGTAGGTGACTCATACGGTAAAGATATTGTTCCGGCAAAAGCCGTAGGCTGTAAAGCCATTTGGATGAAAGGCGAAAGCTGGGCTCCGGAAGAAACAGACATGTCGCTACCCGACGCTATTGTTGATAATATTATGCAGGTTGCCGAACTTTTATAGATTACAAAACGAATGTGTATTAATACATTATGAAAAAGAAAGACGCGACACGACTGGTTGATTCACAATATATTGTCCCGTTCATGCTTATTACCTCTCTGTTTTTCCTTTGGGGAGGTGTACGTTCCATCATGGATGTCCTGAACAAACATTTTCAAATGACAATAGGTATCAGTCACACCCATGCGGCACTGATGCAAACAGTCATCTATGGCGCTTATTTTCTAATGGCGCTGCCCGGAGGACAATTCATCAAACGTTACGGAACCCGTAGCGGTATTGTGTTTGGCCTGATGTTATTCGGCATCGGAGCACTGATGTTTATTCCCACCGAATTCATCTCTTCGTTCTATTACATTCTGCTACCGCTTTTCATCATTGGTTGTGGACTGGTTCTGCTTGAAACCGCTGCCAATCCCTATGTCACTCTACTGGGTAATCCGGCTACAGCAGCCGGACGTTTAAACAGAGCACAGTCATTCAACGGGTTAGGCAGCATATGTGGTGCTCTTTTCGGTGGGCTGTTTTTTTTCGGAGGCGAAGGAGATATTGCACATATCTCCATTCCTTATAGTGTAATCGGCATTATGGTACTTCTGGTTGCTTTCTATTTCTCACATTTCCGGTTACCCGATATTCTGATGGATACCCGTTCAACGGACAAATCAGACAAACCGCCTGCCCGATCAACCACACGCAGATTATTTATCTTTGGATTTATAGCATTGCTTTGCTATGAAATTGCCGAAATCTCCATCAATACATTCTTTATAAATTATGTAAGCGATGATGGTTTCATGACGCCGTTGCAGGCCTCTATGACATTATCGTTCGGAGGACTGGGACTGTTCATGTGCGGACGGTTTGCCGGAAGTGCATTAATGCGCCGCGTTGCCGCCGAACGTCTGCTTCATATTTGTGCCGTCGGGACCCTTTTGTCAACAGTTCTTGTCATCGCACATGCAGGCATCATATCTGTCATAGCCCTCATACTTTGTTATGTATTCGAAAGCATCATGTTTCCAACTATTTTTGCTCTTACGCTCCACACAGTAGACACAAAATGGACCGAAAGAGCCTCATCTATCCTTATGATGACAGTAATTGGCGGCTCCATCGGTCCATTATTGACCGGCTCCATTGCCGATCGTTATACTGTTTCAGTCGCTTTTATTATTCCGTTTCTTGCTTTCGTTGTCGTATGGCTGTTTGCTTTCCGCATGGATCTTAAGCGAAAAGCCGCCAGCACCGAAATCAGAAAGTAACTCTCAACATAAAACGAATACCCCATTTCTGCGTATCGGGACGTATATAATTCATACGATGTACGTACTCGATATGCAGTAACTTAAATATATTATGGATTCCGGCTACGATTTCCACGTAGGGTACTTTCGGATCCATCACTCGTGAATTATAGTCAAAAGTACCGTCACTACGGAAATTTCCCGGGAAATAGAACAAATCCTTATCTCCCGCATTCTCAGCCAGGAACGGATTATTCTTATCTGTCAACATACCCCAAAGTACATTACAACCGATATACTCACGCCATTTCAAACGATTTATCAGCGGAATACGGTTCAGAATCTTTCCATTCAAATCCCATGAAAACATCATCATGCCGTAACGGTCATTCATGAATTCCATGTTGTCAATAAGATTAAACGTATTGTCCTCCATAATGTAAGACAGGTTGGCCGGTGGTGTTATCAGCAATGGAAACGGTACTTTGTTCCACTGTATACCTCCCTTGATATAAAAATCCATCTTACCCCACGAACGAAGCCAGAAACGTTTATACACAGTCGCTTCTGTCAGATTATAATTATAATCCCCGCCCAATACACCTTTTACACCTATCGTATGCTGTAAACCGTAAATTGGCGAATCCAGATTTGTTGACAGACGTCTCTGCTTGGTATTAATCCATGTAGCACCCGGTTGGAACTGGACTCCAAAGCTAGTCTCAGCCGTCGTTATATTTTTGATATACGATGACGGATCGAGCGATGGTCCTCCGTTTCCGTCCAACGGCTGATAAAACAGTGCCCCGGTCGGTTCATTCACCTCATGCTTCAGCTGCATGTTTATTCTCAATCCGTTTTCCCACTCCTTATCATATTTTAAATGATACCGCTGGTAATACTGCATATGGTCTACCTTAGTCCATTTGAACGAGATAAACACATTATCCTTATCTGTAGGCACAAATCTGTCACTTGGCGACATCACATCATTAGCATAGGAAAAAGACAGATTGTTCACGGGAAACTCACGGGGCAGATAATCTTTCTTATTAAAAGAATAAGTAACCTCTCCCATTCCTTTCCAACGATGGTCCTTAAAACCATATGCGACATATCCTTTCCCAAACCAGTGCGGATTCAGATTGGCCGTAGTCTGCGCACTGGCACGCAGACGCAAGCCCTCCACAAAGTTATGCGTTATCATTGTATTGACCGGACCAATATCTACAAGACTCGGCTTTTTAGGATCGGCTGTTGTCTCAACAAAATTCTCGATGAAGGCTTTCGCCACAAAAAGCACAAAGTTAAAGCCTTTTATCTGTTCCAGTTTATTGATAAAAATATCAAGCTTGCTCTCCGACTTTGACAGTTGCTCAGCCCTATGAGCCGACCAAAAATCATCATCCCTCATCATCGCACTAGCCTCAACCTTCTTGTCCCCTTTAAATTTAAAGACTTTGTCCGGTATCTCAGCAAAATCGTAATTATTATATTTTGTATTACGCTCAACCTGAAACTTTTGGATAAAATTAGCCAATTTCAACTGTACCACCATCTTGTCACTTGACAGAACATATTCTCCTCCCGGCAGCTGAACAAACTCCTGAACAATATCCATCTGTTCCACAAAATTCACATCCGAACGTTGAGGTATACCCAACTCCACCCGTTTGACACGCCATGTAGAATCAGCCATTATATACAGATTTCCTGAGAACCCGAAATCCTGAGGATTATTGGGCAAAAATTCCAGATGATAGCACTTATCCTTATCCACCATCACTGTGTCCACAATGAAATAACGGTAAAAACGGATAGCAGAAGCCGTAGAAATCGGACTGATAAACGGATACTGTAACAAACGGACCTCATCATCATAAATATTCACATCCGTAAAACAGTCTTTGATGATGCTCGTCATGATATCTCCCGTATTAAACAATTCACTGATTCCGTCAACCCTTTCACCGGTTACTATATCTTTTTCCGACTTAGGGTCCTTCCGATAAATATGACGAGTAACAGTTTCGTTTACAGATACCGGCAAAATCAATTTACCTGTAGACGGATATATCTCCACATGGTCTTTAAGAAAAGGCATACGCTTGAATTTATCATCTTCAAAAACCTTATCTGTCACCTCATTCAAAGCAAATGTCAGTTTTTGGTATTTATCATACGAAAAATAATCCTGCTCATGTAAATCTGTCTTTTCCTTTGCTGCAATCACCTTCTTCATCATCTCTACAGCCGGATTGTTTTTCCTGCTATAACGCTGTTTTTTCTTCTTAATCTCCACCTCCTTTATCATCTTCGACTCATCTGTCAGTTTCACATTAAGTTTCTGTGGCTTAGAAATCTGAAACTTCTGAACCTTGTAACCGACCATAGAAAAAACCAACGTTCCTTTCTCAAACGGAATACTATAATTTCCATCCACATCGGTAGGACTGCTGTGTCCGTGTTTTCCTTCAAAATAGACATTTACAAAAGGCAATGCCTCACCCGTCTCGGCATCTGTCACCTTTCCGTTAATATTCTGAGCCCATCCGGCAACCGTACTTACCCAAAGCAAGCACCACAAAACAATTGTCGTCTTTATTTCTCCTCTCATATCTCTTCATCTCATCATAAAAAGCCTCACCGCCTCATTCATATCCGAATAAGGCAATGAAGCTTTCATAGTATAAAATTATTGGGGATTATTATTTTTCTCAGATTGCTTTTTCGTATTGACGAACCAGTTGCAGAATATCACTCTCCAAACCAGAGAACGGACCAGCTGATTCCAGTTTTAAAGTAGACATGGCTGCTGCAAACCGGCCTGCTTCTTCATAACCGGCACCCTTCAGACGCTGATACAAATATCCCGTCGAATAAGTATCTCCACAACCGGTTACATCAACAATTCTACGTGGAGGATATGCCATAATTTCATAAAAATTACCCTCCGCATAAATCACAGAGCCATAACTTCCATTGGTTATGCAGACTTCACGACATCCCCATTCAGCCAGTTTCAACGCCGCATCATGGGCATCAGCACAACCGGTAAGCATCTCCATCTCATATTCGTTAACCTTAAGAATATCCACATAAGGCAACAACTGACGTTTCTCTTTCCAATCCACCGCAAAAACCTGCTCGCCTCGTACCTCGCGCAACAGACCTTGGACATCTAACGAAACCAATCCTTTCTCATGAAGATAAGGAATGACATCGGGAGCAAAATCATCGGCCAGCAAACTGCCCAAATGATAAATCTTCGCATCAATATCCTGTAAATCATTCACCGTAAACTGTGCAGCTTTTGCCAACACACGCTGAGTACGATGATTCTGGTCCTCTCCATATTTATTTTCAAAGAAAACAGAGGACGCAGACGGCACGGTTTTTACGTCTATGTTTTTCTTCCGTAAATCATCCACAACATGCATCTCATCAGGCCCTACGGCTGTCACCAGCTGATAATCAACATTCTCAAAATGCCTTAGCCCTTCTGCGAAATAATAAGATGTGCCTCCCGGCATATATTTTTCTAATTTCGGCGTGATGATTTTATCTAACGTGATATGCCCTATACAGCAAATGTCTTTCTTCCCTTCCATAAAAACCTATTTATTCTTTTCCTCCAGAAAAGCTTCAGCCTTTCTAATGTCATCTGCATGGTCTACATCCAATATCTTTGAAAACGGATAAGCCTTTAAACAAAATTTATCCTCAACAAGCCCACGCTGAAAATTACGCATTCGGCTTTTTCCTTCTGCCATACATCTTTTTAACGTACGGAACGCAGCCGGCCTCAAGCAATAAATTCCACCGGAAATAAAACGATCGCCTTCACATGTATCATGAAACCCTGTAATAACCAGATTCTCATCTGTAGCTACATAAAGCGGCTTCTCGTCATCAACATAATCTGTAACAGCCATCACTCCGTCATCCTGTCCCTGCTGAAAACATTTGATATAATCCGCAAATTCTTCCTCACGGAAAATTGTATCCACCGTAGTCAGACAAAACGGAGCATCGCCCAAATAAGGCATCAATTCATAAAAACTGTGCATAGAACTGGGAGTTGATTTCACAACCACTCTCAGATTTCCGTACCCCCCCTTTTCTATTCCTCTACGGAGATGTTGTTCTGTCTCCGGGTGAAGTGTATTAACAATAACAACTATTTCCTCTGCGCCATTTTCATTAAAAATGCGAATCAAACGATCTATCATCGGCACCCCCTGGATTGCCACCAAAGGTTTTGGCTGGGCAACTCCTTCCTGTGCCAGTCTTGATCCCTCTCCCGCTGCAATTATAGCAAACTTCATACCTCAATCCTTAATAAAAGCGTTGCAAAATTAGGTATGATTCAGCACCTAAATGCTGTAAAAACATTTAAAACTTGTTATATTAGGACAAACACGCCATTTTATTAGTCTAACTGACCAATATTCTACTCTTCTTCCGCAAAAAAACCATTACGATAACGCCAGAAATAATGCCATATCTTAAATATAGGACTCCAGATAACCTCATTGGGATAATCGGTCAGAAAAGTAAAATTACGTATTACCTTACGCCAGAACTTTTGCCATGAAGTCTCGTTTATCCTTCGGTTAATACGATCATCATATTTTCCGAAGTTTCCCGCCCGCATCACCTCAGACAACAATTTCCGTCCATAATATGAAGAAGGCTTTACCAACATCGCTTTCTCTGACAACCCAAACACTTCCTGTTCAACATACATCACAGCGGCTGCAAAACGCCTCATCTTCAACTTGCGCAGAATCCGGCGTGTATCTTCACGTTCTTTTTCTGTACAGGGTTGCAACAAAACATGATAATAATCCAACAACTGACGTAACCCTATACCCTCGTCAAATAAATGACGATAAATATGAAGTAAAATATACACTCTGTTCATTTCCGGAGTCGGAACAGCCACAGTTCCCTCTGTATCGGGTAATGAAATCCGATGAGCCGCCTGTTTAGGAAACCAATCTGAAAATAAATTCTGCAATCTCCGGTTTACGAACCAATCATTCATCCACGACGGAGTAAAATGCAGTTCTATTTCCGTTTCCTTCAGAACAGGAAAATCAATATGATGATAAACCACCTCCACTCCGGGACATCGTTTCCGTACATAATCCACCAATACGGCGCGATCTCCAGACATCCACATGTCAATATCACCTGGCATTCTATGCAACGGATTTTCGTATAATGCAGCAAGTCCCTGTCCCTTCAGCAATACACCGGTCATCTGTTCCTGATGAAATTTATCCGAAACCATCACGACCAGTCTGTTCAATCGTCTGTTCTTGATTTCGATTTTCTGTACCAGCCCTATCCACTTGAGAAGTAAATCCACAGGAGGCTTGTCTGTAGCCGGAAGACATGAAACCCCATCCAGGACAATCGCTGTAAGCGCCTGTTTCTGCGACATTTCAAAAACCTCCACCCACGTATCTCCATCAATGACTAGCGATTTGTCTTCACAGGTACCTATTGCTAAACGAATCAATTTAAAAAAAGCCTGTTCTGCCGTGATTCTTTCTGTAACCATAAATTTTGAGGATTTCAGATTGTCTTTTAACATTATACACAATAACAAAGATAATACAAAAAATAATATCTGTAATAAAAACCGTACAAACACAATAACATTAATTTTATGATAAAACGTAAATAAAACATAAATCTAAATATATTTACATCAGGATTATATATCTTTGTGCCCATACAACAACTAAAGACGACTAAAAAGAAATGAAAAGAATGATGATCATGGCTGCCGCAGCTATCTGCGCAGCATTTACGATGACAAGTTGCAAAAGCAGTAAAAACGCTCTTGAGGTTAGTGCTTTAAACGGAGAATGGAATGTCACAACCGTTAACGGGCAGAAACCGGTAGCTGAACGGGAAGTCTTTATTGGAATGGACCTCAACAAAAAGAATGTGTATGGTTGTGCCGGATGCAACCGCATCATGGGTAGCATCGAAACCGATGAGACAAAGCCGGGTAAGCTGTCCTTCAGCAAATTGGGAACCACACGTATGATGTGTCCCGACATGGACACAGAATCAGCAGTTATCAATGCAATGAAAGAGGTCACTGCCTATAAAGGTACAGCCGAAGCAATAGAACTGACTAACAAACACGGCAAAACCCTTCTTTCATTGGAAAAACGCACCGCAACCCACATCGACGCTCTTAAAGGTGACTGGTTGATTACAGCTGTCAATCAGAAAAGCATAACCGAATTGGGTAAAACAGAAAAAGCACCTTTCCTTTCATTCAATATTGCAGAAATGCACGTTCACGGATATGGTGGCTGCAATGTCATTAATGGTGGCATCAAGCAGGAAAAAGATAACCCGACCTCACTGACTTTCACACAAATGATAAGTACCATGATGGCAGGTCCGGGTCTGGATGTTGAACGCCAGGTGCTGAATGCCCTTAACAGTGTACGCAGTTTCAAGAAAACAGCTGTCGACAAGGTGGAACTTTTAGATGAAAACGGTCAGACAGTTATTACACTTGAACCTCAGACAAAAACTTCCAACGGAAAATAAAACTAAATCTATAACTAAAAAAGTGCGGACGGTACTCCACGTTAAAATGGATTACCGTCCGCTTTCTATTACGTCGCATCTATACACTTTTCTTATTCCGCCGGTGCCCATTTACAACGGACAGGAGAAACAATAGCTCCTTCTTCTTTCAATTGTTTCATCGCTTTATCCACCTCTTTACGGTCCAAACCGCTAAGTTCTGCAATTTTACCTGCATTCAATGGCATTCCTGCCTCCTTCATTGTGGCCAATACTTTTTCTTTTGTATCCATAATCTCTCGTTTTAATAGTTATTATTTCTTATATCCAATGTAACTTCAATATACGATCGTACCCCTTTGATATAATCGGCATATAACGTTTCTGCATCTTTCCCTTTCAGAATATGGCATTTACCACACGATTCACAGTCATGCAGACATTCCCATGCATCCAATACGAATGCCCTCCGTTCTTCGCTAGTAGACCGTTTAATATCGGGAGGTGTCATAAACATACAACATGTTTTTATTCTGGTTAATGATAAAGTCTGATTACAGCATTCCAAGTCCGATTATATACTTCGAAATACCATATATACCACATACAAATATATTGATTTCTATTTATTGAGTAATGTCTTGAATGAGAAAAGTGAACAAAAACAATTGTATTCTTTGATTTTTTATGATTTGATACGTTTATATTAACCCTATTTAGAGCTTTAAAAATTAAACGCCAAGTTAGATTATACTATCACGAATATAAGTTTCACTTTATTTTTAGTTTATACAATATAAATATATTGAAAAATAACATACTATAATCTTTCTCATTACTAGCATACAGCTTTACCACCATAAATCATATCTTAAGATAAAAGTTATCTCAAAAGTCCTTCACCCCTTCACATTGCCATATAAACCGCAGATAAGCAGAAAGTTAAGTGTGAAGGGCATCCTTCACAACATAATCATATGTTTATTTTGTCATACTGTTATGAATTATTCACAGATTAATAAAAACAAAACAGACCTATTTTAGCAAAACAGTTCATATTCTTTACCTTTCTGTTCAAACAAGCACCACAACCGTACGGAAATATATTTTGATACGGTAACGAAAATCACCGTAACAGTGCAGAAAAAAATTCATAAAGTGCAGGATTGAATTCGTAACCGTACGGAAAAAAACTCACAACCGTATGCGTTTTATAAAAACCGGAGGTGAATGTGAAGGACCGGTGAAGGAAATGTGAAGGATAGCCCTTCACACTTAACGTCCTGCTTATCTGTTGTTTATGTGGTAATGTGAAGGAGTGAAGTCAAAAAGTAAAAAATTACCTTTATAGGGAAAACGCAGGGACGCGTATAGGCGGGTACATCTTTTTTATTTAAACAGACAAACCGAACAAGAAACAGTATGAAAACCGCAAAATACAACCAAATTCGTCTCAAAGCAACCAAATGCAACCAAAAGTTACCACGCCCAAATTCAACCCATCGTATATTTGTCCAAAAACCAACAGACATGAAAAACATCAGCACACTCATACAACGGGCTACCAGACGATGGGCAGAAAAGAGACGGAACGGACAAATAACAGAAACAGACAAGACTGAAGAAAGTACCAAATCCGAAACCGGTTGCAAACAAATAACGCGACCAACCGGAGCAACTCTAAAAGCCCAAATGAAAAACGTCCTCAGACCGTTATCTCAAAACGCCCTTACCCTGACGGATAATCTCAAATTCGTCATCAGTACAGTCGACCACAGTAGACGCTTCAGCGCCTCCATATCCTCCGTCAATAACAAGATCTACGGTATCGGCATATTTCTCATGAATCAGTTCCGGGTCGGTAGTATATTCAATCACCTCATCCTCATCGCGAACAGACATGGTAAGCACCGGATTGCCAAGTTCCTTAACCAAAGTACGTATAATCGTATTATCGGGCACACGAATACCGACCTCTTTCCGTTGCTTATAAATCTTTGGCAACCGTCCGCCGGTTGGAAGAATAAAGGTGAAAGGGCCCGGCAAATTCTTTTTCAAAAGCTTAAAAGCGGAATTACTGACCTGAGCATACTCGCTGATGTTCGACAGGTCGTAACAGATAATAGACAAATTACTTTTCTGGGGATTAACACCTTTCAACGCACAGATTCTCTCCACAGCCCTGACATTCAAAGCATCGCAGCCTATGGCGTAAACCGTATCGGTGGGATAAACCACCAAACCGCCGTCACGCAGAACATTTACGGCTTTAGCCACCTCACGGGGATTAGGATTCTCGGGATAGATTTTTATGAACATAACCTTTATGATTTTAATTCATCATTCTACTGACCGCATCATTATACAATCACCACGTAAAAATACATATTTTTTCCTCAATAGACGCGAACTTCAATTTATTTATGTCATAAACAGACAAGTATTCCTGATAGCAGACTAAAAATACATACATCAAAGACACTTATTTTTCTTTTTTCCATTTACAAAATCCTATGACTCACTTATACATTATAGCAAAAAGTGCATAATTATTCGCACATTATTATAAAATAGTGTATATTTAACATCAAAATATATTTTTTTCGTATCTTTGTAGCATTACTGAGAAACAAATATCTATTAAACACACAAAATATGGCAAAAATTACAAAAGAAATGGCTTTGCTCTACCACTCAGAGGGCAAGCCCGGAAAAATCGAGGTGGTTCCGACCAAACCTTACACTACACAAACCGATTTGTCTCTGGCATACTCGCCAGGTGTGGCCGAACCATGTCTTGAGATACAAAAAAACGCACAGGATGCTTACAAATACACAGCCAAGGGCAATCTGGTTGCCGTAATTTCCAACGGTACAGCCGTTCTTGGACTTGGTGATATCGGCGCTCTTGCCGGAAAACCGGTTATGGAAGGCAAGGGATTGCTCTTCAAGATTTATGCCGGCATCGACGTATTCGATATCGAAGTAAACGAAAAAGATCCTGAAAAATTCATCCAGGCCGTAAAGGCCATTGCTCCAACATTCGGTGGTATCAACCTTGAAGATATCAAGGCTCCGGAATGTTTCGAGATTGAACGCAGACTGAAAGAAGAACTTGATATTCCTGTCATGCACGACGACCAGCACGGTACAGCCATTATCTCCAGCGCCGGTCTGCTTAACGCCCTTGAGGTGGCTGGCAAGAAAATCGAAGACGTACGTATCGTAGTCAACGGTGCCGGTGCATCTGCTGTTTCCTGCACCAAACTTTATATCTCATTAGGTGCCCGTCTGGAAAACATTGTAATGCTCGATAGTAAAGGTGTTATCTCTAAGAACCGTACAGACCTGAACGAACAAAAACGTTTCTTCGCAACAGACCGTACAGACATCCATACTTTGGCCGAAGCCATCGAAGGAGCCGACGTCTTTCTCGGTCTTTCACGCGGTAACGTGCTGACACAGGATATGGTACGCAGCATGGCTCCGTCACCAATCGTCTTTGCACTGGCCAACCCTGTACCTGAAATTTCTTATGAGGACGCCATTGCGTCACGTCCCGACGTATTGATTGCAACCGGACGTTCAGACTATCCCAACCAGATAAACAACGTCATCGGTTTCCCTTATATCTTCCGTGGCGCATTGGACACCAATGCAACCGCCATTAATGAAGAAATGAAGCTGGCAGCGGTAAGAGCCATCGCCGGACTGGCAAAACAACCTGTACCCGATGTAGTCAACGAAGCTTACCATGTCAACAATCTTATATTCGGCCCGTCCTACTTCATTCCGAAACCCGTCGATCCAAGACTGATTACCGAGGTATCTATGGCTGTAGCCAAAGCCGCTATGGATTCAGGCGTAGCCCGTAAACAGATTGAGGACTGGGATGCATACCGCCAGCATCTGAAAGAGCTGATGGGATATGAATCACAGCTAACCCGTCAGTTGATGGATACAGCCCGTCGCAATCCTCAGCGTGTGGTATTTGCAGAAGGAATCCACCCCAATATGCTGAAAGCAGCCGTACAGGCCAAGGCTGAAGGCATCTGTTACCCTATTCTGTTAGGTAATGACGAACGTATCTGCAAAATGGCCAAAGAGCTGGATCTTAACCTCGACGGCATTGAAATCATTAATCTGCGCCATGACCGTGAGGCTGAACGTCGCGAACGTTATGCCAAGATCCTGGCTGAAAAGAAGGCACGCGAAGGTTACACCTTTGAAGAGGCCAACGACAAGATGTTCGAACGTAACTATTTTGGTATGATGATGGTAGAAACCGGTGAGGCAGACGCATTCATCACAGGTGTTTATACCAAATATTCAAATACCATTAAGGTGGCTAAGGAAGTTATCGGCATCAGACCCGAATACAAACATTTTGGTACAATGCACATTCTTAACACCAAAAAGGGAACATTCTTCTTGTCAGACACCCTGATTAACCGCCATCCGGATACAGAAGCGCTCATTGACATTGCCCGTTTGTCTGAACAAACCGTACGCTTCTTCAATCATGAACCGATTATGGCCATGGTTTCATATTCAAACTTCGGTTCTGATACAACCGGAAGTCCGGCCAGCGTACATAAAGCAGTGGAATATATGCAAAGCAATTATCCGAATCTGGCTATCGATGGTGAAATGCAAGTGAATTTTGCCATTAACGACAAATTGCGTGACAAGAAGTTCCCGTTCACCCGTCTACACGATAAGGAAGTTAATACCATTATATTCCCGAACCTAAGTTCTGCCAACGCCGGTTATCAGCTGTTACAGGCCATGAACGGTGACGATATGGAAATGATTGGCCCGATTCAGATGGGTCTGAACAAACCAATTCACTTCACAGATTTCGAAAGCAGTGTGCGTGACATCGTGAAGATTACAGCCGTGGCTGTTATCGACGCCATCGTCATGAAGAAAAAGACTAACAATCTTTAAAAAGGAAACGCATTATTTGAAATCTCAATAAAACGAGCCGGAAGAAAAATCAAAATCTTCCGGCTCATTTTTTATCTGCCTATGTATATCTATCACTACTCTCCCAATAAACTCAAGAACTAAAACTCTGCCGTAAGCCCTATGGTCGGCAAAAGACTTCCACTTACCTGTTTTATCCGTTTCATCTCATAACGTTGCTGTTCAATCGGTGCATCAGGATTCAAGATACGTCCGGTACTCATATACACATCCTGCTGATGTATCTTACTGACTGTTACATTCTGAAGATCGACATAAAGCCCCAAACGCCACCGTTTGAAGAAGAATTCTTTATCTACACGCAAGTCCAATTGAGCATAAGCCGGAAGACGTTCTGTATTATAACGACTATAATCGTAGGCTGACTGACCTTTTGAGTTCCAATATAAAACATAAGAAGACTGCACCTCATCATAAGGAGTATAAGGCGCACCGCCAATACAACTCAACCGCGCTCCGATACTCCACTGACGTGGCAAGTCATATGTCCCGCTCATATTCAGAATAACCCGATTGTCCCAGGAAGAAGGCACATAAGAAGAATGACGGTCAGCGCGATATTCGCTACGATACCATGTCAGTGATCCCGTTACATTCAAACGGTCGGGAATATTCCAACGCACAAGTGCCTCTACACCATAAGCCCGACCTAACGCAGAAGATACAAGCAACTCGTTTCCGACCACGCCATAATCCGCTCCCTTACAAGTCAAAGGTATCCCGTCAGCCACAGCCAACGGCACATGAGTATAATATTTATAGAATCCCTCGGCAGACACGGCCCACTGTGGACTGATACGCCATTCCGTACCTAGAGCAGACTGACTTACACTCATATAGCGCAAATCTTTATTAAGCAATACACCTTGATTATCCTTATACCCCAAACCTGTATAGGGTGGCATCTGATGATACCAGCCGGACGATGCGGCCAACGACCAGTTTGGTGTAACGAAATAGCGCAATGACAAACGGGGAGAAATCTGTTCCCAAGCTTTCATCATGCGCGAAGAATAGGTATTACCGTCCAGTCTTACTCCGGCCGACGCGGTAAAACGTTCATCCATTCCTGAGTATGCGGCTGTAAAAGACGCACCATAACCCACAAAACCCAGATGAGTCTGATATAGATTCCAGTCCGCTGTAGAGAGTAAACGTCGTTCATTATCATTATAGTCCATATATGTCAGTTCGGCACTTTCCCTCAGAATCCACCTGTCACTCAAAGCCGTACGGTTTTCCATTCTGAAGGTTGTTTTCTGTTCTGTAGAACGCAGACGTAATGTCAGATTATCTTCTGAAGACTCATCATTATCCCGATATTTCAGGTTACGGTTATTGAGATAATTATGACTGAGAACATAAGTCTGTGTATGCCGGCCGGCATAGTGACGATAGGTCAGTCCCACTGTAAACGTTTCCTGCTCTATCTTTGGCAGATAACTCAAGATATAATCTCCGCTCTCATCACCGGCAATATCAGTATTGAGCGACATACGGTCTACACCTGTCAATGCCATTACAGATAGCTCGTCGTGATTATCAAACCGTGTGGTTACCTTTATCTGACCATCAATATAATTGGGCAGAAAAGGCAATCCGAGCATCTTGAACAATAATTGCAGATAAGACTGACGTATTGAAAACAGATAAGTGGTACGTTCTCCCATATGACCGCTTCCACTCAACGCTGCTTCAGAAGCGCCCAACGTCACCTTAAAAGACTGACTTCCGGTATTACCTTCCCTCAAACGGAAATCCAATACTGAACTCATCGCACCGGACCGCTCGGCAGGAAAAGCTCCTGTATAAAATTTAATTTCACGTACCAAATCCGCATTCACGATGCTAACCGGTCCGCCGGTTGCACCCTGAGTGGCAAAATGGTTGATATTAGGTATCTCTATACCATCCATATAAAAACGGTTCTCGGATGGACCACCACCTCGGACGATTAAATCGTTACGATAGCCTACAGGAGAAAAAGCTACTCCGGGATAGCCACGGACAATACGCGAAATGTCGCGGTTGGCTCCGGGACTTTTCTCTATCTCACGCAATCCGATAACCTGCACACTGACAGGACTCTCTGCTGTTTTACCATATGACACAGGACGTACAGTCACCGTGCCCAAGGACTTTACATGTTCGTCCAACTCGACATTAACCTCAGCAGTTTTAGCAGACACCATATAATCGGGCGTAACAGCCGTCACATAACCCGGCAGTTCAATTCTAAAGGCACAAATACCGGGACGTACCACGGCAAACCTGAATATTCCGGCCGTATCGGTTACGGCTTTAAGACTGTCGGCTGTTAAGGTTGTCACTATGGCCCCCATTATAGGTTGCCTGGTTAAACGGTCTATCACCTTTCCTGTTACCGGATATCCGTTTTGCGCATAAAAAGAATACGGAAATGATATGAATAAGAAAACCATGAAGAATAACCTGACCATTCCAACAGGTATTCTCTTTATAAAAAACGTTTTTTCCATAACAATACCATAAGACTCCCTATTACCGCACCAACTGTGTTTGCCAGAAAATCAAGCCAGTCTCCGGTACGATTAGTTGTACAAAAAGCCTGCACCAATTCTACAAACCCTCCCATGATTATGGGAAAGAAAAATATCCCGAGATATTCATATCTGGAACATGCAACATTCTTCATACGTAACACTTCAACCCATAACACAACAGACAGCGTTCCATACATAAGAATATGCACCCATTTATCAATAAATCTCACATTATCAAGCCGAGTCTCAGGAGGCGTAAACAGAGACAAATACCAAATTGCCACAATCAGAATTAAAGTAAAAGGACACTTTTTGAGATAATTTGTTATTTTATTCCTCATCAATTATACAATTTTATGCAAAAATAATTCTTTTTTTTGTACTTTTGCCCACGAAACGCATTAATTTATAAGTAATTTCCATGTCAGAAATCAACAGAGCAAGTTTTGGCAGTAAAATAGGTATCATTTTAGCATCAGCCGGTTCGGCTGTAGGATTAGGCAACATATGGCGATTTCCATGCCAGGTAGGTGAAAATGGCGGCGCGGCTTTTATCTTAGTTTATATCATGTGCATTCTCTTTCTGGGCATTCCGGTAATGGTCTCAGAATTTCTGATTGGCCGTCACTCGCATGCCAATACTGGCGGAGCCTATGAGAAACTCGCCCCAGGCACCCAATGGAAATGGGTCGGAATAGCGGGGGTTGTATCATCTTTTCTTATTCTGAGTTATTATGCTGTTGTTGCAGGATGGACACTTGAATATATGACGGCATCGGCCTTAGGGGAGTTCGAAAAGAAACAGGACTTTACCGTTTTCTTTAATGATTTTGTCAGCAATCCGTGGAAACCTGTTCTTTACATGATTATATTCATGCTGTTGACTCACATCATTATCGTACGTGGTGTAAAAGAAGGCATTGAAAAATTCTCTAAAGTAATGATGCCCCTTTTGCTGATGATTATCTGCGTACTGGTGGTCTGCTCGTTTTCCATGCCCGGTTCTTCCGAAGGATTACGTTTCCTGCTCAAACCGGATTTCAGTAAGGTTACGTCAAAAGTCATTCTGGACGCCATGGGACAGGCTTTCTTCTCTATGAGTATCGGTATGGGCTGTCTCTGTACTTATGCCTCTTATTTTACGAAAGACGCCAATCTGTTTAAGACGGCCGGAAGTGTAGCCTTAATTGACACATTAGTTGCAGTTATGGCGGGGTTCATCATCTTTCCCGCCGTATTCTCTGTACCCGGTCTTTCGGCTAACGCCGGTCCGGGACTGGTTTTTGTCACCCTACCCAATGTTTTCCAACTAGCCTTTCACAGTGTACCATGGTTAGGATATATATTCTCTCTGATGTTCTATGTACTGCTTGTATTGGCCGCACTAACCTCTACCATCTCACTTCATGAGGTCGCAACAGCATTTATCCATGAACAATTCCATATAAGTCGCAATAAGGCTGCAAACTACATGACTGTCACATGTATCATATTAGGCGTTTTCTGCGCACTCTCATTTGGCGTACTTAGCAAATGGACTTTACTTAACATGACTATTTTTGACTGGTTCGATTATGTTACCGCCAAATTATTCCTGCCTCTTGCCGGTATGTTCATCTCTATATTTACCGGATGGTATCTGGACAGAAAAATTGTACGTGACGAAATAACCAACGGGGGCAAACTCCGTATTCCTTTTTTCGGATTTTACATTTTTCTTCTAAAATTTATAGCACCGATCTGTATTGCCTCAATCTTTATTAATGAATTATTGAAATAATCAGTTCATATGGGACTGGGCTCACGTTTTAAAAACTGGTTTTACTTCTCACGTGCCTCACGCTCGGTGATACTTTTCTTATGCGGTATCCTATTGGGTATCGGTGGATGTACACTCTATCTGTTACAACAGCAGGAAAAACAGTTCCCACCCAGACAGACTGTATTAAATGAAAAAGAACTTCCTGTTACCGGAAAGCAAGCTACTTACTCCAAACAGCTTCCGGTACAAAAACCAAAGGAAGACATGCGGACTAAACCGGCTGAAACGTTCTATTTCGATCCAAACACAGCTGATTCCATCACACTACAACGTCTTGGTCTGAACAAACGAATTATCAGAAATTTGTATAAATACAGAGCACACGGGGGAGTATTCCACCGTGCTGAAGATTTTGCCAAACTATACGGGCTGACCAAAGGGGATTTTGACCGTCTTTATCCATATATCCGTATTGACGAACGTTTCAAACTCATGGAGGATTTACCCCAGCCCACAACAAAAGAATCTGTCCGACCCAAACACTTCCATACTGAAAAATATCCGACCGGTACACAGATTGATATAAACACAGCTGATACTAATGCCTTAAAGAAAATACCAGGAATAGGTAGTTATTATGCCCGTAAAATAATCAATTACCGTGAACAGCTTGGCGGATTCTATTCAACCAAACAACTCAAGGATATAAAAGGATTGCCTGATAATATCAACCAATGGTTTACAACACCAGAGGAAACACCTCGTAAACTTTCAATCAATCTGGCATCATTCGACAATCTGCATCGCCATCCTTACCTGAATTATTATCAATGTCGGGTTATCATGGAACACCGTAGAAAATATGGACCTATCAAGAACCTAAATGAGCTTTCGCTATATGATGAATTCAGTAAAAACGACCTGGAACGCTTATCGCCATATCTGTCTTTTGAAAAATGATTTAAATCAAGTTAAAGCACGTTTAATAAAATTTATCCTTCATTTTTCATCCTCCGATTCGTTTTTCATTGTAATTTTGCGCCCAATTCAGATAATAGGTAATTAGCTTTATGGTAAAACAATGTACAATCCTTTTTGGATGTCTGGCACTAGGCGATTTTATTGTCTGGCTGACAGGCATCAAACTCCCCGGCAGCATTATCGGAATGTTGCTGTTGACCGCATTTCTCCAAATGGGATGGGTCAAATTAAGATGGATTAAGGGAATCTCCGATTTTCTAGTCAGCAACATGGGTTTCTTCTTTGTTCCGCCCGGCGTAGCGTTAATGCTGTATTTCGATGTGATTGCTGCTGAATTCTGGCCAATAGTCATTGCCACCTTAGTCAGTACCATCTTAGTGTTAGTTGTCACAGGTCATGTACATCAATGGGTAAGAAAACATGGAATATCTCGAAAGTAATTTTTTTATGATAGCGCTGACTTTCGGCGTTTATTTTGCAGCCAAAAGACTTCAGGCCTATACCGGTTGGGTTGCACTCAATCCAATTCTGTTGGCCATACTCTTTCTTATCGGCTTCCTAAAACTGACAGGCATTTCTTATGAAACGTATGAAGAAAGTGCTTCTATTATCGATTTCTGGCTTAAGCCTGCCATTGTCGCCCTTGGCGTGCCATTGTATCTGCAACTCAAAAGTATCCGACGTCAGCTTATGCCTGTACTGATCTCACAATTGGCAGGATGTCTGGTCGGTATAGTTTCTGTTGTTCTGACAGCCAAATGGTTGGGTGCGTCCAATGCTGTAATTATATCACTGGCACCAAAATCAGTCACGACTCCTATTGCAATGGAAGTATCGGAGTCTTTACAAGGGATTCCGTCACTAACCGCTGCCATTGTAGTTATTGTCGGTTTGTTTGGTGCTATTTTAGGATTCAAGATACTACAAGTAGGAAGAGTTAAAAGTCCTATCGCACAAAGTATCAGTATGGGAACTGCATCACATGCAGTAGGAACTTCAAGAGCCATGGAATATGGACGTACATACGGTGCTTATGCCAGTCTTGGACTGATTCTTAACGGCCTTTTAACTGCCATATTTACTCCTATACTGCTTGGTCTGCTTGGTATCGTATAATACAGATTTTATAAAAATAAAAAAAGTCCGGCTGCTGTATAACAACCGGACTTTTTTATATGATAAGCACCAGATTTATTTAATCAGGCAAACTTTTCCACCTACCACATACTGTCCATGCGGCAACTTAACTGTATTCGTTCCGGCTGACAAACGCACATTATCAACCAGTGTTCCGTCTATACCATATACCGGAAGATTCATTGAAGAACCGCTTGTCACCTTCAGTCCGCCATCGACAATCTCTATGGTGACACCTTCAGCACTGCTGCCGGTCTCTATCACACTGACTGCCGTATTACCATAATAATAAAGTCTGAAGTTGTCGGCCTGGAACCAACCTTTTGTACTTGTTCCGTCACCGGTTGAAGCCGCGCCAAGACGAAGGGTCTCGCCATCGGACAACTGTATGTCTTCTATTCTCATCCTGGTCCAGTCATTGTTATTGTCACCGCTCACCTTATCCAACACCGCTGAAGTCTGAACCTCCGAACCGCCGGCCTGAGCATAGATATGCTGGTCGGTCAGACGGTCGGCACCGTCCGTATTACGCATATCGGCCTGAAGGACATACCAGCCGGCTGGCAACCCGTTGACCTGCTGATAAAGATCGATGGAAGTAATACTTTGTGCAATTAAACTGATAAAATAATTTCCATCCGTAGCGGGACGGTCACTGGCTGTCTTATTGTCAGACCATCCGGAAGACTTCATATCTAAAATCCAACCGTTTGTTGAGTTCTCGAAACTCGGATTGACGATAAACTCGGTCATGTCGAAGCACTCGCCCTCTACCGGAGTGGCTTCCTGCTTCGTCAGTTTCACCTGGGCTGTCAGCTTATCCGTTGCTGACTGTATGTCTTCAGTAGTTGAACTTTCTGAGGAATAGACCGTCTTGCTATTACTGACCATATCCGCCAAAGCCTGCTTAGCGTCTGATTCGGCTACCACTGTCAGAAACTCCTCAGCTGCAGTTATCGCATTCTGAAGGGAAGTCATTGAGGACATACTCAGACGGGCTGCATCCAGAGCATCATTCAGCTGAGCTATGGCCTCCTCTAAAGCGGCCTTGTCCTTACCTTCTACAGGCTTCGCATTGCTGACTGCCTCCGTCAGGGGAGCCCTGTAAGCACCCGCTACCTCTGAAATGTTAATGCCTTCGGCCTCTTCTATCAGTTTGGTCAGACGGTTCTGTAAAACAGAAAGGTCCTCGGACGCACCCTCGATGGTAACGGTCACTTCATCTGACACAGCAGACCCAACAGACTCAGTGCCGCTGTATTTTGCCTGGAATGTATAGGTGCCTCCGTAATAACCGGAGCAAACATAGGTCGCTGTGCCGTCTGACTCTACTGGAAGAGTACCGACTACCTTGCCGTTGGCCAGAAGCTGGACATAGGCACCCTCCGTATCACCGCTGACGGTCATCGTTATGTTGAAAGGCTCGTCGGCACTGTGACTCTCACCGTCGGTATCGATTGTAACGGAGGAACCGCCGCTGCGGTCTGAGGCGGACACACGGTAAAGGCCGCTGGCATGAGAACGGATTACGGGAGCGAACTCGCTGTTCTTAAAGGTACCCTCATCGGTGCCGTTCCACATCTCGGTGATGCGGCAGGGCTGGTCGGCGGCGAAACCGAGCCGGGTCAGGTCAAGCGTCACAGGAACCGAGTTGGAAGGAGTCGGATCCTCCGTGAAGACACGGAATTCCATCGTCACACCCTTGTCGGCATTCTCCACACCGCTGTCATAACCTACCAGGGCCTTGAATGTCTTATACTCATGACCTGCAGGCAGTGTGAAAGTCAGCACGGAAGGAGCGTTCACACCGAAACCCTTATCATAGGACACACCGTTGATCTTCAGCGTTCCGCCGTCATTGTTTTTGTTCACCTGGGGAGAATTCCAGCCGTTAACCGGATTCGCATCCATGGTCAATGTTGTCAGTGAGACTTCCTCTCCGTCGGCATTCACAAGCACTGGATTGACCCAGTTTGCATGGTCATAATCCAGACCGTCACCGCCGTTGGTCACCACGAGGTAGAGTTTCCCGGCACCCGTAATGTCTGCCTCCAGCCGGACACCCTCCGGATGACTAGCGCGGCTGATGAAACCGCTGCAGGCTATCTGCTTGCCAGGATCTACCTTAACAGTCACATTACCGCCGTTCCACTGATCGGTCTTCTCCTCACGGATGGTCTGGTCACTGTCAAACACCATAAACTCGACTGAGGACTTGCTGCCCTGGTCTGTACCCGTATTGTCGATGCCGGCAAAGGCGGTAAAGCCAGTCGCCTCCTTCGGAAGATTGAAGAGCAGGATGGAGTTGGCATGGACGGCAAAGCCGTTCGCATAGGTCTGGCCGTTAATAGACAGCTGGCCGCCTTCAAGGTTCTTGTCTACCTGGACCTGAGCCTCTTCCCAACCACAGGTCTTTCTTACAGGTTCCAGTTCTGTCAGTTTCTGACTGGTTCCGTCCTTGTAGGTCACTACAGGATTGATCCAGTCCGCATGATCACAATCATAGCCGTCACCGCCGTCCGTAACCACCAGGGCCAGCTGACGGCAACCCTCAGGAAGCGTCACATCCACATCCGTCGCATAACCCGTCGTCAGATAGGATATCGTACCGCTGCGGTAAAGCGCGCTCTCGCTGTTCACATACTGGGAACCGCCGGTATTGAACAGCGCAACGAACTTGTCACCGTTGGCGGGATCGTCTGCGGCCCATATTATCTTATTCTCATCACGGGAAAGCTGACGGTTATTGGCGGAATAATGGTGCATGTACAGCACGTCACGGTTGGTCAGAAGCTTGTTTGTCGCATCGTCATTCTGAGGAAGGTCACCACCGAACATCAATGGAGACTTGAATATCGTCCACAGGTTCATCATCGTATACTGCTCGTCCTCGGTAAAGTTGGTCCAGCGTTCCTCGCCGCGCTCACCGCGGATACTGATCTTACCTAAAGGAAGCATATCCGCGTCGGGCCATGTTCCGGGAGCGATATAGGGAGCCCATTTGGCACAGACCGTGAACTGATAATTCAACTGACTCCAGTTGTCCCAGAAATCATCCACCGTACGCCACATATTCGCGTGAGACTTCACATGGTCCATCTTATCAACAGGAGTCTCACCGGGAGACAGACTCAGCACAATGGGACGACCGCACTGGTCGATGGCGTGCCGGATCATCTCGATCTCGGCCGTGTGATAAGGACGAGAGATGTCATCTACCTTTACATAATCCACTCCCCACTGGGCATACAGATCAAAGATGGAATTATAATATTCCTGAGCACCGGGCTTGCTGTAGTCTACCTTGTAATTGTCACGCAACCATGTGCATGCAGAATCGTTGTTGGCTATCATATCGCAGGTGATTCCGTTGGTGCCCTTGACTGGAAGCTTCTTCTCCACCGCAACTTTCGGCAGACCGCGCATGATGTGGATTCCGAACTTCAGACCCTTCTCATGTACATAGTCGGCCAGTGACTTGAAACCGACACCGTTGGCCGCCGAAGGGAAACGGTTCACTGCCGGAGTATAACGGCCGTATTCATCATACACATAAATCGGATTGGTCTGGTTATAGCCGCCCGCCTTGTCGTTCTCAACAAACCAGCGGATATCGACTACCACATACTCCCACCCATAGTCTGCAAGATGCTCCGCCATATAGTCTGCATTGGCTTTCACCTCGCTTTCAACGACTGTGGGACCATAACAGTCCCATGAGTTCCATCCCATGGGAGGGGTCAGTGCCCATTTCTGAAAAGGCAACTCTTTTCCTGTCTGGGCTGAGACATTAAAAGACAATACAGCCGCAAGACCAAAAATCAACGTTTTTTTCATGATAATAATTGTTAGGTTAAATTAGTTAGTCTTTCAATATGAAGTTACTAAAAGATTTAAAGTTTCAAGCTGTCGCAAATATATAAAATAAATTAAAAAGATTGGTAATAATACACTAATTTTTCTTATTAATAAATAATCAGCGTTCATTATAGACATTTTTATCAAAAAAAGACTCTAATTGATATTAATGTTCTTTAACAATAAAAGACTCATCATTTTGAAATACTATTTTTATTTATTATTTTTGAAATCGAATAAATATTCATTAACCTAATTATCATTCAATGAGAAACAAACTAAAATATTTAATTTTAACTTCTCTCATATTAGGAAGCCAAAACAATTTTGCCCAAAGCAGTTCCAACAGTTCACTAAGTGTATTTCCTGCTACAGACAATATTGTACCTTTTAGAATACAAGATGAAGGTAAACCTTTCCCTATTATGTGGGGACTCGACACAGCATGGGCCAGTGAAGAAAATATCAAACGTGGTGTAAACTATCTCGGCCAAGAACTTATTGATGTCGTCAGAGTGTCTTTCCAACCGACTCACGCTCTTGAAAACAACGATTTGACACAAATTCAGAAGGATTCCATTGACATCCGTATTAAAATGGTTGATCTGACTGGACCAGATACCAAAGTAGCTTTAAACTGCGACCATCCTCATGTTGATGATTATTATGTGGGCAATGCTGAACATTGGGCACAACTTATCGACCTGACAGCACAAAGATTTCAAGAAGCAGGCAGAGAAGTGGTTTCAGTTGCTCCCTTTAACGAACCAGACTACACAGCCACCGGCCAGGGTACAATCGAAGACTTTAAAAACATTGCAGCTGAGCTCAAAAAAAATCCACGCTTCGACAACATCCGAATCAGCGGCGGTAACACTCTAAATACTGATCAGGCTTTACCATGGTACAATTATCTGAAAGAATACCTTGACGAGGGTAATACTCATCAATTAGCCGGAACATTTGACAACTATGCTGCTTTTTATGAAACAGTACGGGCAAATGGAGATTATGCTACTAATGATGAATTGCACAATGTCATGGAGGCCATAGTTGGAGTTGAATATGGCTTGCAAACCGGTATATGGTGGGGCACAACGGACTATGCACGTGCTGAATTCGTAAAAGCCAGTGATGGCACGCGTCTCGCTTATTCTGAAAACCGTCCTAATTGGACAGCTGCAGCTGTTTATCGCAATCCGCAAGGTAAAGTTCAAGGTTTTGTCGGCTCTTCTGAACGTCAGGCGCTACCTACAAGTTTTAGATTCATTTCTGAAACCGGTGACGTTTTCTTCAACGGTTACGGTCCTCAACGTGAATTTATCGTGAATATCCCCGGTGGTGAACCAGGCAGTTATAGGGATGGACAAACAAGTGCTGAATGCGTGGTAGATATTTCAAGTGGCGAAGATGTACCTTCACCTATCAATGGACAATACGTACTTTATAATAAAGGTGCCAATAAAGTAATGGGAATAGACAAAAGTTCCATCACAGCCGGTGCCAACATCATGACTGATACATATAACTCTACATATAAGTACCAGAAATGGGATGTTACCCCTGTTGCCACAACAATAGGCGGTGACTTCAGTTATTTCTTTATCACGAATGTACAAAATGGTCTTTCTCTCGATATTCTTAATTGGTCACTGGAAGATGGAGGAAACATTATTGCATATAACCATGCAGGAGGTACCAACCAACAGTACTTCATTGAATATGCCGGAGACGGATGGTATTATATCCGCAGCCGTCACAGCGCATTATGCCTTCAGTCTTCTGGTGGTTATGTTAAACAAGGAATAAAAGAAGCTGATAATGATTACCAATTATGGCGTTTCTTACCTAGCAACATCAGACGTACAAGAACAACAGTACCGGATGCTCCTACAGATGTTACTGCAACAGCCGGACCAACAACAGTCACCCTATCATGGACACCTGCAGACAATGCAACCAGTTATATTGTCCTGAGAGGAGAAAAATCAGGTGGTCCTTACGAACTGATTGGAAGAGACTTTTCTGACACCTGTTTCATTGACAACAAAGCTGAAGCCGGTATCAAATATTATTATGTTGTAAAATCAAAAACCGACACTCAATTTACATCCGGATATTCTAATGAAATAGGTGCAGAACTAACAGGTAAAGATGATGTTATTCTGCATTATGCCTTTGAACAGAATCTGAACGACACAACAGGCAATATGAGAGATGCCAAGGCATTACATGCACCAACGTGGTCTGAAGCCGAAAACCATGGCAATACACTTACATTAGACGGAGAAAACTTCCTGCAATTGCCTACAACTTGCTGTAACAATAAACAATTGACAATTGCAACCTGGATATATCTTAATAGTACTAACGAATGGCAACGTGTATTCGATTTCGGATGCGATGAGAACAGATATATGTTCCTTACCCCTCGCTCCGATGACCGAACCATACGTTTCGCCATTAAAAACGGAGGCGAAGAACAATATATTGAAACAGATGTTTCAACCCCTGACATCTGGCACAAATGGAATCATATTGCCGTTACATTAGATGATGAAAAAGTCACTTTATACTTAAATGGTGAAGCTGTAGCCTCATCTTCTGACATCACAATCAGGCCGTCAGACTTCAAACCATTTGCCAACTATATCGGACGCAGCCAATTTGCAACAGATCCGATGTTTAAAGGAAACATTGATGACTTTATGATTTTCAATTATCCACTAAACGCAGAAGCAATAAAAGCGCTTTATAACGGTGAAGCTGTTGCTGTTCAAGAGGCGACAACCGATAATAAAGCATTTAGCATAGGTACATTGCCGGTTGACAAACATCTTACCATCAATTGGAATCGCCCCAATGAAGAAGCGATAGTTTCTGTTTATAATATGCAAGGTATCTGCTTACTTAACTCCAACTTGTCTTATGGGGAAAATCAATTTAACGCAAGCACATGGCCAGAAGGAATCTACATGCTTAGTATTAAATATGATAAAAAAGAAGAAAGTGCGAAATTTACTGTAAAACACTAAACTAATAAAAGGTAAATTATCTGTAATTCCATCCTGCTTCTGAATAATTCTCGGAAGCGGGATTTTTTATATCTCAATCTTTTTAGAATGTAAAGACACTATTCCATCATTTATTGATAAGATCTCATATTACCTATCTGATTGATACAGACAACTGAATTAAACAAATATTTCTAGAACAAAGTCTTTATTACTAAATAATTATTTGGTAGAGAAATCAAAAATCCATTAAAAGTTTTCCTAAACTTTTAATATTTATATTTACACACAAACTGAGCAAAACCATTACTTACAAATCCTTCCACCAACTTATTATAAGTTTATAAATAATACGCGAATCATGTAAGCAACAAAGCTAATCTGACATAAAAAGAGCCTCATAACATTATTTATGAGGCTCTTTTTGAATTATACGAACTTAATTACATCTTAATTACCTTACGAACATTCGTTGCTTCCTCAGAAGTTACATACACTATATACACCCCTGGATTCCATGAAGTTGTATTAAGGCGTCCTCCTGTACTCTGTTTACACACCAGATTACCATCGCTGCCATAAACTGTTAATTCTTTAATTGGTTCATCTGCATGAATTTCCAAATAATCAGTAAAAGGGTTGGGTTGTAAATCCATGTTTAATGCCGTTGTTTTTTTTACCGCATCCGGATCTTTTGGAACAACATTGAAATGATAAGTTCCAGACACCAATTCCATAACTGCACAACCATTCTCTACACCTTTATATGTAATTCCTTCAACATCTTCCAAAGCCTTTCCACTTTCAGTAATTTCATCTGTATCAGTAATTAACGGCAGATATAATGTAGCAGTTGTGTTTGCGGGTACAGTTGCCTGATAATCCAAGCCACCATCCTCATTAAATTTCCACTCGCTGCTAATCAAGCCGTATGCACTACGATGAGAAGCCTCTGCTCTATTAATACGGACCTGATTCTGTGGAAGTGTTTCACGAATATCCGGTGTCGGTTGCAATACAAAATGCTTAAATCCGGGTGCTGCCTCATCTGCCTCGATGCCTGCAACATAACGATATAGCCATTCTGCTACAACGCCATAAGCATAATGATTGAACGAGTTCATAATCCACGGATGTTTATTAAATCCACCATCCTTTGTATATGAATCCCAACGTTCCCATATTGTAGTCGCGCCCTGATCCACACTATATAACCATGAAGGATTATCACGCTGCAAAAGCAAATCATAAGCCAAATCATCCATTCCATTCTGACTGAGAGTCTGATTAAGAGAACCCGTTCCGACAAAACCTGTGCTCAATTTATAACCATTACCCACTATTTTATTGCGAAGTGCAGTCTGAACTTTCTTTTTACTGTCTTCTGACAATAAATCAAACTGTAACGGCAACAGATAAGCCGTCTGTGTTGCCACGGTCGGTAATCCGTCTGCACCTATATAACGGCTTTGATACTCTTTCTTAATTGCCTCGTGCAGTTCCGCATATTTCAAAGCATCTGCCTGATAGTCTTCATTGCCTTCTTTGCCTAATACTCCTGCAATCTTACTCATCAATTCTGCTACATAAGCATAATAACATACACTTACATAACGAGCATCCATACTCTCATAAGCGAGCCAGTCACCAAATGATACTCCGGCACCATTATAAGTAAATCCACCTCCTGACTGACCAGCCATAAAGTCCATATATGAACACATTGATTTATAATTATCCGTCAGAATCTCTGTATCACCAGTCATCAGATATACTGTCCATGGAACAATAACACCTGCATCTCCCCATGCAGCATTACTATAACCCCAGAAGTTACAGAACGGAGCTGTATCAGGATAAGCTCCGTCAGCACGCTGACCGTGACGCATATCACGCATCCATTTACGATAGAAAGCACGGGCATCAGAATTATAACAAGCCGTACGAGAGAAAATCTGCGTGTCACCGGTCCAGCCTAAACGTTCATCGCGCTGCGGACAATCTGTCGGAATACTTAAGAAGTTACCACGCTGTCCCCAAATAATATTACTGTATAATTGATTTACATCAGGATGATCTGTCTCAAACGTAGCAGTCTCTTCCAAAGCCGAGCCTACAACTTCACCAGTCAAACCGGTTAATTCGACATCCGCACTTGCTGTAACCTGACAATATCTGAAACCAAAGAACGTAGATGATGGCGCATAATTCTCACCGTCCTTATCACCGTTCAGTGTATACATCAAAGTTGCTTTGGCAGTACGCAAGTTATATGTATATACACTGCCGCCAGGACCGTCATCGGCACGATTGGCATCACCAGTATCATTAAGCATCTCTCCGAAACGGAATTTCAACTGAGTACCGGCTTCACCTTTTGCTGTGAAACGGACCCATCCTACCATATTTTGTCCCATATCAAAAATAGCAGTTTCTCCTGCCTTAAGCTGTAAGGCGTCATTTCCCGACAAAGTACGTACGACATGAATCTGACCATAAGTAGTGCCTGTATTATCTACACCGTCATAAACAGTAATGGTCTGAGGACGTCTGCAAAGCGTCTTACGAACCTGTACAGTCGGACCTTCCCACGCTACCAGTTCTCCGTTGAAGTCGGTATTTTCTGCTGTCTTATACCATGAAGAATCATCATAATCCGGCATACTCCAGTTCTTTTCACGACGAGCATCATAAGTCTCACCGTCATAGATATCACCAAGAATCAACGGACCACAATAAGCCGACAACCAATCTGTATCCGTTACTATGCACTGAGTGCTGCCGTCTTCATATTCAATATAAAGTTTAGCTATAAAACCAGGTTCCGGTGTACCATAAATACCATGAGCAATCGCACCCTTCCACCAGCCACGACTTACCTGCGCTCCAATAGCATTATTTCCCTCGCGTAATAAATCAGTCACATCATAGGTTGAATAGAATACCTCATTGCGATAATCAGTCCAACCTGGTTTGAGTTCATCAAAACGTACACTGCCGTCATCCATTTTCCGACCAACACGTTCACCATTAATAAACACATCATATACACCTAATGCGCTGGCATACAAACGGGCTCTTTTTACCGATGCGTTAGCGACAAATTTCTTACGAAAAATAGGCATTCCTTGTTCAGCCTGACGCATCACACAGTTTTCGTCATAAGGAGAACTTACACAAAGTACTTTTTGTCCATTATCTATTACAATCTCTCCTCCATCAAAAGCATTTCCGGGACCTTCAAAATCCTCAGAAAATGTTTCAGTAGGTTGATTCTCACTGTCGTAAACCGTAAGCTTGACATTATCATAAAAAGCCTCTTCGTCCATCGTCTTATCAAAGAAAGCACGGAAACCGATCTCACCAAGATGCAGACGTCCGGATGTGTCTGTATAAGTATCTACTTTCTTATCATCAATATAAGTTGTTATAACCTGTTTACGGACTTCTATCTTAACATGATGATATTCTTTTAATAATTGTTCTTTAGTCAGGAATGCGCCGAGATTCACATCCGAGAAAGAATAAGTTCCATTAACTCTCAAATGACGGCGCAAAATAGGATATGAAGCATCACGAGCGTTGAAAGACCACATATGGAAATTCTGAGTATCAAATGCAGAGAAAATTACTCCTGCATTATCACGTCCCACCTTCATATCAAAAGTCAAATCATAATCTGCTGAAGATACAGAAGAAGGTGTATACCATGAATATTGAGCCTCGATATACAATCTGCCGTCTACAACCGTTCCTGCAGAGAATGCCAGGTCAGAATCGCCATCAAAAGTTTCATTAACCAATATTTCTTCGTTGGAATCGGTCTTATCTGTCACTTTAAAGTTATCAAAATAAGCCTTTTCAAGATCATTAAAATTATGTAGAGCACGGTCCTGACGAATACCAACTTGTCCATAGCCATAATTGCCTCCCCAAGGACATTCACGCGTATCAACCAACACGTCATCTATATAGGTCCGTGCAACCGAACCATCCACTTCTATACGCATGTGATAAACCTTATTGAGCTCCAGATTGATTTTCGGGCGAAGATCTTCCTCTGCCAGACAAGATGCATTACCACCTTGCCATACATGAGGACGGAAGCGGGGATAACCAGCCTCAAAATTAACCTGCCACATACAGTAATTGTCTTTATCACGTGCAGCAAAAATAATTCCGGCCGAAAGATTCTTTACCTCAAAATCTACATCCACATCATAACGAGTTATTTCATGCTGATCCTGTGTTAAAGTGGTAGGTCGTATCCAACGGGCGTCTGACCATCCCTCATCCATCAGGCCAGTCTCAAAATAAGCCATTTCATCGGATGTAGCTTCACCGCCTTTATTATCCCAAACCGTTACACGCCAATAATAACGGTTTCCGGCCTGTAATGCCGGTCCATCATAAGGACGGTCTACGCTCAAATCAGACTCTACCTTACCGGAACTCCAGAACTCATTCTGGCAAGCCTTGTCTGTATAAAGCTTTACTTCATAAGCAGTCTGTAAAATACCGCGTTCTTCATCGCTTGCTGTCAATGTCCACGTAAAAGCAGGTTTACTGTCATCTATCCCTATCGGATTTTCCATCGCATTGACACGTAAACGCGATACAGCTGTTACAGCAAAAACATGACCGGCCATAAGCCATAAGCCACACCACATGAGTATTTTCATTCCCCATGCAGAAAATAAGATGTTCTTTTTCTTTTCCATGCATATTTTGATTTAATGTTCGAAAACAAAATTACAGATATCCCACCTGCGAAGTGTGGAATTTATCTTCAAAAACATGGAAAATAGATTCACATTGATATTCTACATCCAGATAACGTTACTTATTATAGATTGTAGAATCACCATATAATTAATGAGTTACATGATTTTTACGTTGAAACTGCGATGGCGTTTCCTTAAACGCCTCTTTAAAACACTTGGCAAAATATTGCGGATCGGAGAAACCCACCGAATAAGCAACTTCAGATACATTCAGTTTTCCCTCGGCCAACAAAGCGCATGCATATTTCAAACGAATGTTACGCACAAAGTCCATTGGAGTCAGCCCTGTCATTGTCTTGATTTTACGATTTAAAGTTGATTTTGAAACACCGGCAGCGACTGCCAACAAATCCAAATCAAAATCAGTATCCTGCAAATGAGCCTCAATCGCTTTAATCAACTTGTTAAGGAAATCCTCATCTGTTTCCCTTTTCGACAACAAAGACAAATCTACTACAGAATCTGTTCTAAACTGTTCCTGACGTTTCTTATATTGCAACAACAAATTCTCTATGCGCGCCATCAGAACTTTTGTTTCAAATGGTTTAGCCATAAAACCGTCTGCCCCCGCCTCATAACAATCCATACGGGTTTGCTCATCATTCTGAGCCGTCAACATTAAAACAGGTATATGACTGGTTTGAACATCCGATTTAATCGTTCTGCAGAACATTAACCCGTCCATATCCGGCATTCTCACATCACAAACGACTAAGTCAATACGTTCTGCCGCCAGAAAACGACGCGCGACACCTGCTTCTGAAGCAACCAAGACCTTATAATGCTCCCCTAACAGAATCTCCATCGCTTCGAGTATCTCTGTATTATCATCAATAATCAATAGCGTTGCCTTACTTCTTAAATCTACCGATGAATCCGCAATAATCGAACCTTGACGACCGGAATAATGTTCCTTTATTTCTTCCTCCGTATAACAAGTCTTATCCAACGGCAACCGAACCATAAAACAGCTTCCTTCACCCTGTTGACTTCGTAACGTCAACTTTCCATGATGCAACGAAACCAACTTCTGTGTCAGAGAAAGACCTATTCCGTTAGACTCAGACACCGTATTTGTTTCAGAATGATAAAAGCGGGTAAATATTTTCTGCTGTTCCTGTTCAGCGATACCAACTCCTTCATCCCAAACCTCAATACAAAGTTGCTTCAAACCACAATCAGTCTGCTCAATCCAGGCATTAATGCCCACACGCCCCGGTGAATCCGTATACTTAACAGCATTGGACAGCAGATTAAACAGAATTTCTTCCAGTTTATCCGCATCATAATAACCAAATGCCGACTCCGGAACAATTTTCTGTACCAGACTCAACTGCTTGCCATGAGCCAACATCGTAAAATCAATATCAGACATCTGACGGATGAAAGCCATCACATCTGCGTAATCCACCCGTAACGGCCATGCATTATTCTCCACTTTCCTGAAATCCAGAACCTGACGAATCAGTTTCTTCAACCGTCGGGTATTCCCACGCAAAGCATCTATAAAACGAGACTCCTGAGGCATTTTCTGTTCTATCTCATCTGCCAGACAAGAAAGAACGGTCAAAGGAGTCAGTAATTCGTGCGATACGTTTGTAAAATACTCCAGTTTGGTCTGAACAATTTCCTGACGAAGTCTACGTTCATTCTTCCGACGTACATTCCACACAAAGCCGTATGCAGACAATGCTAAAACCAACAGTATAAGAGAGACAAAACCAATTCGTGCCCATAACGTCTCATACCATCGCGGTAGTCTGATAAATGATAATGCTCCTTCTGCAATATTCTCATCGTTTCCATCTAAAGCTCCTACGTACAAAACATGTTGCCCTGCCGGAAGATAATTATAAACAGCTGTATGCTCACCCTTATTAAGTGCGTTCCATCCTTCTTCTCCGTCTATCCGGTATTCATAACGTATATTCTTCCTTTTCCTGTTGTCATACTCAAGAGTTGAAAAAGAGAACATCATTTGTCTGCAATCCGAGGACAGACACAATATACAGTCCCTGTTAACATGACCGATACTGTCTTTCCACAAGCTCAAACCGTTCACAGATATATCTGTAAACATAACCTCGGAATGTTTCCTTACTGATTGGCTACTACTCCTTAACATCACATATCCGCCATGCCCTCCGGCATAAAGTCTGCCACCTTTTCCCCAACAGATCGCAGAATTGCGGAAAGAAGTTACAGGAATCTGTCTGTCACCGGCTTCATAAACACGAGTAACATGATGCTTTAAATCATGACAAACCAACGCACCGGGCGTCAGTACACATAACGTATCACCCTTCACAGACAAATCCAATATAGGTCTGCTGCCAAGTGTAACCTGTCGGGTGCATTCAATAACCTTACAGTTTTCCGGTTCAAAACAGAACATCTGTCCAAAACTCGTTGCCAACCAGATTCTTCCCCCTTTATCGGCAGCCAAACCACTTAAAACCTGATTCTTTAATGCTCCTCTTTTAAAAGAATAAATCGCGACAATCCGGATTCCCCTTTTACAATGAAGCACTTTATACAAACGTCCATTATCTGTACCCAACCAGACATTACCATAAACATCTTCCGTCCAGTCCGTAATTTTTTCATCTACGCCTTTTACTTCCAGCATCTCCCGACACTCCGGCGGCTTAACAAAAAGTTTGCGTCCGGTCTGTGTCCATAAATACCCCATCTTATCCAGATGTACGCCTGTAACATATTCTAAAGGTTCTTTTCCTTTATTCAATTCCAATGTATCTGTAAATATCAGACGCATATTGTCATGACGTACCCGAAAAACCCTTTCCACGTACTTTGAAGCCACCCAGGCTGAAGAGCCTGAATGTTCCATTTCAATATAATTCACCTCAACCTGTGGATTCTCAATTGACAAGCTATGACTACCGTCATACGGATTATAAAGCATCAGCCCATAACGTTCCTGATTAAGCCATAAAAGTCCTGATGCGTCCTCTGCCATACAATTAATGTTAGCATCAAATCCCAGATACCGCTTAATAAAAGACAAACTATCTTCTACAAGACTTGCCGTATTTTCGACTACCTGATAACCTGCATCATATGCTCCTAGCCAGATATTACCATTACGATCCTGCATCATCCCTGAAAACATCCGGTTAGGATCTACATTTAATGGCAAAGCCTTATGATGAAGCTGTCCTTGTGCATCCAGCTCAAATATGCCTATAGACTGATAGAACAGCATCCACAAATCACCGTTCCGACTATCCTGCATGATATCAAAACAGACTTCCCCACCTACATTCTGACACTTATAAATCTCAGCCCCTTTATTATCCGGATAAAAACGAAAAAGTCCATCTCCCCAAGTTCCCAGCCAATAACGGTTTCTGTTATCTTGAAATAAGATAAAAGGACGGTTCTCCCGACCTACCGGCGGATATCCTATCAATATGTTTTTGTCTGTATCTACCCTATAAAGCCCACTTCCCCAGGTCATAATCCATATTCCACCCTGCCGGTCCTGGTAAAGCGATGTCACACCGCAGCTTTGCGCGTTAGGCCAGACATACCGCTGTTTAATATGTAAATCCCGATCACACCGCAACACCATACCCGGAACAGCGACCCATACCTCTGAATGATTTGTGGTAAGTATACATTTAATCTCGACATTCCTGAGCAGGGGCTCATCAGGCTGTTCCACTTTCCAGGCAACCTTATCTATAACGTTCAGTCCTTTTTTAGTGCCAATCAGAACAACTCCGGGTATATCGGCAATAGTCGTCACCTCATTATTCGTCATACAGTCTGAACTTCCCTTTCCCGCATTAAACAGAAGTGTCTCATAACCATCATAACGCGCCGCTCCATAAGTAGTGCCAATCCAGATAAAACCATCTCTATCCTGATGTAAAGTCGTCACTTCCTTCGATAACAAAGATGAGACAAACGGTAATGGCACAGCTTCTCTTGACCGTGAAGCCGGTAACAAGACACACCTCAGCATCACGATCAGAAACACAATAATAAATCTTATTTCCCTATTCAGAGTCATTTAACAGGCAATGGAATTATAAGCACAAATTTAAATAAAAATCCCATTAATATAGAAAAGCGTGTTCATCAAAATAAACACGCTTTTCATCTTATTTTAACAACAAACTAAGCTTACAATTAATAAATGCAACCATTTTGTCACCCAACCTTTACTTCCAGTTCTTATAAGGATTTATCCTGAGTTGGGCATTATAGTACTTCCGGTCACCCGTTACTTCCTGACCAATAAAATCAGGCCGTTCGTATGCCTCATCTTCCGAAGCGAGTTCTACTTCGGCTATAATCAGTCCCTCGTTATCTCCGTAAAACTCATCAACCTCAAAAACATGTTTACCGGCTTTCACCAGATAACGAGTCTTATCTATAACACCAGGCTCACATAATTTCATCAGTTCCTCCGCATCGGCCAAGGCTATCTCCGTTTCAAACTCATAACGCGACATACCCTTTATATCAGAAGGGCCTTTAATAGTCAGATAACCCTTCTTGTCACGTATTCTGACACGCACTGTCCGGCCATTTCCGGAACATATATACCCCTGACAAATGCGACTACTGGAAAAAGCCTGGCTTTTGAAGTCACCACACACCAAAAATTTACGTTCTATCTCAAGCGCCACTTCCTAACAATGTAAAAGCAATTATACTTAAAATTATCAGCAAAGCCAACGCACCGATCAAACTTCTCATTACGCGTTTGGTCTGCTTCTGCTCGCGTAACTCGCGCGCCTTTTTCCTCTGTTCTTTCTTAACTGTGCTCATAGTGTCTTCGGTTTAAGGTTCTCTATACTAATCAGTCTCCGCCAGATTCCATCAGATAAGCCTTGATGAAGCCATCTATCTTACCGTCCATCACGCCACCCACATCGGATGTCTGATAATTTGTACGGTGATCTTTCACACGTCTGTCATCAAAGACATAACTTCTGATCTGACTACCCCATTCAATTTTTTTCTTTCCGGCCTCGATTTCTGCCTGTTTGGCTTTTTTCTTCTGCAATGCACGGTCATACAACTGTGATTTCAAAAGTCGCATGGCATTCTCGCGGTTTTCCAACTGCTTACGGCTTTCCGTATTCTCAATAAGGATTTCTTCTTCCTCACCCGTATCCGGATCTTTATACTGATAACGCAAGCGTACTCCGGTTTCCACCTTATTCACATTCTGACCACCGGCACCTCCTGAACGGAACAAATCCCAGGATACACGGGCCGGATCGACGTAAACTTCAATAGAATCGTCAACAAGCGGCGTAACAAACACCGATGCAAAAGAAGTCATGCGCTTGCCCTGCGCATTATATGGTGACACACGTACAAGACGATGCACCCCGTTCTCTGATTTCAGATATCCGTAAGCATATTCGCCTTCAAGCTGCATGGTCACAGTTTTTATTCCGGCTTCATCACCATCCTGAAGGTTACTGATGGTACATTTATAGCCATGAGCCTCTGCCCACCGCATATACATACGCATCAGCATCGATGCCCAATCCTGACTTTCTGTTCCACCGGCTCCGGAATTTATCTTAAGCACTGCGTCCATCACATCTTCTTCCTGACGCAGCATATTCTTAAGTTCCAGATTCTCCAGTGCCTCTATCGTCTTGGCATACTGCTCATCAACCTCTTCCTCGCTCACCATTTCCTCTTTATAGAAGTCAAAAGCCAGCTCAAGTTCATCACACATGGTCTTGACTTCCTTATATCCGTCAAGCCATTTCTGCAATCCCTTTACTTTTTTCATCTGTTCCTCAGCAGCTTTGGCATCATCCCAAAAGCCCGGCGCCTGCGTGCGCAACTGTTCTTCTTCAACCTGAATCTTTTTATTTTCAATATCCAGATATCTGTATAACGCTTCTGTACGTGTCTTAACTTCTTTCAGTTGGTCTATAGTGATCATATATCTTTTGCTTTTAATTCACAAAGATAATGCAAATCAATTGCAAACGGAAGTGTTAACTGCAATATTTTCAAAAAATACAATATCCTGCGGACGTTCCGACAGCCTCCGTCAACATCTCATTATCCTGACCGTTTTTATTGCCAGCATAAAGAATCACTTATCCCCGGCCATCTGTCAATCCTGATACATGGCCTCTATCTCATCCGCATAATTTTGATTGACTACCGAACGCTTTATCTTCAAAGTATTGGTCAACTCCCCTTTCTCCATACTGAACGGATGTGGTAACAGCGTGATACGTTTAACCTGTTCATAATGCGCAAATTCCTGCTGCAGGGTATCTATACGGAATAACAGCATCTTGACAATATCAGGATTCTTACACAAATCTTCTTTAGACTGGTAAGGAATATGATGACGGTCTGCAAACTGACACAACAGATTATATTCAGGCACAACCAAAGCCGACACAAATTTACGCTGGTCGGCAATCACCACAATCTGATCAATATAACGGTCCACCACCAGTTTAGATTCTATCATCTGTGGCGCGATATATTTCCCATTAGATGTCTTAAACAAATCTTTTATACGTTCTGTAAGGAACAATTCACCGTTTTTCAGATATCCCGCATCACCGGTATGGAACCAACCTTCCTCATCAATGGCCGCATGCGTCGCGTCATCCTTACGGAAATATCCTTTCGTAATAGTCGTACCTCTCAACAGCACCTCATTATTATCACCGATTTTCAGTTCCACACCGTCAATCACACGGCCCACAGATCCGATTGTCTTCGGATAACCGTTCCAGTCGCAAGACACGGTAGCCGTAGACTCGGTCAGTCCGTAACCTGCAATCATATTGATTCCGGCTGCATGTACAAACTCTTCCACAACAGGAGGTATTGCAGCTCCCGCTGTCGGAAAGAAATTGGCATGTTCCAATCCCAATGTCTTCTTCAACAAAGCTATCACCGTTTTCTCAAAGAACTTATAACGCATCTTGAGCGATAACGGCGGCTGAAGTCCTTTCATCTTGAACTGTACATTGTAAGCCTTTCCTACAGCCAGCGCCTCATGCAACAACGCACGCTGCACCGGACTGCTTGTCCGAATCCGTTCCTGAACACCGGCATACACCTTCTCCCAGAAACGCGGCACGGCACACATACAGGTGGGATGCACTTCCTGTAAAGACTGTAACACGTCGGCCGGTCTCAGATTGATAAACAGCTCCACGCCCTCGGCCAGACAAAGATAAGACCATGCACGCTCAAATACATGGGTAAAGGGAAGGAAATTAAGCACCCTGTCTTTCTCGGTCAGGTTAAGCACCTTATCATTGGCAATCATGGCATCATGATACATTTCGTTTGTAAAGGTAACCCCTTTGCTTACACCCGTAGTGCCCGATGTATACAGAATATTGACCAAATCGGCCGACTGTGCCTCTGCCATGCGTTTCACCACTTCCTTCTGATGAAGACGCTCTTCGCCAATCTTCAGAAAATCATCAAAATACATAGAAACTGTATCCTGACTGTTCTTGACAACACTTTTATCAAAAATAATCAGTTTAAGCAATGACTCGCTATGAAGCAACGTACGGAAAGCAATGTCATATTGCTCCTGCTCTCCAACAAACACATAACGTATTTCGGCATCATCAATCATGTAGCTGATTTGAGCCTCGGAACTGGTCGCATAAAAAGGTATGGTCACAGCACGTATGCCATATGCTCCGAAATCAACAAACAAACATTCCGGCTTATTTTGAGAAAATACAGCAATATTCTCCTGAACACCAACGCCTAAAGCCAGCAACGCATTCGATACTTTATACACCGTTTCTGAAAACTCTGTCCAAGTAATCGGAATCCATTCATTTTTCTCATAATCACGATAAGACATTACGGTTTTATTTCCATATACCTTTGCCTGCTCATGTACCAGTTTAGCCAGAAATGTTGCATTTAACATAGTTTCGTCATTTTATTAGGTTTTACAAAGATATCGTTTTATCTGAAACTATATACAAGAAATTCTAAAAATATTCATTTTTTATATAAAAAATATTTATTCGCCACAACAAACACGGATTTAAACAAGAAAAGCCCACAATATAACGGTTTATGCCGAATATAAAAGCATATAAATACATATTATGCTGTACAATATACACTTAACAACGCGTTGTTTGGATAGTACAAACACGTTAAAATATCTTAAATGCATAAGCAGCAATCATCTCTCATCCGACATTTGTCCCAACAAAAATATTCAACTTTAATTTCTATTTGCGACGAATTTAGTACCTTTGAATCAAACTGAATGTGGTTCGGCAAGAGCTAAATCTGAGAACAAATCCCGATTGCCTTACACCCGCCATTCACTATTTATAAATAAACAACTTACTTTTCTTGAAATAAAAAACATCTTATGAACACCAAAATAATGTCAGAAGAAGCCATTGAGTTATTAAAAAACATGGTGGCAATACCGTCTGTAAGCAGAAACGAACAAGAAGTCGCTAACCTGCTGGAACAATTCATGACTCAAAACGGCCTGTCTCCTCACCGCTCCGGACATAACCTTTGGTGTATTTGCCCCGACTTCGATACGCACAAACCCACTTTACTGCTTAACGCCCACATTGATACCGTCAAACCTGCGACGAGCTGGACACGCGACCCGTTTAAACCTACTATAGAAGACAACGGACGACTGTACGGACTGGGAACCAACGACGACGGAGCAAGTGTTGTTTCTCTGCTTCAGGTTTACCGGCAACTTATTCAATCTACACAACCATATAACTTAATCTATCTGGCCTCGTGCGAAGAAGAGGTTTCCGGCAAAAACGGCATTGAATCGGTTTTACCCTTACTGCCACATATTGACGTCGCACTGGTTGGCGAACCTACCGGCATGCAGCCGGCCATTGCCGAGAAAGGACTGATGGTACTTGACGTTACGGCGCATGGCAAATCGGGCCATGCCGCACGCAATGAAGGCGAGAACGCCATATACAAAGCCATGAAAGACATGGAATGGTTCCGCGACTTCAAATTTGAAAAAGAATCCTCGTTATTGGGACCGGTCAAAATGAGTGTCACCGTGATTCAGGCCGGCACGCAACACAACGTCATTCCCGACACCTGCACATTTACAGTAGACGTACGCAGCAACGAACATTACTCAAACGAAGAGCTTTTTGACATCATTACACAGCATACCGGGAATGAAGTCAAAGCCAGATCGTTCCGTCTGAACTCATCACGCATAGTCCCTTCCCACCCTCTGATACAAAAAGCCATTGCCTTGGGACGCACTCCGTTCGGTTCTCCGACATTGTCAGACCAAGCCTTAATGAGATTTCCATCCTTCAAGATGGGACCGGGCCAGTCATCCCGCTCACATACGGCCGATGAATATATCGAACTGAAAGAGATTGAGCATGCCATCACCTTATATTATGACCTGCTGAACCAGACCATCATCGACAGATGAAGCAGAAGCAAGAAACCTTTGCCTAACAAACCAAACAGTCAATCAGCTCGCATTTATCAGGAAACAGGCCACCGACTCCTGGACATACGGTAAACCTACGCCAATTGATATGGTCCTGTGCCATGAATGAGTAGAACACATCCTTTCTGCTGCCAAACATACAGCTGAGTATGGAGTCTTCATAATGTGAGAAACCTTTTATAGCAAAGAATGGCATCAGCACGATAAGTTGGAATGCCTGTAGATTGGTCAGTTGGCAGTTGCTCCTTTTATTACCGCCCAGACTACGGTTATCAAAACGAAGGGAGACAAAAAAGTTGGAAAACATATCCATAATGAAACTTTCTCGTTTTTCACTGAAAAAATTCTTGAGTTCTGACGGAATATTAGTATATTTGCTCATGGTTTTGAGAGGTGTGATTAGCTGTTTGAACGCTCCTAATTTACTCAGTTCCTGTTATATACAGAGATTCTCAAAGTCTTTTTTATTTATTTCTCATCGAAATATTCTAAATCCGAAACTTGAGTGAATGATATAAAAAACAACAGGTATGAATGGATAGATACAGGTAAGGGCTGGTTAATATTATCTGTACTATTCTATCATTGTGAAAAATATTATAATAATGATGCTATAGTTTCTTTATTTTGGATTCCTTTTTTTATGACATGCTTTTTCTTCATGAGTGGTTTCTTATTTCACACAAAAAATGAATTCAATATATCTCATAAAATAAAAAGCATAACACATAAGCTATTATGGTCATATTTAACGTTCACTTCAATAATATTGGTTCCTAAAGCTCTTGTAAGAGGATACGGTATAATGGAAGGAGTTAAAAGTGTCATTATGGGAGAGGCATCATGGTACGTTGCTGCATTAATTGTTGCTGAAATAATATTGAGTCTTTTATTTATAAAGACATGGAAACAATATCAACTATTACTGATTTCAATATCTTTATTACTGATTTCTATTTTCCTTAATAACACTATAAATTATGAACCTTGGTTCTTTATAAAGGGGATTTCCGGTGCTTCATACATGATATTGGGTCATCTTTTTTATCTTAATAAAGAGAAATTTAATCACTTACTTAAAATAAAATACTCCATAATTAGTATAATAGCATTCGTAATCATAAGATATGCCATGTTTATATATGACAAAAGTTCAATTTATAATGAAAATTCATTACCATGGGACTTTTCTATATACACAATAATGTTCTATATCGAATCTATTATAGGCATTATGATGTGTTATATCTTTTTTAATTTATTTACATGCAGATATATAAGGTTTGCTGGTAAAAACTCACTATTATTTTATTATTTGAATGGTGGAATCATTCTTCTTTTTTCAATTGCTTTTAATAAAATGTTACCTTATAATTATATGTTTGTGATAGTTATCTTTGCTATTACAAACTTATTATTGTCTTTTTCTAGTATCTTAATTAATAGGTATTTCCCTTTTTTATTAATACTACCAATAAAAAACAAGTAATTATATAACATTGAGATTATTTACTACATCTGAATATCGGATGCTATTCGTTACTGATGTACTATGTTATCTAATAATGATTGTCGGAGCTATAATGCTTAACCAATTACCAGTACCTGACGAAAAGGACAAAGAATATCGTACGGAAAGAACTTAATATAGTGGACTCTCTGATTTTTCCCAAGACTGAACTTCCCATTGCACTTGTCATATTATGTATGATGGGATTGATAGTTTTTGTGAAAAGTAACAGACTAGCTAATAATATTACTCAAGTTTCGGATTTAGAAATTAGGCCAATCGAGCCAGCACTTTAAATGCTGCCAGTCGGCTATTGTCTCTGATTATCAAATCTAGCATAAATTCTTCATCCATGCCCGTAAGTTCTGTTACAGCTGTAATTATTTCCAAGATGATACTCCATATTTTTCTATGACAATCAATTCAATGAACGTTTGAAAAATCATGATAATAATGTTTTAAAAAGAGGCTTAACAGCTATGATCATAACAGAATAACCACCTTCTGTTGTATGACCTTAATATGAATATCAATCTTATCCGGAAACTGAACTACCGAAACTTTCGGGACAGTTTCCGGCTGTTTTTATAATTTTCACCTTCCGGATTACACAAATACGGATTTTAATTACAGCTTTCATAATGTCAGACAGAAAACGATAAAGCTATATTTATGTCAATATTTACAGAAACATAAAAGAACAACGCCACAAAACACGCTATCAAACAGACATTCTGACAAAACACAATATCTCCATTCCGGCGATTTTCAGAAACAGAATTGCCCAACATACATAAAATCATAAAAAACGGAAAAAGCCGAAGAAAAGCAGCAAGAAAACGCTTAAATTACTATTAATCAACACATTAGTTAAAAATCAAATAATAAGAAACAAGCAAAACTTACGTCTCTACACAAAAAGCCACTAAAAGGAAAAACGGTACCTGAATCCGAACGTGTAAACATTCATTACTTTTCGGTTTTATGGCTATCATCAGTTTACAAACGCGTACGGTTACGAATTCTTCCGTAACCGTGCAGAAATATAATCCGGCACGGTTACGGGCATCACTGCAACCGTACAGAAAAAAGTTCGTAACCGTACCGGATGAAATTCGTAACCGTAGACAAAAAAACTCACAACCGTATGCGTTTTAATGTGGTTTAGCGTGCATTTTATTGTGAAGATTATCATAAATACGAACTATACGGATTGTATTTACCACATTTACAAGCATCTAATGCAAAACAGACGTATAAAATATTAACTAAACAGGAAAACGGGTACTGTAACGGTTATTTTGTGAACGGTTATGAAAAAACCGTAACCGTGGCTATTATACGCAATATTGATGCTAAAAGTCTGCTTTCCGCTTAATATACAGATTTTGCAGTGTAAGATATTTTCAATAACAACATTATATCACAGCCGGTAAGGCTCAAGAAGTTTCAGAACGCTGAGAAATCCGATTTTGGGTAGAAAAAATAATCCCTGTTTTAAAACCTTAAAAGCAATTTAGAAAGAGAAACAATAAAACATATCAACAAAAAAGCATGTAGCACCAAATATATTGTAAAGAAAAACAAAGTTTTTATCCGGTATAATCAACAAAAACATAATAAAAGCAGGACACAGCAAGGGAACTGTAACCATAAAACCCGTTTTCATGACCGAAACAGCCCTGAACTATATATTTTTCCTATATCTTGCAAATTACTTATAAATTTCATCGGCCATACAATAAATCTGATTACTTTTGTCACAAAGGCCGCAGGTTTGCTAACCTTTAAAGGTCAATTAAAGAGCATTTAAAATTGAGCAGTGACTCTATACCTGAAAGCATAATCGGACAAAAACATTAAACCTTATACTAAACCAGCATCAGTTACCATAATTACATTATTGAAAAACATAACTACAAAAAATGAAAGCAATCAATATTTCTTATTTATCCGTATTGTCGCTTCTTGCCGCATCGTGCAGCAATGTATCAACATCTTATAACGAAAGCGATTTAGTAGGCAGATGGCAGGAAATCATGCCGGTCAACCATTCCATCATTCAGGGCGTTGAATTGAAAGAGGACGGAACCGCGTCTTCTATCGGCATGGCCACACTGAAATATCACAACTGGGAACTGATTGACGGCAAGAACATCGTTTTATCGGGCGAAAGCATAGGAAACGGGCAGACTATCGCGTTTGCCGACACGCTGAATATATGCTCAATAGTGAACGACACTTTAACTTTAGGAAAATTCGGGTCATACCGCATTCAATATAAGAAACAGCAACTGATAGGCGGCACTGACGCGGCAATGGGCTATACGTATTCAAAGGTTCTTGATAAAAAAATAAGAATATTCGAAGAAGGCGTGAAAGTGCTTTCCGCAACCGACCCTCAGGCTACATCGGCCGGATATATGGTTTTTGCAGCCGACTCATCAAAGGTAGAACTGTTTTTGCCGGAGATGTCTGTCGTTTTGGAGAAACGTAGCAGACCTGACGGCACGTCGGTATGGAACGTAGAAGACGATGACAGTTTCATGGTTGAAAAGTGTAACGACGAATGGATTATTACCAGAAGAGGCAAGGTGCTTTATAGCTCTACCGGATTTGAGAATATCATTCAAACGACCTTTGTCGGCAAAAGCGGCAAAACAATTTCTGTATCATTCTTCCAGACCGCGGAACTGGCACAAGTCACCACTGACGGAGTAAATCATGTTCTGCATCAATACAGAACCGCCTCCGGCTACGGATACCGGAATGCATTCATAGACATCAGAGGAAAGGGAGACGAACTGACACTTACCGACCTGTCGGATAATAAGAGTGAAACATTTGTAGAGAATAAGGATTAATATTAAAGGCTTGGAACTGCGGATTTCACACCGTTTCCAAGCCTTAATTATATGATTCGGCGATGACATCTCATCGCGATACATTCAATTATCCGACAACCGGATTTATATGTTTACCGGCCAATCCAAGCCTCGGGATTGAGTTTGGCGGTTTCTTTACGCAACTGGAAATGCAATACGCAATTGCCGCTTCCGTCGTTTTCCACCGAACCGAGAATGTCGCGGGCCTTGACTTTCTGTCCTTTGGTAACAATCACTGAAGACAGGTTGCAATATACCGATATGTAGCTGCCGTGACGCACAAGCACATTCTTTGTTCCGCCAAACTGGAAGACGGCACTGACCTCGCCGTCGAAGATGGCACGTGCCTTGGCACCCGGCTTGCCGATATAGTTTGTTCCCTTATTGTCAAGCCGCACATTTTTAAGCCCCGGCACATTATACATTCCAAAACGGCTTCCTATCATGTAACTGCCGGTAATAGGTACCGGCAAACGCCCTTTGTTCTTCTCAAACGAGCCGTTCAGGGCACGGTCCTGCGGAGTGAGCCACTGATTGGCAGCCGGCGAAGAAGATGTTGCGGACGAGCGTTTGCTTTTGCTCTTCTGTCCGGTGTTCTTGCTGCCCTGCTTGCGTGCCGCGTCGCGTTCCTTCTTGCGACGGGCTTCCTCGCGCCTTTTGGCCTCCTGCTCGGCACGGCGACGGGCCTGCTCAACCTCCCAGGCTATCATCTGGTCTATCTTGCGGTCAAGTGCCACAAGCTGTTTCTTCTGCTGCTCTACTTCCTTGGACAAGGCCTTCTGGCGTTTCTGTAAACCGGCTACGTTACGTTTCTCTTCTTCCTGCAAGCGTTGCAGCTGGGCACGCTGAGCCTCGCACTCACTGACCAGACGGTGTTTCTCGCCTTTTACCTTCAGCAATTCGTTCTTTCCGGCCAGCAGCTCATTCTGCTTCTGTATAATCTGTTCGGCCAGGCTCCGCTCATAATTGGCATATTCTCTTGCGTAGCGCGAACGCCGGTACATCTGTGTCACCGACCGGGTGGACAGCACAAACAGCAAAGGGCTGTTGACCGACTTGTTGAGACGCGCATAGCGCAGTGCCTTAATATAGTCCTGCTTCTTGCTCTCCAGCTCGCGCGCATTCTGTGCCAGCTTGCTCTCCTGAGCGGCTATTTTCTGCTCCACACCTTTTATCTGCTGCTCCATGTCGTTGATATAACGCTGGCGGTTTTCCAACTGATTGGTCAGCATACTGATGTCGCGCATCTTGGCCTCCACGTTTTTCTGCGTAGTGGTCAGTTCAGACTGTTTTTTCTTTAATCCCTTCTGTATTTCCTTCTTCTGCGACTGCAAGGCCTTTATCTTACGGCTGTTTTGCGCCGAAGACAACTGTATGCCTCCCGTGCTTAAACAGAAGCTCAAAAGCAATACTCTCCAAATCATTTTGACAACATCTTTAAAATAGACTGTACGTCAACCTTTTTATATCGGCTTCCCGGCTCGTCGGTAAGCTTAATGGCCTTACTGTCTGACTTCAGATTACTTAGTCCAAATGTCGCACGGTAGCTCTTTCCAGCACTTTCGATGGTAAGCTGCATGTTATCGGGAAAACTTTTCTTATTCACCTGACCGAAATGGAGGTACGACCATTTCAAAGCCGGCATGGTTGGCTGTCCCTGCAATCCGAGAACGGTATTGCGCACCAGTCCTGTAGCCAGATCGAGCAGAAAGCGTGCCTGTATGGCGGTAGTGCTGTTGGTAACCAGCTCAACCTGGCTGCCACCGGCTGTTCTGTTCATGTCAAAATCCTGTTCGTTCCAGAACCGGCCACTACCGGGAACAAACAAATCGTTCCAGAACAGCGCCTGAAAGGTATAAAAATCTATACCGGCTGACTGCAGATAAGGCACATCGGCATAATTGACCTTCACATACTGACGCCCCATGCGGTCGATCATCAGCAAATAGTCGGGCGTCATTTCCAGACGTCCCACTTCCATAAATCCCAATGCGACAAGCGAAATCTGAATGGCCTTGTCACGTTCGAAACTGCACGATCCTCCAACGGAAACAGATTTGGCCCCGTCAGAAAGCTGCAGGTTCAGTTTTCCTGAGACGGTGCCCTCTTTCAGCGCGCCTGTAGCCATCTTATCGACCCATTCTTCTTTCGGTTCCTGCACTTCTGCGACCTGTTTGGAAGAACGACAGCCGGAAAGTATTCCCAGCATCATGCATGCGATGCATCCGTATGTTACGATATGTTTCATTATTTTTCTTCTATATATTGCTTCTGTTGAATCTTCCGGCGCAACAAGGGAGTGACATCTCCGCCTTTCTGCTGGGCCAGTTTCCAATATCTCAACGCTTCTGCGGTATCACCACATTTGGCGTAAATATCACCGGCATGCTCCAACACACCGGCAGTGACCTCCTCATCATCGGTCTTTCCGCCTTCGACAACCTTGTCGATATAAATCTTAGCCTCGCTGTACTTGCCTTTTACAAACAATATCCATGCATAGGTATCCAGATAGGTTTTGTTCTCCGGCTCGGCCTTGATGGTTCTGTAACTCATTTCCTCGGCCTTGTCCAACTGCTGCCTGTCAAGCGAAAGGAAATAAGCATAGTTGTTCAAACACATGATGTTGTCCGGTTTATAAACCAGGCAGGAATCATAAGCGGCATAAGCCTCGCTCTTCTGCCCTTTCTTGTAAAGCAAATCGCCCATAATGGAATACATATCCGACACGAGCGACGGGTCGGTATCATCCCGCACCTGACCAACTCCGACCTGGAATGTCTGCAAAGCCTCATCCACACGGTCTATCTGGTAATAAGAGAATCCCAGATAGAAATAAAAAGACAGTTGGTCGGGGTAGTTTTCAATACCTTTCTTACAAACTTCCACCGCCTTATTATAATTTTTCTCATCAAAGGCATATTGCATCAGCTGAAACAGGGCCGGCTGATTGTCGGGCTCAATACTTAATATGCGTTCCAAGGCATCGGCAATCTTGGCACGACTCATTTTCTTTAACTGGAGATATGAGGCATACATGGCCAGCATGGCGGTTGTCTGAGGCACGGCATTAAACACCTGATCGAACTTGGCCAGCACCTCGGTGCTGTCGGCTCCGGCATTTTCCTTGTCTACAATATAGTTTCTCATCAAGGTGGCACGCACACGGTCCTCGGTTTGCCGGCTACACAACAGCGTGTCAAACAGGGCTACATAGGCCGAGTCATTGGCTGTCTGCTTGTAATAGTCCAACAAAGAAAGCTGAAGGGCCTGATTCTCGGGTTCGGCTTTTCTGACTTCCTCGTAAATGGCATAGGCTTTCTCCGGTTGCTGAACCAGAAGATATTGATCGCCGATAAGCACCTTATAAGATAAATCATTCGGATTCTCGGCTGCCAGGGAGTCTAACTCGGCAAATGCCTTGTCTTCCTTTCCCAATTCGCGATACAGTCTGAACTTCTCAAGGCTGATTGAAGCGTTCCGGCCTTCTATGGTTTCTATACGGTCGAGAGCCTTAATGGCGCGCAATTCGTCACCATCGTCCATATACAGAGATACCAGCTGTCCCAACACATCGGTACGCATGGGGTTGCAACGCACCATGTCTTCGAGAACCGTCACGGCATGCTTGGTATCGCGCTTGCGCAGATAATATGAGGCTAACGCCTCTTTATAATAAATATTGTCCGGCTCAACCGCAACTGCGTGCTTCAGATAACGCTCGCCTTCTTCCTCGTTACGCAAGCCCATATAATAAAGGCCAAGCTCGTACATCACCTCTCCGGCCTCGGGATTAAGTTCCAGACAGTGACGGTAAAGCGCAAACGCCTCATCGTGCAAACCGGCCAGCTTCTTTTTTGTAGCCTCAAGATAATAATACTCAAAACGACGGCGGCTTTCATCATTCTGCGCCTGTGCCTGTGACTTTACACTTTTACAGGAAGAGAAGGCCAGCAACAGACAAGCCAGTCCGCAACAGAGTATAACAAAATTCTTTCTCACTTTTATTCTCACGTTATTTGTTTCCTGAATGTCCAAAGCCACCGGCTCCACGCTCGGTATCATCCAATTTGTCTGTCAGTTTCCAGTCGACACGCTCGTAGCGCGCGATAACCATCTGGGCAATGCGCTCGCCATCCTGAATGACAAAATCCTCAGACGAGAGATTGACCAATATAATACCTATTTCTCCACGATAATCAGCATCGATGGTACCCGGCGAGTTCAGCACCGTGATTCCTTTCTTCAAAGCCAATCCGCTACGCGGCCGAATCTGAGCCTCGGTGCCGGGAGGCAGGGCAATATACAGTCCCGTGGGTACCAAACAACGTGCCAACGGCTTTAAAACAATCGGTTCGTCCAAATTGGCGCGAATATCCATTCCGGCAGCATCTGTTGTGGCATATTGCGGCAGCGGATGATGTGATTTATTGACAATACTGATTTCCAACATACACATAAACTTAATTTTAAGCTTACAAAAATAACCAATTCCGATTAGATTTCCATTGAAAAGACAATAAAAACACAGTTTATCAAGGTTTTTAATTACTTTTGTGAAAATTCTACAATGTAACTATGAACTGGGAGCAATTAATATCCAACAAACGTTTCGGACTGGAAGAATATCATGCGCAACGCAAAGATGACCGTACGGAATTCCAACGCGACTTTGACCGGCTTATCTTTTCAGCTCCGTTCAGACGCCTGCAAAACAAAACGCAGGTTTTTCCGCTACCGGGCAGTATATTCGTGCACAACAGACTGACTCACAGCCTTGAGGTTTCGAGCGTGGGACGCTCGCTGGGAAACGACATTGCCCGCCTGCTTATTCAGAAACACCGGATGGACGACAACTGCCACTTGCGCGAGGCGGGCGCCATTGTGTCGGCCGCATGTCTGGCACACGACCTGGGTAACCCGCCGTTCGGACACTCGGGAGAAAAAGCCATAGGCACCTTTTTCAGCGAAGGACACGGCGAATGGCTGCGTAAATATACCGACCCGCTGAGCAATGACCGGCTGACCGAGGCCGAATGGAACGACCTGACGCATTTTGAAGGCAACGCCAACGCCTTCCGTCTGCTGACCCATCACTTCAAAGGGCGGCGCAAGGGCGGATTCGTGATGACCTACTCTACACTGGCCTCGATTGTAAAATACCCTTTCTCATCGGGTCTGGCGGGAGATCATGCCAAATTCGGTTTCTTTCAAAGCGAGGCGGAAGACTATCAGCGTATAGCAAAAGAGCTGGGCATACCACGTCTGGAAAGTCCTGAAGGAACATTGAAATTCGCACGCCACCCGTTTGTCTATCTTGTGGAAGCGGCAGACGATATCTGCTATGAAATAATGGACATTGAAGATGCCCATAAACTGAAGATTCTGAACAGTGCTGACACACGGGAACTGCTGCTGGCTTTCTTTGACGAGAAACGTAAGGAGTCTATCAGAAAGAATCTGAGTCTGGTTACAGATACCAATGAACAGATTGTTTATCTCAGGTCGTGCGTAATCGGCTGTCTGGAGGCGGAATGTGTGCGTGTGTTTACAGAACATGAACAGGAGATTCTGGACGGATGTTTTGAGGGCTGCCTTATCGACCATATCTCAGACATACCGCATGCGGCATATAAGGCCTGCGAAGCAATGGCCTACTCAAAGATTTATAAAAGCAAGGATGTGGTAGACATCGAACTTGCCGGTTATAAGGTTATCAGCACGTTGCTAGAACAGATGATTGAAGCCGTGTGTCACCCGGAGAAAACCTATTCGCAGTTGCTCATCAACCGCGTATCACAACAGTATGACATCTTAGCCACCCGTTTCTATGACCGTCTGATGGCTGTTCTGGACTATATCTCAGGAATGACAGATGTCTATGCGTTGGACCTTTACCGGAAAATAAACGGCACGAGCCTGCCCAATGTATGACAAACGGCATTAGACCATAAAAAAGAAAAGAGCCTTTACTTTTACAGTCGCATAAAACAATGATGACCTTACAAAAGTAAAGGCTCTTTTGCAAGGTCATCATTATATGTCTTTATTTACACAAGAGAGAACCGATTGGGATTTACAAATCGGCCTTACCCGGCTCGAACGTATCGATATGGCGCTTACGCTTTTCCTCACGAATCTCATCCACGGCAATCAGAATACCGGTTTCCTCTACGTCACCGAATTCATAGTTAATGGCTGTACCAAACATCTTCATGGTTGGTGAAAGGCCCATGTAGGCATTGACAAGCGGTGGTATGTTATAACCCAGTTTACGAACTTCGGTGTTGAGTATCTTATAATCTTCCTTGAAATCGTCATAAATGAAAAGACGCTCAAGTTCCTCGGACGGTACTTCGAGTTTTAACGGCTGAATGGGCACAATGAGTTTGTCTTTATCCTCAAAATGTTTCTTTAAGAAATAGAGAATCAAATCACGACCATAACGGCTGTAAGAAGGATACATTGTCATCTTACCGAAATAATAGCGTACACTGGGATCCAGTACCGTCAGCGCGCCTAAACCGTCCCACAAATTATCCAAAGCAAACAGGCCCTTAGAACCTGCACGTGTGCTTTGATATTCAAGTGTCACAAAAGAACGGCCCAGTTCAATCGTATAGGGCATATATTCTTTCATGAACTTCTCAGAAAAATGGAACATATGAGAAGTTGCCAGAATAGGCTGTCCCTCGGGAGTAAGTTTCACGTCCTTACCGAAAAGATAACGATAGCCTCCTAAAATCTCCTCCACCTCGGGGTCCCATACAATCAATTGCTTATAGGGGTTCTCCATCGTGTCGAACTCGTCCAAATCGACAGACATGCCTGTTCCGCCTCCGGATGCTCTGAAAGCCACCTCACGCAAACGTCCTATTTCGCGTACCACATTCGGTGAATCCTGATAAGTCACTACGTAAATCTCATTGTGACTCTTATTGGTATAACGCAGTCTTTTATCTGCTGTCAATTCTGCTTTTAGAAGCTCCCGGCTAACAGGAGCAATGATATCTTCCATAAATTCTGTTTTTCTTGATTGTATCATAGTTTATAAACTGATTCCCTGACGATCTGCGCCCACTGATGCGGTGTGTGAGAGTGATCGAATGTAGTCCACGGAATCGGTTTACCGATAATTACTTTATATGTTCCATGCTGGCTCTTATACATTTCATCGGGTAAGAACAACATGGCCAGATTAAACTTCAAGTGAAGTCTCTTACACCATGACGCGATTTTATAGAAACGCTCCGAATTGCGCCCGATAAAATGAATCGGAACAATATCACGATGTGTGGCCACACTTTTTGTCACAAAAGTCTTGTTCCATTCAATATCACAGATCTTACCGTTTATTTTACGCGAACACAGTCCGGCCGGAAACATAATAATCTGTTGATTTGAACGGAAAGCGTCATCAATCAGCTGCGGCAGATTACGGGCCTGTTTTCCAATTTTATTAATAGGAATACAAAGCGGAGCCAATCCCGTAAGATTCATCAGGAGGTCGTTGACAATATATTTAATCTCGCCCTGATAATGACGCCCCAACACCATGCCCAGCGTAACACCGTCTATCGCGCCTAAGGGATGATTTGAGACAAACGTATAAGTCTTTGATTTGTCCTCAGACAGATTCTCAAGCCCCTCTACCTCGACTTTTACATCAAGATAACGCAGGCAGTTCTCACAGAAGTCCACTCCTACATAACCTTCTTTCAGGTATCCGTTGATAAAATCCTGATGGACAATTTTTTTCAACCAATTCAGCAGGAACTGTGGAATATATTTTGCCTTGCTTCCCGCACGGTCGCGCACAATTTTGTCCAAATCTATCAAAGTAAGTGCCTTATTCTGCATGGATAGTTATTTTATACTATAAATAGGATAATATTAAAAGAGCTTCAACACAGGAGCCTTCAGGATACTGTTATGACCTTATTGTTGATAAGATAATTTCCTTTTGGCAAACCGCTTATCCAGTTCGTACCCTTGTTCAGTTTAAACAATCCGTAAAAAACACCTGAACTCTTATATATGGGCAACATCTGGTCCTGTTTACTCACAACATATAAATTACGCCCCTTTACCTTGATTTCTACAGGAAAAGGTGACGATACCTTCTTTATCTTATAAACATGACCATATTCATAGGAAGGAAGTTTATGAACATTTGCAGCTGTATCTGAAACAGCTTTATGCTGTATCTTTCCAGCTTCAATTCCCCAAATCTGAGATACATATAAAATTAAGCTCAAAACTAAACCTATCCACCTCATTGTTTTTTCATTTTGCCTTAACTTTTATTTTGCAAAAATAAACTGAAATAAGCTAAATACAAGACATCTATATACTAATTTAAGATAATTTAATGGAGAAGTGTTCCTCAAAATTACAAAATCAACAATAAATGTTCAATACGCCCAAAGATATGAAACAACTTTGACACTTGTTATAAATATACAAAAAACGGAAGAGAAAAAGTTCACAAACCTCTATTCTCTTCCGATTCTATTATTGTCTCGTCTTTTTATGCCAATAACTGCTTCACCATTGTACTGATGGCTTTTCCTTCAGCCTTTCCTGCTAATTGCTTGGTGGCTATGCCCATCACCTTTCCCATATCCTTGGCAGATGTGGCTCCGCAATCAGCAATAATTGCTTTTAATGCGACTTCAAGTTCTTCGGCTGTCATTTGTTTTGGCAAATAACGTTCGATAACCTCGACCTGAGCCATTTCCTCGTCGGCCAAATCCTGACGCTGCTGGCTGACATAAAGTGCGGCGGCATCTTTTCCTTGCTTAGCCAGTTTTGAAAGAATCTTCAAAGCTGCCTCATCGGTCAGTTCATCATTAGATCCGGGAGCCGTCTTCGCTTCAATAAAATATTTCTTAATGTTACGCAATGCTTCCAAGGCTACTTTATCTTTTGCCTTCATTGCCGCTACAATATCCTTGCTTACCTGTTCAAAAAGTGCCATTATATTTATAGTTTTTCAAATTAAAATACAATCGTTGCATTTCCCTGATCACCGTTAGCCGTATTTCCTTTATCGTCCTCACCGGCCGCATGAGTCATGCTCTTGATACTGGCGAGCATATCACGGCTTCGCTTAAATGTAGGACTGGCCTCAACAGATGAAATCACATCATCATTGTCGAGATCTTCCTGACTGAAGATATACACATGGTGACGGCGCTTGGTATAACGCTGATTCTCGCCTTCTTTATAGAATTTTGTACGACGGTCATGTTTACGGGCCTCAATCTCTTCCTGCTGGGCACGTCTCTCCGCTTCTTCCTGAGTATGCTGCATGGAGTTATCCATACCCGGCACATTCTCGAGACCGAAACCTGTAGCAAGCACTGTAATCTTGACTTTCTTATCAAGCGTAGCGTCGGTAGCCAATCCGAATTTAGTCTCGACATCCTGACCAAACTTCTTCATGAAGTCATGTACCTCATTCATCTCCTCCATTGTCAGCTGATCGCTCTCTTCCTTATTGCTGAATGAAATGCTGAGCAGAACTTTCTTAGAATTGAATATATCGTTATTGTTAAGCAACGGAGAATGCAAAGCACCCTCTATAGCCTGACGGACACGTCCCTCGCCTTCTCCATAACCTGTACTCATGATAGCAACACCACCATCCTTGAGCACTGTAGTTACATCCTGGAAGTCGAGATTGACAATACCGTGGACTGTGATAATCTCAGCAATACTCTTTGCCGCGATAGACAATGTATCATCAGCCTTGGCAAAGGCATTGAGCACTGTCAGTTCCGGATAGATCTCACGCAAACGCTCATTGTTGATGACAAGCAACGCATCGACATGTTTGGAAATCTCTTCCACACCATCAAGTGCCTGATCTATCTTTTTGTTTCCTTCAAAAATAAACGGTATGGTAACGATGCCGACAGTAAGGATGCCCATCTCTTTGGCACACTGGGCGATAATAGGAGCCGCACCTGTACCGGTACCACCACCCATTCCGGCGGTAATGAACACCATACGTGTACCGTCATTCAACATTTTACGAATGTCCTCAATACTCTCAAGCGCTGCTTTACGAGCACGTTCAGGACGGTTACCAGCACCAAGTCCCTCTGTTCCCAACTGAAGACGAGTTGGAATAGGGGAATCGCTCAGAGCCTGATTATCGGTATTACAAAGAACGAAACTTACATCGTGAATACCTTCTTTATACATATGATTGACCGCGTTACCACCTCCGCCGCCTACACCGATAACTTTTATAATGCTCGGCGTATTGCTTTTGAGATTAAACGGTATGCCATTCTTTTCGTCCATAATATGATTAAATTACTCGATAAAAATATTATTCTTCCGGTTCTACCATTTTCTTTGACAACTCACTGATCTTTTTGGCAAAGACAGAGAAGAATCCCGGTTTCTTCTCTTTTTTCACAGGTTTAACCTCTTCCTGTTCTATTTGACCGGCAACATCCTCAGATTCGGTATTCACATTCTCGTTATTTTCATTCAAAGAAGTGTTTACCTGTTCCTCAACCGGTTTCTCCTCGGGTTCCGGCAATACCGTACAGGCTCTGTTACCGCTGTATAGTAAAGCAATAAGTGTATTTAATGTGCCATCCTTTGCCAACTGTTCTACATGAGTAAGCTGTAATGGCATAGGCACAATGCGGACAAGACGAATCTTATCCATTCCCATACGAGAAGTTATAGCCTGGTCTATATTCTTCAGGTTCGAAGTTCCTCCGGTAATAATAATGCCGGCATTGAGTTTATCGCGATATCCGCTTAAACAAATCTGCTGCCATACATTATCCAGAATCTCTTCCATACGGGCCTCGATAATCTCAACTAATTCGCGCTCTTCTACAGTACGTATATTGTTTATCAGAACATTCTTGCCAAGCTCTTCACTGTTAAGATCGGCATAAGCTGAACCATATTTCAACTTAAGGTCTTCAGCTTCTTCTTCCTCAATCTGAAGCGTAGCGACATCGGCCGTTATATTATTTCCTCCCAATGGAATAACAGCCATATGTCTGAGAATGTTATTTTTGAAGACTGCAACAGTTGTCACATCAGCTCCGAAATCTACCAGCACACAACCGGAACGGCGCTCTGATTCAGTGAGAATACATTCAGACAAAGCCAAAGGTGCAATGAAACAGCCAGCCACCTCAAGTCCGGCAGTTTCCAGACAAGTCATGATATATTCCTTGACACCACGACGTGCTATCACATTAAGATAACGCGCCTCAAGCTGATTACTCAAGACTCCAACCGGATCGACCGTAAGTTCTGTTCCTATTCGATATTCCTGTGGAACGGCCTGCAGAATCTCATAATCAGGATAAGTGGTTTCCATATTTGACTGATAAAGTGTTTCAACCAAATCAGAAGATATCACAACCTTTGTTTCCAATTGGCGAGACACTACATTACGCATTGTCTGCAGGGATTTACCACCGATACCGGCATAGACCCTGACTATTTTCTCACCTAATTCGGCTTCTAACTTTTCAATAATAGTCTTGATGCACAAGACTGTCTTGTCAATATTGTAAATTACACCTTTCCGGATGCAATGACGCGCATTTTCCTGCACAATATCAAGCACCTGGACTGACCCGTCTATATTCTTGCGACCGGCTATTCCACGTATCTTGGAAGAACCGAACTCTATCGCAACAATAATTTCTTTTTCTGCAGCCATATCTTAATTCTATTTCTTTTTGCAAATAATTTGATTGTCATACTCCAGATTGATGGTAGAATATTTATTCCATCCCACCCTGTTCAATCCCTCTGCATAGAACTTCTTCATCCGGTCTAACTTTTCTTTGACGTTAAGAGGATGTCCCAGCAAAATGATATGCTCTCCCACACGAGGAACCAGACTGACCGTCCCGTCCGCATTGACGTCTATCTGCTGAATCTGCTTATTCCAGAACTGGTCAGCAGCCAACAAACGTCCCAATATCGTAAGATGTTGCCGGGCAAAGTTCTTGGTTATATATCCTGTGGCAATCGGCAGGTCCGCACAATATGCCGACTGCGGCATCGGCTTACCCTGACGGTCTAAATAATAATCCTCACCGTTGTTTGCCATAACATGCATGATAGCATAACGCTGTACGACATTTATACAAACCTTTCCGCCCGGTGTCTTGTAACACAACACATCACTGACATAAGGATTTGCCTTTAATACTGTTTCAATCTGTTTCAGATCTACATCTCCAAACTTGCGTCCTTTCGGATTACATTTCTTCTTTGTCAGAAGTTTCAGAATATCCTCATTTTTCAGGAATCCTGTCTGTAAACTATCTTCAACAGATACCACCACTTCACTGCAGACCTGGGTTTCCTTAGGCCTGTTAAACATCGTAATAGCAACAATCAGATATGCAGCTACTCCGAGCGACAGTATAGTGATGATAACCTTTTTCAGCATCTTTTCTTTAATATATCCGCAATTTCAGGAGCATAAGTATCTATGTCACCCGCTCCCAGTATTATATAGACATCCGCATCCGACTTTTCAACCACACTCAGTATGTCACTCTTATGGCATAATGTCTTCTTCACATTCGGTGCAAGACAATCGTAAATCAGTTTTGACGTCACACCAGGAATAGGTTCCTCGCGTGCAGGATAGATATCTACAAGAACAACCTCATCCAACAAAGAAAGACTTTCGGCAAAGTCCTTGTAAAAATCATGCGTACGCGTATATAAATGCGGCTGGAAAATCGCCATAATCTTTTTATCCTGATAAAGCTCACGGATTGACAAAGCACTTTGACGAATCTCTGCCGGATGGTGTGCATAATCTGTCAGCAACGCCACTTTATCGTTCTTCAAACGGAAATCGAAACGACGGTCCACACCACTGAAAGAAGCCATAGCGGTCTTTATCTCTTCTGAAGTCACTCCACTGATCTGAGCCAAAGCCATCGCTGCTATACCGTTTTCAATATTGATACTTACGGGTACACCCAAACGTACCTCATGAATAGGAGCAATCGGAGAAACCAAGTCAAACGTAATCTCGCCGTTTCCTATCTTTATATTCTCAGCATGAAAATCTCCGTATTCACGCCCGTATGTATAAACCGTAACCCCGGGCTGTACATCCGGTTTGACCTCCAATCCTTCGTGAATGACAAGATAACCGTCAGGTCTGATCAACGAAGTATATTTTCTGAAACTTTCAAGATAAGCCTCTTTTGTTCCATATATATCAAGATGGTCCGGATCTGTAGCTGTAATTACAGAAGCATATGGTGTAAGCCAATGAAACGAACGGTCAAACTCATCAGCTTCGATAACGACATAGTCACTCTTTTCTGACAGAATGTAATTCGTTCCATAGTTCTTGGTTATGCCGCCAAGAAAAGCATTACAATCTACATGACTCTGATGAAGGATGTGTGCCACCATAGAAGATGTTGTAGTTTTGCCATGTGTTCCGGCCACACAAAGACCTTTACCGGCACGTGTCAATGTACCCAGCACCTGTGCGCGTTTCTCTACGACGAAACCATTCTGACGGAAATAGCATAATTCTTCATGCTCCGCCGGAATGGCAGGTGTATAAACAACAAGCGTATTTGTCTTATCCTTAAAGGTATCGGGAATCTCATCAACCTTTTCTTCGTAATGAATCCATGCTCCTTCCTCCTGCAGTTTCCCCGTCAAATCGCTCGGGGCACGGTCATAGCCCCCCACAACAACACCCTTACACAAGAAATAGCGGGCAATGGCACTCATTCCGATACCACCTATTCCAATAAAATAAACCGCCTTGATTTCGTTTATCTCCATCTTATTTATTTCCTCCTTTCACGATACCCTACAGCCAGTTTATATACTTCATCAGCAATGCGATCAGCCGAATCCGGCATAGCCAGTGCTGAAATATGACGGCTCAGCGAGCCGAGCATCTCAGGATTCTGAACTGTATTTACAGCCAAATTAATCAGATTCTGAACGGCTTCCGCATCTTTGACATAAAGAGCTGCATCTTTATTTACTAACGCTAACGCGTTTTTCGTCTGATGATCTTCTGCCACATTAGGTGACGGTACCAATATGGCCGGTTTACCCAAAAGACAAAGTTCGGATATACTGCTTGCCCCGGCTCTTGAAATAACAAGGTCGGCAGCCGCATAAGCTTCAGCCATATTTCCTATAAAATCGGTCACATACAGGTTTGAGGGTTTACCGGAAACCTTCAGACGTTCCTGAATAGACGCAAAATAATATCCGCCGGTCTGCCAGATAAACTGGACACCTGACGATTCTATGAGTTTGAGATTAGCCAACACACTTTCGTTAATGGTACGTGCACCAAGGCTACCTCCAATAATAAGTACAGTTTTTTTATCTTCCGAGAATCCAAAGGCAGCCAAAGCTTCACTCTTGGATTTCTTATAGTCCAACAATCCCTGACGGACCGGATTTCCGGTCATGATAATCTTCTCCTGTGGGAAAAAGCGCTCCATACCATCGTATGCGACACAGATTTTCTCTGCCCCTTTCGCCAGTAATTTATTCGTGACACCTGCATAAGAATTCTGCTCCTGAATCAATGTAGGTATGCCCATTGCCGCAGCCATATTCAATGTCGGGCCGCTGGCATAACCACCAACACCGACCACAGCCATTGGTTTGAACTGCTTGATTATCTTTTTTGCCAGTCGTCTGCTCTTCCAGATTTTTAAGAGTACAGCCACATTCTTCAACAAATGTTTTCTGTCGAAGCCGCAGATAGGTAATGCCTTAATAGGATAACCGGCTGCCGGAACGCGCTGCATTTCCATACGTCCTTCTGCCCCGACAAACAATATTTCGGCCTCAGGATGATGCGCTTTAATGGCATTCGCAATGGAGATAGCGGGAAATATATGTCCTCCTGTACCTCCTCCACTTACAATGACTCTTAACTCCTCTTTCATAAGAATGAATTTTATCAGCAAAAGTAGTAATAAATCTTTTATTTCTATCTTTTTCTTCTGATTTTATTTTGCAATGGCCATATTGACCTTAATTTAACCCATCCGGTTCAAGCTGTTCTTCATTATCAGCACGTTTCTTGGCTGAACGACTTACGCTTAGGATTATACCGATATATACACAATTTATCATTGTGGATGTTCCTCCCTTACTGATTAACGGAAGCGGCTGACCGGTAACCGGAAATACTCCGACAGCCACAGCCATATTGATAACAGCCTGAATGACCAACATCAGCGCCAACCCCATAACCAGAAAAGCCGGGAAGTTTCGTTCACATCGCCCAGCAATACGTGCTGCCCGGAAAAGCAATACGATATAAAGAAACATAACAAACGCACCGCCTAAAAGTCCCAGTTCCTCTATCACGATGGCATAAATAAAATCTGAGAATGATTGCGGCAGGAAATCACGGGCTACAGAATTTCCCGGTCCCTTACCTACAACATTACAAGTCGCTATCGCGATTTTGGCATGCGTCACCTGAGGATTCTTGGAAATATCATATTTGGCGGGATCGGCCGGAAGATCTTCTCCCGAGTTGACACGCCCGGCCCATGTCTCTACACGGTGAAGCAACGGCAACTTGCTAACCTCCTTCAGAGTGCTTTCCGGTGTAAACCGAAGAAATGAGTAAAACGATGATGCGGCTATTAAAATAATACCTATCAGTGTTCCCAACTGTTTCCAGGGTATTCCACCTATAAACATCATTAAAAGTATGACCAGAAAAGTCATGGCTGCTGTTGAAAAGTTCTCAGGCGCAATCAAAAGACATATCACACCTGATATTGCAAGAATAAAGTCGAAAGCGCGTTTCTGCGCGCCAGACTCATCACGCATACTGGACAGAATCATAGCGGTTGTCGTCACCAACACGCCCTTTGCCAGCTCTGACGGCTGGAAACTGATACCGGCTATCTCATACCAGCGACTCGCATTGTTTACCTTTTCTGCAAACATTGTTATTATCAACAGAATAGCAGAGATAGGGAGACCGAATATCGGGATAAGCTTAAAATAACGGCAATGAATCTTATGTATCAATACCGTAGCCACTACTCCTACCATCAGATAGGAAGTATGCTGTACAATCGGTTTCCAGTACTCACCTGACTTATAACTCATGTTACTGGACGCACTGTACACCTCGATGATTGAAATGATGCACAAAAAGAACAGCACCATCCATATCACCTTATCACCTTCAAAAAGGCTCCACTTTCTGAATATTTTCGTTGATAATACCATAATTGTCTTTATAAAGCTCTAACCAGTGACTTGAACTGTTCGCCACGGTCTTCCATATTCTTAAACAAATCGAAACTTGCGCAACACGGACTTAACAATACGGTATCGCCGGGCTGTGCCATTTTGTAACAAGCCTCAACACAATCCTTCATGCTATGTGTATCTACTACCGGTAGCCCTAAACGATCGAAGAACTGGTGCAATTTTGTGTTGTCTGCTCCCAGATAAACCAGGCCACGGCATTTCTTCTTTACAAGTTCCTCTATCGCACGGTAATCATTTCCTTTATCCTTTCCGCCCAAGATAAGCACTGTCGGCGTTGTCATACTCTCCAACGCATACCAGCAGGCATCCACATTGGTAGCCTTCGAGTCGTTTATATACTGCACTCCTCTTACACGTGCCACCTTCTCAAGACGATGCTCCACACCTTCAAAATCACTCAGACTTTCTCTGATAACCTCGTTCTTGATGCCGGCCAGATCGGCTGTAATACCTGCGGCCAGAGAGTTATACATATTGTGCTTTCCTGTCAATGCCAGAGACTCCTGCTCCATATTGAACGGAGTGGGATACTCCAAGACATACTGCCCGTCGGCAATATAACCTATCATACCTTCTTTCTTCAGAATAGAGAAAGGACACTTGCGTGCCTTAATGCCATATTTTTCCAGTTCTTTCTGAATAACAGGGTCATCGTTCCAGTACACAAACGCGTCGTCTTCCTCCTGATTCTGTATAATACGCATCTTGGCATCAATATAGTTTTGCATATTATTGTCATAGCGGTCAAGATGATCCGGCGTAATATTCAGCAGTACGGCAATATTGGCTCTGAACTGATACATATTGTCCAGCTGGAAGCTGCTCAATTCAATAACATAATAGTCAAAATTCTCTTCCGCTACCTGAAGCGCCAGACTCCGGCCGATATTACCTGCCAGTCCCACATTATAACCGGCCTTCTTGAAGATATGATAAATCAAAGAGGTTGTGGTGGTCTTACCGTTGCTGCCGGTAATGCATATCATCTTTGCATGCGTATACCGCCCTGCGAACTCAATCTCCGAGATGATAGGAATACCTTTTTCTTTTATCTTCAGCACCATCGGTGCGTTCTCGGGTATACCGGGACTTTTAATTATCTCGTCAGCATTTAAAATCAGTTCCTCGGTATGATATCCCTGTTCCCAGGTTATACCATACTGATTCAACATCTCGATATAATGAGGCTTGATTTGTCCCATGTCAGAGACAAACACATCAAATCCTTTCTTCAAGGCTAATACGGCTGCTCCGACTCCGCTCTCCGCCGCACCGAGTACAACTATTCTCTTTCCCATACTTTTTTATCGTATTTAGAAAACTACTACCTAATCTTCAATGTAATGATGGTCATTGCCACCAATATGATTGTCACAATCCAGAAACGGACCGTTATCTTTGATTCCAGCCAGCAACCCTTAGGCCAGTTAAACATCACTTTTATATTCGGGTCAAGCTGTCCGGGGCGCACTCTGAACGCGTCGTGTATCGGCGCCCGCTTAAACATACGCAGCTTCAGGCCGCGCTTGTTACCCCATTTGGCATAATTAACCTGAAAAATCACGCTGAGACTTTCTGCCAGGAACACAAAACACATCAGCGGAATCAGAAGTTCCTTATGAATGATAATGGCTGTCACAGCTATGATACCGCCTATCGCCAGACTGCCGGTATCTCCCATAAATATCTGAGCGGGATAAGCGTTATACCACAGGAAACCGACCAGCGCTCCCACAAAAGCGCAACAGAATATCACCAGCTCTTCCGAACCGGGGACATACATGATGTTCAGATAACTTGCAAACTCTATATGACTGGACACATAGGCAAATATACCCAGTGCCACTCCGATAATAGCCGAGTTACCTGCCGCCATTCCATCCATACCGTCATTCAGGTTCGAGCCGTTGGAAACCGCTACGACCACAAAGGTCGTCATCACTACAAACAGGAACCATCCTGCCGCCCGTTTATACTTTCCGCAGAAACTCATTATCTCCGCATAATCCAGATTGTTGTTCTTGACAAAGGGAATGGTCGTTATCGTAGACTTCACCTTTTCGCTCTTATGAACAACCACCTCTGCCTGGCCGCTTTTCTCCATCGTGATATTCTCACGGATCACGGCATCAGGACTCAGCCACAAGGTCAGCCCCACAAACAGTCCAAGAAGCGTTTGCCCGAACAGTTTGTAAATAGGACGCAACCCGTCCTTGCTCACCTTCATCTTGATATAATCATCGGCAAATCCCAACGCACCCAGCCACACCGTGGTGACAAGCATCAATATCATATAGATATTACGCAAGCGACCGAACAGCAGACATGGCACCAGAATTGAAACAATAATAATGATACCACCCATCGTAGGCACACCCACTTTCTCTACGCCATAAGGATCTATCGATTTGTCACGCTGGGCCTCACTGACATGATGACGCTTCATCCAACGGATAAAATACTCACCGAACCATGCCGAGATGACAAGCGACAGAATCAGGGTCAGCAATGCGCGGAATGAGATGTAAGTCCACATATGTGAACCCGGAATACCGAATTCTCCCAGATAACGGAATAAATAATATAACATGTTTAGTATCTATTAAGCGCCAAAAATATCCTTTACAACCTCATGGTCATCAAAATGATGTTTCACTCCCTTGATTTCCTGATAATCCTCATGTCCCTTTCCGGCCACAAGCACCACATCGCCCGGACGGGCCATCATACAGGCCGCGCGAATGGCCTCCCGACGGTCGACAATGGAAATAACCTTACGCATCTGCACCGTATCCAGACCGGCCAGCATATCATTGATAATATCCTGCGGTTCCTCAAAACGCGGATTGTCACTGGTTATCACCACATGGTCACTATACTTCACAGCCTCCTGCGCCATCAGCGGACGCTTACCCTTATCACGGTTACCACCGGCACCGCAGACCGTAATCAGTTCGCCCTTGTCACTCAATATCTCACGCACTGTTGTCAGCACATTAACCAGCGCATCGGGCGTATGGGCATAATCCACGATTGCCGTCACGCCCTCTTTTGAGCGGATTGTTTCAAAGCGGCCGTTAACCGGATGCAGCAGACTCATCTTTATCAGAATCTCCTCAGGCTGCTTGCCCAACATAATAGCCGCGCCATATACGGCCAGAAGGTTAGATACATTAAAGCGCCCTATGAAAGATACACTCACCTCCTTACCGTTCACGTCAAGGAACATGCCTTCGAACGATTCTTCGATGACCTTAGCCTTAAAGTCGGCCATAGAACGCAACGAATAGGTCTTAACCGTAGCCTTGGTATTCTGAACCATCACCATTCCATTACGGTCATCGGCATTGGTTATGGCAAACGCATCCTTCGGCAGTCCGTCAAAGAAAGCCTTCTTGGCGTCTCTGTAATTCTCAAACGTCTTATGATAATCCAGATGGTCACGGGTCAGATTCGTAAAGATACCGCCCGCAAACCTCAATCCGGCAATACGGTGCTGAGCCACGGCATGAGAGCTGACCTCCATAAAGGCATACTTGCATCCTTCGTCAGCCATCTGCCCCAGCAGTTTGTTCAACGTGATAGGGTCAGGCGTAGTATGGTCGGCCGGTATTGCCTTGTCGTCAATATAGTTACATACGGTTGAGCACAAACCGCATTTGTACCCGAAGCTACGGAACATCTTATATAATAAGGTAGCGATTGTCGTTTTTCCGTTGGTTCCCGTCACACCCACAAGCAACAGCTTTGATGTCGGATCGCCATAAAAAACCGTCGCCAAACGACCTACCGCGCTTTCCGAGTCCTTTACAACAATAAAGGTTACGTTTTCGGGGCGTTCCTCGGGCATCACCTCACACACCACTGCCGTAGCGCCAAGTTCAATGGCCTTACCGATATAAGCGTGACCGTCGGTCTGAGTACCCTTAACCGCCACAAAAAGATTACCGGCCTCAACCTTGCGCGAATCCATGTTCACGCCCGTAATATCCTTGTCCTGTCGTCCTACGATTTCCACCGGACGCACGGCTTTCAACATTTCACTTAATTCCATAGCTCTGCTATTTTCTTCTTTTTAATTTAATATGTATTGTTCTCCCCTTTTCAATCTGGCTGTTAGGCGGTATACTCTGCGAAACCACTTCGCCTACACCTTCCAGCGTAACCTTCAGCCCACGCCGCTCCAACAGATAAACCGCGTCACGCGCACCCATACCGTTCACATCCGGCACAAGATTCTCGGGAGAGTTATCCGATACCAGTGCCACAGCGTTGCCGGTATTCGTCGCCTTGCCCCAGACGGTTTTAAGGCTGCTGTTTTCTGCCCAGTCACAGCGGAACGGCACCTGTAACTCATTCAGGATATACCGTGTCGCATTCATATTACCGTTCAACACATCCGGCACAAAGACAGACGCCGAATCTGCCGCCTCAGTCACTTCCCTGAAAACACCCTTTGCCATCACGCTCTGGGCAATCTCGCTGAACACCGGACCACAATGACCGCCGCCCGAAGCCGGAAGACCATATTTCTGAATAGCCACGATACAGCTGTATTTTGGTTTGTCCGACGGATAATAGCCACAGAAACTGATCAGATACTTCATGCGTCCGCCATGATATCCGCCTTTTCCCTGTGCCACCTGGGCTGTTCCTGTCTTTCCGGACACTTTGAAATGCTTGTTGCCGGCCTTCTTACCGAGTCCCTTGCTCACAACCATTTCCAGAATCTCACGGATATCGCTCAATGTAGAAGGCGAACATATCCGTTCCTTTATCACTTCGGTAGGATATTCGCGCACAAGCTCACCGTTTCTGCGGATAGCCTTCACAAATCTCGGCTTCACCATCTTTCCGTCATTCGCGATGGCGTTATAGAATGTCAGCGTCGCGATAGGCGGAATCTGTGTCTCATATCCGATACTCATCCACGGAAGAGCCGTCTTCGACCAGTTGCTGCCGTCAGGCTTCGGACGGCGCACACGCGGCTCACCGCTTCCCACCAAAGGCAGATGCAGAGGCACACCCACACCTTCACGATACAATCCGTCAACGAACTTCTCCGGATGGTCCTTATAGTTATCGTCTATCAACCGGCTCACACCCACGTTAGAAGAATACATCAGCACCTCAGGCACACTGATACGTCCGTAACCGCCGTTACGCCAGTTGTGGTCCTTCATGATACGTCCATGCATCTCCCACTGTCCGTTGCCGGTATCCACATAATCGCTCTTCTTTATCTTTCCGTCTTCAAGAGCCACCATGATAGAAGCCGTCTTAAATGTAGAACCCGGCTCCATCAGGTCTGATATGGCATTGTTCTTCACCTCACGATAAACGCCGTCACCGCATTTGGTCATATTGACAATCGCTTTCACATCTCCCGTCGCCACTTCCATCAATACCACCACGCCGACCTCGGCATCAAGGTTCTTCAACTGCCTGAGCAACGCCTTCTCCGCCACGTCCTGCATAGACACGTCTATTGTTGTCTCAATATCACAACCGTCTTCAGGCGGCACATCCACAATGCTCAGCCATTTGTTACGCACTTTCGTACGGTGCGACAAACCCTCTTTTCCTCTCAGCACCGAATCAAAAGACAATTCAAGTCCGTATCTCGCCGAATCCTTTCCCGCAAACAGTCCTCCCAGCGTTCTTGTCGCCAAAGACCCGTACGGTTTCTTACGCTGATTAAACTCTTCGGCATAGAAACCGCCCTTAAACGGACTCTCTCTGAACAACGGCAACAGCTTGCACTCCTTATACTGGATATACGAGATTCGCTTTCCATAAATCAGCCAATGGCGGCTTTTCAGTTTCTTACCCTTTTTCAGACGCGCCTTAAAGTACTCGGCCGACTTATCCGGGAATATGCGGTGCAATCCTTCAGCAATACGGTCCATACTGTCTCTGAGCAGCGTGTCACGCCACAGCTGAAGTTCCTTGGCCACCTTCGGGTCCTTGTCATAAGCCACAAAATCCATGTAAATCTTATACTCCGGCAGTGAACTGGCCATAATCTGTCCGTCAGCCGAAAGAATATTTCCACGTTTTGCAGGTATAGGCACATTCTCCTTCACCAGTTTCTGGCTCACCTCGTTCCAATATTCGCTTTTGAAAAGCATCAGATAGGCCGCGTTGCCAAGTATATACAGTCCGCCCACCGTGATCAGCACGATAATGACGAAATATCTCGGCATGATTTTCTTTTGATCAAAATTCATAGCTATTCCTCTTCTGTTTGTTTGATAAGAAAGGGCGGCTCCTTAGGCAATGCCAGAATGCTGTCCGGAGTATGTTTCAAAAACTCTTCCACCTGACTCTGTCTGGTCTTTACAGTCAGTTCGCTCGAGCGCGTCAGCGCGCGGTAACGTATTTCCGTCAGGTCTGTCTTCAATTTCTCTATCTCTATCACTTCCTGTTCTGCGGAGTAACGGTTGGTAATATAAACAATCGCCAGCACCACACACAACACGATTACACCCATCTGTCTTCTCAGCCATCCGTTCATAAAGATATCACCACCGAGAATCTCGCGTAGCGTGATGTTTCCGTGCGTCTCAACGCCTTCGGTCTGAGTAAACTTTTTGAGTGTTTCCAGTCCGGAGGTATTTTCCGGCTGCTGCTCTTCCTGCCCGGGCTGCCCGTCTTCGCCCTCCTGTTCCGGAACCGGTTCCTCCGGAAGTTCCGTCTGCGGCTCCTCCTGCGACATATCCGACTCTTTTCTATGTCTTAGAAAAAATCTCGTTTTCATACCTTGCTTCCTTTCGCTATTCGTTATATGCGACACCAGTTTTGTACGTTTCCGAAAATAAGTTAGTCCCCTTACGGCAAAAGCGCTCAACGCTTTTCTGCTATACGCAGCTTGGCGCTGCGGCTTCTCGGGTTGGCGCTGACCTCGTCCGCGCCGGCCACAATCACCTTATTGTTCACCGCTTTAAACGGCCCCACCACATTGCCATAGAAATCCTGCTGAATCTTGCCTTCCAGATTACCGGCCTTAATCAGATTCTTCACCAGACGGTCCTCCAGCGAGTGATAAGTCAGCACCGCCAGACGCCCGCCCGGACGAATCAGCTCCGCCGCGGCTGTCAGCATCTCGCGCAAGGCGTCCATCTCCTGGTTTACTTCTATTCTCAGCGCCTGAAACACCTTGGCCATCTCTTTCTTCTCTCTGTCACGAACAAACAGCGGACGGGTAATTTCCTGCAAGTCGGCTGTCGTCTCTATCGGGCGTTCCTGCCTCGCCTTCACCAGCAGTGCGGCCAGCTTACGGGCCTGTTTCAATTCACCGTAAAGATAAAACACATCGGCCAGCTTTTCCTCGTCATAGCCGTTTACCACATCCGCCGCCGTCATCTGCGCCTGCCTGTTCATACGCATGTCCAGACGACCGTCATAACGGAATGAGAAACCGCGCTCTTCCTCGTCAAAATGATGACTCGACACGCCAAGATCAGCCAACAGCCCGTCTATCTGCTCCACGCCGTAATACCGCATCCAGTTTTTCAGATAACGGAAGTTACTGCGCACAAACGTAAAACGGCTGTCCTGCCAGACATTACGCATGGCGTCGGCATCCTGGTCAAAACTATACAGATGACCTCCGGCCGACAAGTGAGACATAATCTCCCGGCTATGGCCTCCGCCGCCGAACGTCACATCCACATATACGCCATCCGGCCTGATATTCAAGCCCTCAACAGTTTCCTTCAACAAGACCGGTACATGATATGTCTTACCCTCCATGAAATTCTTTGTCGCTAAAATATTTTCAGGATTCAAAGATACGAAATTCCACTCACTCCCCACCTTATAATATGGAATTTTTTTTTCAACACCCTGTTGATAACTATTTTTCCGACTACGGATGTCGGTTTTTCCATTTTCTTTGTGTATTTTTGCCGCCTGAAACTACTGCCATGAAACGAATTTTTCTATTCATATTCCTGACGGCCGTCATGGCCTCTTACGCCGCCGGCCGGGAAAGACGTTCTGTCGTAAAACTGGAAACCACAATGGGCGTCATCAGAATCGCGCTCAGCGATGACACGCCGGGCCACAGAGACAATTTTCTGAAACTGACCAAAGCCGGATTCTACGACGGAACCCTGTTCCACCGTGTCATAAAAGATTTCATGATTCAGGGAGGCGACCCGCTTTCCAAACCCGGCGCGGCCGACAGCATTTCCACTTCGGGCAACGGCTCCGCCGTACAAAAAAAACCTGAGCTTGGCGAAGGCGGACCGGGCTACTGTCTTGCTCCCGAGTTCGACCTGCCCTACCTGTACCACAAGCGGGGCGCTGTGGCCATGGCGCGCGAAGGCGACGACGTCAACCCCGACCGTCTGAGCAACGGTTCACAGTTCTACATCGTATACGGAAAAACTTATACATTAGACGAGCTGAACAGACTGCCCGTCGACTTTACGCTCGACATGTCCTTAGACTACCGTACCGTAGGCGGCGCGCCTCATCTTGACGGCGCATACACCGTTTTCGGCGAGGTCATCGAAGGCATGGACATCGTTGAAAAGATACAGCAGCAACCCACCGACGCTCAGGACCGTCCGCTTTCCGACGTCAGAATCATCAAGGCTACCGTAGAGCAGATGTCAAAGAAAGCGACCGAATCCGGACGGAAAGACAGAAAAAGGACTTCCCGCGGCCTTTATTGATTTTTCCACTAAAAGGTTCCAAACTGCAACCGGACAGGTCGTTTTTTAAGCTAAAAACTAGTATATTACCGAATTATATACCTTTTTTTCGTTTCACGAAACCATTTTTTTTGTAATTTTGCCGAGCAAATTAAAAAAGGTCTATGAAACTAAACGCTCTTTTGTCATTAATCGGTATCGCACTTTTTACATCCTGTATCCAGGACGAAGCACTTAATACCGAATGTGACATCGAAACCGTCTCGGTTGAAACAACCAACGTCGACGAGATTTTCTATAACGAAGCCAACAGCACGCTCAACGTGGCGTCTTCCGACAGTGTTATTGTCTTCCACACCAAAGAAGGTCTTGACACAGAACTTCTAAAAAACATTACAGTCAACTTAAAATTAACTCCCGGCGCTTCAGTCTATCCCGCTAACGGCAGCGTGCACGACTTCAGCGAAGGAGGCGTTCATTTCACCGTCACTTCCGAAGACGGTTCGCAGCAACGTACCTATCAGGTCGTGTTCAAGCCTAACACACCATTGCCGCTCGACATCAACTTCGAAAGTTTCGAGCTGGACCCCGACGGGAAATACTACCAATGGTTCGAACAGACCGGCAACGAGAAATCATACGTATGGGCCACGGGAAATCCGGGATTCAGACTCAGCAAGGGGTCAGCCAAATGGGACCAGTACCCCACTGCACCCTGCCAGTCACCCAGCATCTCCGGCCACAGCGTCAAACTGGTTACCCGCAGCACCGGCGCTTTCGGCGCACTGATGAAAATGCCTATTGCGGCCGGCAACCTTTACATTGGTACGTTCGATGTCAGCAACGCCCTGCAGGATGCAATGGCAGCCACACGCTTCGGTCTGCCGTTCACCAAAAAGCCGATACGCCTTGAAGGCTACTATCAGTTTACTCCCGGCAGCACGTTTACCGGTCCTAACGGTAACGTGATAGAAAACCGCATCGACGCGCCGGACATCTATGCCGTACTGTACGAGAACACCGATGAAAACGGCAACCCCATCCAGCTTTGCGGTGACGATGTGCTTACCCACCCCAATATCGTGGCCTTGGCACGCATCAAAAACCCGGTGACTTCACAGGAATGGGTTAAGTTCGATCTTCCGTTCGAATACCGCAAGGAAGTCGACACCCAACGTCTGAACGAACTGGAATATAACCTTGCTGTTGTCTTCTCGTCAAGTATCGACGGCGCCACCTTTATGGGTGCCGTAGGCAGCACACTGATTGTAGACGCGGTCAGAATCATCTGCGAAGAATAAATCAACAACAAACAGTCTATGCACAACAAAATTCTTAAATACAGCCTGCTGGTTCTTGCCGCATGCTTTGTGTTTACCAACGCAAAGGCCGAAGACGACAGCCAGCAAACCAAACAGTCGCAAAACGACATGAAAACCGGACTGATTATCCGCGGAGGTTATGCCATCGGCGGTACATCGCCCATCCCCCTGCCTAAGGAAATACGCAGCATCGAGGCGTTTACCCCTATGGGCGGATTGGCCCTGGGTATCGACGGCTACCGTTATTACAACAAGAACTGGGGACTCACGGCCGGCATTCACCTCTTCTCCGAAGGTATGTACACCGAAGCAAAGGTTAAGAACTATCATATGGAAATTTCCATGGGCGGCGAAACGCTCGAGGGTAACTTCACCGGAATCAACAAAACCACCAATACCATGATTGGTATCACCGTCCCACTGATGGCCACTTACCGCACGGGCGACCGCTGGACCTTCCGTTTCGGTCCCTACTTCAGTTACCATCTGCGTAAAAAGTTCGACGGTTCTGTCTACGACGGCTATCTGCGCGAGGGCGGCCCCACAGGACAAAAAGTCATTATCTCCAAGGACAATCCGGCCACATACGACTTCAGCGACAATCTGCGCAACGCCTACTGGGGCCTGGAAGCCAACGTGGACTATCGCATCTACAACCGCATCAATGTGTTTGCACTGATAGACTGGAGCCTTACCGACGCGTTCAAAAAGAACTTCACTACGATTACCTTCCCCATGTATCCTATTTATGCTACCGTGGGACTGGCCTATTATTATTAAAACGATTTTAAATCACATTTAAACTGAATATTTATGAAGAAAACTTTACTTGCAATTTTAACACTGTGCTGCTCACTGACTATCGCCGCACAAGAAACAAAGACTTATACCGATGATTTGGTGGTAACAATCAACGAAAACAGCACTCCGGCACAGAAAACGGATATTGAAGTCACTTTCTCCGAAGATAAAACAAGCTGCACCTTAGCTCTTAAGAACTTTTGTCTTGTAGTTGGAGAAGACGTTGCACCTGTTGGCAATATCATCGTTGAAAATATTCCTCTCACAGAAGAAGACGGTTATAAAACGTTTGACGTATCAAGATTCATTTACATTACAGCCGGCGATCTCCCCGGCACCACAGAAAATGACTATTTGGGACCGACCTTGCTTAAAGATGGTGTACCCATTGAAATGAAAGGAAAAGTTAATGAAGATAAATTATATTGCCAGATTGATATTGATATGATGTCTACTTTGGGACAAATTATTAATGTAGTTTTCGGTAGCGATATTACTACATCTGTTAAAGGAATTACAGCTGACCACAACCAAACAGTCAATGTATATTCCGTTACCGGAAAATGTGTAGCCAAAAACAGAACTGTCAATAATGCTTTAGACGGACTGAAAAATGGCATTTATATTGTCAACGGACAGAAAGTGATTAAAAAATAATCATCACATCAATTTTTACGGCAGACCTTAGTTTTATATTATAGACTAAAGTCTGCCTTTATCTTAAATCAGAATAGAGGGTTAATCATACAGGCGTTTATTTCTGTAATCTTGGGCAAAACAGCACTTTTACCGTATTTCATACCGAAATAAACAACCTGTTTTTACAGATTACTCTAATTTTGTAATAGCAAATAATCATTTTATTAAGAAAATATGAAGAATTTATTAACTTTCTTATTATTAAGCAGCGCATTAACCATTAATGCCCAACAAGTAAATGGTGATTTTGACCAAGCATGGGTTAATTGTAAACCCTATACAGGTGGAACAACAACTACTATTGGAACTCAACCTCAAGGGTGGACCATTTCTCATATTGCTGGTATGAATTTTATTGGATGGATGGGAAGCACTAGTGTAGCGAATCAAGTTACCGGATACAACAATACGGGATACGCTGTTGAATTAAAGAATTCACCAAATTCTATCTCAAAAAGCAATATAGTTCCATCATATATAACCCTAGGAACAACTTGGAACACAGCTATAGGAACAAGTGCTAAAAATCCAGATGGAGGAACATTTGGAGGAAAATCATTTACATACAGACCTGATGGTATTAAGTTCCATTATAAAAGAAGTGCTACAAATTCAGAACCAGCAAGTGTAATTGCTTATCTTTGGAGTGGGACATGGAGTCAAGAAAATGTTCCTGTAAATGTAGCTATGTCAACACCGACAAAAGTTACTATGATAGATAGAGACAGAAACATTTTAGACATCATTTGCAGTGAAGGAGGAACTGTTACATCTAACAATGGTAAACTAATAGCTTTGATTAACGAAAATATTACAGAAACACCTTCTGAGTGGGAAGAGTATTTTGTTAAATTCGATTATAAAGATCAAAACCAAATCCCAGAAAAAATTAATATTATTTTGGCAGCTAATGATTATTTTGGCGTTGCGAGCGCTGTAACCAAAGATAATACATTAACTATAGATAATGTTACTTTAGTTTACTATAACACATTATCAGACCTATCGTATGAAGGACATGTTTTAAATTTCAATGAAAATACCTTTAATTATGATTTGTCTGACATTGAATATGAAGAAAATAAGCTTTCTTATACCAAAAAAGCTATTGGTGGAAATGTAAAAAAAGAATTTAATAAAGGAAACGGAATCTTAACTCTCACTGTAACAGGTGATGATGGTAATTATAGTACATATACAATTAAATTTAAGAAACCATATTCTGGAGAAATTTCATCTATATCATATAATGGCACTCCAATTCCCGATTTTACACAAGGAACAAACCATTATTATAGCGTCATAGGTGAATATAGTGAAGGATGCATTTCTGCAACAACTGCAGACGAAGGACTATCTGCCAGCGTAAGTTATAATGCCGCAACTAGAATTGCCACAATATCTGTACCAGAAAGTGGAAAAGACATTAAATATTACGTAAAATTTGCTCAGGAAACTACATCTTATAACAGCAAATTAGTTATAAGTATGAATAATGGATTTTTAAGCGCTCCTGCACAAGGAGTTGGAATTTCTGCAATTCGTGACGGCAAGGTTGATCTTCAGTTATCTAATTTCGAATTCTATGGTACTGTTTTAGGTGATATCTATGTACATGATATTGCAATTGACGAAAAAGGCAATATTAGCAAGACTGATATCGTTAGCATTTTTGGTGAAAACGGAAGCACATTAGGCGATTTACCAATTGAATTAAGCGGTAATGTTTCTGAAAACGAATTAACATGCAACCTTGATATAACATGGATGGGAAATCCTATCGTTGTTTCTGTTTATCCTATTTCTACTCCTTATATTATAGCCACAGGTATATCCAATGCAGATGTTGCTGCTATCAAAGCCGGTTTAACAAATCCTAACTGCTTAATCTATGCGGATGACAACAGCAACAATATCGAAAATGTAATAGCTAATGGAGTTTGTGCATCATTGAACATTAATGACGGCTATGATATTGAGGTTCCGCAAGCATTCTCAGCTAACAAGATTACACTGAACAGAACATTCCCTGCCGGCTGGAGCACTGTCTGCTTGCCTTTCGCCACTACAGCAACCGCATTCGGCACCGATGTTAAGGCACAAGCTTTCACAAGCGCTGATGCCAACGGACTGAACTTCACAGGAGTGACAGCCCTTGAATCCAACAAGCCTTATCTGATTTACTTCCCAAGTGCAACTGAAGCTCCTATTTACATGAGCGCAGAAGTATCTTCTACCACTCCCGAAGCTGTAACCTATGGTGACTTCACTTTCTGCGGTTCATACGCAGCAAGCATAAGCATGACCGGTAAATATGGTGTAGCCGATCAGGGCGACGTACAGAAACTGATGCTTGGCGGTGCAAACTCAACATTAGGTGCTACCCGCGCTTACTTCACCAAGAAGGGTGCACAGCCGGCCGAAATCAACCTCAACCTGTGGGGCGACGCAACCGGTATTGACGCTGTAACCAACGATGCTGAAACATTCAACGTTTACAACTTGCAGGGTGTAATGGTTCGTCAGAACGTGAACACACTCAACGGTCTGCAGAAAGGCATCTACATCGTTAACGGCAAGAAAGTATCAGTAAAATAAGTAATCACAACAACGCATAAAAACAAATACAGTTATGAAGAAATCATATATCACTCCGGCCCTCAACGTAGTTGAGATGGAAATTGCCGGCGAAATTCTGAATAGTTCAACTCTGAACCCCGGCGGCGGCCCAAACTCATCCATCCTTCCTGATGATGACATTTTCAACGGCGAGTTCCGCTCAAACAACAATTCATGGGGCGACATGTGGAAGTAATCACTTCTTAAATATTCAATACAGACAAGTGGGTGTAGTCAATATGGCTGCACCCACTTTTTTTGTAATATGATTATGATTCTACCAATTAAAGAAACACCGATAGTTTAAGATAAAGACACTAAACGCTTTGCAGAAAAATGACTCATCTGAACGGAGAGCAAGGAAGAAAAAGAAGCTGCAAAGAAGGTTTATGAGAAGTTCGAAGCCATAATATATAAGATTAATCAAGAAAAAATTATATAAATTGTAAAACATTCAGTCGTTTTACCTTAATAAACGGCTTTTAATGTTCCGCTCCTGCTTTGTGCAGCTATCTCACTTTATCATGCGACAGACCTTCTGTAATGATGAATGACACGTTCTTTCCGGATTCTGAAAATTTCGTACATCAACATTTGCATTTCTAGCAGCTCTAACGGGAACAGGACGCGAAAAAGCCGGAAAATGCCTACGGTTACAAATTATTTATCCACGGTTACAAAATAATTCGTAACCGTAAGCATTTTACACAAAGTAAATAAAGCAGAAATCCGAGTAATCACAAATACATAATTATCAACCTATTGAAAAGATACTTGTATTGTTTTTTCTGCATTTTAATTTTTCAGCCAAGACTTTTTGCGTTTCAAAACGCATACGGTTGCGAATTTATTTCCGCACGGTCACGAATTTCATCGTGTACGGTTACGGATTTTTTTCTGCACGGTTACGGTGACGGCCGCAACCGTATCAAATGATATTTGCGCACGGTTACGGAGAAACCCGTAACCGTATACGTTTGAATCTGTGTAAACGTCGTATCGGCAGAAAGTAATTAATATTTACACAGCAGGTAAAGAAACATATTCCGGACATAAGAAGGCCGGCGAAGAATAAAAACGGGAAGTGTATAGAAAAAGGCTGAAAACGGATATAAAAATCTGATTGTCAGACGTATAACAAGAAACCGCTATTTAGGGACACATATCGGGAGATTTTACGGAAAATTCCTCGCCGAAAAGACTCAGCCCGAAAAACAGGAAAAACAGAAAGGGAGGATATATGAAAAATGTCAGCGAATGGCCTTATATTTATGCAAAATATGATAAAAGAAAAGAGAAATTGTATATTAATACATCCTTTCAACAGAAATTTGTAAGAATATACCATTCCGAATGGTATCATTCCTGGCAAAATCCGCACGACAAAAAAGCTGAAAAACGGATAAACGGACACCTTTGCACACAAAACGGAACATAACAGGTTATTACCGGACAAAAGAAGGGTCGGATTGCGATGTAAGGAATATTCACTAAGAAGGAACAAGAGAATGTAAATAATGTAAGAAGAATTAATGAAATTCCAAAGGCATCCGCCATCTATCCCGCCACGGCACCGCCGTTTCTTTCCTTCAGATAATCCTCCAGCTTCATGCCCTCCATGCGCTCGAAACAGTTGCGGGCGGTCTTTCCCGAACCGAATCCCACCAGCATGGCGTCGTTACATGTCTTGACCTCGCCGGTTCTGATTTTCTGTTTCAACGCGTTGAGACGGTATGAATTGATGTAATCGTGAATGTTGTTGTAACCCTGGCTGCGCAGACACTGCAACATCAGATGACGGTTAATGCCGGTCACCTCGCACAGTTTGTCGCGCCCGAAAGCGCTGTCCAGCCAGCCACGCTCATGCTGCATGAAATATTCCACACGCTCAAAACGCTGACGGTTGGCCGCGTTGAAGTTCTCTTTTTCCACTTCCTCAATCACCTCGGTAGTAGGCGCCTCTTCCACCTCGGTAATGACCGGTTTGGGCAGATGGATGGCCATGGTCTCGAGCGTCCGGAAAAACAGATACATATTTAATATGGTAAACAGGTAAAGGTAGATATAGAACAGCATCGGCTCAAAGACCACCGTTATCACCACATAATAAACGGAATTCAGTCCGATGGCCGAAGCATAGCCCTTCAGATAACGCGGTATCTCGATGTTCTTCACCAACAGACGCGGCAGGCGCAGGATGTTGACCACATAGTAGACCGACAGCCCCAAGGCCAGAATGCGGAACAGCATGGATAAATCGAAAAGATGATCCATCAGATCATCGTAAGACAGTATAATCACCGGCCGGCCGGCGCAGAACAGACTGAGCACATGAAGCAGAATAAGCACAATAAGCGGAGAGGCATACCCCCACATGCGTCCCCACTGCAAGTAACCGGGCATGGCTATACCCAACGGATAGATGGTCTGGAAATATGAGGTAATGGACAGCGACAGCAACATGGCGGGATTCATCAGACCGATGTTCTCGAACCGCAGATAGGCATAAAACGGTGCGGCCACACAGAAAAGCACGCCAAAAATGCCCATAATCCAGGCCAGACTCAAATATTCTACCTTATAACGTGAATACAATGCCAGGACAGCCGCCATCACCAGATGGACCGTTGCCGCAAAAACCAAAGTAACCAGTGAGAGTGTTTCCATGGAAGCAAAGATATGAAAAATATCCGCTTCAGACCGCCACCGTCGCGAACTTATTTTCCCCAAAGACAAACAATCACACCTAAAAGGACGGAAAAAAAGCCTCAGTCGAACACTTCTTTCAGGACATCCAGCGATTTCAGTTCCGGAAAGTCGGGTATATGAAGCCGGTAATAATCGTTCAGCACCTCGACATAGCGCATGCGCTCCTGACGGTTCATGGCAAAGAAACGCATCGAGTCGTAATTCATGCGCATGAAAACCGGTATGCGTGCGGCTTCGGCGGGAGCGAGACAGGCCGCATTTAAAGGACGTTCGTGCACAAAGCAGGCATTGAGCATATCAAACCAGTCGCCGTCACGGTAGTCCTCCACATTGGGATAGAAACCCAGAAAGCGGGTAAGACGCGTGATGAACACCAGGTGGAAATTGGCAAAGCCCCGTTCGCTGCGGTCGAACCATTGCAGCGAAGTGGTCAGATAGGCAAAAAGCGGGGCATTGGCCACCTCGTTCTTTAATACCTTATATAAGAACTCTACAAGAAACAACCCGACGGCCGACTTCAAGGGGTGGTATGGCAACGACATATAGGTATAGTCGTAGCGTGCATCCTTTATGCGCTGCAATGAGGCCGACGGTCTGAAATCGAAATCGAGTTCAAGCATCACCAGCGGCATATAGCGCACACCGCGCGAAGCCGCCTTACGCGAAACTGGGGTCTTCACCCAAAAGGACACATTACCGCGCGACTCGGTATAGATGTCCACTATGCGTGAACGGTCGTCATACTTCGTCACATGCAAAACCACACCTCGTGTCTTTTCTATCATAAAACTACCGGTTTTTCAACATAAAATTAAGCTGAAAAGGCGTATTTTAAAACAAAACCCGAAAAAAAATGAGAAAAATGCACTTTTTTTCGCAAAAAGTTTTGGAGGTTCAGAAAAAAGCACTACCTTTGCAACGCAAACGAAAACAATGACACTTAAACACAAAGCGACAATGTTTTCAACAAGGCGAAAGCCAAAAAGGACGGTCCCTTCGTCTATCGGTTAGGACGAGAGATTTTCATTCTCTAAAGAGGAGTTCGACTCTCCTAGGGACTACAAAGTTAAACGAATTATTATCATATTGAGATGGCAAATCACAAATCATCAGTAAAAAGAATCCGTCAGGAGGAAAAAAGAAGACTCCACAACAGATACTACGCGAAGACCATGCGTAACGCTGTTCGTAAGCTTCGCGCTACGACAGACAAAGCTGAGGCTACAGCGATGTATCCCAGTGTACAGAAGGCTTTGGATAAGCTTGCCAAAGTTCACATCATACACAAGAATAAGGCTGCTAACTTGAAATCTAAATTAGCGCTTTACATCAACAAATTAGCCTAATATTTAAGACTAAATATTCTGCTGAAGCCGAGTCTAAACGATTCGGCTTCAGTCTTTTTATCTCCCCCCACCTCCCCCTTTCAGGACAATCCACAAAGTCCGGAGACAACCGCACGCCGACGAAAACCCGAAAGACATTGCAATTAAGCCGCAAACTGACTATATTTGCGTATAAGAACCATTAGAACTATCGCGATGAAAAAGTTTATTCAGGAATTCAAGCAGTTTGCCATGCGCGGCAATGTCATCGACATGGCAGTGGGTATCATCATCGGTGGTGCCTTTGGAAAAATCGTGTCTTCCATTGTAGGCGACATCATCATGCCGCTGATAGGCGTACTGGCCGGCGGTGTGAACTTCACCGATCTGAAGATTGTACTCAAACAGGCCAAAATAGAAGACGGTACGGTTGTGTCGCCCGAAGTAGCACTGACATACGGCAACTTTATCCAGGTAACCCTCGACTTTCTGATTATCGCACTTGCCGTTTTCCTGCTGATTAAAGGCGTAAACGCGCTGACCGCCAAAATGAAGAAGAAAGCCGACGACGCATCGGCCGCAGCCAAGCCCGCCGCCCCGCCGGCCGACATACAACTGCTGACCGAGATACGCGACCTGCTGAAGGCACAAAGCGAAAAACAGCATAAAAAAGAAAACGACTGATCGACTATCCGCCCGTTCTCACCCGAGAACAGAGGCGGATTTTTAAGTTTCAGCCCTGATTATACATAAACGTTACACCAAGCCTGAACCACCACACACTCAAAAAGAGAAACGGATAAAAACAAATAAGGAGATTCGCCTCACGACGTATCTCCTTATTGTGCGCTTCAGGATGGGCTTGAACCAACGACCCCCTGATTAACAGTCAGGTGCTCTAACCAACTGAGCTACTGAAGCAGTACAATGAAAAAAACCTTATGGCGCTTCAGGATGGGCTTGAACCAACGACCCCCTGATTAACAGTCAGGTGCTCTA
>CAJMNM010000007.1 GCA_905214795.1 uncultured bacterium
GACTTTTTATTGGACTTGATCGTAATAGGGATTCTGTTTGATTTGTGAGTTAAGGGAAACTACGACCTTGAACGGAATGGGAAAGACTGTGGTATAGCCGCAGGCTTCATTCTCTACTTGCGGACGGTCGGTGTATGCCTGTGTGAATGTGCCGAAACGTATCATGTCCTGACGGCGCCAACCTTCCCACATGAGCTCGAGTTTGCGTTCTTCGAGCAGATTGTGCAGGGTGGCAGGACGGAAGGGCATGCCGGAACGGCTGCGCACGAGGTTAAGCTCGGCATTGCCGTCCTCGCCGTTGCGCACTTTGGCTTCGCTTTTCATCAGCAAGACATCGGCATAGCGGAACAGGACAATGTCGTTGTCGGAGAGTTTGCCGTCTTTCAGTCCGTTGCGGTCTACCTCGTATTTCTTCATACGGGCACCGGCTGTCTTTTCATAAGGCTTAAAGGAAACGTCGAGATGGACAGCCCAGGGCAGATAGACCAGCGGGGTGCCGTTGTCGAGCCGTATGGTGTCGCCGTTGAGGTCGAACACGGTGCCGGCAAAGAAACTCTCATCGAACCGGTTGTCGACAGAGTCGGTATCGTATGCGAATGTCTTCAGCGTCTCTATGGTGGCACTGGTGCCGTTCTCACCGCTTAGGCCGTAGGCTTTGGCGTGGTTATAGTGGCGTGAACGGAAGGTGTATTGCATCTGATTCTGTATGGCATATTTATCGGTGGGAATTGTGAAGATGTTCTCAACCGATGTTTCGTTATAGACCGTGAAGTTATCGGACATGCGTTTGCTCAAAGTATATCCGAGATCGGTAATGGAGTCGCAATAGGCTTGTACGGCTTGCCAGGCGTTGAGTTTCTGGTCGCCGATAAGGAGCCAGTGGGTGCTGCCGTCGGGACGTATGTTGTCGGTCCAGTTGTTGTCGGTGTAGATCTCGACGTTGAGATAGAGTTTGGCCAGCAGGAACCAGGCTACGGCCTTGGTCATACGGCCATAGTACTCGCCTTTGTAGTTGCTGCGGGCGGAACTGAGATGGGGCAGTGATTCCTGCAGTTCGCGTACAACGAAGTCGAACACTTCCTTGCGCTCATTCTGTCGCACATCGTTGATGGGCGTGGAGGAGGACTGGACAAGTGGGACACGGCCGAACATGTCGAGCAGGTAATAGTAATACATGGCGCGTAAGGCTCTGACCTCAGCTATGTATGGGATGAAGATCTCGGGGGTGGCTGAATTGCTCTTGAGCTGTCCAAGGCGTTCGAGAGATTTGTTGCTTAGCACGATGACCTTGAAGAGATATTCCCACGTGGCTGCTATGGCATCGTTGGTGACGCCCCATTTGTGAAGAAACAGTCCCTGCCACAGTCCGCCGTCGTACCAGTCGCCACCGCGTGTAGGGAGCATGGCCTCGTCGGTGGTGAGTGTGTTGAGGTCATAAACGCCACGGCAGGTGCCTTGCAGCCCCTGGCTGTCCTCGTAACCGCCGACGTAATTATAGAGAGTGGCTACGGTGTTGAGGTAGATGTTGGTGGGCGTGTCGAACGCTTCTTCCTCAGGAAGCTGGTCGAGTGGCTCTTCCTTCAGAAAATCGGCGCATCCTGTCAAGGCAGGAAGTAGCGTCAGGCTGATTATTGCATACCATTTCTTCATAGCGTCTCTGTTTAAAACTGTATACTTAACCCGATGGTATAGGTGCGGTAAACGGGATAGGTGCGTTTATCGTCTACACCCAGTGTACTGTCGACAATATAGCTGTTAATCATGGGTGTCAGGCCGGAATAGCCTGTGATGGTACCCAGATTGTTGACTGATGCGGACAGACGCAGATGGCGGATATATTTGCTCCATTTGCGCAGTGGAACGTTCCAGCCTATAGTCAGATAATCGAAGTTGATGTAGTCGCCGTCCTCGAGCCAATAGTCGGTGGCTGTCTGGTCGTAGATGTTGCGGCGCGGGGCTTCGGCCAGTACGTTATAGTCGGGCATGCTGCCCATATTCATGTATGACAGATAAGTGCCGTTATAGATTTTGTGTCCGAAAGCACCGTTAATCTGTAATGATACATCAATGTTTTTGTACCGGAAGCTGATGTTGGAACCTAGAAGGGTCTTTGGGGTGGCTTGTCCGGCAATGTAGCGGTCGCCGCCGTCTTCGAGATTGATGCCGCCACCATCGAGGTCGGCTATCTGGTAAGCATAAGTACCGTCTTCACGTTGGACGAGGCCGGTGCAATGAGGCAGGTAGAACACGCCGAGCGGCTGGCCCACAATCTGGTAGACAATATGGTTGTAACCGCCATGGAGACCGGCGCCGGTCACGTCGGCAATAGGGGTATAAACGGGAGCGGAGATGTACTCGCCTTGATAGTTCCCGCTAAGAGAGAGCAGTTTGCTACGCTGGAAAGTGACGTTTACATTGATGTTCAGTTCCATATCTTTTGTGCGCAACGGGGTTAGTCCGAAACCGAGTTCGACGCCGCTGTTACGCATGGAACCGAGGTTGGCGAGCAGTTTGTTGTAGGCAAAAGGAGGCACGCTGACATCGTATTGATAGAGCATGTCCTTGGTTGTGGCACGGTAGTAATCAAAAGTCATGATGGCACGTCCGCCGAGAAAACCGGCATCGAATCCGACATTGAAAGTGTGCTTGACTTCCCAGCGTAAATCCGGGTTGGCATTACGTATGATTCCCATGGTCACCATGGGGTCGCCACCAAGAGAGACAACACCGTTGGGCTTGACAGACTGCAAGGAAGAGTAGGAGTCGATAGCGTCCTGATTTCCGGTGAGACCGTAACCGGCACGAAGCTTGAGGTTGTTGATCCAGCTGAACTGTTTCATGAATTCTTCTTCGCTGATGTTCCATGCGCCGGAAACGGACGGGAAGAAGCCCCAACGGTGGTTGGATCCAACTTTAGAGGACGCATCCATGCGGGCATTCATGGTCAGTACGTAACGGTTGTTGTATACGTAGTTGAAACGGCCAAGTACTGAGGCCAGTGTGGGATTCTCGTAATAGGAACCTGTGCCTTCCCATGGACGGACAGCACCGCCCTGCAGGTTATGGAAGCCGAACTTGTCGGTAGTGAAGTTGGTAGCTGTGGTATAGAAACCGGAAACCGTGCGTTGCTGCATTTCTCCAAGAGCCACAATGTCGAGCTTGTGGCGGTCGATAGTGCGGTTATAATTGAGCAGAACGTTGCCTACAAGGTCTTCCACCTTACGCTCGCTTCTGTAAGCCTGACCATGTGCCCATACAGTAGTGGGCAGATATTGTCCGTGGTCGATGACATTGTATAAATAGGAACCGAAAGCTTGTAGCTTGAGATAGGGAGTCAGAGATATACTGACTTTCAGGTGGGCATTGAAGTAGGCGTTGGCTTCTTCGTCATCAGCTTCAAGCCATGCCAGAGGATTGGTGATCCAGCTGGCAGTGGTGATTTGATCCCAGCTTCCGGTTTGCGGATCTTTGTGATTGGGAAAAGTAGGATTGAAGGCAGCTGCCGAATAGAATGTTTTCTGCAGATCGATGGGATTGTTGCTTTTGCTGACAGCACCCATAACACCGAGATCGAAACGCAGACGCTGGTTGAACGCACGCTGGGTAAGATCTATTTTTGCAACGTAATTCCTATAGTCGGAGTTGCGAAGCACATCGTTGCGGTCGAGAATACCGATTGAAGCACGGTAGTAAGAGTCGTCGGAGCCGCCTCCAAAAGCAACATGATGGTTTTGTACCCATCCGAGTCGTGAGATTTCATCGGTAAAGTCGGTGTTACAACCTTTGTCTAGATAGTTCATGCCGTATTGGCTCGCAATCTGCCGATAGGCATCGCCAGAAAGCATGTCGAGTGTTTTGTATATGGCTTCTATACCATAGTTGCCGTCATAACTCAGACGGAACGAGCCGCTGCTGCCTTGTTTTGTACTGACTTTGATGACACCTGATGCACCACGGGCACCGTATTGGGCTGTTTCGGAGGCATCTTTCAGGATGGTGAAACTTTCGATGTCGGCGGGATAAATCATGCTTAGGGTGTTCAAGTCGGCAAATACGTCGTCGATAATAACCAACGGGTCGTTTCCGCCCGTAAGTGAAGTCGTACCGCGTACACGTACAGAATTGAGCATGGCTTCACGGCCGGGAAGCACACTCAGACCGGCTACCTGTCCGTTGAGGGCATCGAGAGCAGTAGATATGAGTCCCTTGTTCATACGTTTCTCGGAAACCAGGTCAATGGAACCGGCTACGGTGCGCAAATCACCTGTGGCATAACCAATCTGAAAAACATTATCAACTGACAGGGTGTCTGATAAGGTCTCGGGAATAGAGTCTGGCATGAATTGCATGTTTTGTGCATGCGTGACCAAATTTGGCATACATCCTAAAAATGTGGACAGCCAAACATATCGTAAACGGGCAAAATGATGGCTTTTCATAGGCCAGAGTATTAGATAGGTTGATAATTAATTTTCCCGTCACTTAAGACATATAGCAAATATATAAAAAAGGAAAGATAAAACAATAAAAAAAGCTATAAAAATAAACAGGGAATGGAGAAAATAAGCAAGCGGAGGCATATTATATTCTATACAATATGCCTCCGCTATATATTATATTGTAGGGGATTACAGAAATGTCATAAGGATGACCTGGGCCAGAATAACACGGATAAACATACCAAGAGGATAAACCGTGGCATAGCTGACAGAGGCATAGTTGCCGGGGATGTTGTCGTTGACATAATTAAGAGCCATAGGGTTGGCCATGCTGCCGCAAAGCATACCGCATGTGCTTCCCATGTCGAGGTTGAAGAATTTGAGAGCCAGCATACCGACAATAACAACAGGAATAAAGGTGATAAGGAATCCCAGTCCTACCCACAGAATACCTTCGGGACGCACTACGGTTTCGAAGAAATGAGAACCTGCGTCAATACCTAATCCTGCCAGATAGAGTGACAGGCCAATGCCACGTAGCATGAGGTTGGCACTGCGTGTGGTGTAGATGCGCATGTGAACGCGTGGGCCGAAACAACCGACCAGTATACCCATTACAATGGGGCCGCCAGCCAGTCCAAGCTTAACAGGGAGGGTAATTCCGGGAACACTGACTGGAATGGAACCTAAAACCAGACCGAGGACGATACCGATAAATATGGTTGCGATGTTCGGCTCTTTCAGCGTGTTGACCGTGTTGCCCAGGATGCCTTCAACCTGTTTGATGGCTGCAGCCTCGCCGACAACGGTCAGGCGGTCGCCTAACTGAAGAATAAGATCCGGGGTGGCTAATATCTGTACGCCGCTACGCAGCACCCGGCTGATATTGATGTCATAGGCGTTACGCAAACGTAGCGATCCGAGACGCTTGCCATTGATTTCGGAGCGGGTAACTACGATATGGCGTGACACAAGTTCGCGGTCGATAGAGTTCCAGTCGATATCTTCTTTGTTCCAGTCGCGGTTTTCCTGTTCGCCGAACAGCAGTGTAAGCGTTGGCATGTCTTTTTCGGTCGTGACAACCAATATTCGGTCGTTCTCAAGCAATTCTGTACGTCCGGCAGGAATACTGACATGTCCGTCGCGCCAGAGGCGTGAGATGACAAACCTGGTGTGGCTGTGTTGAGCCAGCTCACGAATGGTTTTATGGAATATACCGGGGTTGTGAATCTGGAAGGCTGCGATATAGGTGTGATTGGGATCCTCGGCTTCTTTAACCGTTGTATATTTCTCGGATGAGAAACATTTACGGATGGCCAGTACAGCCAAAATGACACCGACAACACCAAGCGGGTAGGTGACCGCACAACCGAGTGCCGCACTGCTGGCTGAAAGTCCCATTTGTTTGAGTGTCTGCTGGGCAGCACCAAGAGCCGGAGTGTTGGTGGTGGCTCCACAGAGTACACCAATCATATCTTGTAAGGGGATGGACATGGTAAAACTTAGGATGACGGCCATTAATGTGCCTAAAAGGATGACGGCCAGACTGAGCATGTTAAGTTTAATACCTCCTTTACGCAATGAGCTGAAAAAACCTGGGCCAACCTGCAGACCGAGAGCATAGACAAACATGACGAGTCCGAAGGTTTCGGCATAGTTGAGCATAGCCGGATCCAGTGAAATGCCAAGATGACCGGCCATAATACCCATGAAAAAAACAAAGGTTACACCTAAAGAGATGCCAAGGACTTTAATTCTGCCTAACCAGATGCCTGTGGCTGTTATGAGAGAGAGCACAACGATGGCTTGTACAGCCGACTGCTCGAATATAAGACTTCTAATCCATTCCATAACGCAAAGTTACACCTTTTTTACGGATATGAGTTGAACAAAAAGAAAAAATAATGGTTCAGATTCTGCGTGTGAAGACGTTCGATTGTAACAAAATGAAAGCATTACATGTAAAAAGCGAACCGGAGTCCTGATAATAGACTTGACCGGTTCGCTTTTTGTCTGTGTGAACCTGTAAAAGGTTATTTCTTGTTTTTTGAAAGTTTTGGCTTTAATTCGTCCGGAGAATCACGAGTGTACATGTTAACCTTGGGAGCTTCCTTGGTAAACAAGTTGCTGATGCATTGCAGACTGACGGCATATTGTGGTCGGAAAGCATCTGATTGCATATAACTGAGAATGGCCAGACGCATCTGTGTAATGACAGGGTATTTATCGGAAGCCTGCAGTGGCATGGTGGTCATCATTAGTCGTCCGTTGCCAACATTGGCTTCAAAAAGCATACCGATTTTGCGGCTGAGAAACCATGTGTCAATACTTTGTACAATAGGCTGAAAATCGTCAGGAAATTCGCTAAACTGCATCACCTGTTTGCGGTTGACAAGATCCCACCACTGCAAATCGCTATAGTAATCGGTTGGGAACAGGCGGAATAGCGGATGGTTGTTTTCGATGTATAAACCTGTAGTGTGAGGCGGACGCATCTTAAACCAACTGGTGTTCCAAAAGACTGGCAGGAAGTGTTGAACGATGTCTTTTCCATATTTTATTTTTCCGTTGGCTGTAATCAGGACTTTTCCTCCTGCATTTAATATCTTGACAGCCTGTTCGTCGAGTGAGTCTGTGATGTAGATATCATCAGGGACTGCGGAAGCCAATCTGATACTTTCACGTGGGTAAACCCAAAAATCCCAGTGGTTTTTGCTGCGGATTGTTTCTTCTGATGAATTCTTAGAAGAAACAATTCCGGTGAGATGAACCTCAAGTGTAAGTTTGCAAGCCTCATTGAGATGTGAGGTGAAAGATGGAATATGTCCTAACGAAATATGGTTGCCGATAGGTATGTCGCATTGTGTAACTGTACCTTGGGTGTAGATTTTGCCATACCGGTCGCGGATGACGTAGGTTACACAGGCCTGACGGATTGGCGATTTGCCGTAATGGGCAATTTCTATATCGGCATTGAAGGGCTCGTCGTTCCAATAGGTGAATTTAGGAATGCGAGCAAGCAGTACTGTCGGTGAGCAGAATTCACGGAACTCATCGGACGAAATGTATTCTTTTTCGTCAAAAAATACATCGGTGACACCAACCAGAGCTGTGCCCTGGCCGGAATAGTCGTTGAGGGCCAGCATTTGGAAACCGGCATAATCCGGAGTACGTAAAGTACGTTCCAGCTCATGCTTGTAACAAAGAGCCTGGAGCTTGCCTGAAGCCATTACGAATTTATGAGCCATTTGTTCCATGTGGTTATCTTTGAGCAGGTCTCTGAAAATCTCAAAGTTCTTGGCCTTATTGACGCCGGTATATTTACTGATTTCATCAAAATTGGGGAATACGCACCACTGACCTGTCTCATGAGAAACAAATGGTTGTCTGACACTATCTATTTTGGCATGGAAATCCCGTGTGGACTCCGGTGCGTTGCGTCGCCATTCGTCCAAGCCACGGACTCCGGCTTTAACATGATACATGCTTTGGGGTTGCCAGGCCCAGCCGCCTCCGACTGAAGCTCCGGTATAAACATGACGTTTGTCACGATTGCGCCAATAGTCAACAAAGCTGCTGACCCATTTCACCCAATTTCCGGCTGGTTCGTTACCACAGGCCAACATGCAGAATGAGGCATAATTACCATAAGCTTTGTTCATCCGTTTGGTTTCTTCAAGCAGATATTGGTCAATATACATGCCATTGCCAAGTTTGACGCCATGGTTTGGCCAGCTGGGGCCTTCGGGTTGAAGATAAAATCCGACCTTATCGGCTGCTTTAAATGCGGCTTCAGGAGGACAGAATGAATGGAAACGCATGTGATTAAGACCATAAGAACGGCAGATGCGAAACACACGTTCCCAAGAGGCCTCATCGGTAGGAGCATAGCCGGTAAGTGGAAAATCGCAGTTCTCTACTGTTCCGCGTAACATTGTTTGTCTTCCATTGATGTAGAACATTTTACCCTTTATTGTAAATTCGCGCATACCGAATGTCCGGGTTTGTCTGTCGATGCCGTATTGAGAGGTAATTTCACTCGTCAGTTCGTAGAGGGTGGGACTGAATTCATCCCATAATTGCATGTCTTTACCAATGGGCAGTTCTACAGTTACTTCTGTAGTTGTATCATTCAGAATGACATGTTTGGATACTGCCGGTATCTGATGAGGATGCCGGGTGTTAAAACTTTTGGCATAAAGTTTGATGTTAGCCTGTTGTTGCTTTTTGTTGTCTTTCTTTATAAGTAGTTTTACAACAGCTTTCTTCTGATGGATATCAGGATATATCTGGATGTCATCAGCATAGAGCTTGGGATAGATCTGCAGTTCGATACGTCCTGTAATTCCGTTCCAATTGCCTTGGGTCTGGTCTGTGACGCTATGAGAATCTGCACCGACACATACATTGGTTATGTCGTTACTGATAGCTATGGTTAAAGTGTTTTGGCCACTTTTTACCAGGTTGGTAATGTCATAGCTGTGAGGCGTTGTAAGGCTGTTTTCGTGTCCGGCGTATTGTCCATTAATCCATAAATAGGTTTCGATGTGTGGACGCTCCAGAAAAAGAATGATACGTTGTTTTTTCAAATCTTTGGGAATACGTATGGTCTTTTTATACCATGCCATACCAACATAATGACGGTCGGGAGTCAGGAAAAATGGTACTTTAAAGTTATCTGCATGGCGATATTTTTCCATATAGGGGTTATAATAAAAGGAACTGTCGTAGAGCGAACCGGTCCATTGGGTTTTAATGGAAGGTTTGTCGCCTTTTAGACGTTGCGGCATACTGCCAGGAAGAAGAATATGGTCTTCAAATTTGCTGAAATACCATTTTTCTCTTTCACCAGATTGTTGTCGGTCTATTTGGAATTGCCAGTCACCAGCCAATGAGATAATCTGTTGGGCTTGTAGCAGATTAAAAGAAAAAATGCTCACAAGCGTAATGAGCATTAATTGTTTGTGAAAATTGTTCATATATAGATTCAGGCTTGTAAGTTTTATTATTGAATTAGCTTTACGATTTCGGAGCCGGCAAGCAAGAAACAGCCGTAAGCATAGTCATCAGGTTCTGGGGTGTGATCAAAGCTTACAGGTTGGCCTTCTGACGGTTCTTTTCCGATGCCTTGAATGTAGGCTAATGAACCGTTTGTACGCTGAGCCTCAGTTGTCATACCATTCCATGATTTTATTATTACCGGTAGGAAAACTGATGGTGCAAGCCAGTTTTTACGTATACCCCATGCCATGCCGTATGTGAATAAAGCTGTACCTGTCAGTTCTTTTCCTCCATAATGTAGAGAGTCTTTCAGACTGACGTTCCAAAAACCGTCTTGTCGCTGTAGTTTTAATAAAGATAAGGACATTTTGATGAAATCTTTTTTAAGATAATCCCTCATGTTTTTCAGTTCAGCCTTATCTTGTTCAGAAATGTTTTTCATGGCAAGTTCAATCTCATCAATGCTTCTGACGAGAGCAGCATATACCCATCCGTTACCCCGGCTCCAGTAACAGCTTTCACCATTAGGTTCTTTATATGGAGGGATATAACTGCGATCTCTCCACCATAAGCCATCAATTTCATTAAAGAGGCCTATTTGTGCTTCATTGTTGCGAAGATGAATATAATATTCCATCATGGCTTTAAAATAACGCATTTCAGATTTTTCTGTACCCATTTTAGCCAATATGGGCAGTCCCATTTGCAAGGCACTGATATTTGTCCAATCTGTACGGGTTGTGCCTATAATGATATTGTTTGTAGTGCGAGTGACATTTCCAAGTATATCTTCGTTTTGTGTGAGTCGGTATAGGTCAATATATGTTTGTCCGCAACAAAGGTCGTCTGCATTTCGTGTATGGTTGCCATTATTGAAATTCCAGTTGTTTGCTTGTCCCCATTCCATGGCGTAATCCAGATATCGGGATCGTGGGGCAACTGTATAAAGTGCCATTAATCCTTCAAAATAGATGCTTCGCACCCAAATGTTTGAAGGATAGTTTGTTCCGATTTTAATGGAATCGTAAGGTATAGGGTGGGATAGCATATAGTAGTTGTTGGCACTTTCCAGGGCCTGTATGACATCTCGTTTTCCGGGTAATTTTTGTGCACTAGAACCAATGGAAATACAGAAACAGAACAGAAACAGAATTGCATTTTTCATGATGGACAGATTAAGTAGGATTCCATAGATAAGCAAAGATAGTTTTTTTTTGTATGTGCCGCAAAAAAACATAAGAATATATTTTCTTTTTCCAGAATTATGTTATACCTTTGCAGCCGAAATCAAAAAACGCCGACATGGCTCAGTTGGTAGAGCATTTCATTCGTAATGAAAGGGTCCGGGGTTCGAGTCCCCGTGTCGGCTCCAGTAGGAAATTAAACATAATGTATTGATTTTCTGTTGTTTTAGACGATTCTATTTTACGGATGACACCGTGTTTAAGTTTAAAAAAAGATTTTCATATCACTTTCGGATACTTTTGATAGAAATGGTTTCCTGCTATATACCATAATTTTATTTGCATGTATAAATTTTGTTGATTATTGTCTGTTTTGGTGAAATTCTTTTCTGATTTTAATCATTGCTGCTGTTGCCATATTATGAGTTTCTATAAGTAATGGACTTTTATGATAGGGAGTAATCATGACGCTAACAGTGTTGTGGCGTTTTTTAGCTTCTATACATTGAAAGATAAGATCGGGATTAGCTGATTTAGCAGTGGGGATTTTATCGAAATTCTGGATATATGCAGCGTTGGTTAGAAAGAGAATGTCGGAATGTTCCGGAAGTTCTTTCATTTTTTTAATCATTATGGTTAGTATCATGCGAAATTCTGTTGTATAAAAATCGCTAATTACATCGCGGCAGATGATATTGCCATTGTGTTCAATCACGACAGCCGCACTTCCGGCACGTTCTTTCTGTCCATAATCACAGGAGCCGCCTACCCATATATAATATGTTGTAGAATCTTGTATCATAATGAATTATGGGAATGGTTGATTATTTCTTTCGAAACTGTTTTTGTTACTTTTTGCAGTAAGATTGATTAGCGTTTTTGTTGATTTTATTTGGTATTCCAAAGTTCAGAAGCTATTGTAACGAATTCCTTTTTTCCCTCAATATAATCAGAAAAAGTTTCCATGGCTGATTTGCCGTCTGGCATGTTGCAACTTCCACATCCGCCACAAGCTGGCGCTTTACAAGAGAATCTGTCTTTGATGAAGGCTATACGTTCTTCGCGGTCTGAAAAATCGATTTTAGGTGCTATCATAATTATATTTATTTTTATATCATTAACATTATTCTGCCGGCTTCTTTTGTGAAAATCTCTGGGAATCGACATATCACTGCATATATTTGTTTGCCAGTTACTGGTTGTCCGTCTTTGCGTTGGTATAATCTCTGTCGATTAATAGCTTCGGCTATTTGTTCAGTTGTCATACCACCATTTCGTTTTACTATGACATATATTATGGCCTCTTCTATTTTCATGGCTTGTTTATTTGTTTTTCTATCCATGTCATTAAAACATATACGGCATAATGTTGTTCTTCTTTTGTTAACTCTCTTCCAGGAGGGATGTGATGCCACTTGTAGAAACATTCACGGCAACAGCAGCCAGTGGCATGTTGTGCCAGAAAAACCGGATGCCCTTTCATGGGTGTTTGCTTGCCATCGTTAGGAATATATGCCGGTGCTAATCGTTTTGCAATAAAATCTTCTGCATGCTTCTGGATTGTTGGGAGTCCTTTTATTTTAATATAATCTTTGTCTTTTTTAGTGAGATAAAAATGGCTTCGGAAATCTGATTGGGAAAGACGTTTAAAAAGATTTGTCAAATCATATGTTCTTTCTGATAACGTATCTGGCTCTTCTGGCTTTTCTTCTGGAAATAACGATTGTTGTATATATTTTTGTTGCATTGCCATTATTGTTTTATGATGAATGGAGATAGATTAATAAGATTAACTGTAATGTCAATATGAATGGTATTCCATACTTGAATTTTTTGTGCATGGTTTTATGATGCCAGAGTCTCATGCCAATCCATGCTCCTATACTACCACCAATGACAGCTGTCAATAAGAGACTTGTTTCTGGTATACGCCATTTATGCTTTTTAGCTTTGTATTTATCAAAGCCATATATGATAAAAGCGATAATATTAATGGCAAGCAAATAATATAGTGTAAACAGGTGCAATGTGTCCATGTCAATGTAATATAATTGAACGATATTTCTACTTGTTTAAATATTTAGGTTATGGAGAGAGCATGCGAAATCATCTGATGAGACTTGCCAGATATCTATGAGTTGGTTAGCTATATTTTATAATTTTATTTTCTATAGATATATTTAGCCAGTCCGTAGATATATCTCCTGAATCCTGGACGATATTTAAGCAAATGATCAAACCAACCTAAACGATGGTTGATTATCCGCACAGCCCATCCTACATAATACATTGCGAAGAGTGTACCAAGACCTATAATATGCCATTGCCATTTTCCGAAAAATGCATAACAAAAGATAATACCCAATATAACGAGTGAAGTATCGACGGCAATCTTAATCTTAGGAAATTCTATACCTGTAATTCTACTGATAGCTACAGGGAATCCTTCTCCAGGCATGGTTACGCTACCGCATCTCACTTCAAATGCGATACCAATTGCTAAAACAGTACATCCAGCCAATTGGGCAACAGCTTTCTCTAAAATCATTGTAGGCTGTATCCATGAGACAATATGCATATTGAGATCTAATAACAGGCCGAATACAAATCCTATGAGTAGTTGGAAGAGCTGTACAGGTTCAAATTGTCGTCTTAATACTCCGATCTGTCCAATGACCAATATGGCATTCATAATGAAAGTATATTGTCCGATAGTTAATTTAGGTACCATTCCGTCGATTCCTGCATTTTGAAATACATAGGGTAATACACTGATAACACTTGATCCTAGCATGCTTTTTACACATGTTGCTATTCCTAAAGTCATAATATACAATGCGCCGAACAGTAATATATGTTGCCAAATAAATAATATTATTTTATCTTTTTTCGTCATTGTTTTATTCGTAATTTATTTCCTATAAACATTAAAAAAAGTCTTTATATCATTTTAATTGTATTTGTTAAATCTCTTGATATAAATTGGGCATATCTTTTATGGATATTCATAAACAAAGGTGGTCATATTCAATGACATGATTCGTTTTATTTTGATTGGATGTTTATGTTGTATGTGTTTGTAATTTGAGTACCAATATTGCTTTATGAGATTGATTTGTTTTTGTTCATTGTCGGATAGGACAACAGGGAAGTTACATAAAATGTAAAATTACAATATTTTATATCTGCTTCCAAACTTTATGATTAATTGTTGTGTGATATGGCGAATAAAGTTTGTGGCATTAGGTGTTCTAATGTAGCGTGAAACCTATTTTGGGGCCTCCGCTAAATATCAAGTAAGCCTGAAAGGCTATTAATCGGGGGGTACTTATAAAGTAAAAGTCCCGTAATTTAATTACGAGACTTGATTTTGCTTTTTAAGCGGAAGCTGGGGGATTCGAACCCCCGGTACGGTAACCCGCACGTCAGTTTAGCAAACTGGTGGTTTCAGCCACTCACCCAAACTTCCTTCCTTTATGTTTGCATTATTGAAGTGTTATTTCTCAAATGCGTTGCAAAGGTAGTGTTTTTCTTTGATACTTCCAAATGTTTCTAAGTGTTTTTTTAGATTGCTTTTCTCGTATTTATGACTTCTTCTAAGCTATGTGATTCATTTCCTTGCTTCTAATATAGATTTAAAAAAATTATTTTTTTGTAGCTGATGAAATATTTTTCTTGTGAGAAACAACATGAACGGTTTGAAAGAGGTAATGTAAATTATAAAATATGGCCATGTATACAAGCGGAATGGAATAGGATAGAGTTTTTTCTTTCTTAATATTTCGATTATAGTTAAAATAAACTTTTTGTTTAATGGTGTTGAAATAAGTAAAAAGAGTAAAGCCGAGGTTAAAGTTTCTATTCTGCGTGTGAGTGCGGTCCGTTCTGTTGTTGTAAGTGTTGGCAATATGTCTTGTAAATGTGAAATGACAGTAATAAAATCAGTATAATGTTTTTCTATTTGATGCCTGTCGGATTGGTGCATACGTGAACCAGGCCGTTGATAATATGCGTAGACTATGGCAGAAGTTACAATTAGCTTTTGGGGACGAAGATATATCATTGCAGCAAATTCCTCGTCTTCATGATAAATACCGGTAGGAAAACTCAGACCATTTGCGATTTCTTTTTTAAAGAAAAAATGCCAAGGATTACCATGAATATTATGATGTGTCATATAATTACAGCCTGTACCACAGAAGGTAACAGGAAGTTCTTTACAAGGACGATCCGAGAAAGTGGCATTTTCTATGCATTCGTGATTAAACGACAACATGTCAGGCTTTTCTTTGCAAAGTAAATTAATGCAAGCCATTAATGGACTGGTATAAAGATAATCGTCAGCATCGAGAAAAAGTATATATTCTTTAGTAGCTAAGGTGATTCCTTTATTACGTGTTTCTGCAACACCGATGTTGGATTGATAATAATACCGTATTTTTTTATGATGTAGTTGATTAATGATTTGAGGAGCCTTACTGTTGTAAGTACCATCATCTATAATTAGTAATTCCCAGTCTACCAGTTCTTCCATGCTACATACGCTTTTTATGGCGCGTTGCAGCAATATGGGTTCGACATTATAGTAGGGGATAATGACAGATATTGACAGTTTCATATATGTTTGTTTTGTGATGTGGTCCAAAAATCAATATATTTTTGTGCTACTTTTTTATAATCGTGATGTCGAAGAATGTATTCACGACTTTGTGCGGATAAAGTTGGAATCTGGTCGGGTGACATTAACAGTTTTTCCAATTTGTTATATACATCATTTTCCGATGGAAGAACATTAATAATGGGGTGTAGTTGATTTTCATTTAATATAATATAGTTTTCCGGTTCACCGCCTCCAACAAGGACAAGTCCTTTTGCCATAGCAAGTAATCCATTCATTGCTGGAGTATAGGAATAAAGTTGATCTAATAATATATGACTGGAATTGAGCATATGGCAATATGTATTGTAAGGTACAGATATGGCTTTTACAATTTCCATGCGGTCGGGGTATTTATCAGCTAGTTTAATAAGTGCACGGTACATAATGTCTGTTCCTTTATATGCGTCACGTGACTGTTGAATGCCAATAAAGAAACGAATTTTTCCGCCGGTATATGTTGGTGCTGTGACATGAACTTCATCAATATTGATTGGAAATGGTATAAAACAAGTTTTTTCAGGAAAAATAGGACGATAGCAGGCATCATATTCATAAAGCCCTGTAATGATACCGTCACAGTCTTTTGCAATATACCTGTTTAAACGACCTGGTTCACCTTCTAGCCATTCAGAAATAAATGCGTCATTATCTTTATTTTTCCGGATAGATGTGCCTATATTAAAATCAGAATAACGAAATGTATGTCCGTCTAATCCGGTGCAAACCCAATAATAATCCATTCCAAAAGCACCCATAAACAGAGATTTGTTATGTCGTCTCAGAAAGTGATAATAAAAATAATGACGTTCGGCTTTAAGACTGAGAAACATAGGATTAATTATCTGTACTACATCATATCCGGTTAGTTTCGGAAGTATACGCCATAAATCTACCAGATATTTTATACCTCCGATGGTATTGATTGATTTTCTTTTAAGAGATATGTCGCGTGGATAGTTTTTCCATACATCACCGTCAGATACAACTGTAACGTGGTGTCCAAGAGCCCTGAGGCCTTGAGCTAATGTCCAATGTACATTACTATATTCGCCTAATAATAAAATTTTCATATAAAGATTAACAATGGCTAATGCATATAATATTAAGCCTTTAGTTATTTTTGAAATAATAATCTTTTGTTTTTCGTAATGCTGTATACAAAAATAAAAATAAATGGCGGAATGGAAAAATTTCACTACCATTAAAATGTTTTTCATCTGAATCAGAATCTTTAGATAACTAAATGAGAGATGTTTGCATTACGTAGTTTCATTCCATAATCTGAATATGGTGTATATCGAATGAAAATTAGAAAACTCTGTTTTTCATTTGTCTCTGTTCTTACCTTTCTTTATATTTGCATTTTATTAATAGGAATGGAAGATGCTTTCTGTATTGATACCTACATATAATTATGTTTGTAAGAATTTGGTTATAGACCTTCAGAAGCAGGCTGAATCTTTAGGTATTGCATATGAGATACTGGTTGCAGACGATGCCTCTGATTTATATTATAAAGAACAGAACCGATGTATCAATAAATTAAAAAACTGTAGATATATTGAGTTGGAGCATAATATCGGACGGGCCAGAATCCGTAATTTTTTGGCAGCAGAAGCGCAATATACCTATTTTTTATTTATGGATTGTGACGGACAAGTTATCAGTTCTCATTTTATTAAAGACTATTTGAATTGTATTCCCAAGGCGAAAGTTGTATGTGGTGGTATTGTTCAGCCTGCTCAAATGCCTTCGAAAACAGTTTCATTACGTTATCGTTACGAAAAACATGCGGAAAAAAGATTTACGGCAGAGAGACGTCGTCAAAATCCATATGGAGAATTCCGAAGCTTTAATTTTCTGATTTCAAAAGAGATTTTTAATGCTCATCCTTTTGATGAGACTATGGTGGATTATGGTTTTGAGGATACGCTGTTAGGACGTGCTTTAAAAGAAAGTAATATACCAATTTGTCATATAAACAATCCTTTGATGAACAACGATCTTGAGACAAATGATATATTTTTGAGAAAGACTTTAATTTCTTTACAGACTCTTTATAAATATCAAAAGGTATTAGAAGGGTATTCGGGTGTTCTTTCTTTGTATCATAAATTGCGAAAGTGCAAATTGATTTCTTTTGTGGCTCAATGTTATAATATGTGTAGTCCTCTGATTCAACGTAATTTGAGAGGATCTCATCCATCATTGACATTGTTTAAATTTTATAAAATAGGTTGTTTCTGTGAAATAGCATGTAGAAAAAATATAAATATTACAAATTAGGTAGTGATTAATATATTCATGAATTAAATTTGCATTGCAATATTGTATGGCATGATCTTGAAAAAACATTTTTATCAGATATTTTTAATAATAATATTTTGTGTGATAAATGGTATACAGCCGCTTTACGCACAAGTAAATGGTAAGGTTATTGACGCCGAGACTGGTGACCCGATTCCAAGCGTCAATATACATTATATCAAAAACAGGCAATATGGTGTCACAACAGATATTGATGGGCGATATGAGATTTCTTCTGATATAACGGGTGTTGATACGCTTGTTTTTTCTTTTGTGGGTTTCCGTAGTGAACGTGTGCTGATAAAGCCTGGAAGTAAACGGCGTGTGAACATTAACCTCGAGCCGATAGACAAAACTTTGGATGAGGTAGTGATAACTTCCAAGAAGAGCCGTTATCGTCGTAAAAACAATCCGGCAGTTGAACTTATGCGAAAGGTTATAGATGCCAAGAAGAATAGTGACCTGAAAGAAAATGATTATTATAGTTTTAAAAAATATCAGAAGATTACTTTTGGATTTAATAATATCACTCAAGAATTTATAGACAGTGGTTTTATAAGAAAATTTCCGTTATTGGTTAAGCAGGTAGAGTATTGTCCAGAAACACAAAAACTGATACTGCCATTGACTTATAATGAAACAGTATCTGAACACATATATAGGAAAAACCCAAAAAAGGAAAAGAATTTTGTACGTGGCACACATTCTGAAGGTTTTAATGATTTCTTTAATACGGGTGATATTGCGACGGTCGTGTTACAGCGTTTTTTTACCGATGTTAATGTGTATGATAATTCTATCTATTTATTGGAAAGACCGTTTACAAGTCCGTTGTCTGAGCATGGTGCTATAAATTTTTACCAATATTTTATAGAAGATACAGTAATGGTTGACGGAGACCGTTGTATCAGTATGACATTCAGGCCGCAGAATGTTCAGGATTTTGGATTTACCGGTTATTTATGGGTAATGGATGATGGCACGTATCGTGTAAAAAAATGTATTTTACATTTGCCAGTACGTTCAGGAGTGAATTTTATCAGTAATATGGTTCTTGAACAGGAATTTGCGACATTGTCTAATGGACAACGTATCCTGGTAAAGGACAACATGTTTGTTGAATTAGGCGCTTTTAAAGAGTTCCATAATATGATGATTAAGCGCACCACAATTTATTCGGATTTTGATTTTTCACCTATTTCAGAAGATAGATTTAGAGAAAAAGAAATCCTGAGAGAAGGCAGCCGGGTTATAGATGATGAACAGTTTTGGGCACAACATCGCAAAGATTCACTGACATATTCAGAGGCAATGATGCCACAGAATATGAAAGACATGCAAAAAACACGTGGTTTTGGATGGATAATGTGGATCGTACGGGCTTTTGTGGAAAATTATGTAGAGACATCACCTAATGGTAAGAAAAATTATTTTGACTTTGGACCCGTAAATACTATTGTTTCATCGAATTTTATAGATAAAGTACGTTTTAGGTTAAGTGGACAAACAACAGCAAATCTTAATCCACATTTGTTTTTAAAAGGTTATGTGGCTTATGGAATTCGAGATGAAAAGTTTAAATATAAGGGCGAGGTGGAATATTCATTCTTAAAGAAACGTTATTCTTCGGATGAATTTCCTAGAAATTCGTTGACATTCTCCACACAGTATGATGTAATGGCACCATCCGATGCATTGTTTCCTCGTGACAAGGATAATGTTTTTGTGTCGTTTAAAACACAGACAGTAGACCAAATGATTTATTTTCGCAATTATAATCTGATTTATGATTATGAATTTGATAATCATTTCAGTATCTCTGCTCAGCTTCGTCAGATGACCCAGAACCCCACAGGGGCTTTGTTCTATAGGACTTTATCCGGATTAGATATATACGAATTAAAACAAAGTGAAGCAACGTTGACTTTACGTTATGCTCCGGGCGAAACTTTTGTAAATACAAAACAGCGTCGTCATCCTGTCAATAACAATGCGCCGATATTTACGTTAATGCATACATCTGGGTTTAAAGGTGTTTTTGGGGCAGATTATAATTCCAATTATACAGAACTTTCTGTATATAAACGTTTTTGGTTAAATTCTTTTGGACGTATTGATGTGTATGGTCGTGCAGGTGCACAATGGAACAAAGTGCCTTTTCCGTTGCTTATCACGCCAGCTGCAAACAATTCGTATATCATTACAAAAAACACGTTCAGCATGATTAATAATATGGAATTTATGAACGACCGTTTTGTGTCATTGGACATACAGTGGGATCTTAATGGAAAATTATTTAACCGTATTCCTTTACTGAAACGTTTGAAATGGCGAGAAGTCATTGGATTTAAGACTTTATATGGTACGCTGACTTCAAAGAATAATCCTGCAAAACATCCCGGTGATGGGGCCTTATATGAATTTCCATCACGTAACGGCCAGCCTACAAGTTTCGTAATGGGAGACGAACCATATATGGAACTTAATGTCGGTATTCATAATATTTTCCGTATCTTACGTATTGATTATGTCCGTCGCCTGAATTATCTTCATTTGCCTAATGTAGAAAAGAATGGTGTACGAATAGCTTTACAATTTGATTTCTAATATATTAAAATAATGGCAATTCCTTTAGCAGAAAGACTTCGTCCGAAAACTCTTGATGATTATATAGGCCAGAAACATTTGGTCGGTCCTGGAGCTGTATTACGTAAAATGATAGATTCAGGAAGGATTACTTCGTTTATTCTATGGGGCCCCCCGGGAGTTGGTAAAACGACATTGGCACAGATTATAGCACACAAGCTCGAAACGCCATTTTATACGCTGAGTGCCGTAACCAGTGGAGTGAAGGATGTTCGTGAAGTCATTGACAAAGCCAAAAACAATCGTTTTTTCAATCAATCCAGTCCTATATTATTTATTGACGAAATTCATCGTTTCAGTAAGTCACAGCAAGATTCTTTGTTAGGAGCTGTTGAGCAGGGGGTTGTAACACTTATTGGTGCTACAACCGAGAACCCCTCCTTTGAAGTTATCAGGCCGTTACTTTCCAGATGTCAATTATATGTACTTAAAAGTTTATCAAAAGATGATCTTTTAGAACTGTTACAACGTGCTGTCAATCAAGATACTATTTTAAAAGAGAAAAAAATAGAATTACGCGAAACTGATGCGATTTTGCGTTATAGTGGTGGTGATGCACGTAAGTTACTTAATATATTAGAGCTTGTTGTTGAAGCTGATGGAGGTTCAGACGTTATTATTACTGATAAAATTGTCGCAGAACGTTTACAAGAAAATCCGTTAGCTTATGATAAAGGCGGAGAAATGCATTATGATATTATATCTGCTTTTATAAAAAGTATCCGTGGTAGTGATCCTGACGCCGCATTATATTGGTTGGCCCGTATGATAGAGGGCGGAGAAGATCCTGCTTTTATAGCCCGTCGTCTTGTAATATCAGCGAGTGAAGATATTGGTTTGGCAAATCCCAATGCATTATTGCTGGCTAATGCTGCTTTTGATGCAGTCATGAAGATCGGGTGGCCGGAAGGCCGTATTCCTCTAGCAGAAGCAACCGTATATCTTGCAACCAGTGCTAAAAGTAATTCCGCATATATGGCAATAAATGATGCGATTCAATTAGTAAAGCGTACAGGAAATCAGCCGGTACCGTTACATTTACGCAATGCGCCAACTCAACTAATGGAAGAGTTAGGATATCATCAAGGTTATAAATATGCTCACGATTATCCCGGAAATTTTGTTGAACAACAATTTCTTCCAGATGAACTTAAGAATCAACGCATTTGGCATGCTCAATCTAATGCAGCAGAAAATAAACTGCAAGATAGAATGTTACAACTGTGGAAGGAACGCTATAAGAAATAATGTTTGTATCTTAAATGAAGTTGATTTATAATTTTTAAAAAAAGGAAGCGTTTTGCTTTTTTTATCTATCTTTGTAAAATTAAAAAATACATTATTATAAAGGATGAAAACAGATATAGAAATCGCACAAGCTTGTGAGTTGCTTCCCATAGAGCAGATTGCAGAAAAAGCAGGCATTCCGGAAGAATATTTAGAGCATTACGGAAAGTATATTGCAAAGGTTCCGGAAAGACTGATTGATGAACAGAAGGTTAAGCAAAGTAACTTGATTTTAGTCACAGCCATTACACCGACGAAGGCCGGAATTGGTAAGACGACAGTGTCTATAGGATTGGCTTTAGGATTAAGTAAATTAGGCAAGAATAATATTGTTGCATTACGTGAACCTTCTTTAGGTCCTTGTTTTGGTCTTAAGGGAGGGGCTGCCGGAGGCGGATATGCTCAGGTCCTTCCTATGGATAAGATAAATCTTCATTTTACTGGTGATTTTCATGCAATAACATCTGCTCACAATATGATAGCTGCTCTTCTTGACAACTACATATATCAACATCGTGATGAAGGATTTGCTCTGAAAGAAGTCTTGTGGAAACGAGTTTTGGACATTAATGATCGCAATCTGCGATATATAGTGACAGGGTTGGGGCCAAGAACAAACGGAGTGATGGCTGAAAGCGGATTCGATATTACGCCGGCTTCTGAGATTATGGCTATTTTGTGTTTAGCGTCAGATGAAAAAGACTTACGCAGACGCATTGAGAATATTTTGCTGGGAACAACAATAGATGGTAAGCCGTTCCGTGTAAAAGATATGGGAGTTGCTGGTGCTATATGCGTATTATTAAAAGATGCACTTCATCCTAATCTTGTTCAAACTACGGAGAATACTCCTGCAATTGTACACGGAGGGCCATTTGCAAATATCGCTCATGGATGTAATTCTATTTTGGCTACAAAACTAGCCATGACATATGCAGATTACGTTGTAACCGAGGCTGGATTTGGTGCCGATCTTGGAGCAGAGAAATTCTTTAATGTAAAATGCAGAAAATCAGGTCTTACTCCGAAACTGACAATTATTGTAGCTACAACCCAAGGCTTGAAAATGCATGGTGGAGTGCAGCTTGATGACATTAAAAAGCCTAATGCAGAAGGATTATCCAAAGGGTTTGAGAACTTGGATAAACATATTCGTAATATTCAAGGCTTTGGTCAGACTGTTGTTGTATGTTTTAACAGATATGCAACAGATACTGATGAAGAGATTGCTTTATGCAAATCACATTGTGAGGAAATGGGCGTCGGCTTTGCTGTAAATTCTGCATATACAGATGGTGGGGAAGGAGCTAAAGAACTGGCACAACTTGTAGTAGAAACAATTGCCTCCAAACCATCGAAAGAAATGACGTTTACTTATAGTGATAATGATTCTGTAGAACTTAAAGCAGAAAAAGTAGCTCGTAGTATTTATGGTGCTGATGGAGTGGTATTTTCTCCTGCAGCAAAAAAAATGTTGACACGTATCCAGGAATTAGGTATTTCACATTATCCTATCTGTATAGCTAAAACACAATACTCATTCTCTGCCGACGCACATGCCTATGGCGTTCCAAAGAATTTTAAGATCCATGTACGTGATATTGTGCTGAATTGCGGTGCGGAAATGATTGTACTGGTTGCTGGTGATATAATGAGAATGCCAGGATTGCCGAAGTCTCCTCAAGCTGAGAGAATAGATCTTGTTGATGGAGAGATTGTAGGTCTTTCTTAATATATGTCTTTTGTGGCACAAGGGAATACTTGTGCCACAATCCTATGAAATACACTTGCTAAACATAAACTGCTTAATTAATCTTTAACTACTCAATTAACCTTTAAGGACTATAGTGTGCCTTTTTTTATATAGATAGTGTCAGGTAGAATCAGACATATACGTGGAAATTTAGTTCGAGGACTTGGAATTACAACATTAATCATAACAACAGTACTGGTGTTGTTGATTATTGTAGGGTATATAATGAGTTTTCATAATGAGCAGATTATTAAGACTTCAACTGAGAAACGTGTTGTAGATTCTTTGAATAGTTTGTCATATAGTTTTCGTTTCCGACAAGTAGATAGTGCGTCTTACTATGCTAAAACGGCTTTGAATCATGTCCATGATTATAAGGATGGCATGTCAAAGGCTTATCTTAATTTACTATATGTGAGTTATATTAAGGCGGACTATAATGAGGGTATGAGATTGTATCGTAAACTAATGAGCGTCACAAATAATCAGATTTATATTTTGACAGCTGAGATTTATATGATGAAATTATGTTTACGTACTGCTCAAAATCGTCTTTATTTTGATTTTTATAACAAGGCTTCTCAGCGGATACAACGTATTAATGAAGAGTTGCAAAGTCTTAATGATGATAATAGGGAATTTTTTCATTATGCTCAGTATCAGTTCAAACTAACAACAGCATCTGCTCTTGTTTATCAAATGCGAAGTACGGAAGCATTGAATTTATTGAAAGAGATACAGTCGGATAAGACGGTGCATAATGATATTTCCATGTGGTTGTCTTATTGTTATATAAAAATTGCATGTCTTGTAGACTATTCTACATCTAGTACAAAAAATATTGATGATTTATTTTATAATCTTGTTTCAATGCATCAAATGGCAACTCAATATGGTTATACATTTTTTGAGGCTGTAGCATTGCAGAATATAGCACACCTATTAAGGGAAAAAGACATTTTCAGACAATTGGAAATAATCAGGCCATATACAATGAACTATCTGAAAGGGATTTTTGGATCTGAATTATGGGACCAACTTGAGACAGAGGAATATTTGCCGCTTAATATTGCTTTTTTAGGATTGAATAAAGCAAGACAATATAATAGTATATTAATAGAGTGTAGAGCAAATCTGATTTTGGGAGATTTATATTTTATTGGCGGTAGATATGAAGAAGCGTTGAAAAATTATAATAATGCACTTGAATGTGTCAATCTTCATCATCATATGTGTTTCCCCGAAGATCGGGGAGGTGTATTATCACCAACTGGTTCTGTAGTGAATCAGGCAACAGATTTGTTATGGACGAAAAATAATAATTGGGTGACAGTACCAAAGGTATTGGTTCTTCTTAGAGAAAGACTAAGTGTAACTTATAGTGCACTTGATAATGAACTTCAGGCGCAATATAATCGAGAATTATATCTGAAGATGTTGAAATTGGTTAGTGCGGACAAGTCAATAGAAAGCCAGTATATTTCATTAAAAGAAGAAAACAAAGTTTGGCTGATAATATTAATAATAGAAATCGTAATTTCAATTTTATGTGTTATTTTATTTGTGATATATGCTCGTTTATGGAAAAAACGAAATAAAGCCCGTATTAAGATTTTTAATGTATTATGTAATAAATTCTTAATGCCTGATTTAAGTACACCTTATGGAAGACTGGATTCTATTGCTAAAAAACACAGATGGTTGTGGAGAGAAAGAAGTCTTTGGCTTAATTTAATAAGTCCGTATCAAGACTGGATGAAAAAAAGTAATCTGATTACAAGGGATTTTGATGAACAGTTGAATCAGTTACGAGAAGAGCGTAAATTCAGTGAATATCGTCTGGAGAACAGTAAAAGAAAGAATATCTCGAAAAGAGCAAAAGTCACTCTTGTACATAGTATAACACCATATATTGATTTGATTCTAAATGAAGTGACAAGAATTCACAAGAACAAATCAGGAAAAGATACTCGTCTTGCATATATAGAGGAGATTACAGATAAAATTATTGCATGTAATGCAGTATTGACCCAATGGATTCAATTACATCAAGGTGAAATAAATCTGACAATAGAAAATTTTGCCATACAGTCTCTTTTTGATATTATAAGTAAAGGAAGTTATGGCTTTTCTCAAAAAGGAATTCAGTTTACGATTAAGCCAACTCAGGCCTGGGCAAAGGCAGATAAGGCTCTGACTCTTTTTATGATTAATACGCTGGTTGACAATGCAAGAAAGTTCACACCTGGTGGAGGTTCAGTAGTAATTGAAGCCGCTGAAAGGGCAGATGCCGTAGAGATATCGGTTACAGATACAGGATGTGGAATGACTCCCGACGAAGTAGAACTGATTTCTTCGTCTAAAATATATGATGCACACGTGATCGGTAACGATACAGATGAAATCAAAAAAGAAAAAGGCTATGGATTTGGATTGATGAATTGTAAAGGTATAATAGAGAAATACCGTAAAATGGGGCAATTCTTCGATGTTTGTAGCCTTAATGTACAAAGTACAAAAGGCAAAGGAAGCCGGTTTAGTTTCATTCTTCCAAAGGGTAGTTCCTTATATCGTATTATTACATTCGTTACTATATTTGTTTTGTTTACATCCCCAATTAAAGCGGTTACGGATTTTAGGGAAGAAGATGCGACTCTTGACATGGCACGTACCTTGGTCGATTCTGTTTCTGTCTGTAATACACGTCATCAATTTAAGCGTGCATTGGATTTTGCAGATTCTGCTAGAATCTGTTTAAATCACGTTTATGTTCCTGTACTTCCTGATGATTGCAAAAATGAATGTTTAAGATTTGATAGCTTAAGTAAAGATGAATTATTATGGTTACATTCAGGGGTAAATGCCGATTATGGTCTTATTTTGCGTTTGCGCAATGAAGTATCTGTTTCATATCAGGCCGTGCATGAGTGGAAATTATCTTATTATAATAATCTGAAATATAAAGTTCTTTTTTATTTATTAAACCGCGACAAGAGTTTGGAATCATCATATTTGAGTCAGTTGGACAAAAGAAAAAACATGCGGGTAGGAATTACCGTGATGATTATATTTGTTCTACTTATCTTGGTTTTGATTTATATCTCATATTTTCGTCGTCGTATGCAGTTTCAGCTCAATGTGATGCAGATACTGGAAACAAATGCCAAAATGTTGAAATCGGTTGAGCAATGTTGTTTTTCTGATAGTGTGATAGATAATTTACTGTCTTCATTGTTGGAAGGTATTAATGAAATACACGAAATATCAGGAATAAAAATATTGTTGTATAATGACAATGGTGAATGTATAGGCTTGTATTCCAAAGGTAATGCCAGTTTTCATGAACTGACCGATACATTGCTGGAGAAAACTTATGAAACCAAACAATCATTTTACGATAAAATTGCACAATCTTATTTTTATCCGCTTCTTATTAATAATGGAACGGAAAAGAAGTTCTGTATGGGAGCCATAACTTATAAAGGCGGTGAGAATTTATTATCAGGTTCCGATTATATTTTTGACGAGTTACTGACCAGTTATCTTACTATGCTTCTTTATGAGATTATAATCAAACATGGTGGTGAACATGCGAAACTGGAAATGGAAGAAAGTGAGAAAATGAAAGAATGTTATGAAGAATCGCGATTGCATATCCAAAATCAGATTCTGGACAACTGCCTTTCTACAATAAAGCATGAAACAATGTACTATCCAAGCAGGATAAAGTATATCATTAGAAATATAAGAAACAACGCATCTGTTTCGGATTTTGATTCTCAAATGAAACTTTTATACGAACACGCTGAATACTATAAGGAGATTTATATGTTATTAAGTAGTCAGGCTGACAGACAATTGTCATTGGCCAGCTTTCGTTTCCAGGCTGTGCGCGTAGACAAGATTATTAGTTCGTGGGAATCACAGACAAAGATTAAGACTCAGCGTAAACAAGTTCATGTTTCTTTAAATGTGGGACATGAATGTTCGGGAATTTATCTAAATACTGATAAGGTATTAATTTCTTTTTTACTGGAATTGATTACATCTGATTTTCTTGAACATGCTATGGCATCACAGCGTTCCTGGGTGCTTTCACTTGAAGTGGCTGAAGAAGACAGTTTTGTTCGTTTTATGCTTTCATCATCTGTTAGCTGGTATACGGAAGAAGAAATAGGAGAGTTGTTTACTCCAGATGGAGGACATTATTCTTATCTCGTTTGTAAGGAAATTATTCGGGAACATGAAAAAGTAAATAATTATTGTGGTTGTCGCATTAACGCCGAATTATTGAATAAAGACGGCGTGATGGTGTGGTTTACAATCCCTAAATCTAATAAATATCATGATTAAACCATTTAAAGTTATTATTGTTGAAGATGTTAAGTTGGAGTTGAAAGGTACTGTTGAGATTTTCAAAACAGATATACCCGAAGCTGAAATTATAGGAACAGCCATGACTGAGGCTGATTTCTGGAAATTAATGAAGAAACAAGTACCGGATTTGTTGTTGCTGGATTTGGGTTTAGGTGGTTCTACAACTATAGGTGTAGAAATTTGTAGGCGAGTACGGCAATTATATTCCCGGTTGCATATACTGATTTTTACCGGTGAAATATTAAATGAGAAGTTGTGGGTTGAAGCATTGAGGGCGGGTGCTGATGGTATTATACTTAAAACAGGTGAACTCCTGACCCGTAATGATGTTCAAGCAGTAATGGATGGGCGTAGTCTTGTTTTCAATCAGCCTATTATGGAAAAAATCATAGCCCGTTTTTCTCAATCTGTCATGCAGGAAAGCAAACGACAGGAAGCTATTATTCATTATGAGATTGATGAATATGATGAACGTTTGTTACGTCATTTGGCCTTGGGGTATACAAAAGAGATGATTTCAAAATTGCGAGGTATGCCATTTGGAATAAAAAGTATAGAAAAGAAACAAAATGACCTTATAAACCGTCTTTTTCCTGATGTCGAAGGTGGAGGTATCAATGCAACCCGTTTGGTGGTGAGAGCCATTCAGCTTAGAATTCTTGATATTGATCATTTAGAGCCGGATGATGAGTAGTAATGTAGATAAGTCGTTAAGACAGGTTTGGCCAACTTATCTGTTGGCTTCGTTGGTTGCAGTATATTTAGTTATAGTGTTCGCCACATGGGTCGGTTTTGCTGCAGGATTTCCGATACGGACTATATTGTCAACTGCGGGAATACGATGGTTTTTTCTTAATAATGCCCAAATTTTTTTATCTTCTGCTCAGGTCTATCTCATCTTATTTATATCTGTTATCGGAGCCTTCCAACGTTCTGGTCTTGATGAATTCTTTGTGAAATATTTTCGTAATGGTAAAATGACCTATCGCCAAAAAGTTGCCTTTATTTGCATGAATATATATGTTTTGGTTTATATGGGTGTTCTCATAGGACTTATCATACCGCCTCATGCAATTTTATTGAGCGCTACCGGAAGTCTTATGAGTTCACCGTTTATATCCGGATTTATACCTGCTTTTACTTTATGTCTTCATTCTGCATCCATTATTTATGGAAGTATCAGCAACCGTTTGCGGAATATGTACGAATGCCTGTCAGTATTATATTGGGGTATTGCCCGTTATGCAATATGGATAATTATCTATTTTACTGTTATTCTGACGTGGGAAACTATTTGTTATAGTTTTTCAGATTATATATCTCCTCTTGCTGATAAGGTGACGAGTATATAAATATAAGTCTGGCTTTGGATTATCTTGAGAAAAAGTTTATTTTTGTGCCGTTTTTAAGTAAAGTTATAGTTGTGATGGAGGGGGATATTTTTATAGACGAGTTGAATGAAGAACAGCGTGAGGCTGTGTTGTATACAGACGGGCCTTCATTAGTCATAGCCGGTGCCGGTGCCGGTAAGACGCGTGTGTTGACCTATAAGATAGCATATTTATTGATGCAAGGCCTCGCGCCCTGGAATATCCTCGCACTTACCTTTACAAATAAAGCTGCAAAAGAAATGCAAAGCCGTATTGCGGCTCAAGTCGGTACGGACTTGGCTGACAGGTTGTGGATGGGGACGTTTCATTCTATTTTTGCACGTATTCTACGCATTGAGGCTGCACATTTGGGTTTTTCGTCCCGTTTCACCATTTACGATCAATCCGATTCGCGTAGTCTGATAAAGACCATTATAAAGGAACTCAAACTTGATGAAAAACAATATAAACCCAATCATATTGCAGCCCAGATATCGAATGCAAAAAACAGATTAATCTGGCCGGAAGCTTATTTGAGCAATTCTGCGGTGCAAAGAGCTGATGAAAATGCACATATTCCGATGACGGGTGAGATTTATAAGCGCTATATGATGAGATGCCGTCAGGCCGATGCCCTCGATTTTGACGATTTATTGCTTTATACTCACAGGCTGTTCAATGATTTTCCTGATATATGTCACCATTATGCGGAACGTTTTCAGTTTGTGCTGGTTGATGAGTATCAGGATACGAATTTTGCGCAGTCAAGCATCGTATGGCTGTTGACCAAGGAACACCGGCGGGTGTGTGTAGTTGGTGATGATGCGCAAAGCATATATAGCTTTAGAGGGGCAAATATTGACAATATACTTAATTTCACCAACTTATATCAAGGAGCCAGACTGATTAAGCTGGAGCGGAATTACCGGTCTACCCAAATGATTGTTGAAGCAGCTAACAGTATTATCAGTCATAACAACCGACAGATTGAGAAAAAAGTGTATAGTTGTAACGACGAAGGCGAACCTTTACGGGTTTATGCGGCCTACAGTGACCTTGAAGAAGCCGAGATAGTTGTCAATAAGATTATGGATTATCATTTGCGTAAATCGGTTTCTTACGATAACATCGCCATTCTTTATCGGACCAATGCACAAAGCCGTATTTTTGAGGAAGCCTTGCGCAAACGCAGTTTACCATACAGAATTTATGGTGGTCTGTCATTCTATCAGCGTAAGGAGATTAAGGATATTGTCGCATATTGCCGTCTGACTGTCAATCCGAACGATGAAGAGGCGTTCAAACGCATTATCAATTATCCGGCACGCGGTATCGGACAGACTACACTTGATAAAATTATTAATGCGGCAACGCGGAATAATGTCAGTCTATGGGAGGTTATATGTCATCCCGAAGAAAATGAATTGCAAGTCAATAAAGGAACGCTTACTAAAATCAAAGGTTTTGTTGATTTGATGGCTTCTTTTATCAATATGTCCGAACATGTTGATGCTGCTGAATTGGCTGTTAGTATTGTTCAGAAAAGCGGCATTATGACCGATATTTACAGTGACAGCTCTCCGGAAGGGCAAAGCAGACAGGAGAATATTCAGGAGTTTCTTAACGGTGTGAAAGAATTCGTGGATATTCAGCATGAGGAAGAAGAAGGGCAACGGACAATGATGGTGCACTATCTTCAGGAAATCTCGTTGCTGACAGATATGGATGAGGATAAAGGAGATGACGAGAACAAGATTACTCTGATGACGGTTCATGCCGCAAAAGGATTGGAATTTGCCATGGTCTTTGTGGTAGGCCTTGAAGAGAATCTTTTTCCGAATCAATTAGCTAATGGCAGCATGCGGGAACTAGAAGAAGAACGACGTTTGTTTTATGTGGCTGTCACACGAACTGAGAGATTCTGTTTCTTGACATATTCACGTAGCCGGTTCAAATATGGAAAAACAGAATTCAGTAATCCAAGTCGTTTTTTACAAGAGATTTCAAAAAAATGTGTCGTTTTTGACGGTGGAAGTCTGAAAACTGCAGCAAACAATGCTCTTAAGTCTCGAAGTTTCGAGCGTATTTCCTCTTCTTACGATTTTGATGAGCCCGCTGTTACTTGTTCTGTGGCGCGTGTATCGGGGCTGAAGCCTATGAAGCGACCTGTGGAACAGACAGCCAGACCGGCTGTTGCTGCTACCTCTAATACATCAGGTAATACTTTGGTTAAAGAAGGTCAGACAATAGAACATGAGCGTTTCGGAATAGGTCAAGTGCTGAAAGTCGAGGGAAGCGGTGAGAATACCAAAGCGACAGTGAAATTTAACAATACAGGTACCAAGCAACTTTTACTTAAATTTGCTCGTTTCAAGATTATTGGATAGACTTATAATTGTTTGAGAACAGTAAATGCTGTTATCTGATAGAAAAGATTTATGGGGATATGTAAGCATATTCGTTCCTTTTAATGTCTGATTGTAAAAATATATGATGTTGCAGAGCTGATGCCTATAATAGTTTAATATGTCCTTATTCTATATATATTATTTGAAATGTAGAGGTAGAAGGTGATATAATGTGTGAATGATAAATTATTTATATACAATAAGTTAGTTTTTCTTTGAAAAAATCCTTCACCTCTTCACATTGTGCTATAATATCTTATTAATCATTTTGTTATATGTGAAGGGGTGCGCTCTGATCCTTCATCGCATAACAGCTATATTTTATCAAACAAGATATAGTTTTATTAAAGTCCTTTTTCTTCGTGCTTTTTATTTCATATGTCATGATAAATTATCAATAATCTATGCTGGCGCGTTATTTTAATGGATATTTGTATGGGTACGGTTATGAGTTTTTCGGTAACAGTGCGGAAAAATATTCTGGTACGGTTATGGGGATAACCGTAACCGTATGGAAAAAAGTTCATAACCGTATACAAAAAAATTCACGTCAGTATCTGTTTGAATGTAAAATGTGAAAAAATATAAAAACAGAGTTCCGGTGTGAAGGATATGTGAAGGACTTATTTTATATCCTTCACATCTAAAATTCTATATAACAGTATTTTGCAGATAAAGGTGAAGAGGTGAAGCATAATATGTAAAAAAGATCTTTCCTGGGAAAATGTAGGGGAACACATACATTTTATGGTATTATTATATCTTTTTGCTATCTTTAGATAATTAAACTAATACTATCTTATAATTAAAAGGTATGAAAGAAAAGTTATTCTTGTTCATATGGAAGACATTTGCTATTTTATGGGTCGGAATCCTTACAGCGTGTGATGGAAACGATAAAATAACAGAACAGGATGCTTTGACAAAAATCAATCAGACAAGGATTCTTTTAGAAAAAGACAGTATATCCGATAATGACAGTATTCTGAATTCAGTTATTAAGTATTTTGCTGAATGCGAAAACAATGAACGTCTGGCTGAATGTTATTATCTTCAGGGAGAGATATTCAACCGTAACCGGTTTTATATTCGTGCATCTGAGAGTTATGCGCAGGCTATGTTGTATGCTGAAAATGACAAGATATTACAAGGAAATATTTTATTGCGTCAGGCTGTAATCAGTCGTTTCAAGATGGCTGATAAAGCGGAAGACGAATATTTAACTAAAGCATATCGTATAGCATTGGAGTTAAATGATTCTTTATTAATGGCTGAAGTCATGCACGAGAAGGCTTTGTCGGAGCTGAAGCGGGATCCCCAAAAAGGATTGCATTACATGTCGGAGGCTTTAATCTGGCTTCCCCTGCAAGAGCAGGATAAGTATGGTGTATATCAGCGTGATCTTAGTATGTTTTATTTAACGGTTGGTGATGCGGGTAATGCGTTAAAGACTGTAAAACAGATTTCATGCAAGGGGTGGAATCCGAGTGAACGTATGTCACTGGATATATTAAAAGGGGCAATTTATGCCCGTTTGGGTGAAACGGACAGTGCAAAAGTCTATTTTCAGATGCATGGTAATAGTTTGACCTTACGTGGAAAAATCAGTTCCTGTCGTGGTTTGTATGAATTATATCAGGCTAGCGGAGATGCAAATAAGGCTGTGAAATATGCTGCACAATATATTATTTTGAAGGATTCGCTTGATGCTGACCGGCGGACCGAACTGGCCGAACGAATTAGGATTGTTGATGATTTACGGATTCAGCATCAACGTGCGAGTCATGCAGAAAGCGCACTTTCCCGACAAAAAATTATTTTCTATCGGATTGTAGTTTGTACTATGTTTGTCATTCTGATACTTTTGGGACGGCTGATTTCTGTCAGACGTAAGCGGATTAGGCTGTATGAACGTCTTCAGACGGAGCGTGTAGCACGTATGGATGAGTCGCTCAAACGTCAGGAAGCAGAAATGGCGCTGATGCGTGAGCAGGCTGAACGTAAAGCACGCGAAGTGGAACAACTTAACCAGACCTTTGCATATTATAAACAACTAAATGCCATTACGATTCCTGAACTATTGAATAGAAAAAACAAACAGGGTGCACTTCATCTGACAGAGAATGATTGGCAAACTGTTGTACAAAATACGGATGCTTGTTTTGGAAGGTTTACTGAACGGTTAAAATCACTTTGTCCTCAACTCAGTGAAGAAGAAATCAGATTCTGCTGTCTGGTGAAAATGAGTTTGCCGCTTTCCTTACTGGCAGAAATCTATCATATTGCCAAAGGAAGTATTTCACGAAAAAAAATGCGTTTAAAGGAAAAACTGGGTGTAGAGCAAGGTAGTTTTGACGAATTTATAGATTCTTTTTGATGCCAAAAATGGCAATGTACATCATGCATATTTATATATGATTGGTCTATAGACTGTTACGGTTTTACTGTGTACATCATATTTTCATTGAGTTTGAGGCTTAATCATTTACCTTTGCCACTGTAAACCAATAAAAACTCAAGCATATGAAAAGTAGTGTTGTATTAGTATCAGTGACTAATAAGGTAAAATTGTTTTTAGGTACGTTGTTGTGTGTCTTGTTCGTATCAGGACTTTCTTCCTGTTCACAAGAAGACTCTTCAGATTTATCAGCAGAAACCCCATTGTATCAAAACTATCTGGTTGCTTTTTCAGACAATAAGCCTACGATGGCATACGCACATTTTACAAAAAAGAAAGATGCGATATTTACTGAAATCAAACTGACTGGTGAACAGGGCATATATGCTAACCTGAAACCTATGAATTATCATTATGTAAATGAATTGGTTTGGGTGGGGTATAGTTATTCCTTAACTCTTGGCAATGATACTACCGTGACATTCTCATTCAAACGCAATACGAGTAAGATATTGACCAATATGGTAAGAAAATCTTTTGTAAAGCGTATCGCAATTCCAAGTGATTTGAAAGAGGTTGTTAATGGCATGGCATGGAAATGGGTCGGTGATAATTGTAGCGAGGGAGAAAAGATTGAAGCTATTTTGGAAAAGAATACTGACGGGTATTCTGCGTTCTATGGTACAGTAACTGAAGGTAAAAACGATGTGCTGTTTGAAGGCGTACCTGCCGGCAACTACAAATTGATACTTAGACGTTATAAAACTGCTGAATTGAAGGAAAAGGATGGCAATGCGGGTGGTGATTTTGCAGTTGTTTATTATGATGAGAAACAGGTTGTGGTAAAGTAGGTCTGTAAAAACTGAAAAAGCAGTGATATAATTCAAACTTGAATGAAAAACCCTTTCATTCAAGTTTGAGTAATTTTAAGAGTAATTTGTATATGTAGTCAAATCTATGAATAAAAAAGGAATTCTTTACTGGTTTTTATGTCTGTTAGTTCTTGTTACTGCATGTAATGATGATAACTGTACGGAACAAAATTTAAAACTGACAGAAAATATTGAGAAAGATATTATTAAACGTTTTCCTGATGCTGTAATTAATTCCGTACGTTCGTATGACAATGATATTGTTTCGGGAATAGAAGTGCACCTTACAGACAGAAATACTAACGATGTTTCTGTTTTTTACAGTCGTGATATTTGTATGCTGACAGTGTGTAAAATACGAAACTTCCATAATTTACCTTATGCAGTAAAAAGTGCATTCGCACATTCAATGTATGGCACAATGAATAAAGAGCATATTAATGGCATTGAATGTATAGAATATCATGATTTGAACCATGCCATGTATAAGATTGACTTTACATATTTCGTTCCGGGAACAGGAGAATTGTATACTTTGCTGATGTTTAACGAGGATGGTTATATGCTTCCGGTTATTCATCACTCTCTTAATAACCCGTGGTGGCATAAAAGTGTTAATCTGAATCAGAAAAATTTTATTGTGTCAAAATACGGAGCTGATATCAGAGCGTACCACAATGATGGGGGGTATGACTGTTTTTATGTCCTTGACGGAAATAAACTGAAATATGTGTCTTTCTGCGGAAATCAATGGAAAAGCACAACTTATGATGTACCCGTTAAAGATGTTCCATCGGGTGTAAAGGATGTTTTATATGAATCTTATCCTGATTTTAAATACACCCGGGTATCATTTATTGAAAGTCCGGAGAAAAATGTTTATCAGTTTCTTAATGATGATGGAAATGGGTATTTTGTAGATGCATATCATACCGGAAATTAATTTTTATCAAAATCAACTTCCGGTATGTTGGAACTTCATATGTTGTTTTACATTTTTGAAATGCGCCAGCTTCCTTTTTTAAGATAAATGTAACTAAATATCAGTATGAAAAAGCCATAGACATGTTCTGATGTCCAGCACCATTCAACGTCTGCATGATACCACATAATCAGCATGTAAATGAAAATGGTATATATCACCAGTGTGGCCAGTTCAAGAATAAAGGCTATACGGGTATTTCCTGTTCCCGATACTGCTTGAAATAAGATGTTACCGGGTGCAATTAATAAAGGAGTGGTGCAATATACCCATAAAGAAGGAATTGAGGCTTCAATCAGATCGGGGATATCAGTATAAATGCCAAGAATGAGATGCGGACAGCATGCAAAGAATACAGCTAGGGGTACAATGATGGCATAGGCCAAAAAAACATGCTGTCTGATTGTTGGCATAACACTGTCTTCGCGTTCGGCACCGATAAGATTACTTACTAAAGCGCTGCATGTAGATGCAAAAGCCGCTACTATCATGAATAATAGGCCGGAAATGTTCCGTATAATGTTTGTGATGGCCAGTGCGCGTTCGCCTAAGTGTTCGATAAAAAGGAAAAACAAAAACCATGTGGAAAGAGATACAAAGTTTTGTATCATTGTCCAAAATGAGATGGTCAAAATTCTGCGTAGTTTATGTCTGTCAAACCGGCTGATACGATTAAGACCGTAACGGTGTAAATCAACTTGTCTTACCGTGTATATAATGAAGAAAATTACGGATACCAATTCGGCTAATGTAGAGCCTATGGCTGCTCCTGCTATGCCAAGTCGCGGAAAGCCCAGTTTTCCGTTTATCAATATGTAATTAAATAAGACGTTTGATAGTACCATTACAATGGAATTGAGCGTCAAGGTGCGAGTTTGTGTGGTTCCGACAAAGAACGCACGGAACATGACGGCTAAAAACGAAAAGAAAAAGCCGTATACCCTCCAGTGAAGATAGCTTTCAGTGGCAGCTTGTACCTGTGGTGATGCGATAATGGCAGGCAGAATGTGTGGTGTCACCAGTTTGGTAATAATGAATATGAAGAGTGCCAGGAAGAGCAAAAAATATATGCCTTGATAGAAAATGTCGCCAATCTCTTCATAGTGTTTTTCTCCATTGCGCCGTGCTATCAGAATTTGTGAACCGATGCTGAATCCGAATCCTAACATGAACAAAGACAGATAATATATACCGGCAATGGCAGAAGCTCCCAGTTCAACTTCACCTACCCGTCCTAAAAAGGCCGTATCGGTCATACCGATAAGTTGTTCCATCAGCAGGCTAATTAGGATAGGAAAAGAGATTTTAATGATTTCTTTATTTGAATAGGTTTGCGGATGATTTGATGTCATATGATTTATAGTATAAGTTACGTTGGTTTTTGCTGGGAGAGGTAATAGGCCGGAAAAAGAAAACAAAGATACAGGTTTTATTATAATCAGACAAGTATCCCTTTACAATTAAAACCAACGGGTTTTATGGTCCTGTTGCTTTTTATGTACGGAATGGTTTAAATAAAAAAGCTTTTTAACTTGATTGCGGTTTTGTCATCATTCATATTATTGTTGTATATTTGCATAAAAATTATAATTAGAATATGGCAGAACAAAGAAAATCCTCCGGTAGAAGAACACGTACTGTTAGTGTACCTCAGGAGGATGCTTATGGACACATGCAACCTCAGGCTGTGGAGTTTGAAGAAGCTGTGTTGGGCGCATTGATGATAGAAAAAGACGCTTATTCTCTTGTAAGCGAAATCTTACGTCCTGAAAGTTTTTATGATCATCGTCATCAACTGATATTTGAGGCCATCAGAGCGCTTAATCTCCAACAGAAGCCTGTGGATATTTTAACGGTTACAGAACAACTTAATTCTACAGGGCATCTGGAAGAAGTAGGAGGACCTTATTATATAACTCAACTTAGTGATAAGGTAGTATCGTCTGCACATATTGAATATCATGCGCGCATCATTGCTCAGAAATATCTGGCCCGTGAATTAATAACGTTTACCAGTCAGGTACAGACTAAGGCTTTTGACAGTACGGTAGATGTGGATGACCTTATGCAGGAAGCTGAAGGTAAGTTATTTGAGATTTCTCAGCAAAACATGAAAAAGGATTATACGCAAATTAATCCCGTTATTCATGAAGCTTACGAAATGTTACAGAAAGCTGCAGCACGTCAGGACGGTTTGAGTGGTTTGAGTAGTGGTTTTGAGAAATTGGATAAGATTACATCGGGGTGGCAAAACTCCGACCTGGTCATTATTGCAGCTCGTCCTGCGATGGGTAAAACAGCCTTTGTATTGTCTATGGCAAAAAAGATGGCTGTAGATATGAAAATACCATGTGCAATGTTCTCATTGGAAATGAGTAATGTTCAGTTGGTCAATCGTATGATTGTAAACGTTTGTGAGATTCCGGGAGAGAAAATAAAAAGTGGTCAGCTGGCGCCATATGAATGGGGACAACTTGACAGCAAAATTTCTCAATTGTACGATGCGCCATTTTATGTGGATGATACCCCCTCGCTTTCTGTCTTTGAATTGCGTACTAAAGCCCGCCGCCTGGTTCGTGAACATGGCGTGAAGATTATAATGATAGACTATTTGCAGCTGATGAATGCCAGCGGCATGTCTTTTGGTAGCCGACAGGAAGAAGTCAGCACCATTTCACGTTCGTTGAAAGGCTTGGCCAAAGAATTGAATATTCCTATTATAGCATTAAGTCAGTTGAACCGTGGTGTGGAAAGTCGTGAAGGTATAGAAGGTAAACGTCCGCAATTGAGTGACCTTCGTGAATCCGGTGCCATTGAGCAAGATGCGGATATGGTATGTTTTATTCATCGTCCTGAATATTATAAGATATATCAGGATGAGAAAGGGCGCGACTTGCATGGTATGGCTGAGATTATTATAGCAAAACATCGTAACGGTGCTGTGGGCGATGTGTTACTTAAGTTCCGCGGTGAATTTGCGCGTTTTCAGGATCCGGAAGAGGATGCTTATATTCCGATGCCGGGGGAAACGCCTGTTTATGGCTCTAAAATGAATGATAATATGCCTCCTTTGCCTCCAACTGATATGATGCCTCAAGATACTGATTCACCTTTTGGAAACGTGCCGCTACCTGATAATTCTGTACCGTTTTGATGCCATATGTAATTTTATGGTTGTTAATGTAAAGGTTATGTTTGTATAATCAAACGCTTTGTCGGACTTCTTCTTGGTGGATTGCCCGAAAAAGTGTAATTTTGCACAATATCTGGAAATAAATAAACTTATCAAATATGAATATTTCTTATAATTGGCTTAAAGAGTATGTTGATTTTGATTTGACAGCTCAGGAAGTAGCCGATGCCCTGACTTCTGAAGGTCTTGAAGTGGGGTGTGTAGAAGAAGTACAACCCGTAAAAGGCGGATTGCAAGGACTTGTTATTGGCGAGGTCTTGACATGTATACCTCATCCGAACTCAGATCATATGCATATCTGTACTGTTAATTTAGGTTCAGGAGAACCTGTACAGATAGTATGTGGAGCAGCCAATGTCGCTGCTGGACAGAAAGTGGTTGTGGCAACTTTAGGTTGTAAACTTTATGATGGTGATGAATGCTTTACCATTAAGAAGTCAAAGCTTAGAGGTGTGGAAAGCAATGGTATGATTTGTGCTGAAGATGAAATCGGAATCGGTACCGATCATAATGGAATTATCGTATTACCTGAGACGGCAGTAACGGGTACACCTGCTGCTGAATATTATCAGTTGAAAAGTGATTATGTTATAGAGGTTGATATTACACCGAACCGTGCTGACGCTTGTTCACATTATGGTGTAGCACGTGATTTGTATGCATGGTTGATACAGAATGGTTATAAAACCGCTTTACATCGTCCGGATTGCGAAGGATTTAAAGTAGATAATCACGATCTTGAGATAGATATTGATGTACAGAATACCGAGGCTTGTCCACGTTATTGTGCGGTTACAATAAAAAATTGTGAGGTAAAAGAAAGTCCGGAATGGTTGCAGGATAAATTGCGTATCATTGGTTTGCGCCCAATCAATAATATCGTAGACATAACCAATTATATCATGTTTGCTTATGGCCAGCCATTGCATTGCTTTGATGCCGATATGATTAAGGGCAATAAGGTGGTTGTTAAGACCATGCCGGAAGGTACTCCGTTTATTACACTTGACGGCGTAGAACATAAACTGAGTGAGCGTGACCTTGCGATCTGTAATGTTGAAGAGCCGATGTGTATTGCTGGAGTATTCGGAGGTAAAGGCAGTGGTACATATGAAACAACACGTGATGTATTATTGGAAAGTGCTTATTTTAATCCAACTTGGATACGAAAGAGCGCTCGTCGTCACGGTTTAAGTACAGATGCCTCATTCCGTTTTGAAAGAGGTATTGATCCGAATGGAGCCATATATGCTTTGAAGCAGGCTGCTATGCTGTGTAAGGAATTGGCAGGTGGTGAGATTGCCATGGAGATAAAGGATGTTTATCCTAATCCGTTACCAGACTTTATTGTAGACCTAAATTATGAATATGTACATAATTTGATAGGTAAGGAAATTGGTGCAGAGACCATCAAACGGATTGTAACCAGTCTTGAGATGAAGATTCTTGAAGAGACTGCGGAAGGTTTAAAGCTTCAGGTTCCAGCTTATAGAGTAGATGTGCAGCGTCCGTGTGATGTAGTTGAGGATATACTCCGTATTTATGGTTATAATAATGTTGAAATACCAACCTCTGTAAAATCGACTCTTAATGTTAAGGGTGATGAGGATAAGAGTCATAAGTTACAGAATATTATCGGTGAACAACTTGTTGGTTGTGGATTCAATGAAATATTGAATAATTCGTTGAACCGCTCTGCTTATTATGATAATTTGACAGGTTATCCTTCAGAAAATCTGGTTAAGCTAATAAATCCGTTAAGTTCTGATTTAAATGCCATGCGTCAGACTTTGTTGTTTGGCGGATTGGAGTGTATAGCTCACAATGCGAACCGTAAGAATGCGGATTTGAAATTCTTTGAATTCGGAAACTGTTATTATTTCCATAAGGAAAACAAATGTCCTGATATTGTTCCTGGAGTTAGCAGTAGCCGTGATCCCGAAGTAATTAAACATGTATTGGATGCTTATTCAGAGGATTATCATTTGGCTTTATGGGTTACGGGTAAGCGCGTGAACGGTTCGTGGGCTCATTCTGACGAGGATAGTAGCTTCTATGAATTGAAAGCCTATGTAATGAATATATTAAACCGCCTTGGCGTAAATTTGGGTAATCTGGTTTTTGCTGAATGTAAAAATGATATTTTTGCCAAAGGTATCGAAATACAGAATCGTGGCGGTAAGACTCTCGTAATGATGGGAATTGTCAGTCGTAAGATACAGAAAGCTTTGGATATCGATAATGAGGTTTATTATGCAGACTTGAACTGGAAATTGTTGATGAAAGCTATCAAAAACAATGTTGTAAGCTTCAAGGACATCTGTAAATTCCCGGCAGTAAGTAGAGATTTAGCGTTGCTAATTGATAAAAATGTTGAGTTTGCTGAAATAGAAAAGATTGCTTACGCAACAGAGAAAAAGCTGCTTAAAGAAGTAACTCTTTTTGATGTGTATGAAGGCAAAAATCTTGAACCGGGTAAAAAAAGTTATGCTGTGAACTTTATGCTTCAGGATGAAAGCAAGACGCTTAATGATAAGCAAATAGATGCTATAATGAATAAACTTGTAGCAAATCTTGAGAGTAAGCTGGGGGCTAAACTGAGATAAGCATGAAAGGATTGGTTATAGCCAAGACAGTTTATTATATTCTGGTTTTCTGCTGGTTATTGCAGATAACCTTTCAAGGCTATACCCGTGCATTAATAATACCTACTATTGTATTGATTGTATACGGTGTATGGTTGAATTATAAGATGAGAAATTTAAAAGATAATATCAATAAAAAAAATTAAATTCCAATGGGAAGAGCATTTGAATATAGAAAAGCTACTAAGCTTAAGAGATGGGGTCACATGGCTAAAACATTTACCAGACTAGGTAAACAAATTGCTATTGCGGTTAAAGCCGGCGGTCCGGAACCGGAAAACAACCCGACACTGCGTTCTATTATTGCAACTTGTAAGCGTGAAAACATGCCGAAAGATAATATCGAGCGTGCTATTAAGAATGCAATGGGTAAAGATCAGAGTGATTACAAAGGCATGACTTATGAAGGTTATGGTCCTCATGGTATTGCTGTATTTGTAGATACATTAACAGACAATCCTACTCGTACTGTTGCTGATGTACGTTCTGTTTTTAACAAGTTCTCTGGAACATTAGGTAACATGGGCTCTTTGGCTTATTTGTTTGATCATAAGTGTGTCTTTACTTTCAAGAAAAAAGCTGATATTGATATGGATGAGCTGATTCTTGATTTGATTGACTATGGAGTTGAAGAGGATTATGATTTAGATGAAGAAGAAGGAACTGTAACGATTTACGGTGATCCGAAGAGTTATGGTGCCATTCAGAAGCATCTAGAGGAACAAGGATTTGAAGATGTCGGTGGTGAGTTTACCTATATCCCGAATGACTTGAAAGATGTATCTGACGAAGAACGTGAAACGATTAATAAAATGGTTGATCGTCTTGAAGAGTTCGATGATGTACAGACTGTCTATACAAATATGAAACCTAAAGACGAATAAATCATCTTTTTGGAAGATTTGTTTCCAGTCAGTTAATATAGACTTATACAATAAATTTTGAGGATAAGTTTAAAATCCTCATAAATGAATCACTAAAATCTTATCAGAAGTACGATGAAATTCGTACCTTTGTTAAGGTTTTAGTGATTCTTTTTAGAAAGGAATCATGGCCAGATTTATATTTGTAAAATTGATCATTTCCTTTATAAGAATAAAGTGAAATTGTTTTAATAGAATGTTACTCTTGGATTAATACTATAATAATATATGAATTTTGACAAAAAACATTTTATACAACAAATTTCTGAAACTGTTGCACAAAATCAGTTGCTTGATCCAAATGAAAGGGTATTGATAGCATTAAGTGGAGGAGCAGATTCAGTGGCCTTGTTGTGTGTGTTGCTGGATATGGGGTATACCTGTGTTGCCGTTCATTGTAATTTTAATCTTCGTGGTGAGGAATCTGTACGTGATGAGAATTTTGTACGTGCGTTGTGTCGGAACAATAAGGTACGTTTATATGTAAAATCGTTTGATACAATAAAATATTCCAATGAACATGGCATTAGCATAGAAATGGCTGCACGCGAATTACGATATGCGTATTTTGAAGAAATTCTTCAGTTGGAGAGAATTGCCAAAGTCGCTGTTGCACATCATCGAGATGACAATATAGAAACAATGTTGCTGAATTTGGTCAGAGGAACAGGTATTAAAGGTCTATGTGGCATGGCATATTGTCGTGATGCTGTTATTCGTCCTTTGTTGGATGTGAGCAGAGATGAGATATTAAATTATTTGATGGCAATAGGGCAGGACTATGTGACTGATAGCTCTAATCTGGAGAATGATGTTAAACGTAATAAGATTCGTTTGGATATAATGCCATTATTCAAAATGCTTAATCCTTCTGTGATGGCAACACTTCAAGAAGAGATTCAGCATTTTACGGAAGCATATCATATGTATGATTGGAGTATCAGTTATTTTAAAAAACTTGTATGTCATAATAATATTATTGATCTTGATGCTGTGAATAATACTCCTTCACCTCAAGCTTTACTTTATGAAATACTTTCACAGTATGGGTTTAACTCATCTCAAATCAGTGATATAATAAAAGCACAAGAAGGTATATCCGGAAAGATTTATGAAAGTGAGAATTGGCGTTTATTGCGTGACAGGCAGACATTACAGTTGAGATCAAAATCGGAGGCAATAGAATGTTTATGCACAATTTTACCTTTAGAAGGGACAGTGCAAATTACAAAAGATTTATCTTTTGTTGTCAGTCGTCAGCGTTATGATTCCAACTTTGTAATTCCGCGTGATAAGAAAACTGTTTGCTTTGATTTGAATAAATTACAGTTTCCTTTGACTGTAAGGTTAGTTGAGCAAGGAGATCGTTTTGTACCTTTCGGTATGAAAGGTTCCAAGTTGGTGAGTGATTATTTGACGGATATAAAGAAAACAATATTTGAAAAGGAACAGCAACTGGTGGTTTGCAGTGGTAATAATATTGCCTGGTTGGTTGGAGAGCGCCCTGATGAACGTTTTCGTGTGGACCAAGATACGGAACGTATTTTGATAATTCGTTTAGATACTCATACGATACATCATAAAATGTATGTAAATGAACTTTCTTAAAGATAACAAAAGAGGTAGAAATTTTCTACCTCTTTTAGTCATATTATAATTAATTTCTTTTATCGGGGAAATAAATCTTTTTGTTTTTTATCGTAAATCAATAATAATTTATCGCCAGCTTTTAATTCCTGACTGCCATTAGGTATAATGTATTGATTATCTCTTTTGATTAGCATAACCAGGGTATTTGGTGGTAATTTCATATCCATTAGTTTTTTGCTATTCTGTAACATGTCTTCAGTAAGTGTTATGTCTGTCAGCTGGCTATCTATTTCTTCCGGTAATTCTACTCCAAAATCATTTCCTTCTTTGGGCAGAGGAAGATCTAAATGTAGCCATCTGGCTACTGATGAAATAGACATTCCTTGAATGGTTAATGACAGCAGCGTAATAAAGAAAACAATATTAAAAAGTATATGTGAGCCTTCAATATTAGCAATTACCGGATATGTCGCGAAGATGATAGGAACAGCCCCACGTAATCCTACCCATGAGATAAAAAGTCTTGATTTAAAAGTTAATTTGCGGAACGGTAATAGGCTAAGTATTACGCTGAGTGGTCTTGCAATAAAAATCATAAATAAGCCGATCAACAGGGCTAGATGGGCTATATCTAGCATTTCATGTGGATTGACCAATAAACCTAAGGCTAAGAACATGATAATTTGGAAAAGCCATGTCAGACCATTCATAAAAGTATCTATTTCTTTCCTGTTTGCGATACGCGAATTTCCTACAATTATACCGGTAATATATACTGCAAGATATCCATTACCATGGAGACGGTCGGTAATAGTAAATGTGAAAAATACGATGCTTAATAAAAGTATAGGATAAAGTGAACTGTTAGAAAGTTCAATACGATTAATTAACCATACACTTAATTTGCCAATCGTATAACCAATGACAGCGCCAAAAAAGAACTGCATAAAAAGGTCTTTTATAATAACCACTGCATTAAATTCATTTGTTGTAATTATTTGTATCAATATAATTGTTAGCATATATGCCATGGGGTCATTACTTCCGCTTTCTAATTCCAACATTGGACGTAGGTTATGTTTAAGATTCATTTTCTGTGAACGCAGAAGGCTGAAAACAGAAGCGGAATCAGTAGATGACATAGTAGCTGCAAGCAGCATTGATGTCATTAATGATAATGTTGCATAGTCTTCGCTCCAATCAGATGCAATAAAAATGAAAAGACCGGTAAATAGTGTTGTTAAAATGACCCCAACGGTTGATAAGACAAGTCCTTCGGAGATGACAGGACGTATTTCTTTAAACTTTGTGTCCATACCTCCTGTAAATAGAATAATACTTAGGGCCATCATACCGATGAACTGAGCATCTTCTGCACTATTAAATTGTAAACCAAGTCCATCACTTCCAAACAGCATACCGACAAGAAGATAAAGCAATAATGTAGGAATACCATATCGATAACCGGTTTTGCTAATAAGTATACTAAAGGAAATAAGTATTGATCCGATAAGCAGGATGTTTTCTGCACTAAATGACATAATACGTATAATTAAAAAATTAAGGGTAATTAATAACAAAAATACAATTAATAAATTAATTTCTCAAAATAGTATTCATTACTCTTTTCATAAAAACTTTTAATTCATTTCCTTTTTTTCAAAAAAAATATTTCCAGGTTAAGAAATTAAGTCTGTTGGTGCGTATATAGTGAAAAAACAGATTATGTATAAAAAAATTTTATTCGTTTTATTTATGTGCTTTTGTCAAATGTCAGAAGCTAAAATAGTGATATATCCTTATATCGTTGATAAAGAACTGAAAGAAAATACTTCATACAGGGTGTCAGTCAAACCGGTTAAAGGAAACGATACGGAATGGAAAGAACTGCAGGTTTTAAATGTAGGAGTAGATATGGATACAAAGCAAACTGCAGCGATGGCGCAATTTGATATGGATGAATCTGTTGATGTGAAAATAGAAAGCACCATGAATGATTTGGATAGCATTTGTATTCGACCCAGGTCACATGAAATAGCGTGGCGCAGAAAATCTTCTCGTATTATCGAATTTACTATTAATCGTCCTGTTAAAATAAGTGTTGAGTTTAATGGCGATATTTTCCACAATCTGCATCTCTTTGCAAATCCTATTGAAACAGAATCTTTTGATATAACTAATGATAAAGAAACTATTATATGGAACAATAATACACATGATATTTTTCGCAAAAAATGTAATTTAATATATTTTGGGCCTGGAGTCCACTTACCAAAGGATTTACCTAATAACGAAATAGTGATACCGGGAAATTGTACTGTATATCTTGCTCCCGGCGCTTTGGTCAAGGCTAGATTGCGGATTGATAAGGTTGAAAATGTTCGGATTCTAGGAAGAGGATATTTATTTCATCCATTACGTGGTATAGAAATTTCAAACTCACGCCATGTTATGGTTGACGGAATTACTGTTATTAATCCTATGCATTATACAGTTTTTGGTGGAGGAAGTAATGATGTTGTTATTCGTAATATAAAAAGTTTCTCAGATCGTGGCTGGTGTGATGGTATTGATTTGATGTGTTGTCAGAATTGGTTAATTGATGATGTTTTTTTACGCACTAGTGATGATTGCTTAGCATTTTATAATCATCGTTGGTGGTATTGGGGTGATTCGCGAAATATAACAGTAAAGCATAGTATATTATGGGCTGATGTTGCTCATGCAATTCAAATTGGTCTCCATGGCGATGATATTTCTTCAAAAGGAGAAACAATTAAAAATATATCATTTAAGGATATAGATGTTCTTAATGTTGATGAAGACGATGACCTGTATCGCGGTGTCATGTCAATTACATGTGGAGATAAGAATCATGTAAAAAATGTTTTGTTTGAAAATATAAGAGTTGACAATTGTCAGGAAGCCCGTTTGATAGATGTGCGCGTGAATTATAATCAAAAATATAACCGGGCGCCAGGTGGTAGAATTGAAAATATTGTTTTTAGAAATATATCTTTTTCAGGGAATGAGGACAACTTGTCTCCATCGAGAATAATGGGATATGATAAGTTTTCTGATGTTAGAAATGTATTATTGGAAAATATTAGTGTAAATGGTAAGTTATGGCAAGATACAAATATGCTTCATTTGAATGAGCATGTATCTGATTTAAAAATAAAGTATTAATGAATGTTATGATGAAAAGATAAAAAATACATGCTTTTGACGAATTTCTGATATAAAAACTGCCGTTCAGCTTTCATTCTGTCTTTATTAATAGTTTTTTATAATGCAAAAATAAAAAAATAATTGTCCCTTTTCTTCATTTTTTATATCTTTGCACAAATTTAGGTATAAGTAAATCGGGATTTTATATGGAACTGTTGAAGCATGAATGTGGCGTGGCGATGATTCGTTTATTAAAACCGCTAGCGTACTATCAGGAAAAATATGGGACGTGGATGTACGGTCTGAACAAGTTATACTTGTTGATGGAAAAGCAACACAACCGAGGTCAAGAGGGCGCTGGTTTGGCTTGTGTGAAAATGCATGCTACTCCCGGTGAGGAATATATGTTTCGTGAACGTGCTCTTGGTACAGGTGCTATAACAGAAATTTTTTCAACTATTCAAAGTAAATTTAAAGGCTATAGTCCTGAAGAACTTCATAATGTTGCATTCGCAGAGCGTTATTTGCCTTTTGTCGGCGAAATCTATATGGGCCACCTTCGGTATTCTACAACCGGAAAGAGTGGCCTTTCTTATGTTCATCCTTTTCTGCGTAGAGACAATTGGCGCGCAAAGAATTTGGCTTTATGCGGAAATTTTAATCTTACGAATGTTGATGAGGTTTTCACAGAGATAACAGATAAAGGACAGCATCCTCGTATTTATTCAGATACATACATCATGCTGGAACAGGTCGGACATCGTTTGGATCGTGAAAGTGAGCGCCTGTATCAGGAGGCACTTTCTCATAAGCTTTCGGGTAAGGATATTACAGATTATATTGAAACTCACATAGATGTAAATAATGTATTAAGAACATCCAGTCATTTGTGGGATGGAGGCTATGTAGTATGTGGTGTAACCGGAAGTGGAGAAATGTTTTCCATGAGGGATCCATGGGGTATAAGGCCTGCATTCTGGTATAAGAATGATGAAGTTCTTGTTGTAGCTTCAGAACGTCCGGTAATTCAAACTGCATTTGACGTAGAGGTAGAACAAGTTAAGGAGTTAATGCCAGGACAGTCATTAAGTGTACGTAAAAATGGAGAGGTGCGGTTAGAACAGATTATCGAGCCGAAAGACGTTAGACCTTGTTCGTTTGAACGTATATATTTCAGCCGTGGAAGCGATCGTGATATTTATCTGGAACGTAAAGCGTTAGGTATGCAATTGCGTGATCCGATTCTTCATGCTATCAATCATGATATTGCACATACTGTATTTTCTTTTATACCAAATACTGCAGAAGTCGCATTTTATGGTATGTTGGATGGTTTTAAGGTTTATCTCAATCAAACAAAGATACAACAGATAGAAGCGTTAGGCCACAAACCAACACATGAAGAACTTGAACAGATTCTTAGTCAATATATACGTAGTGAAAAGGTTGCTATCAAGGATATAAAATTGCGAACTTTTATAACGGAAAGTAATAGTAGAAATGATTTGGCAGCTCATGTTTATGATATTACTTATGGTAGTGTAAAGGCGTATGAGGATAACCTTGTTATTATAGATGATAGCATTGTGCGTGGAACGACCTTGAAAGAAAGTATTATACGTATTCTTGATCGCTTACATCCGAAGAAAATCGTATTGGTGTCATCATCGCCGCAGGTACGTTATCCCGATTATTACGGAATAGATATGGCTAATATGGATGAATTCATCGCTTTCCGTGCTGCTATAGAATTGCTTAAAGATAGGGGTATGACAGACGTGATTGATAACGTATATGAGCAATGTAAGTCTCAATCTCATCTGCCAAAAGAAGAAATGAAGAATTATGTAAAAGCTATCTATGCTCCGTTTACGGATTCTGATATATCATTAAAAATGGTTGATATGCTTCGTCCAAAAGGTGTTACTGTACCTATTGAGATTGTTTATCAAACGATTGACGGCTTGCATAAGGCATGTCCAAATCATAGAGGTGACTGGTACTTTAGCGGTGATTATCCGACACCGGGAGGAGTACGTTTATTGAACAGGGCTTTCATGAATTATTATGAAAAGACATATAAAGGTAATGCTTAAATGACATCTGCCATTAATTGAAAGTTGCGACTAAATATAATTGAATAAAGAAACACGTATCATTAGATACGGAATATATAAGTATTTTTTTTGATTGTTTTCTACAATGAGAAATGTAACACTAATCCTTGACGACGGGAGCCGTTTCCACGGAAAGTCGTTCGGTTATGAAAAACCTGTTGCAGGCGAAGTGGTTTTTAACACCGCAATGATGGGCTATCCCGAGAGTTTGACAGACCCTTCTTATGCCGGACAGTTGATGACATTGACTTATCCGCTTGTGGGTAATTATGGTGTGCCGGCATTTACGATGGAAGCCAATGGTTTAGCCACATTTATGGAAAGTGATAAGATTTACGCTTCTGCCATAATCGTTAGCGATTACAGTATGGCTTATAATCATTGGAATGCTAAAGAAAGTTTGGCAGACTGGTTAAAACGCGAACAAGTACCAGGTATTACAGGTATTGATACCCGTCAACTGACAAAAGTTCTCCGTGAGCACGGTGTAATGATGGGAAAAATTGTTTTTGATGATGAACCAGACAATATACCGGAAGCTAATTATAGTGGAGTAAATTTTGTAGATCAGGTTTCATGTAAGGAGATTATTCGTTACAATGAAGGTGGCGACAAGAAAAAAGTGGTATTGGTAGATTGCGGTGTAAAACATAACATTATCCGTTGTCTGATTAATCGTGGTGTAGAGGTAATCAGAGTGCCATGGAATTATGATTTTAACGATATGGCGTTTGATGGTTTGTTTCTTGCAAACGGACCCGGTGATCCAGACACTTGCGAAGCTGCTGTGGCCAATATCCGGAAGTTTTTAGCGAATCCGGAAATTCGTCCATGTATGGGAATATGTATGGGAAATCAATTGTTGAGTAAAGCTGCAGGAGCCAAGATTTATAAGTTGAAATATGGACATCGCAGTCATAATCAGCCTGTTCGTATGATTGGTACAAACAAGTGCTTTATCACCAGCCAGAATCATGGTTATGCCGTAGACAGTGAAACTTTAGGCAAAGATTGGGAACCGTTATTTGTGAATATGAATGATGGCTCTAACGAAGGCATACGTCATAAGACCAATCCTTGGTTTAGCGCCCAGTTCCATCCGGAAGCATGTAGTGGTCCGGTAGACACAGAATTCTTGTTCGATGATTTCGTAAAATTACTCAATAAGTAGAAAACAGTTATGATAGATAAAAATATAAAGAAAGTCCTCCTTTTAGGGTCTGGAGCCTTAAAAATCGGTGAGGCGGGTGAGTTTGATTATTCAGGTTCACAAGCTCTTAAAGCTTTAAAGGAAGAAGGTATTGAGACAGTATTGATTAATCCAAATATCGCGACAGTTCAAACCAGTGAAGGCGTTGCTGATCAGATTTATTTTTTACCGGTAACTCCTTTCTTTGTTGAACGTGTAATAGCTAAAGAGCGCCCACAAGGTATATTATTGGCTTTCGGAGGACAAACAGCTTTAAATTGTGGCGTATCCTTATATAAGGATGGTATTCTTGAAAAATATGGCGTGCAAGTTCTTGGTACACCGGTTCAAGCTATTATTGACACTGAGGATCGTGAACTTTTCGTAAAGAAACTCGATGAAATCGATGTTAAAACGATAAAAAGTCACGCTTGTGAAAATATAGAGGAAGCACGTCATGCCGCAAAAGAACTGGGCTATCCTGTAATTATCCGTGCAGCATATGCTCTCGGTGGTTTGGGTTCCGGATTCTGTGACAATGAGGAAGAGCTTAATAAATTAGCTGAGAAAGCATTTTCATTCTCTCCTCAGGTACTTGTTGAAAAGAGCCTGAAAGGATGGAAAGAAATCGAATATGAAGTAGTACGTGACCGTTACGACAATTGTATTACGGTATGTAATATGGAGAATTTTGATCCGTTGGGTATTCATACAGGTGAGAGTATTGTTGTGGCTCCGTCTCAGACATTAACAAATTCAGAATATCACAAGTTACGTGCATTAAGTATCCGGATTATCCGTCATATTGGTATTGTCGGTGAATGTAACGTACAGTATGCTTTTGATCCTGAATCAGAAGATTACCGTGTAATAGAGGTTAATGCAAGATTAAGTCGTTCATCTGCACTGGCATCAAAAGCAACAGGTTATCCTTTGGCTTTCGTCGCAGCAAAATTGGGATTAGGATACGGTTTGTTTGAGTTGAAGAACTCTGTAACAAAAACGACTTCTGCATTTTTTGAGCCGGCATTGGATTATGTGGTATGTAAAATACCGCGTTGGGATCTTGGTAAGTTCCGTGGAGTTGACCGTGAACTTGGTTCATCTATGAAGTCTGTAGGTGAAGTAATGGCTATCGGACGTACCTTTGAAGAAGCTATTCAAAAGGGATTACGTATGATAGGACAGGGCATGCATGGTTTTGTAGAAAATAAAGAACTTGAAATTGATGATATTGATGCTGCACTTCGTGAGCCAACAGATAAACGTATCTTTATTATATCTAAGGCCATGTCGAAGGGATATACATTGGACCAGATTCATGAATTGACAAAGATTGATAAATGGTTCCTGTATAAACTTCAAAATATAAAAGATACCTCAAAGGCACTTCATGCATGTAAAAGTATCAATGTACTTGATAATGAATTGTTGCGCAAAGCTAAGATTCAAGGCTTTACAGACTTTCAGATTGCTCGTGCCATAGGAATGGAAGATGAAATGGATATTGAAGCTGCGGCGTTGATTGTCCGTAACAGACGTAAGGCTGCCGGTATAGTACCAGTTGTTAAGCAAATTGATACATTGGCCGCAGAATATCCGGCGCAGACTAATTATTTGTATCTGACTTATAGTGGAATTGCAAATGATATAACTTATGAGAATGATAAACGTAGTATTGTTGTTCTTGGGTCTGGAGCGTATAGAATAGGTTCATCTGTAGAGTTTGACTGGTGTGGTGTTCAGGCTCTGAATACAATTCGCAAGCAAGGATATCGTTCCGTAATGATTAATTATAATCCGGAAACAGTATCTACAGATTATGACATGTGCGATCGTCTTTATTTTGACGAACTTACATTTGAACGGGTACTTGATATTCTCGAACTGGAAACACCTAAAGGGGTTATAGTTTCCACGGGTGGCCAGATACCAAATAACCTTGCGATGCGTCTTGATCAACAACGTGTTCCGATTCTTGGTACGACAGCACAGAGTATTGATAATGCAGAGGATCGTGAGAAATTTTCTGCTATGTTGAATCGTATTGGTGTCGATCAGCCTGAATGGAGCGCACTTACTAATATGGAAGATGTGGATCGTTTCATTGCCAAGGTTGGTTTTCCTGTGTTGGTACGTCCGTCTTATGTGCTTTCTGGAGCGGCAATGAATGTATGCTCTAATGAAGAAGAATTGGAGCGCTTCTTGAAATTGGCGGCAAATGTATCTCAGAAACATCCTGTTGTAATTAGTAAATTCTTACAACATGCAAAAGAGGTTGAAATGGATGCAGTTGCGCGTGATGGCGAAATTATAGCTTATGCTATTAGCGAGCACATTGAATTTGCCGGTGTCCATTCGGGAGATGCAACGATACAGTTCCCTGCACAGAAACTTTATGTTGAGACGGTACGTCGTATAAAGAAGATTTCCGGACAAATTGCTCGGGAGCTGAAAATTAGTGGTCCGTTTAACATTCAATTCCTTGCACGCGATAATGATATAAAGGTAATAGAATGTAATTTACGTGCTTCAAGAAGCTTCCCGTTTGTAAGTAAGGTTCTGAAGATTAATCTTATAGAACTGGCCACAAAGGTTATGCTTGGATTACCTGTAGAGAAGCCAAATAAGAATTTGTTTGATTTTGACTATGTTGGAATCAAAGCCAGTCAATTCTCTTTCAATCGTTTGCAGAAGGCAGACCCTGTCCTGGGTGTGGATATGGCATCTACAGGTGAGGTAGGATGTTTAGGCGACGAGACCGGTAGTGCTTTACTGAATGCCATGTTATCGGTAGGACAGCGTATTCCAAAGAAAAATATTCTTTTGTCAACAGGAGGAGCTAAGCAAAAAGCAGAAATGCTTGATGCTGCCAGAATGTTGAAAGAACATGGATATAATTTATATGCTACAGGTGGCACAAGTCGTTATCTGACAGAAAACGGAATTGAAAATACTTTGGTTTACTGGCCTAGTGAGTCTTGGGAGCCACAAGCCTTGACTATGTTGCATAATAAAGAAATAGACATGGTTGTTAATATTCCAAAGGATCTGACTGCCGGAGAGTTAAGTAATGGATACAAAATAAGGCGTGCTGCAGTTGACTTGAATATTCCATTAATAACTAATTCTCGTTTGGCAAGTGCCTTTATTCAAGCCTTCTGTCATATTAAAATGGAAGATTTACCAATAAAAAGTTGGTCAGAATATAAATAAGCATTTAAAAAAGCTTATCTTTGTAGCTAGAATTGATAAAAACTATAAATAATGGTTGAAGCTACAAATATCTATCCAATATATGATAAAATGATGACCCGCGCTGACAAAGAAGAACTTCTTGGTCAGCGCGGTGTCATGATTTGGTTTACAGGTTTATCAGGTTCGGGAAAAAGCACTGTAGCATTAGGAGTTGAGCGTGAATTGCATAAGCGTGGGGTCTTATGCCGTATTTTAGACGGTGATAATATACGTAGTGGTATTAATAAGAATCTTGGATTTACTGCTGAAGACCGTAAGGAAAACATCAGAAGGATTGCTGAAGTAGGAAAACTTTTTGTTGATACCGGTATAGTAACACTTGCTGCTTTTATTAGCCCGACAAATGAATCCAGACAAATGGCTGCTGAAATAATCGGCCAGAACGATTTTAAGGAAGTTTATATTTCAACTCCACTTGAAATCTGTGAAAAACGTGATGTAAAAGGACTGTATGCTCGTGCCCGTCGTGGTGAGATTCAGAATTTTACGGGCATTAGTGCACCGTTTGAAGTGCCAGAACATCCGGCTTTGTCTCTTGATACTTCAGTTTTATCATTAGAGGAGTCAGTGCACAAAGTACTTGAATTAATATTGAACAATAAATAATCAGAGTAATTATGGCAGAGTATAAATTAAGCCATTTGCAGGAACTGGAAGCGGAATCTATACATATTATTCGTGAAGTAGCCGCTGAGTTTGAAAATCCTGTAATGCTATATTCCATCGGTAAAGACTCATCTGTAATGGTCCGTTTGGCTGAAAAAGCTTTTGCACCGGGGAAAGTACCGTTTCCATTGATGCATATCGATTCAAAATGGAAATTCAAGGAAATGATTAAGTTCCGTGATGATTATGCAAAAAAATATGGTTGGAATTTGATTGTAGAATCAAATATGGAGGCTTTTCATGCTGGCGTAGGACCGTTTACACACGGAAGTAAGGTTCATACAGACCTCATGAAAACTAAAGCCCTTTTGGATGCATTAGCCAAATATAAGTTTGACGCCGCGTTTGGTGGAGCTCGCCGTGATGAAGAGAAAAGTCGGGCAAAAGAACGTATTTTCTCATTCAGAGATCAGTTCCAACAATGGGATCCGAAGAACCAACGTCCGGAATTATGGGATATATACAACAGCCGTGTCCATAAAGGAGAAAGTATCCGCGTATTCCCGTTGAGTAATTGGACTGAATTGGATATATGGCAGTATATCCGTTTGGAGAATATACCAATTGTTCCACTTTATTTTGCAAAGATGCGTCCAGTAGTCAATATTGACGGACAGTTGATTATGCCTGACGATGATCGTTTGCCTGAGAAATATCGAGATAAAATAGAAATGCGTAAGATTCGTTTCCGTACTTTAGGTTGTTGGCCACTGACGGGTGCAATTGAAAGCGAGGCAGATACAATTGAGAAAATTGTAGAGGAAATGATGACGACAACTAAGAGCGAACGTACAACCCGAGTGATAGACTTCGATCAGGAAGCATCTATGGAGCAGAAGAAACGTGAGGGTTATTTCTAAATAGAGGAGGAAGCAAATATGGCAATATCAGATATTAAAGCATTTTTGGATCAGGATGAGAAGAAAGACCTTCTCCGTTTATTAACTGCGGGTTCGGTAGACGATGGAAAGTCTACACTCATCGGCCGCTTACTGTTTGACAGTAAGAAACTTTATGAAGATCAGTTACAGGCTTTGGAACGCGATAGCAAGCGTGTAGGAAATGCCGGTGAGCATATCGATTATGCTTTGTTGCTTGATGGCTTGAAAGCAGAACGTGAAGAAGGTATTACTATTGATGTGGCTTATCGATATTTCTCAACAAATCAGCGTAAATTTATTATTGCTGATACTCCGGGACATGAACAGTATACACGTAATATGATTACTGGCGGGTCAACTGCAAACCTTGCCATTATACTTGTGGATTCTCGTATGGGGGTTATAACTCAGACACGTCGTCATACATTCCTTGTCTCTCTATTAGGAATCAAGCATATCGTATTGGCCGTCAACAAGATGGATCTTGTTGATTTTGATAAGAATGTTTTTGATAAGATTGTGGCAGAGTATAAAGCCTTGACCGATAAATTGGGTATAGAGGATGTTACCTGTATTCCGCTGTCTGCCCTTGATGGAGATAATGTAGTTGAAAAATCAAGTCGTACGCCCTGGTATGATGGTCCGTCATTATTGGATTTTCTTGAAAATGTACCTATCCATACAGATCGTAACATGACAGATTTTCGTTATCCGGTGCAATATGTTCTGCGCCCGAACTTGGATTTCCGTGGATTTTGCGGAAAGATAGCTTCCGGTGTGGTTCGTAAGGGTGACGCAATAATGGCTTTGCCGTCAAGAAAAATCTCTCATGTTAAGAATATCGTGACATACGATGGTGATTTGGAAGAAGCTTTCTGTCCGCAGTGTGTTACACTTACGTTAGAGGATGAGATTGATATTTCACGTGGAGAAATGTTGGTTCATCCGGATAATTTACCAGAAGTAGGCAGACATTTTGAAACCATGCTTGTTTGGATGGACGAAGAAGCCATGGATCGTGGTAAACAGTTCTATTTAAAGCATAATACCAATACAACACGCGCCACAATTGATGAAATTTGTTATCAAGTAGACGTTAATACAATGGAACAACGTCCTGCCGATGGTTTTAAGCTTAATGAAATTGGTCGTGTAAAGATAACAACAGCTAAACCGATATTCTATGATGCCTATAAGAAGAATCATGCCACAGGAGCTTTTATACTCATCGATCCGATTTCAAATAATACGAGTGCGGTAGGTATGATTATTGGTCCGACAGATACTAAGGATATTGATACGGAAAGGCTTCCTGAACTAAACTTACCTAAACTTGGTATCGGCGAGGAACATTACGAAGCAATAGAAAAAGCTGTTAAAGACTTATATCGTCAGGGTATAGCCATAGATATTATTAAATAATGACCACCATAAAATGAATTATCATGGGATTATTAGAATTTAGTAAATTACCGGTTAACACATTGGTTGGCGCAGATTGGCATACCTTTTGCGAAATGACTAAAGGGCAGGAGATAGGAGAGAAATATCGTGGAAAATATCTCTTGACAAAAAGTGTATGTCGCATACTAAGTCCATTGGCTGCCGTTCAAGACCGTAGGTATCAAAAGTTGTTAGCAGAAAAACCTCTTGAGAATGATCCGGTATTTATTCTAGGACATTGGCGTAGTGGTACAACATTTGTACACAATATTTTTGCGCAAGATAAACATTTTGGTTATACAACAACATATCAAACTGTTTTTCCGCATTTGATGATGTTTGGACAACCTATGTTCAAAAAAACCATGGGGTGGTTGATGCCTGATAAGCGTCCGACAGACAATATGGAATTAGCTCCGGATCTGCCGCAAGAAGAGGAATTTGCGATATCAAATATGATGCCATATTCATATTATGATTTTTGGTTTTTTCCTAAACGGATGCAGGAATATTGTGACAGATATCTGACGTTTGAAAAAATTACTTCTCAGGAGTTAGAGGTATTTAAAAAAACATTCGAGAAGCTGGTGAAAATTTCATTGTGGAATACAGGAGGTACCCAATATCTGTCAAAAAATCCACCTCATACAGGACGAGTTAAAGCTTTGGTTGAGCTGTTCCCCAATGCTAAATTTATTTATTTGATGCGTAATCCTTATACTGTATTTGAGAGTACAAGAAGCTTCTTCAGTAATACCATTAAACCGCTCGAACTTCAACATATTTCGGAGGAGGAAATGGAATTAAATATCTTGGAGGCTTATACTAAACTTTATAAGGCGTATGAGGCTCAAAAGCATTTTATACCAGAAGGAAATCTTTTTGAAGTGAAATTTGAAGACTTTGAGAAGAACGCACTGGAAACTACCCGCAAAGCATATGCTCAGTTACAGATTCCCGGGTTTAAGGAAGCTGAACCAGCCATCGAGGCTTATGTCAATAAGAAAAAAGGATATAAGAAAAACAAGTATGAATATAAGCCCCGTACAGTGCAGTTAGTTAATGAACATTGGGGATACGCATTAAAAGATTGGGGATATGATATGCATTAATATGTAAGAGTTTAATTATATTATAGAATTCCGTTTGCTATTTCAATAAAAAATAGTGAACGGAATTTTTTGTTCTTGATTATAAATTCATAAAAAAGAAATAGTCTTGCAAGGTCAAGATTGTCATAAAAACATTTTATTTGTCTTTACCTTCAAGCCAGGCGTCTATTAACATACGCGCCATTGACATTTTACCGGGAATTGCCGGCAGCTTATCTTTACTGAACCATCCGCCATATGCCAATTCGCTATGTTGAAGATGTAAATTACCGGCTACATAATCAGCAAAGAAGCCTATCATCAAACCACAAGGATAGGGCCATGGCTGACTACCGAAGTATCTGATATTTGTTATGCTGATTCCTGTTTCTTCCATGACTTCACGATGAACACATTCTTCTAGTGTTTCGCCAGTTTCAACAAAACCAGCCACAAGTCCATAGTAATTTCCTTTTAAATTATGGGCATGTACCATTAAAATTTGGTCGTTGCGTTTGACAAGAACGATAATGGCTGTTGCTAATTGTGGCCATACCTCTTTTCCGCAATTAGTACATCGTTTGCTTATATCTGTATGCAATTGCATTGGTGCTCCACAGACTCCACAGTATTTTGTGGTGCTGTCCCAATATAATATTTCTGATGCTTTTCCGGCTTTAATATAGAACTCACGGTTAAGGATTTCAAATGATTTTCGTAATCCCATCATTACAAATTGGTCATTTTCTATTATGGGAGAAGGTATACTGACTGTACGACAAGCGCTTCCGTCAGACATTGGAGTTAATTTGTGAATAGTATTCCAAACCTCTAACTGTATAGGCGGATTCATACCATATGGTATGCTATATGTTGAATTCTTATCATCTTTTTGCAATAGTAATTCATCCTTACAAAAAACAAACCAATACGCCGGTTCGCTTAATAATCTGTCATTATCTGCTTGTTTCATTATAATATTGATGTTTTTTATAATAAGTAACTGAACTGTTCAATATTAACCTTTCAATTGAAGGCATGTCTTTACACAGTAATTTCCCTGTTCATATATAAAAATAACTTGTGAGAGGGCACCTGCTTGTGATATAAAATAATAATGGGACTGCATTCATTTAATATTGAATACAGACCCATATAGAATTTTTTATAGTTGTATAACTATTAATCAGTCAATATAATAATTTTATAAATTAAGTGACTTCTTAACGCCATCAACTTTGAGAAGTGCTGCTTTCTCTGCTTCTTTATAGTCGTCCGGAGTTTTCATTTCGCCTTTAACCTCTACGTAGAATTTTATTTTAGGTTCAGTTCCGGACGGACGGACACTTACCTTTGTTCCGTCTTCTGTATACCATTGCAATACGTTTGATGGCTCGGGCTGATCAATGTTTGTCTGCTTACCTTCATTATCTGTAGCTTTTAAAGTCTGATAGTCTTTAACTAGCACAACTTTTGAAGCGGCTAATTCTTTTGGAGGATTCTCACGGAAATCAGACATCATTTTCTTGATTTCATCAGCACCTGATTTTCCAGGTTTTACAACATTAATTGTGGCATTGAGAGAAAATCCGTATTCCATATAAATATCCATCAATACATCAAATAATGTTTTATTCTGATCTTTTGCCCATGCACAAATTTCAGCTAAAAGAGAACATGCTGATACTGCATCTTTATCACGGACGAAATCCTGAGCAAGAAAACCATATGATTCCTCACCACCTCCAATGTACTGCTTAACACCTTCATTAAGACGGATTTGGCGGGCAATCCATTTAAAGCCAGTGTAGCAATCATACATTTCTACATTATTCTTATCAGCAATGGCTTTAATAAGTTCTGTTGTAACAATGGTTTTTACAACGAACTCGTTACCTTTCATTTTACCCATCGCAATACGATTCTTAATAATGTAGTATAAGAATATCAAACAGGTCTGGTTTCCATTAATTAAAATCCATTCACCTTCTCTGTTCTTGCAAGCCATACCTACACGGTCTGCGTCTGGGTCAGAAGCCATAACAATGTCTGCATCAATCTTTTTAGCTAAATCGATAGCCATAGATAGCGCTTCGGCATTCTCAGGATTAGGAGATTGTACGGTAGGGAAGTTACCATCCTTTACCATCTGCTCAGGTACTGTATGTACATTTTCAAAGCCCCACAGTTTTAAAGATTGGGGAATTAACATCATACCAGTACCATGAATCGGTGTATATACAATCTTCATGTCTTTCTGACGACGTATAACATCAGGATCAATAGATATTGTTTTAATCTTTTCCAGATAAATCTGATCAATGTCTTTTCCGATGATTTCAATTAAAGGATTATTGGTGTCAAGCACTGTTTTCAGACCCTTTATATCCTCAGCATTGACCTTGTTTACTTCTGCAATAATTCCTTTATCATGTGGAGCTAGAACTTGTGCGCCATCATCCCAATATGCTTTGTAGCCGTTGTATTCTTTTGGATTATGAGATGCAGTTAAGATAATACCGCTTTGACAGCCTAACTGGCGAATTGCAAATGACATTTCGGGTGTCGGACGCATATCATCGAAAAGATATACCTTAATACCATTAGCTGCAAATATATTAGCGGATACTTCAGCAAAAAGACGGCTGTTATTACGGCAGTCGTGACCAACTACTACAGATATCTGCTCCAGGTTGCTGAAATTCTTATTTAAATAATTTGATAATCCTTGTGTAGCCGCGCCAACGGTATAGATGTTCATTCTATTTGTGCCTACACCCATTATACCTCGCAAACCACCGGTTCCAAATTCCAAGTTCTGATAAAAACATTCTATCAATTCTGTTTTATCTGGATTATTTAACATTCTGCTAACTTCAGATTGAGTCTCTGCATCGTAAACAGAAGAAGCTAACCACTCATTAGCTTTAGCTTCACATGACTTTATCAGTTCATTATCCATTTTTGTCGTTGTTTTTTTATTATAATGAATTTTGGTTATACTTTTATGAAACAAAAATACAGATTTTGTCTGATATTACCTAATATCAGACTCCTTTTTAGGATGCTTTCAGAAAAATATATCAATTTGAAATTAGAAAGTAGTTAAAGCGAATCAATATTTTATTGTGTGGTATAATTTACTATTGTTGCATATAGAAGCATTTGTCTATTCTAAATTGTTTTACGTTTTATTTTAACTTTAAAAGATGTCTCAATACTACAATTATAATTTTCCCAAAAAACTCCTTCACCCCTTCACAATCGGTTATAACACATTTATTATCTGAGCGATATGTGTGAAGGGGTATGTTTCACATTATTCACATGCAGATTAAATTCTGGCATTTATCCATTATGAGATTTTAACCGACCGGAAAAACTGAAGAATCAACAGAAAATCTTATTTTTTTAAGAAAAATCGGGCAAAAAACTTACAACTTTATCCGTAAGCGTGCAGAAAAATATTCCGGTACTGTTACGGGTATTACCGTAACAGTGTGGAAAAAGATTCATAAAGTGCAGGATTGAATTCGTAACCGTACGGAAAAAAACTCGCAACCGTATGCGTTTTGTATGATTTTTTCAGCTGTGAAGGATCGGTGAAGGAGATGTGAAGGATAGCCCTTCACACTTAACACACTGTCAGTCTGTTATTTGAATGGCATTGTGAAGGAGTAAGAGCAGAAACTAGAAAAAAAACTTCTATGGGGAAAATGCGTGGGCGCGCGCGAAGAAGATAACTATAAATAAAACTCCAAAGCTCATTCTAATCTGTAAGAATTTGCTTTGGAGTTTTTCCTGTTATTGTTCATACGATTTGTCAGTGTCGTATGAATTTTTAGAAATAATATTCATTTAATCTTCTACAGCAGCTTGCGCCTCTCCAATACATATCTGTATTTCAATAAGATGCAATATTTGTGTATGTAATCTGTATGCATCTTGATACAATCCTATACAATGCTTGGAACAGTTGCAATAGATATTAAGGATGAATGATTTGACCTCTCTGTAACGAGATGACGCATTCATTTAAATTTCAGTATTGTTTATTTCCTATCTTTCAATAGTTCAATAATCACGTCCTTATCCTTCAGGTTTGAATCAAGACGTAAAATCTGTGAGTTCAGACTCTCTATCTGCTCTTTCAGAAGCTTGATTGTTTCCCTCAGGTTCTCTGTTTCTTTCTTTTCGCTGGATAACTGTACGGCCAGTTCTGCATCACCTATCAGATTATTTGCATTTCCATCCAATGAAACGGCTGCAAGGTGTGCCGATATATGATGTTGTTTCGGACAGAAAAGGGAAAAGAAATTGAAGTCCAATGCTTCGCTGACTTTAATAAGCCTGCTCGTTTCCATTGTCTCCCTTTCCAGTATGCGGTTTATGTGCTGCTGCGGTACACCTATTTTGCGCCCAAGCTCAGATTTGCTTAATCCAAGCTCGTTGCGTCTTTTGTCGATAGCCTGACCTACATGCACGTGTTTTATGTCATTATCCATGCGATTCCTTCAATAAATACATCTTAAACAATAAATCATCAAACAAATATTTGGTTATATAAACCATTTTATGTTACTTTGTGGTGTAACCCATTCATTTGGTGAATACAAAGTTAAACATTAAATATTAAACATCCAACAATTATGTCTGAAAACTTAGAAAAAATCCGTCCGGCACTTGTTGCCCTTGAAGTAGGTGAATCCGTTTCATTCCCCATTTCACGTTTGAAAAGCGTCCGTACCCAGGCCTCAGAGCTTGGTGCCATCTACAACCGTCAGTTCAAGACCAGGACTGACAGGGAAAACCAAACCATTACGGTCAAACGAACAGTATAGAAACCAAATCAGGTTTATATGAAGATATTACAGTTTCTGGACCATCTTATACCATACGAAACATTCCTGAATGACCTCTCCTCCAGAATTGTCAGGCAATTGAAAGCCGATAAGGATGATCCTGAATTCATCAGCCAGAGGAAGGCATACGAGCTGTTTGGCCGCAGGAATGTAGAACGGTGGAAACGTCAGGGAAAGGTGGTTTCCTATAAAAGACCGGGTAAGGTGGAATACCGCACGGCAGACCTCAGGCTCTTGCAGCGTACCACCCAGGACTATTTTGATGGAAGTCTGCCAAAACAGGCCGAAAGACCAGTCAAAAGAGATAAACGATAAACATATTATGGCTAACATTCTAATATTGATAAACTTTATTTGTTTAGTTTAGCCGTGATACTCTATGAAATATAAAGAAAGCAATTATAGTAGGTACAGGAATGTGCGTCAGTAACCTTTGTTCACCAGCTTATAGTTTTGCCACTTAACAATAAAGCCGGACAGGTCTTTTTTATCGCACATTCATAATGATTTTATAATAATGAAAGAAATCAGACCAGCGTGCGATCCAAACGGTGTCTATTCAGTCAAGCGCACCTGTGCTGAACTCGGTATCAGCAACAAGACACTCAAAAAATACAGAGAAAACGGGTATATCCAACCGCTCAATCCTAATAATGTCAGCCGTCCGAAATACTCCGGCCAGTCAATAATCGATTGTTGGAACTTACTGAGGACGATATGATAAGCGAAACAACCATACGGAAAGTAAGGGAACTTGCCATAGAAGACGTACTCAGTCCTTATGTCAGACTGTCCAGAAAAGGCTCAACCCTGATGGGACTTTGTCCTTTCCATACAGAGAAGACCGGTTCCTTTGCTGTCACCCCAAGCAAGAATCTCTTCCACTGTTTCAGCTGTAACCGTGGCGGTGATTCCATTACGTTTATAATGGAAAAGGAAAACCTTTCCTTCAGTGCCGCAGTGGAATTTATTGCCAGGAACCATAATATTCCGGTAGAATACATCAGAGAAGAGTGCAGTGAGGAACAGATGGCCGAAGCCAGGCACCGGGAGTCACTTCTGACAGTTCTCGATACAGTACAGTCTTTCTTCCTGCAAAATTTAAGAGCAACAGACAAGGAAGAGAGCCTTGATGCCAGAGCCTACGCATACGGCCGGTGGCATGAGGAGTTCTGTGCCTTTGCCGGAATAGGCTATGCACCGAAGGACGGTCAGGCCTTTATGGATTTCTGCAGAAGCAAGGCTTTGAACGAAGAACTGCTGTACGAACTCGGTATGTTCAAGCGTGGCGAGGACGGAAACACATACGCCATGTTCCGACAGCGTATCATGATTCCCGTGAGAAACAGATGGGGACGCATCATTGCCTATACGGCCAGATACATCGGAGACAACAGGAAAGCTCCCAAGTATATCAACTCGGCAACAAGCATGATTTACTCCAAGGGAGAAACAGTATTCGGTATTGACCGTGCCGTCAGATTGCGTGATGCCGACTATTATATCATTGTGGAAGGTGCTCCTGATGTCCTGAGAATGCAGTCGATTGGATACGACAATACAGTAGCGTCACTTGGAACAGCCTGGAGTGACAACCAATTCGAGCAGCTGAAGAAATATGTATCCTCACTCTGTTTCATTCCTGATTCAGATATTGCGGAAGGCAAGCCATACGGACCGGGATTTGAGGCGGTGATGACCAACGGGGCTGCAGCCATAAGAAAAGGATTCCATGTAACAGTCAGGGAACTTCCTTTTGCAGAAATACCATCCGAGGCAGAAGGTGAAGTACAATATGCCAAGAATGATGCCGACAGCTATATCCGCAGCAGGGAGGATTATACCTCACTTCCGGAAAAGCATTTTATCATCTGGTTGGCACAGAAACGTTTTCTGGTAGCCGGTTCCATGGTAGAGGAAAGAAAGTGTGTTGCGGAAATAGCAGACCTGTTGCGCTATATAAAAGACCAGCTGGTATATGACCAGTGCATAGAACAGCTATCCAGACTACACGGCAAGGTAAAGCTATGGCGTGATGCCGTTACCCAGGCACGTGGTGAAGCCAGGAGAAGGAACGACAAACCTGCGGCCATGAACGAGATGCAGCGTGAAGCGGAGCTGCTGCGCCAGTTCGGCCTGTTCGTCAGGGAAAACTGTTACTACTCCATCGGTGAAGATGATGATGAACCGTCAAGAATCTCCAACTTCATCATGGAACCGCTATTCCATATCGAGGATGAGATAAACGGAACTAGAATATTCCGTATGAGGAATATGTACAATGTATGCCGGGTAATAGAACTGAAGGAGTCAGAACTCTGCTCACTGAGCAACTTCCAGCAGAAGGTCGGCTCACTGGGCAATTATGTATGGCTGGCCAAGATAGACAAACTCAACCGTGTAAAGGAATACCTGTACTCAAAGACCGATACGGCAGAACGTATCAGAAAGCTCGGCTGGAATGCAGCTGAAGGATTCTTTGCTTTTGGAAACGGAATATTTTTTGCCAATACATTCAATGCCGTTGATGATTTGGGTATTGTCCGTGGAATCAACGACAAGGCCTTCTATATACCGGCAACTTCAAAAATCTATCTCAACAATCCGGAGATATTCCAGTTTGAGAGACTTATGGTGCATGAGAACTGTAACGGGATAAAACTGTATGATTACGTAAAAAAACTTATGGAAGTGTTCGGTGAGAATGCAACCGTAGCCTTCTGTTACCTTCTTGCCACCCTCTTCCGTGACATCATATTCAGACGCACCCGCCACTTTCCCATCCTGAACCTTTTCGGTGAGAAAGGAACCGGTAAGACAACACTGGCTACTTCCCTACAGTCCTTCTTCCTGCACGGAGTTGATCCGCCCAATCTTGGAGTAACTTCCGTACCGGCCATGAACGACCGTGTATCACAGGCAGTCAATACACTTGTTGTGCTTGATGAATACAAGAATGACCTCGACATACGAAAAATAGCTTACTTGAAAGGACTTTGGGGCGGTGGCGGTCAGACCAAGAAGAATACGAATACGGACGGTATGGCAGCCCAGACCATTGTCACAACAGGGGTTGCCTTTTGCGGCCAGGACAAGCCTACTCAGGATATGGCACTCTATACCCGTGTCATCTTCCTTGCCTTTTCAAAGACATCATTCAACCAGAACGAGAAAAGAGCCTATGAAGACCTTGTATCAGTCTGCAACATGGGACTTACCCACCTCACCCTGGAGATACTGGGACACCGGGAACTGTTTGAGAAGAACTTTCCGGAAATATATTCCATTACCAAGCGTGAGCTGGCTGCGAAACTGGAGAATGAAACCATCCATGACCGTATATTCGGAAACTGGGTTATTCCATTGGCCACCTTCAGAACACTGGAGACAGTAATTGACGTGCCTTTCAGCTATGCAGAATTGTTTGATACGGCAGTCAGGGGAATACGCAATCAGAATGAACTGGCTCAGGAAAGTTCGGAAATAGCGGACTTCTGGAGTATGCTTCAGGGATTCCAGACTTCAGGGAAATGTATTGAGAAGGCACATTACCGTATAAGGTATATGAAATCCTTCCGTCCGTTGTCTGTCAAGGAAGATATAGAATTTAAGGAGGCACGTCCGATTCTCTATCTGAACACAGCAGCCGTAGCATCACTGTTCAATAGCCGGAATGCAGGTTCCACCTCCAACCGCTCGAACTGGTCCACCATCATGTCGTACCTGAAATCCCATGCTTCATATTTGGGCCTGAAACAGGACAGATTCACCATACTTCTGCCAAGCGGACTTCCTGACTATACCATCGACATTGTAAATGGCGAGCAGGTTAAGAAGGTAAAGGTAAACCGACCTAAAGCATTATGCTTTGATTATCTCCAGTTGAAAGAGACTTTCGGGCTGGATCTTGAAACTGAGGTTGTGGCTGAAGTGCAGGACATGAAGGAAGTTTTGTCTGACAAATCAGATTCTCAGCCTTCAGTTCCGGTACAACAGGATTTATCATTTTAATCATCAGGTCATATAAGTAATAAAGGAGATTGATATAAATAAAAAAAATAAAGAAGAAGCTTGTTTTGGATATGAAAATCAGCAGAATATTTTGTTGAATCATGATTTTTACATATCTTTGCAACACAAGAACCCGCCAAGCCTCTTCACAATGCTTAAATCGGCGGGTCGTTTTTTTATATATGAGATACACCAAACAATATTCATCCCCATCCGAGCTTCTGGTAATTTTAGAAAATCGTGGACTTGATTGTTCTGACACGGAAAATGCAGAACATATATTACGGTCTATTGGTTATTACCGGTTATCCGGATATTTATATCCCTTTTTAAAAGCTCCGAAATCAGAACATATTTATAAGAGTGACAGCACTTTAGGTAAAGCACTCAGTTTATATGAGTTTGACCGTGAATTACGTTTGCTTTTATTCAATCAGATAGAACGTATCGAAATAGCAGTCAGAAGTGCCATAACGAATATAGCCTGTGAAGAAACTGAAGATGTGTTCTGGATGTCCAAACCTGAATATTTTGCGAACAGTGACAAGTTTAATAAGACTATACAACTTGTGGATAAGGAAATTCAGGCCAGTCGTGAAGATTTCATTCTTCATTTTAAGGAGTCATACGAGGAACCATACCCTCCATCATGGATGATTGCGGAGATTATTCCATTAGGAACTCTTACCAGAGTCTATGAGAATATTTCAAGTAATCAGATTCGCAAAAAAATAGCCAGATATTTTGGCTTATCTGTTCCTGTGTTCATTTCCTGGATGACTATTATTACGCTTACCCGTAATTCATGCTGTCATCATGCAAGATTGTGGAACCGTTCTTTATCTTTACGTGCTCTCACCATGACAAGACCGCTCAGACCTTGGTTGGAAGATGATGTACAACAGGGACGTGTGTTCTTTACACTATGTATATTGAAACATTTTATAGACATAATACGGCCTGATAATGATTTCAAGCAGAATCTTTTAGTCCTTTTGGAAAAATATCCGATGATTGACACACAAGCTATGGGATTTGTTGATAACTGGTTGGAACAACCGCTTTGGGAATGTTGATTTATATAAGTTTTTTTGCTTAAATAATTAGGATTGTACCATTAATACCTTCATTGTTATAGTTGTATTTCTGATAAAAAGATATGCGGATTCCGATTGTTTTTCATCCGCCTTTGATTAAAATCTTTAGAAGTTTTATATGGTTAAATTTCTGATTATCAGAATATTTTCGTATATTAGTATAGTGATGATGATTATAAACAAAGGTAAAACAAATAAATCCTATGATTATGGCAAGAACATTTACTATTACCAGTTATGGCAAGACTAAGGAATATCCAGAGAGCCAGCGTAAGAAAATGATTAAGGAGTTTGAGACGGCTATGCTTTGCTGTGATGGCAGTGAGGCTGAACGTTATAGGAATATATATGGTGACCTGGTTGCCGGTGAGAAGGAGTGTATGGACACAGAACGTCCATTGAGTCCAGAGCTTGAAGCAATGATTGAGCGAATGTTTACTACTCAAAAGTGATATTCTACAATTGCAGATTTTTATGTTGCATACCTGTTTCTGATACGCCCAATCTTCTGAAGCAATTTCATTCTCAACTTTTCCGGGAAAGTAATCTCCACCTTATCACCGAGAGCCAGTATTTCATCTACCAGTTCGTCAGTCACAAGAAGCATGTAATCAAAAGACGTGAAAGTCCCCATATCATTCCTTTCCACCTGTGAATGGTGGAAAGGATGTTTTCTCAGATAATCAGCAAATGGACCATAAGCCCTTAATGTAACCTCTTCCGGCTGCTGTCCGGTCGGTGCCATAACACCAATAGAGTCTGAAAGACGTCTGGCAAGGGAAAATTTGTAGTCAGTATCAAATCTCTTGCCGCTAAGATAGATTTTGGTCAGTGCATCAAGAGGAACGGAACTGAACTCTGATCCGTTTCTGTACCCGAGCAGATACCAGCGGTTATGGAACAGCTTCAAACCTTCCGGTCGGAAACGGCCTTCCACTTCATTGCCTCTGTCATTCGTGTAAAATATGTACAGTTCATGCCCATCGCTGATACATTCCGATATATCCGGCAGATATTCAATACCACCTGACATGTCAGGCATTACAACACGATGGAACAGGCATGGACTGCTTTTCAGGGCCACATCAATGATACGGCTGTTGAACAGCCAGTTGCGGCAGCTGTCACCGAGTATTTCATCCAGATTCTGGATATAGTATGTATAGTCCTTTCTGTTGCACGCAATGACTATGTCAAAGTTCTCTTCAATCTTTTTCCGGTGATGATGGAATGTGCGCAGACTCAGCGGCTTTCCATTGTATAGGAAATGGTGCTTCCATATCTCACAAAGCCTTTCAAAAGTGACCTTTCTTTCCTGATAGACTATATGCAACAGCCAAATGTATCGGTTGTAGATATTATTCATAAAATTACCTCTTATAACTCGTTTAACTATCTAAATATAAGCATTATAAATGAGATATGCAAGAAAATTGCATATCTGTTTTCGTATAATATTTTCACTATAATCCGGGCAGGTTTTCAGTACAGATTGATTATATCCATACATCTTTTCCTTGCCTCCCTGTAGGTATAGAATGTTCCTCCATAAGGCTTGCCGTCATAATAGGCAATCACGCTACATGAATGCTCCAGCATGAAGTCATTGCGTCTTAGAAGACATCCTTTGAAATAGTGTTCACTCAATACGATAACCCGGTCTGCCTGGGAAATTATTCTCTGATGGTGTTCCTTCTCAATTAACGGCCACCGGCAGCTCTGTCTTCTGAAAGGAACAACGGCAATGAGCCGTATATCCGGATACTTTCCCTTCAGTGACAATACAGTTTCAGCAGCCATCAGGTCGAATCCCATGGCCATACCTGAGTAGAAGCAGGTTATACCTGACCTGCATGCAAGCGACACGGCTTCAACAAGCCGTGCCCTTATTTCATCCTGCCTTTCTACGGGAACAGTTCTGTGTCCCGTGAAAGCCAGTGACTTTGATTTTTCTGATAATATTCCGTTCATAGTTCTATACTTTATAATGGGTTCTTGCAAGGAAGATGCCTTCAATGACATTCGCTCCGAAACTCTCCAGCTGATTTGCATACATACCGAAACTGATTCCGCGTGTTATTACATCATCGAAGACTATGACAGCCTTTCCTCTGAACCACTCTTCATCAAACTCGATAATGCTCACCTTTCTGATTTCCTTTTCATCCTTGCGGTTTTCATGAATAGCAAGTCTTTCTCCGCATACCCTTACATGGTCATATCCGTTTATCGCTCCTGTGAGTTGACATACCCTTTTGCAGAAGTCCATATACCGGATTTCATTCTTTCTTACTGATGATGCCGGAACCGGAATGAATACCAACTGTGAGCATCTGCTGCCGTGTTCCTCAATCATTCTTGCAGCCGTCATCTGTGCCACCGCTTCATGAGACCTTCCATCCTTGAAGTCATAGACCAACTGTCTGTCGGCGATTTCCTTCTCGCCCACATTCTGAATACGTTTGGGAAAATATTTGCAGAACCATGTCTGCGGCTTTTCCAACTGCTTTCTGATGCTTTCGTCCATCTGTACCATACGCTCTGATTTTTTTCCCTTCTGTCAGCAAGTTTTTCAGCTTGCCCGAAGGATATTTTTTGCAGTTCTCAGAAGCGCAGGCATTCAATAAGGCAAACTACAAGGGAAGCTGAAAATACGCTCAACCCCGTTTGAGGAAGATTTTCAGCCCTGTGTTTGACGTTTGCAATGCCGGAGATACCTTTGCAAAAAAATATCTGCATAGGCATGCTGAACAAACCTGTGGCTGTAATGGTACATTAGGATAACCAGGTATCCCTTTCGCATCAGATGTTTTCAGATAATAAAATGCACCCGTTTCAGGGGTGACAGTGTTGACAGAGAGTATCTGTCAGTGTATCAGATACTTCATATAGAAATCATACGTTGACAAACGTTGACAAGTGTAGCCACAATTTTCTGTCCGCTAAAAATCCATAGCCAAACGTTGACACATTATAATACTCTATTCTTTATAAGAAAAATCAGAAAGAATATAATATACTGTATTACAGCAGTTTCCAAGACTGACTTTATACCGGATTTTCATTGGATTTGCTGTCAACGCTGTCAACCATCAAATATATTCCTTCCTGATTTTCATAAAAAAAGATTCGCTATCAATCGCCAAACCTGCTGTATTGAATATGACAGGTAACACATAATCCATACAAATCCCACAATCTCCGGAATAATCCCATATTTGACGTATTGACAGCTAATAATCAACTGTTTACCTTTACGGCATCCAATAAACGAAAAGATTAACCAGCATGAGAAATAATGAAAGTTGTTCCGGAAAAGACATATTCAGTAAAGGAGGCAGCACGCTACCTGGGTGTTCACCGCTGCACCATCTACGCCTATATCCGCTACCTGGAAAAGCCGCTGGCTTTCCTGAAGATACCTGATAAGGCAAAAAGAGTGTTCAGAGGAATTGACCTGATAGCCTACAAGGAAACCGGTCTGCCCAAACGTGGCCGCAAGCGTAAGAAACACCGTTAGTTCAGTCTGTCCCATGGAATGGTATCCAGGACATTATATTTGGCATTCATAGCTGCAAGTTCAAGAGCCAGCAGCCTCGCCCTTAGTCTGACATCCTCCATGTCGGCCACGGCCTGAAGGAACTCCGAAGGTTCCATTGCTCCTGACTGAATCATCCACTCCTTTGCACATTTCTCAGGGACAACGGCACTGACGAAAGAGAATATTCCTTTTGCTATGCAGCCGGCTGTACCGTCACCGGCTTCAATGGTAAAATAGAACGGCACACCGCTCGAAGTCTTCCGTTTGAAATTGAGAAACCGGATTCCATCCATGTTTTCCATAGAAACGCTCCACCCATGCCGGGCAGAGATATTAAAAATATTACGACAATTTTCCATTAACCATACAATTATAGTTTTGTTTTCATTTACCTGCTATAATAAGCAGCCGGTCTTGTCCGTGACGGATAGGACCGGCCACTTCTGTTTTCATACAGCCTATTCAAACCTTGCAAGAAATTCCTGAAGCCTGCTGTCCTGAATCTGTTTCAGCGGAACCGGATTAAAGTCCTGCTGCTGCCTTACCTGAAGCTTGCCAAGTCCCTGAGCACTCAGGTCAAGTTCCACATCCGAAAGCTCATTGAGGGAAATATACCCGTATTCATCCTCCATGAGTCCTATTACGATACCGAATAGAATCACATCGTCGTCCTCCCTGTTTCCTTCAAGGATAAACCACCTTATATCACCAAGGGCAAAAACCGCACGGCAAACAGCCTCTTTTCCCTTGCCGTCCTGGGAGTAGAGCGGATAACCCTCCAGAGCTTCCGCCAGTTGTGTTGTCATCAATCTGCACATATCAGTAAAAATTTAAAAAGATTGTTTGATACTCATTCTTTTTGTTCGCATAACACTTGATTTTGAAGTTCCAGTCCTTTTCCCTCCGGTAAAGCTCATTGAGCTTCATGGCCGGGATAAACCGTTTTATGTGCATTTGTGACTGCGGACCAAAGGGAGAAAAAGACAAGTGTGCAGTCAGAGAATGCAGACGGAATACCCAAATTTTTGAGGCATGAGAAAATTTGCGGAAGGCTGCCGTCAAGTCCTCCGACTGAAAGCGCAAGCGTCACTTGGCGTTTCTCCAGTCCGCAGTACCTTTGCACATAAAAAATGGTTTCGGCTATGATGCTCCAATGTTTTCCTGATATTCAATATTCTGAGATTTCCGAAGAACACAGTATCCGTTTTCAGACAAACCACCGGTAACCGGTTGCCAATGTCAGAGCCTTTGAAGTGAAGAGCAGTGTAACCTTAAAGGCTCTGTCTTTGGCAACTGTCCTGATTTATCTGCATGATTGTATGAACCTGTCGGCTGAAACTTGCCTGGTATCGGGATACGAAGCAAGTCAGCCGGTTAGTTTCCGTAGCATAAGGCAAGTTGTTCCGGCATCGCATGAAATACGAACAGTCGGAACAGATTGCTTGTCTTTTAAGACGAGTATTCAAGGATACAGGCCGTTCCGTCAGTGCAAGCTTTAGCCTGCATCATCGGGACGGTCTGCTTGTATTCATTTTTCAGACATATTATCAATAACCAGTCGCCAATGTCAGAGCCTTTAAAGTTAAGAGCAGCGCAACCTTAAAGTCTCTGTCTTTGGCAACTGTCCTGATTTATCAGTATGGTTGTATAAACCTGTCGGCTGAAACTTGCTTGGTATTGTAGATACGAAGCAAGTCATCCGGTAGTTTTCACATTGAATAAATAAAGTACTTTGGTAATATTAAATTCAAGCAGAAGTTAGAAGATTTATAGTATTAAATTTTTTATTATTGGCAGAATTATATAAGTTTGCGTGTTAGTTTAATAAATAAAAGATATATGAGCAACCTTAATAGAATTAAAGTAGTTCTGGTAGAACAAAAAAAAACAGGTAAATGGTTGGCTGATCAGTTAGGAAAGTCTACGTGCACAGTAAGTAAGTGGTGTCAGAATACTACTCAACCAGATTTACTGACATTGGAACAAATTGCACAACTTTTAGAGGTTGATATTAGAGACCTGCTTGTTGGTACAAAACTAACAACCACATCAAAATATTGATATGTTATGGCAAATACGTTCATTATAACTTGTTGTGGCAAGACAAATACATATCCTGAAAGTCTGCAAAAAATGACCAAAGAGTTCAAAATGGATATGTTTTGCTGTGATGGTAGTTAGGCTAGAGATATAGTATATTTATCAAGATTTGACAGTTGGCGAGAAGGTGTGTATGGATACAGATCACTCGTTGACTCATGAACTTGAAACTATGCTTGCAAAAATGTTTGCTACTACGCAATATTAATGAACTATACAATATATAAGTTGGCGTTTATGCTATAATTTTTTAGTATGTAAAATAAAGAAATAAATGAATCAAAATAAGAATTATAAGTTTATAGATTTATTTGCTGGAGCTGGTGGTTTGTCTGAAGGCTTTATTAGAGCTGGCTTTGAACCGATAGCTCATATAGAAATGGATCATTATGCATGTGATACCTTAAAAACACGTGCTGCGTACCATTACTTAAAAGCAAATAATAAACTATCAATATATGAACAATATTTAAGGACAAAGAAAGAAAAAACTGATGGTGCTTGGTTGTGGAATCAAGTGCCAAAAGAAGTTATTGACACAGTTATTCAAGAAGCAATAGGTAAAGAAACCATTGATGGGATTTTTAAAAAAGTTGATAGACTGTGCAAAGGTCAAAAGGTCGATATTATAATTGGAGGTCCCCCTTGTCAAGCATATTCGATTGCCGGACGAGCTAGACTAGGGAAAAAAATTGAAGATGATCCACGAAATGATTTATATAAATTTTATGTGGAATTTCTGAAGCGATACAGTCCGGAAATGTTTGTTTTTGAAAATGTTCTTGGAATTAAAACAGCCAAAAAAGGTGAACCGTTCAGAGACTTACAGAGACTGGTCAATGACCTCGGATATAAAATGGAACCGGTTGAACAAATTGCATCTGAGCATGGTGTCTTACAAAAAAGACATAGGATTATCATTGTTGGTTGGAAAATAAATCGTTCAGGAAGCGATATTCCTACAACTTATAACTATCCAACCCTTGAAAAAGAAGATATGCCATATTCTATAATGAAGGATTTGTTTTGTGATCTTCCTGAAAGAAAAGCTGGAGAAGGTGAATTATGTGGTATTGTTGAATATACAAAACCCTTGGAGGAAATGGAGTATCTTAGGAAAACAGCAATAAGAGGTGTTCTTAATTTTACGACTCAACATATTGCAAGACCAACAAATGATAATGATAGGGAAATATATAGACAAGCTGTATTGATGTGGAAAACAGGTAAAAGGCTTAATTATGCAAAACTCGATCCAGCCTTACAAAAACATAAAAATAAAGAATCTTTTTGTAATCGTTTTTGTGTCGTTGATCCCAATGGAGTTTGTCATACCGTTGTGGCTCATATTGCGATGGATGGACATTACTATATATATCCCAACGAAACTCCTACTTTAGAGAATGTTCGTTCAATAACAATAAGAGAAGCAGCTAGAATACAATCGTTTCCTGATGATTTCTTCTTTGAGGGAAGCCGAAGTGCAGCTTTTAAGCAAATAGGAAATGCTGTACCTGTTGTATTAGCAGAAAAAATTGGCCTGAAAATAAAAAAGTTATTGAAAAATGAGGATAGATTACGATAGTCTCAGAACTGCGAATGCAATACCATGTGCCGCTTCAATGATTGAAACATTTAGAGCAATAGGGTACAATATCGAAACTGCAGTAGCAGATATTATAGATAATTCAATATCTGCAAATGCGAAAAATGTGTGGGTCACAAGACATTGGCATGGAGATAAATCTTTCATAACAATTAAAGATGATGGATGCGGCATGAATAGTCAAGAAATAATTGATGCAATGCGTCCTGGAAGCCATAGCCCATTAGAAGAACGCTCTAAAACAGATCTTGGCAGATTTGGATTAGGTCTGAAAACAGCATCATTTTCACAATGTAGAAAATTAACTGTCCTTAGTAAAAAATCCGGATACCATAGTGCATACTGGACTTGGGACTTGGATTATGTAGCACAAACCAATGAATGGACTCTTTTACAATGGATTCCTGAATATTTGGACGAATCTGTAGATGATATTGAACATGGAACTCTTGTAATATGGTCAGATTTAGATAAAGTCGTTAGAAAAGGAACTTCCGAAAATGATATAAATGCAAAGGAAAAGTTTTCCAATTCTTTAGACCGTGTCCGTCAACATATTGCAATGACCTTTCACAGATTTCTTGAAGAAAAATCTTTAAAGATATTTTGGTGTGGTCATGAAATAGATCCTTGGAATCCCTTTTGTATAAGTGAATCTAAAACTCAGTCAAGACCTACAGAAGGAATCGTTGGAGGTATTAAATTGAAGGGATATGTATTGCCACATAAAAGTGCCTTTTCTTCAGAGAAGGCTTATAATGTGGCAGAAGGCATTAACGGCTGGCCAGCTCAACAAGGATTTTATGTATATAGAGGGAAACGTTTATTGTTAGCTGGGGATTGGCTTGGACTATTCAGAAAAGAAGAGCATTATAAATTAGTCCGCATTCAGGTAGATATTCCTAATACATTAGATAGTGAATGGCAGATTGATATTAAAAAATCAAAGGCGTATCCTCCTATACAATGTCAGAATCAACTTGAAGCATATGCAAAGGATGTGAGGAAAATAGGATGTGAGGTTTATCGTCATAGAGGAAAGATACTGAAACAACGTGCAGGTCAAAGTTTTCAGCCGCTGTGGAATGAGAAAAGGAAAGACAATAAATGGTCTTTTGTTATAAATCGAGATAATGCTATGATTCAGCAATTAAAAGATATGGCTCACACAGATTCCGATAAAGCCTTTAATTATTTATTACGTCTTATAGAGGAAACTATACCTGTTAAGACAATTTATATCAACGAAGCTAAAGGTGAAGAATCTCATAAAGAACCATTTGAAGGTTCAGATACTTCTGTAGTGAAAGATATGATTACAAGAATGTATCAGAATCTAATGGCTTCCAATATGACTTCAGAACAAGCTAAAGCATATATAATGACTATTGAGCCATTAAATTCATTTGAAGAACTCATTGAACAATTGTGATATGGAAGAATTATATAATAAAGCCTTAAATATTTGCCGTTTATTTATTGGTGCAATACCTGTTGTAACTGATGAACAGATTAATACCGCTATAGAGCAAGTCTCTTTTATGCCAGATTTTAAAATGTTGGATAAACACATATTAAAAAAGAAACTACTTGCCCATTATGGTGTAAGAATTCAAGATTTTCAAATATTGGAAGGAAACGACAGACGTTTACCTTGGCTTAAAGAATTTAAAGCAAATAAAATATCTAATTGGAACTTTTGGACAAGATACAAGTTATATCTTTCAGAGCAGAAAGGATATGCTCCGGCAGTTATAAATCAATTAGATGAAATCACTGATAGAATATTAGATAACTTGTTTAATCCTCAACAAGTTAATATCTCAATAGATAAAAAAGGGCTTGTTGTAGGGCAAGTGCAATCAGGGAAGACAGCAAATTATACAGGTTTGATTTGTAAAGCTGCTGATGCAGGTTTTAATTTTATCATCGTATTAGCAGGTATTCATAATAATCTAAGAAGTCAGACACAAAGTCGAATTGATGAAGGATTTTTAGGTTTTGATACACAATACGAGCGAGCATACTCAATAAACTCAACAACTAAAATAGGTGTTGGTCTTATTCCTGGATTTGATTCAGCAATTGCAAATTCATATACGACAAGTATTGATAAAGGAGACTTTAATAGTAGGGCTGCAAATACGGCTGGATTTAATTTTAATGCACCACAGCCTATTATCTTGGTTGTGAAAAAAAATGCATCTGTACTTAAACGTCTTTATAAATGGCTTTGTGCACAAACTTCTGGTAAGAAACAAATATCAAATAAATCTCTTTTGTTAATTGATGATGAAGCTGATAATGCGTCCATTAATACAAAAAAAGATAAGGATACAGATCCAACTGCCATAAATGATAATATTCGTAAGATTATACAACTGTTCAATCGCTCTGCATATGTAGGATATACAGCAACTCCATTTGCGAATATATTTATAGCACAGGACGAAACAGACTTATTTCCAAGGGACTTTATAATAAATTTGCCAGCTCCAGATAATTATATTGGGCCAAATAAGGTTTTTGGCACGTCTTCTGAAACTTCTGAAGAAGAGGATGATGTATTGCCTATTGTCATTCCTATTGATGATTATAAGGCTTTTATACCTGATGGACATAAAAAGGATGATAAAAAACCAACAAAAAGTGATATTCCTGAGTCTTTGAAGCTTGCTATTAAATGTTTTATTTTAACATGCGCAATTAGAAGAGCCAGAGGACAGGAGAACAAGCATAATTCCATGCTAATACATGTGTCAAGATATCAGGTTTGGCAAAATGAAATTCGGGATATTGTGAACGAACAGTTCAGGTACTATAAACAAGAAATAGAAGCTAATGATCCCGCTGTTTTAGCCGAGTTTCGGGCTTTATTAGAAGGAAATGTAAACGGGTGTCCATCGTATAAACAGATAACAGAAAAAATTAAGGGGTCTCCTTCTCTTTCAAAGATTGATCAAGACTTAACAGTTCATAAATGGGATGAAATAAAGCCATTATTATACCAAGCAGTTCAAAAAATTGAAGTAAAATCTATTAATGGTTCCTCTGGTGATGTTGTTGACTACCAATTAAATTCTAAAACCGGTATTTCAGTTATTGCAATTGGTGGAGATAAGTTATCTAGAGGCTTAACGTTAGAAGGTTTATCGGTAAGTTATTTTCTAAGAGCTTCGAAGATGTATGATACTCTTATGCAGATGGGAAGATGGTTTGGTTATCGTCCTGGCTATGTTGATTTGTGCCGTTTGTTTACTAGTAGCGAACTTAATGAATGGTATAGGCATATTGCTGTAGCTTCATCTGAGCTACTTGATGAATTTGATTATTTAGCGGAATCAAGAAGTACTCCAGAAACTTATGGTTTAAGAGTTCGTACTCATCCAGGTTGTCTTCAAATTACTGCTCTAAATAAAATGCGTAATTCACATGAAATTCAGGTATCATGGGCTGAAAGACTTATTGAAACATATCAGTTACCACTGAATGAGGATTTAAAGAATAAGAATCTTGTTGAAACAGATAATTTTCTCAGTAAGTTAGGTAAGCCTTTAATAAAAAACGAGAATTATCTGTGGACTAATGTTTCTCCGGTTGATGTCTGTGAATATTTCAGTAATTTCAGTGTAGCTGAGGGACTTAGAAAAGTAAACATGGAGTTAATTTGTGAATATATTCAAGAATTAGTATCTAAAGGAGAACTTACAAAGTGGAGCGTTGTATTAATGAATAAGACAACACGGTCGAATGCTAGAGAAACTATAAAGAAGCATACTTTTTGTGGCTCTTATTCTGTATCATGTTTTAATCGTAGCCGTGCTGTAGATTCCAGCAATTATAAAACATACTTCATAAGAAAGAATCATATTGTCGGAAATCCTAGCGATGAATTAATAGATCTTGATGATGATTTATTAAATGAAGCTTTAAAAGAAACAATCGAACTTAATAAAAAGAAAGGGATTGAATGGAAACATACATATCCACAGCCAATAGTTGTTAGGTCGAAGTTTAGACCAATAAATCAACCGTTACTAATTATTTACCCACTTAATCCTGAATATGCAAATGTTAAGGATGAAAATGGTAATATTGTGCCAGGTACAACTATCTTTACAGCAGAAGATGATCCTTTTGTCGGATTTGCCATTTCATTCCCTCACACCAATACAAATTGTGCAGTTTCATACAAGGTAAATATGGTGGCAGAGTATGCTGACATTGAAGATAATTTTGATAATGAAAACGACAACACATATGGCGACTAATATACCAATACAAGTAATATGGAATAGCCTGAAGTCAAATAAGACTTATGGTTTGGTCAAGCAATTGTATAACAGCAATTTAAGTGCAAATATATATGCAATATATAAGTATCCTGAAAATCTTCATGGTATAAGTGTGTCATTTAATCGTAATATAAAATTAGATATATCTTCATTTTCAGGACTAAAGGAGCTGGATATTTCAATAATAAATGATGCCTCATTACCACAGAATCAGATGTTATGCATACAGTTAATAGATTCAGGTAATTTGTTTGTTTTTGCTACCTTGTGCGAAGATCTGATCTCATCTATTGGTAATATATCTGACGAAAAAATCTTAGTTAGGTCAATTCTTTGTCAATTAGAAAAATGGCGAAATCTTTTTGAATGTTCAAAAAAGAAAGAATTGTCAGAGAGTGAACAATTAGGACTTTTTGGAGAATTGACATTCTTGCAATATATGTTACAAGTATTACCCACAAGACAGTTAGATGTATTGCATACATGGATGGGAGTTGAGAAATCAAATAAAGATTTTCAGGGAAATGAGTGGGCAGTAGAAGTAAAGTCATCCATAGGCAGGAAAAATAAGGTGACGATAAATGGGGAAACTCAGTTGGATAGTAATATTTTTAAACATCTGATATTGTGCCATTATTCTATTGAGAGAAATAATGCCAATGGCTTAACATTACCTCAATTAATTGATGCAATTGAGAACTTGCTAAAATATGATCAAATGATTCTTAACTATTTTCGGGCAAGATTAATGTTGGCCGGGTATATGCCAGAAGACAGAACTAAATACGAATTAAGACACTATAATATAAAGAAAAGGGATTTGTATAGTGTGACATCAGATTTCCCAAGAATCGTTCAAGATGATTTAAGAAAAGGAGTACATGATGTAACATATACAATAATGCTTGATGTGTGTGGGTCTTTTTTAATATCTGAAAATAAATTATTACAAATAATAAAGCAACTATGAATTTGTTAGATAAATTTTATTCATCATTTATGCAGGAGATTGTTTCCAGACAGCTTGCAAATGAAGATGGAGAAACTCAGGAACAGGCATTTACACGTTATGTCTTAGACCTATTATCAGAAGCTGGGGAGACAGAGAATGCAGCTGTAGCCTTTGATGAGAAAGCTTTGGGAACCTCGAAGCAACACAAAATCAATGGTTTTGCAATATCTGACAATTATGAAACCATTGATTTGTTCATATCTCTCTATGAAGTCGAAGAGCAAGTATATACAGTTCAGAAAAGTGAAGTTACAAGAGCCGCAACTCGTATTACAAATTTTTTTAGAAAAGCTGTTTATGATGATTATGTTAATGAAGTAGCTGAATCTTCTGAAATATTTGAGTTTGCACATACACTGGCTAATTATGGAGAATTAAAAGACAACTTAATTCGTGTAAATGTAAGTATATTAACTAATGGTGAATATAAAGGAGATATACCGGATAATGCGGAAATATGTGGATATAAAATCTTTTATAGAGTTGTTGATATTAAATACATTTACCAGATTTCTGAAGAATCTCATGTTCCAATTGAAATTGATTTTAAGGAAGAAGGTTTTCTTGTTCCTTGTTTGCCGGCATCATCTGATAATGAAGATTATCAGTCTTTTATCGCCATTATTCCTGGTATTTGTTTAGCTAATTTATATGAGCGCTATGGTGCTAGATTGCTAGAACAGAATGTGCGTTCATTCTTACAATTTTCAGGAAAAATAAATAAAGGTATAAGAGATACTATAAAAAAAGAGCCACATATGTTTCTGGCATTCAACAATGGTCTGGCTGCTACTGCTGACCATATTGAATTGGATGAAGATAATAGATATATAACAAAAATCTCTAATCTTCAGATTGTTAATGGTGGACAGACAACAGCGTCTATTTATCATACATTCAAGAAAGATAAAGCAGATATATCTAAAATTTTTGTTCAGGCAAAAGTTTCTGTTATTAAACGGATTGAAGAGTATAGTAATATAGTATCTCGCATATCCCGGTATGCCAATACTCAGAATAAGGTAAATGATGCTGACTTTACTGCGAATAATCCGTATTTAGTTGCACTTGAGAAACTGTCCCGCTGTGTTTTGACTCCGAGAACCGAAAACTCAGTCAATCAAACATATTGGTTTTTTGAACGTGCAAGAGGTCAGTATAAGAATCTTCGTATGAAAGAAGGATTTACAAAAGTCCGTCAAAAGGCTTTTGATCTTAAATATCCTAAAAATCAAATGTTTACTAAAGTTGAATTAGCTAAATATATTAATGCCTATTCTGAAGTGTATGAAGGTAAAAAGCTTGTTATTGGACCACATGTTGTTGTAAAAGGTAATGAGAAAAACTTCGCAAAGTTTATAAATAATAATTTACCAAGTGCACTTAGTAAAATTAATAATATATACTACGAGGATACTATTGCTAAAGCTATATTGTTTAGAGCCATGGATAAACTTTATGGTACAAAGAAATCTGAAACAAATATAGGTGAGTTAAAACAGGTTGTAGTACCATATACAATATCATTGCTTACTATTCTGACAAATAATCGTTTAAATCTTTATAAGATTTGGAAAGAGCAGTCAATTTCAGAGCAACTATCTTCTTTTTTATATGATTTAATGAAACAAGTAAATAATTTCATATTAAAGGAATCGCCTGTTTCTCATTATATAGAATGGTCTAAGAAAGAAGAATGTTGGGAAAAGATTAAGCAGCATACTTGGGCCTATAATATATTAGACATAGAAAAAGATTTAGTTGATGATTCTCAACCGATAATTCGTAAAGAAATTTTTTTCGGAGACAAACAAGATAATACTGTAGAACATGATATGGAGATAATTACATCCATACCTCATCAGTTATGGTCTAAAATTTCAGAATGGGGGCGGGATACAGATAGTTTATCCATTAACTATCAATCTACAGCGATGGATATTGCACATAAACTTAAATTTAATCGTAAGTTTAGTGATAATGATCGGCAAAGAGCAATGGCTATTTATGATATAGTATGTGAAAAAAATATTGAATTATTATTAGAAGCAGACGAACTAGCAAGTGTTGAAGCTCCACAGAAAACGTCAACAACTGAAGAAAGTCAAATACTTGAGCTCATAACTATTGAATTAGTTCAAAAGATGGTAGATTGGGATAGACGTAAACGGGTATTAAAGGATTGGCAATGGAAGGTTATGGATGATGTTGTCAAAGGAAAAAGGCAGCTTGATAACCGGATGAAATATGGCTTTTATTCCAATTTAAAGCGATTGCGTAGTAAAGGGTTTCCAGAATAAAAGTTTATGTTGACATGGTAATATGACATAATAATATTACTAGTACTTAGTACCTTGGATTAAAGATTATCAAGTTGTTGATAAATCAATATTTATCTATATTGCTAGTATTATGGATGTCTACAGTAGTTAGTGTGATTTTATTTATAGTATGTTTAAAAGATTCATGATAAGTAGATGTCAGATAGATTAACAAAAGAGCAAAGACATAAGAATATGTCTGCTATACATGGCAAGAATACAAAGCCGGAATTACTGGTCCGTAAGTTCTTGTTCAGCAGGGGCTTCCGCTACCGGCTGAACCATCCTCGTTTGCCAGGGCATCCTGATCTTGTATTACGGAAATACAGAACTGTAATATTTGTAAATGGATGTTTCTGGCATGGTCATGACGGATGCAAGTATTTTGTACAACCAAAAACAAACTCAGAGTTTTGGAAGGACAAAATCCAGAAAAATAAGGAACGTGATATTAAAGAGCAAAAAGAGCTGGCCTCTATGGGATGGCATTGTATTACAGTATGGGAATGCCAACTGAAACCAGCACTTCGTGAACAGACTTTTAAATCACTGGAGTATACGCTTAATCATATTTATCTTGAAGATCGTATAATAAAATCATACGCTATATTGGAGGAAGAAAAACAATTGGTAGCAGAGTCTAAAATAGACAGTTATCACTTATAAAAATTGAAAATTAAATAGACCCGAATTATGATAAAGAATTAAAAACACATGAAAGAGGATATTCTATCTACAGAAGAATATTTATCACAATTGGATGAAAGTAATGTGATTTTATTCTTCAAAGAACATATAGAGAATTTATGTCATACTGTATTTAAGTTGATACATCAGCTCAGATCTTATTGGAAGTATAATCAAAAGACTGTCTCAGAAAGTGACTGTATAGCGCAATGTATGCTGCAAATGGGATTGTTGAGAACTAAATCAATCTTAAATTTATTAAAAGGACAAAGTTTATTGGAAAATAGTAATTTACTTATTCAAGATATACCATCCATATTATCTGTCCTAAGAAGCTATTATGAATTATGCTTTACATTTCATAACATATTTATAACGCAACAAAGTGATGCTGAAAGAGAAATAGTTTTATCAATATGGGAAATTCGAGGTTTTCAGAACAGACAGGGACTTAATAATGTTCCAGAAGAGTATAAGGAGAAAGAAGCAAAGGAAAAAAATGAAATAGAAAATTTGAAAAATAAAGTGTCTGTACTTTTACTACAATTAAAAGTACCTGATAATGTAATTAAGGATTGTAAGAAGATTTTAGATTATAAAGGTACATCGTTAAAAGGATATTATTTTGTTAAGTCAAATGGTGAAATTACGGGCATAAAAGGCATTCATGTGGATAACGGAATCAATCAGATTATATGTGATGATGATGCTAAAAATCTATATAGGATTACATCATCTCATATACATTCATCATTTCTGAGTGTGTTGCAATTTGGTCAAATGTTCAATGATAATATAAATAGCTATGTTAAAACAATAATAAAATCTACATATATTCTTTTAGCAACCATCTTGTATGATTTCTGCTGTTATTCAAATGATGCACATATCATACTTAACCAGATAGATAAGGACGCATTTGAAATACTATCATACATCCTTAAAGAAAATAAACATGATTATATAAACTGCATTAGAAAATAAAATGGATAAACACGAAATTATAACACGACTAAATGAAATAACATCATACTTTTCATTTGGAAGAATTTTGGGATACATCTCTTTCTTTGAAACCGTGGGAATAGAAAGTCAATTAAAACATGGACAAGAGTCAAATCGTGATAGACTTCTTTCAACAGAGATAGACTTTTTATGTGGCCTTTGGTTGCAGAATGTTAATCTTGCGAAGAATTGGGATATTATTAAGGATGAGGAAATTCGTAAAGAAGTATATGGCTTAATGGATGATCTTCATAACCTATATAGAGATTCTCAGGATTTTGGTGATTTGTTTGTTGAAAATTACTTTTATGAAGGTGACCTTGCTTATAATTGGCAATATATAAAATTTGCAAAAGAAAAATACAATGAACAAATATTATCATTCAAATTGAGAGAAGAGTATGAGTTTGATACAACTGTAATTGAATCAACGTTCAATAAAATCATAACAACTCTAGAGAATCAAATAAGGAAACGAATTAATGAAAAACGGCGTAAGAATGAATATGTTTGTCCTTTAAATCTATTTACTATAAAACCGAACAAAATAAGAAAAATCTTCTCTCCAGAAGAGCAGAATATCTTAAAAAGAATGTCATACAAATTAGGAGATAAACTTCCTGATAAAATTTGTGATATAACAGACTACAATTATTTTAAACAATATCCAATAATTAAATTACCTGATGATAGAGGATTGTTCATTGTAAATACGAACTCTTTGGCTGCTGCAATTAATGAAACGCCATATTACTGGCTTTCAGAAGATAAGTCTTTTCATAAGAAATTAGCAGATTTAAGAGGAAGGACAGCGGAAGATATTGTATATAAGATCATTAAGAGAAGATTCCACATAAGTTCATACAATCACATCCTTATTAAAAGAAGTAAATCTTCAGATCCTATTACTGACATTGATGCTATGTTATGTAATAATGAAATGGGAATTGTTTTCCAGGTTAAGAGTAAAAGATTGACTGAATTATCAAAGCGAGGGTGCGTAACCTCAATCAAAGAAGATTATCAAAAGGCCGTTACAGAGGCATTCAATCAAGGCCTAAAATGTATAGAATGTCTTAATCATGCATCTGAATATTATTCATTAAGAAAAGCTGATATGACATTTGCCGAAAATCTCAAACTGCTTAATGTATGTATAACTCTAGATTCTTTTCCCGGCATGTCTTCATTGAATTATCTAAATCAGCCAAAGGACAGCAAGGTTCCGGTTATTGCTATGTCTGTTTATGAACTTGATATTATATTTTATCTATTTCAATCAGATTCTATTATGGATTATTTTAAATTCAGATCAAAATGCGCTCAGTATGGTATTTATGGGCTTAATGAGATTTACTATATAGGTGCTTACATAAGCGATTACCTTGGTGAAGGGATTAAACTTCAGGGAAATAAGATTTGTAGAGAATATGCTTTGTATGTAGACTATTTAGTAAAAAAAGCTAAGCACGGTAGCTATTGTAACAAAGATATTGATTGTGATATTCACAGTCTTGTAAATCAATACCAAATAAACTCTCCTATAACATGTAAGTAATGTAACGGAGCAAGCTATTACAGTTTGCTCCGTTTAATATTTACAATTCGGTTTTCAGCTTCATAAAAGTGGAATTTCAAATGACCTGATTACACATTGCGCTTCCTTATCCATAATAAACCAGTATTCAGAGCAGTACGGTTTCCCGTCAGAATCAGTGGCTTCATATTCAACCTTCACTTTCCAACCGCTGAACGGCTTGCGTTCCTGACTACTTTCATCACCTGTAGATTTCAGTTCACCGGAAAGCATCAGAGAGCGGAGTGCCGTCATGGTATCCATCTGACGTTTCATCTTTCCGGACATCCCGTGACATTCTGAATCCGGATTATCAAAATCCGTATCCTCCATAAACCTGCGGCTGATTTTCATCATGGCCACAGAAAGAGCCATCTTCTCCTCCATGGTAACATACTCACGGCCAAATACAGAGTCAGGTTTGCTGATACCGACAATCTTTACAGCTTCCGGGTTATCCACCGAAGCCATCAGTGCCTTTCTTGCCATATCCTGAGCCTTATTCTCGCTGTTGCCGGAACAGGCACTTCCCATTCCGAGCAGAACTGCCACTGCAGGCAGTATCAATAGTTTCTTTCCCTGTTTCATATCTTTACGATTTGAAGTTTGTCCGGAGCCAGACCGAGACGCTTGCGGTAAATGGAACCGTCCTCCCGGTACATCTCCAGTTCGGATGAAGTAATGTTCTTGTCACAAAGCTCTTTCGCCTCTTCTAGTGTCAGCTGATGGCCTCCTATATTCCTCCAGATAGCGAATGAACACGGTGCTTCCTGATTGCTGTAGTTGGAACAGTTGAAAGCCCTTGTTCCTACACGTACCTCGCCGCCGCAGTGCGGACACCTGCCGATAACAGATTGCATATTGACTGCACCGTCATCAGCAAGTTCCAGCACCGTCGGGAAAGTCTTTCCTTCCTTGGTGGAAAAGCCGTCCAAAAGGATGCAGCGTTTCTCTAAAAATTCAGCAATCTCCTCGTCATTCATTTTCCGGTTGCCGATGATGGCATTGATGTTGAGCACACAAGAAGGATGCTCACCTGTGTTGTTTTCGCAGCGATACCCCTTGCAGGTCTTCACCACGTTGCTGCCGCAGAACGGGCAGCGTCCTATAATCTTCTTTTCCGAATCCATATTCCTGATAAGTTACATTGTTTGAATTAATTGAATGAGAACCCCCGGTTCCAGTCCGCAACGATTCCACCTATGATGTTCTTGCCGGACATCACGCTTGCCCATCCTTCCGGGTCAAGAGAGAACCAGAGGTCGTTCCATGAGAGTGTGCGTACCTGCCATGCCAGGATAAAGAGGTCGGTATTAACAGCCTCCAGTCTGGTCAGCACTTCGTTTGCTATGTAGTACCGCTCGGAAGAACTGAGCAGGTTTACCTTGTGCTTCTCCTTGCCTCCGTCAGAACCGCCTGTATCATAGCTTCCGGAAGTCACCAGCTGCTTCATGAACGGATAAAGCGCGGCCATCTGGGTTGCGGCATCAGCCAGCTCGTCCGAGACGATTGCAGCAATTGCCGTTCCCTTCAGGTTACTTCCTACCGATTTGAGCAGCAGGCTGCAGTTCTGAGGTATCTCCGTGGCCACCAGTTCCCCGGCACGCTTAATCTGATAGAGATTCTGCATGGCTCCCTGTGCATTGGAAAGATATTCCAGCATCTTGTCCTCCACACTGTGCACCCTGTCGAGTGCAACCGTTACGGCAGTCTCGGCAGCAATGATTTTCTCGTGTGCCTTCTGGCGTTTGTCATAGATATTCTTCAGAGTAGAAGTCTGTGCAAAGACAGCACCCGTCAGAGTCGGGTCTGTCTGTTGTGCAAAAGTGTCCGTACCTTTCAGCAGAAAAACCGCCAAAGCAATCACTACCGTTATTCTTAACTTGATTCTGTTCATATCATTCAGATTTTACGTCCTTTATTCCTTTGTTCACTCAGATTCTGTTCACGTTCCTCCTTATGAGGTGAAATCACCGGCTCCATCGGCCTGTTCAGCAGACAGTCGTTCCAGTCCTTAAAAGCCTTCGGAGGAAGCCACTGTCCCATACGGTACCGGATGTTCAGCTGCCTGGCAACCTGAGCCAGTAGGGGACGTTCCATGTCAGGCTCGAAAACCTTTCCCTTCGCTTCAATCCGGATACCGCCGTCAGTCCTGCTTATCTTCATCTGAATACCTTCCTGCAGAGCCATCATGCGCAGTCCGTATATCCTCCCGGCCAGGTCGTTGTCAAAACAGTCGAAGGCACGTGCATTTGGAAAGCGTTCCAGGACTCCGGTTATCTGCCTGTCAGAGAATGTGCCGCCCAGTGAAACCAGAGCCGCACTGTCCCCAATCTGTATCCGGTTCATCTGGTAGAAGGCCATAGCATCAAATGCAGATTCACAGAAAAACACGCTTCTTACATTGTCCGGACTGATACCCGAAGGAACAGCCACCCATGCCGAAGATGACGAATCCGTACCGGCAGCCTTCGACTTGTAACCGCCATGTCCTCTGATTTCATACCCCCTGACTTCATTTCCCTTTCCGTCAGTATATGGGAATCCGATATTGTAACCTTCAAACTTCACGTTGTTCTTGTCCCTTATAAGGGAAATAAAAGGCGAAAGAGCTGTTACGGTTGCTTTGGACAGTCCGCGCCGGAAAAATAGTCCCGGTATTTTCTCGGTGTCAACCGGCTTTACCTCATATCTGGAAGGTTCAAACACGCCTGATGATTTTCCTGCCGATTTAACATACTCCCTGTCTTCCCTGTATTCAGGTTCAGGCATGTTGGCGAAACGTGCCATGACCTTGGCTATCTTCTGCCACTCATCCTTTCCTGATACCGTAAAGGAAGAAAGATTCTCACGGATGAGTGTCACCACATCGCCCTTGGAACCGTCACGCCGGAAGAACGTCTGTGCTGCCTTGTCGTAGGGATGGCTGACAATCAGCGTATCCCTTTTGTTGCCACCTTCACCGAGTACCAGCTCGATGTAACGTCCGATACCGGCCTTCCTGTCCAGACGGTATCCCAGGGCGTATGCAATATCGTCAATCCCTACACGGGATTTCATTTCCCTGAAATTAACCTTGTAGTCACTCATGCTTTCCGATTTAAGATGTTATACAGATTTCATATACCAAGTCCTGTACCGGCATTCCGGTTCCTGCCCATCATAGTAATCTCCGGTTCGTATGTCTTCCGTGCAGTCATGTTCAGGAAAGCCTCCTTGTCCTTCCAGTCCGTAAGCTGGAAGAAAGTCCTGGCCGTTTCCTTGGATACCTTCTTCAGTCCCAGCTCCACACCATCGTATGACGCACGGATGGCATAGTCTCCGGAACGGGTCTTGACAATGGCCGCATTCCTGAAAGGTATCTCCTCGTCCGCACTGACAGGAGTCAGCGGGTCATTCTTTGCCAGATAAGGCTGCTCGCCGAGAGCCAGACGCTGTTTATCCACATGGTCAAGAATCAGGTCCGAAGCCTTGTTCACGTCAGCCATGACTGATACGATAAACTTCGGTTCCTGTTTCAGTACACCAATCCACGAGTCCAGATAGGCAGCAGAGTTGTCCGTTATCCTGGAATCAAATCCCATGGAATGGCAGATCATGGCAGCCGTAAGTTCCGCCACCAGTTCCTCCTTGGCATATTTCGGGTCACCGAACCTGCCGCCCATCTCCCTGTTCAGACGCTCCGGTGTCATGGTGGAGTGAGTCATTTCATGGAGCATGGTAGAATAATACTCCATTCCACCACGGTAGGTTTCTTCCGGAGAATCACCGATATTGAACTGCGCCTTCATGGGCAGCACCACAATATCCTTTGAGGGAGAATAATAGGCACCGTTCTCACGCTTGTCGGCACGTATCGGACAAAGCCACTGCTGCGTTTCCACCATACGGTCGAGTGCGGCATGGGTGTACATACCTTCCGTATCCCGAAGTTCCGGAACCTTGAACCTGTCCATGAGTTTCTGCATCCTCTCCGGCTGTACTTCGGCCAGATTTGTCTGCGCCACATTGTACACCGGGAATGACTTGATGAAAGGAATGACATCCATATCCTTCTTCTCTTCCTTGCTCATTGCACGGTATTCCTCCGTGCTTATCCTCTTGCCGTGACTGTCTTTTATCATCATATCCCAGTACACCACCGGGAAGGCCTTTTCACCCTTCAGGACATGAGCCTTCAGGTTATGCGCCTGCTTAAAAGTCAAATATACCGGAAGCTGGTAGTTCATGGCTGCAGTATGCATCTGAAGGAAAAAGGAATTGGAACCCGAATAGTTGCGGCCACCCACATTCTGCGGCAGTCCGGCATAACCCGATGCACCTCCAATCCATCCCTGTTTCCATCCGGTATCCTTCATCTGCTGCATACGCTCAATCATCATTGCAGCGAAACGGTCTATGGCCGCCTGTCCGCTGTTTCCCTGAGAGTCAGTTCCAGATGCCATAGCTGTCGTCATCCATTACCTGACGGTCCATCTGCTCGATGTCCGTCTGTTCCACATAGAACTCGGCCGATTCATCCGAAGGGTCCGTACCGTGTGACCGGCACCACTCCAGATAATCATCTGCATTCTCACTGTCCATAACAAAGCGGAGGAAACCTATCTTGCCCTCCTGCAGAAGCTCCACAAGCTCCTCATGATTCATTTTAGCTGACATATAACTTGTATTTTAGTTTTCTGATTATGTTACATTTTCATAGAAGCCGTTTTCTCCACTTTTGCGGTATTGGCGGCAAGCATACCGGTTATTTCCGTATTCAGATATTTGGCCGCAATCTGTTCCCTTGTGGCTGTCTTGGTCTTGAAAAGCGAATAACCGTCATCAAAGGAGATTTCATGCCGGGAAGTCTGTCCTTTCTCTCCGAGGTCAACCGACACCTTCCATTTGTTGTCGTTCCTGTCCTTGGCCACACGCACACCTTTGGGGTCAACACCTTCAGGAAGCTGATACTTCTCGTATGCGGATTTCAGATGCAGACGTTCCCCGAAGTTCTTTTCAATAAGCTGGTTTGGAGTGGCTACCCTGTCAAAGTAGGCATTCAGGTCCTGGTGTGAAGCCACGGCAGACATGTTCGTATCCCCAACCTGAACATAGAACTTGTATTTCCCAAAGTCAGGACGCTGCTCGTCTTTCTCCTTATAGACATTGAACTTGTTTACGGTTATAGAACCGTCCGGTCCTGCAATTTCCATTGGCATACGAAAGGCTTCCTCAGATACCTTCGGCATCAGCTTTGTTGGATAGTAGCGTTCCATCAGCTGCGGCACCGTCATTTCCTTATTCTGATAGGCTGCAAGGTCGGCTGCATCCATCTTCTGCGGTTTGAGCTGCTGTCCGTCAATCTTTGCGGTAAAGTACCAGTCGGCAGGATTGGTGGTACTCTGGTAGGCATGACCATGAGTCACCTTTTCACCGTTGGCAGTCACCATCTGCGGCTCACGGGGTTTTCGTTCCTGGGCTGTCTCCGTTTTCTGTCCGTCCTTCTTTTCGGCCTTTACCTCATTATCCGTCCCGGTCTCAGCTTTGGTTTCAGCTTTGGCCTTCGACTTCTTTTCCCTTGCAGGTTTTACATCTACAGTGTTCTCCACTGTTCTGTCAGGGGCTTCCTGCGCACCCTGTTCCTTTTTCTTCTTTCCCATATCTGTACTGTTTTGAATGGTTCTGTCATTATTCTCAGCCTTGTCCTGTCCGGCCTTCTTCTTCAAAGGACTGTCCAGTGCATCACAGATTGCGACCCTGATTCCGGAACGTATCAACCTGGGCAGATAAACGTCCAGTGCTGATTGAGGGAATGATGCAACCTTTACCGGTCTCTTGTAGTCAGGCTGAATCCTGTCTGTAATCTCGATGGCAAGCACTGCGGCAGCCTTGACGGCATCCTGCTTATAGAGTTCATAGAAACTGTTCCGTCTGAACAGCAGCATGGCATCCGGATGCTTCTTCTTCAGTTCGTTGAACTGCCGTATGATACCGTTATCATTATCTGAATCTGTCTTTTTTGCCATAGGAATCAGTATTAGAGTTTAAGGCTGTTTGCTTTTGTTTCCTTCTGGGATGGAGAGTGTGAAATGGCACGCTCCACGGACTGTCTGTCCACCACCTTCTGATACTCCCAACGGTTCTTGTCAGTCATGACAAGGCCGAGGTATTCAGGATGAATCTCATCATAGCGGAGCTTCTGCTGTCTTTCCCATTCCTTCATGTCCCCCTTGATAAGCCTGAATCCCTGCTGCTCCTTCAGGTCAATGCCGACTGAAACCTTCTCGCCGCCCACATTCAGTTCAACAGGTTTTCCCTCCCGTACCTGCTGCTTCTGCTGCATACCCAGTTCAATGTCGTTTACCTTCTCCATGTCCTTCAGACGCTGCTCCAGCTTGATGTCAGTGACACGCTTGTGAATGACGGATTTCGTTTCGGGATCAAGTTGCAGATACTGCTGAGTCTTTTCACCGTTCACATTGATCGCCTTCTGAATTACCTCACCTCTGGCCAGGCGTTCAGCCTCCTGCTGAGTGAGATTGAGAATCTTGTTGCGTTCCCGGTCCAGTTCGGCACGTACCGGATAGGCAATAAGAGCCGGAGCACCGTTCTTGTCTGTAGTCATCTGTAGTTTCATCGGCATGGTGATGATGCTGCCGTTCCTTGCGTTGATGGATACCTGCATGATGGGAGTCACTTCACCTGCCATCAGCTTCTCCTTCACTTCCATGGGTAAGCTGTCCGCCTTTTCACGGTCGATACCCAGTATTGCCAGTTTTTCGTATGGCAACAAATCGGACTGATTTCTGTTGTGCATTTCCATATTACTGTAATTAAGCTGTTATATTTGCGGTTCTAACCGCCTGAATGCCACAAATGTATTTACGGCAATCCCCTGAAAAAGAAATGCGCAACACTATTCTGATTTTATTGCTACTGATGTTTCTGCCGGTAAGCGTATCGGCACAGTTCTATACGATAACCAGAGATTCGGCACTTCTGCCAACAGAAAGACAAAAAGAGTCTTATAACCGTGCAGGAAAGGATGTTACAAAAGGGAAAAAGAATAAGATGATGGTAAAGGATACCCTGACTGTCGGATCGGACAATCAGAAGAAATTGGATGATAACAGCCGAAATAGTGACAGGAAAGCATCCCTGAAAACAGAACTGCAAAAGAAAACAGATGATATTACTAAATCAGAAATTCATCTTCCTGAACTTACCATCCCCAACCTTTATAAAGAAATCATAAGAAACGGAATCCTGTACCCTAAAATCGTATTGGCCCAGGCTATACTGGAGACCGGATGGTTCCGTTCGTCAGTATGCCGGAACAAGCACAATCTTTTCGGGCTTACCAATCCACGCACAGGGAAATACTATGAATTCAATCATTGGACAGAAAGTGTCAGAGCTTATTATACTAAAGTTCAATACAAATATAAAGGTGGTAATTATTTGCTTTGGCTTGATGAGATTGGGTATGCAGGAGATTATAATTATATCGAAAAAGTTATTAGAATATATAGAATATTAGACTGATACATAGAAAACAATGTTAATATATATTCGAAATAGAATTCTATTCTATATTGTGTTGATAAACATATATATAATATTGTCAATAGTATTTAAAGTCTTTATTTTTGTGAAAATAATTGTAGTATGGGAAAAGGTGATATTAGAACTAGAAGAGGAAAAATTTGGAAAGGAACATACGGAGTAAGTAGAAAATCTCATTTTCGTAAAACAACATCAATACTTACAAAAGAACAAATATCAAATGACACCTTAAATAATTCAACAACTTCAATAGCAAAAAGAGGACACCTTTCAAAGCTAGTATGCTATAATTGTGGAAAAGAGTTTGGTGCGAAAGATATAACTAAGGAACATATTCCTGCAAAAAACTTATTTGAAGGATATGATGAAAAATATAAGTTAAACCGTATTACAGTCCCTGCCTGCTTAAAATGTAATGCCTATTATAGTTCAATAGATGAAGAATTTCGTAATCTTATTGGGGTAATAGCACGAAATAATGAAAATCAACAAGTAGTAGGTAAAGCTGTAAGATCAATAATAAGAAAAAAAGGAAGTTGTAAACAAAGGTTGCACTTTGATGAATCGAACAAGGTTTGTGGAGTAGAATTTGATAGAAACGTTATAGAGGAATTTCATAAAAAAAATTTCAAAGGATTATTTTATCATCAATATGGTACTGCATTATCAGATGATTATGAATTATTAGTACAGATTATTGATGAAAATACATCTGAGTCTATAATCAGAATGTATGAGTATTTAAAAAAGTCATTTACTTGGAAATTCTCTGGACATAAAGACATCTTATCATATATAATTCAGCCTATTAGAATAGATATTTCAAATCCGAACAAAGAAGATTTGATACCTTTTAAAGATGAAAAAATTTTTGGAGGAATTTTAGTTTATAATAAAGAACATTATGTAATAATAATAGCTAGAAAAAAGCAATCTCTAAAATAATAAAGCCATGAAAAACATTTTTGTAGATACGAGTTTTTTTGAAGAGAATAATTTCTTTAAAGGTAAATTAGTTACATTATATGATTATGCTAAAGAAGGTTATGTAAAATTATACACAAATGAGATTGTAATTAGGGAAGTAAAGAATAGGATAACAAAGAGGATGGATATAGCTAAAAAGCATTGTCATAATCTGTTTAATAATTCTGATTTATATATTTTAGGTAATACTTCCTATGCAGAAGCAATCAGAAATCTAAAAGATAAAAATATTTTTAGGGCTGAAGAAAATAAATTATATTCAACCTTTGATAATGTAATTAATAATATACCATTCACGATTATTCCTTATGATGAAATTGATTTTAGAAGAATAATTGATGATTACTTTAAGGAAAATCCTCCATTTAAAGAAGGAGAAAAGAAAAATGAGTTTCCAGATGCCTTTATTATTTCTTCTATAGAACAATACTGCAAAAAAAATAATATAGAGATTATTGCAATCAGTAAAGATCATGATTGGGTAAATTATACTTCTCCATATTTTAAAATAACCAAAGATATAAATCCTATATTTGAGGAAATAGCGAAAGAAATTGAAAGTGACACAATTAAGTTTGTATCTCAACTTCTAAGAAAACATGAAAATAATATTTTAAGTCAGATTAAAGCTTATATTATTGATTACGGTGATTTTACTAACACAGATTTTTTTGATTCAGAAATAACGAATATAGCTATAAGAAAATTGAGCCTAAATAAAATGGCTATTACGCACATTGATAAGCCTTATGCTGATGTCGTTTTAAGCTTGGGAATTGACCTGACTGCTGATATAACATTTCCAGATTACGATAATGCATATTGGGATAAAGAGGAACAAACATATTATTTCCTTGAAGAAATGACATTGAATCATGATTTTGATTTATCTGTAGATGTTTTAATATCAGTAGAATATAATTTAAAAGATGATTCTTTTTATGACTTAAATATTAAATCATTAAATAATGAGAAATCAATAGATTTGTCAATAAACGACGAGTCATATTAGTCATTGTCAATTCCTTAAAATTGGTGGAAAAACATTCTGTTTTTTACATTTAATTGAGAGTCGCTCAAACTTAGGCAAAGCTACTCTCAATTAGATGATTAACAAGAAGCGATGTGTCTCTAAGTTAATTTCCAATCCTCCAAATTACTTCTATGATAAGGAATTTGTAAGTAAAGTTTTAATATAAATTTTTTTCATACGCTTAATGGAGTCATCATATATAATATTCAACCCTTTTCTATCTTCAACCAGTTCATTATTTAAAAATAAAGATTTGATTCCAGAAGAATAATAGAAAAATAAATTTGTTGAAATTTGTTCCATTGGTATTTTGTTAATGTAAACTTCATCAGCTGTATCAATATATATATTCACATCTTCTATTTTTTTTATATCAAGATATAAGTTTGTAATTCTATTAATCATAATGTTAGATTTAACAAATTCGTCTACAGTTACTTGAATATCGCATGTTTCAAAATTACAAATATTAATCTTGATATATTTCCCTTTAATCATTGTAATATCTTTAAAATCATATATCAAAGAGTGTTTCATACTACATTCATAAAAAGAAACCGAGCATTCTCCTAACAAATCAACAAAGTCAAAAGAACAGGTAACAAACTTGATCTTTGATATAGTACAATACATTTTTAGGTTCTTTAGAGATAAATCTTTAAATATTAATTCTTTATCAGATATGAATGGATTATTCTCCGAAAAGAGCAAAGTAATTATTGTTTGAACAGTTACTTCTTTATGTTTGTTGTTGTTGACATAACTATAAAAAATATTCGTAATTATTGGTGCATATCTATTATCTTCTTTAGCTAATTGATAAAGTGCATAAATACCACCAATTGCTATACCTTCATTATCACTATTCAAATAACCTATAGCCTCACCGAATCTTTTATCATTACTGTTTTGAAGGGCTATCTCATTTTGCCTAACAAGTTCATTAACTTTCTTATTGTTTAAAAAAAGTCCCCATAATGCACCCAATCCACCTACTATTGTTAATATAATAGTCAAAAGTTTTCCCTTATTTTCCGCATCTGGACCATATAGATAATTGGCTGAGTTTTCAATAATACTAATGATTGTTGTCCAATTAAAAATTAGAATTGCAATAATTACTCCCAAAAGTATTATAATCGTATATTTAAATATTATCTTTTTTAATATTAATTTCAGTAACTTTCCAAGCAGACTCATAATTCATAATATTTTTATAGCAAAATTATGAAATATCTCATATATAAGTAATATGGACTTCACGAAATAATAATAACTAAGCTAAAAAGTCACATTAATCTTTAACCGTTTTTCTTATAATATTATAATTATAGAACTGTTAATACAAACACAAGATGAATAGGATAAAAAGCATAGAACCCATATTTTACTATGCTTCCTTGTATAAATCCTCTTTTCCCATTATATAGATATAGAAATATGCAAGCCATTACAGCACCAATGACTTCATAATGCATCATTAAAGTAAATGTGCAAAAAAATTGCATACCTTTACTATATGGGAAAGAGTGGCCATATCCATTAAAAATATAAAATATAACAATGATTAGAATTCCCATCCACTCATAATCAACACTAAGCCATGAAGCGAGTCCGGCCATGCCAAGTGTCCAAAGAAATCCCTGTGCCAGACTACGTTGCAGAAGATTTTCAAGAACCATGAGCGTGACCACACCCAAAGCCAGTGTAAACATCACATTATGTGTCCCGTCAGCACCATTCAGCAGATACCAGGGTATTT